>NZ_JASMRR010000001.1:9928-707870 GCF_041431175.1 Psychrobacter sp. Arc29 | reverse complement strand
ATAATAGCAATGACGATGGCTGAGATAATAAAGGCAAGCTTGGCGCTGATCTGGGTGAGCGGTTTTGGTGGCATGACACATCCTTAAAATGCCAGCTCAGGCTGGCATTAGATTGGGTTTGAATTTGGGAGCGTTAGAGAACTGATTTGCTAGTGAATAACCGAATGACTTATGAGTTACTTATCAAGTAACTCATCGGTTTTAGCCGCCATGACGAAGTCATTACGATGCAGACCTTTGATACTGTGTGACCACCATGTGACGGTCGCTTTGCCCCACTCTACCAATATACCCGGATGATGCCCTTCTGCTTCAGCAATGTCTGCCAATTGGTTGGCAAAATCCATCGCTGCGACGAAGTTTTTAAATTTGTACTGACGCTGCAATTGCTGGATACCATCTACCTCAATCAATGACCAATCAGGAATTTGTGGTAATAGCTCGCGTGCCTCGGCATCGTCGACTTTTGGTGCGCCAATGCGGCAGGCTTCGCAACTGTTTTGTGATAGAGCTGTCATAATAAAATCCTTTTAAGTTGTTTGTTTTTAATAGCTGTTTTTTTAATACTCGTACATCCATGTTGAAATAACTGTATCGCTATTTCAATACTCGGTACTGAAGTGATTGCATTTACGTTTACATTTAAATTTTAACGGGTTTTTTCTGGATAGGTCGGCTCAAATAACCCAAGTGACATCGCCTGCTTGACCGTACCCATGATGTCGCTATCAACGATATCAAATAGCGTATCTAATTCGTCAATCACGTAATAAATCGGCTGTATTTGATCAATACGATAAGGCGTACGCAGTACATCAAGCAAATCAAATGCTCGGTGTTCAGGTTGAGATTGCGGCTTATTTTGAGCGATTGAAAGCTCTTGCGGCGTCCGATCAAGTGCGTAGATCGTTTCAGAAGGCGAGCTCAATATACCACCGCCATAGATTCTACGATTTTCGACACGACTGCCGACCAATCCAAACTCGATGGTAAACCAATACAACCGTGCTAAAAACCATCTTTCTTCTTTGGTTGCACTTAGACCAAGCTTGCCATACGTCTCGTTAAAAGCTGCAAAGGCTGGATGAGTCAACAGCGGGCAATGTCCAACGATTTCGTGAAAAATATCCGGCTCTTCGATATAGTCCATATCCTCAAATCGGCGAATAAACGTCGCGACAGGAAAGGATTTATTGGCGAGTAGTTTGAAGAATTTGCCAAAGCTGATTAATGCAGGCACAGCAGCGGTTTGCCAACCGGTGGTCGCTTGTAGCACCTCATCGATATCATGCAACTGCGGGATATGCGTCGTCGGTAGATTTAGCTTCGTCAAACCTTCTAGATAGGCGGGGCAAGCGCGGTTAGGGATTTGCTCAGCTTGACGCGTAAGCAACGCCTGCCACATTGCATTTTCATCGTCACTATAATGAATATGACCGTTGGCATCTGGCTGATGTGAGATATAGGGCTGCTTTTTATCGGTCGCGTTATGATGAGCAGACGCATCACCGCCCTGCTGATTGGCTACAGAACTATTGGCACCGATGGCTGTATTAGGAGAATCTATCTGTGAGAGGCGTTCCATGCCTGTGTTCCTTTTATCGCAGTGAGTACGTTACCTTTATATCTATACTTGTCAGTAACGTATCTATTGAAAAGTACCTGTTAAAGGGTATCTATTAAGGACAAGCCAAACTCCTTTTGCCTTGTCCGTTTGTTTTCTAAATTTTTTCTAAATGTAGTGTGATCTACGGCGTTTCTGTTTCTGATTGATTGGTCTCTTGCTGACCGACTGTGCCACGACGCACTTGGTCACGCTCTATCGATTCAAACAATGCTTTGAAATTACCTTCACCAAAACCGTCTGCATAATCACCTTTACGCTGGATAAATTCAAAAAATACTGGGCTGCCTAAGATGGTCTCAGAGAAAATCTGTAGCAGTAGACGCGGTGCGCCGCCCTCTGTTGTACCGTCTAGCAAGATACCGCGCGTTTGCAAGTCAGCGACGTTTTCACCATGGTTTGGTAAGCGCTCGCTAAGCATCTCGTAGTAGGCTGCATTTGGTGCAGTCATAAGTGGAATGCCGGCGGCTTTTAGCATATCGATACTGGCAAACAAGTCATCACTGGCGAGCGCAATGTGCTGAATACCTTCGCCATTGAAATGCATCAAGTACTCTTCAATCTGTCCACCGCCCTGCTTGGCTTCTTCGTTTAGCGGAATACGGATTTTGCCATCCGGTGCTGTCATGGCCTTACTGGTCAGCCCCGTGTACTCGCCTTTGATATCAAAATAGCGAATCTCGCGGAAATTAAAGATGCGCTCATAGAATTTTGCCCAGTACGCCATGCGTCCGCGATAGACGTTATGTGTTAGATGGTCGATGACTTTGAAGCCATAGCCGACAGGGTTTCTATCCACATCTGCAAAGAACTCAAAGTCGACATCGTAGATAGACTCGCCGTCTTTATAGCGGTCAATCAAATAGATCAGTGAGCCGCCGATACCTTTAATCGCTGGCAGTCTCAGCTCCATCACGCCAGTTGGCACCTCTACGGGCTGCGCGCCCATCTCCACAGCACGCTCATAGGCTTTTTTGGCGTCTTTTACCCGAAACCCCATGCTGCAAGCACCAGCGCCATGCTCTTCAACGAAGTAACTGGCTTGGCTTTTTGGCTCGCGGTTTAAGATTAGGTTGATGTCACCTTGGCGATATAGCGCCACATCTTTTGATCTGTGATTGGCGATATGTGCAAACCCAAGCTGTTTGAACAATGCGTCGACCGCATCAGGCTGAGGGGAAGCGAACTCGACGAAGTCAAACCCATTTAGTCCCATTGGGTTATCAAATAAATCTGCCATTGCAATCATCCTTAATGTCAATTGGTGGTAAAAATGCGATAAAACGATTGGTAATCAATCTTTATTGTTGACGTTGTATTTATATTAGATTAGCTTTATTTATAAGACTAATTGTTTTTTATGATTTATTTATCAGGTTTACTTATGAATATCAGCATTCGCCAATTGACCGCCTTTATCAAAGTCGCCGACAACGGCAGTTTTACTCGTGCCAGCGAACAGATGTATCTGACCCAGTCTGCCGTTAGCGGACTAATCAAGGAGCTGGAGTCTGGCCTTGGTATCGTGTTGTTTGATCGCACTACTCGTCAGCTGTCCCTATCCGCTGTCGGACGGCACCTACTACCACAAGCGCGGCGTATTTTGAATGAGATGCAGCTGTTCGAAAATGAAGCGAGCAGCTTGACCAGCTTAGCTCAGGGTCAGGTGCGCTTAGCGGTATCACAGTTTGCGGCGTCCTCTCTGCCCGCCGTCATCGCGCAATTTGCTAAGGAATACCCAAACATTGGGGTGTCACTATTGGATTGCTCAGCAGAGAATTTGCTCAAGCATGTTCAAGACATTGAGGTCGATTTGGGGGTTGGGACTGAGCTGGGTTTTATAGAAACTGAAGATGATATCGGTGCTGATCTGTTATACAAGCTGCCATTTTGCGTGGTTATGCCAGACAACCATGCACTGGCGCAAAAAACCGAAATCACGTGGCAGGATTTATTAGATATTCCGCTTATTACCCTGCAAGGCCCCTTCCTTGAGCAGGTGACTGCCGAGCTGGATGATGCTATTGCCGCTCAGATTCAGCAAGCACGCTACAAAGTAAACTTTATGTCCACCGCGCTTGAGATGACCCGTCAAGGGTTTGGCATTACCTTATGCCTTCCCTATATGCCTGAGGTCATCGATTGGGTCAGCGCCAACGGCTTGCAAATGCGCCCCCTCACGCAACCGGTAAAAATGCGTCAGTTCTTTATCTATCAGCGCGCCTCGCGGGCATTGTCCCCTGCTACGATTGCCTTTAAGCAGTTTTTGCAAACGTACTTTGCCACCCACTACAACGACTTGCATCAGCCTGAAACGCTGTCGATCAAGTAATGCATCACGCCGTAAACTCGTCTACTCTGCAGAGAGATAAGATATTTGGTGATTTATTTTATTAATTGCTCAAGATAACCCACTCTCATGTTGAGTTCATCGTCAATTTGCTCTATGATTTTCGGCTGCTTGGTTTATATTCTTATAAGGAAATGGCATGTTTGAACGTATCGATTATTACGCTGGCGATCCAATTTTGGGTCTGATGGAAAAATACTCAGCAGATAGCAATCCTAACAAGGTCAACTTAGGTATTGGTATTTATTATGATGAGAGTGGCGTATTGCCTGTACTCGACTGTGTAAAAGCAGCTGAAGTGCGTATTGCTGATCCTATCGCGCCGCGTCCCTATCTACCAATGGCAGGCTTGCCTGGACACCGCAAAGGCTGTCAGGAATTACTGTTCGGTAAAGACGCACAAATCTTACAAGACGGTTTGGTCGCGACCATCGCCACTATCGGTGGTTCTGGCGCGCTAAAAGTGGGCGCTGAGTTTATCCATGAATGGTTCCCGCAGTCCAAGTGCTATGTCAGCGATCCGACGTGGGGCAATCATATCGCTATCTTTGAAGGCTCTGACGTAGAAGTCGGTAAATACCCGTACTACGACAAAGCCAACAGCAGCATCAAATTTGATGAGATGATTGCGTTTTTTGAGACATTGAACAAAAACGATGTCATCTTGCTACATCCTTGTTGCCACAATCCAACGGGACTGGATTTAACCCAAGCGCAATGGGACACGGTACTCAACGTCATCAAAGCACGTGAATTGATTCCATTCATGGATATCGCCTACCAAGGGTTTGGCGAAGACATGGACAGCGATGCTTACGCTATTCGTAAAGCCGTTGAGATGGGCTTGCCACTGTTTGTTAGTAACTCGTTCTCTAAGAATTTATCGCTATATGGCGAGCGTGTCGGTGGTCTGTCAGTCGTCTGTCTCACTGTAGACGAAGCCGAGCGCGTATTTGGTCAGCTAAATGCGATGGTACGCCGCATCTACTCAAGCCCGCCATCACATGGTGGTCATGTGGTTGATATCGTCATGAACGATGAAGCACTACATGAGCAGTGGGTTGGTGAAGTCTATGCCATGCGCGACCGTATCAAAGCCATGCGCCTAAAGCTAAAATCGGTACTAGAAGCAAAAATCCCTAACCGTAACTTTGACTACATCACGCGTCAAAACGGTATGTTTAGCTTTACTGGATTGACGCCTGAACAGGTCGAGCGCCTACAAAGCGAGTATGGTATTTATATGGTATCTAACTCACGTATGTGTGTAGCTGGCCTAAATACCAGTAACATCGACTATGTGGCCAACGCGATGGCAGATGTTTTAAAAGACTAAATTCATCAGAAGTAAAGACTAAGAAATGAAAAAAGGCTGAGCGATTGCTCGGCCTTTTTTTGTGCTTATGGTTTGTTTCATCAATCAGCAAGCAAAAGACATGGCACAAAAAACTTGCAATCAACATATCAATAAATTACATTATACGTAAGTCATTAACTATAACGTAATTAAATTATATTTTTAGCAAGGAGCAAATCATGTCAACGACTGACAGTACTCTCACCTCTTTTATCGACATCAAAGCGGACTCTGACTTTTCCATCCACAATCTGCCTTATGGCATCTTTAGCGACACTAAAGATAGTGCTCGCCGTGCAGGGGTTGCCATTGGCGATCAAGTACTAGACTTGTCTGTACTGGAGTCAGAAGGATTATTGAGTCTAAATGGCGGGCCTTATTTTGATCAGTCGACGCTAAACGCCTTTATTGAATCTGGTCGAGACAATTGGACGCAAGCACGCACGACCATTCAAACGCTACTGTCTAGTGACAACAGCGACTTGCGTGATAATGCCGATCTGCAAAAAAAGGCGCTATTCAAGCAAGCAGACGTTACCATGCATTTGCCCGTTCAAGTGCCGGGCTTTACCGATTTTTATTCATCGAAAGAACACGCGACCAACGTCGGTACGATGTTCCGCGATCCAAACAATGCCCTGCTACCTAACTGGACCGAAATGCCAGTTGGTTATAACGGACGCGCTAGTACCGTCATCGTCAGTAGAAATGATGTCGTACGTCCCTCAGGTCAGCTAAAGCCCAACCCTGATGAACGTCCTATTTTCTCTGCCTGTAAGCGCCTAGATTTTGAGCTCGAGACCGCTTTTGTCGTTGGTAAAGGCAATCATATCGGTCAACCAATCGCCGTAGATGAAGCGGCTGATCATATCTTTGGCATGGTACTGCTCAATGACTGGTCAGCTCGAGATATCCAAAAGTGGGAATATGTGCCTTTAGGTCCGTTCAATGCTAAGACGTTCGCCTCGCAAGTTTCTCCGTGGATAGTCACGATGGATGCATTGGCACCATTTAGCACCGCTTGCCCAACCCAAGAACCCAAGCCACTGGCTTATTTGAACGAAAAAGACAGTGATAACAGCTTTGATATTAATCTATCCGTTGAGCTACTGCCTGAAAATGCAAAAACGGCTACGGTCATTTGCGAGACCAACTTTAAGTACATGTACTGGTCAATGGCGCAGCAGCTGACGCATCACACTATTACTGGCTGCAAAGTAGAAATCGGCGACATGATGGGCTCGGGCACAATCTCAGGGCCAACGCCTGATTCTTATGGCTCAATGCTAGAGATTGCATGGAATGCTACCAAACCCGTAGCACTTGAGGGCGGTGAGTCGCGCACCTTCATCGAAGATGGCGACACCGTCATTATGAAAGGCTATAGCGAAAAAAATGGCGTGCGTGTTGGGTTTGGTGAAGTACGAGGCAAAGTACTGCCCGCACTTAGCTTTGATTTTAACGAATAATAATGGCATAGAAAAAAGGCGTAGTGACAGTAGATTTGAGCCGTTAGAACCATCATGACATTTGGTCTATTAGTACTGGCATCGTTTCTCTTACATTCATACTACGCCTTATCAAAAGGAGTTTGATATGAGCTTTCAAATTGAAAAAATCCATCACGTGGCTTATCGCTGCAAGGATGCCAAAGAAACCGTCGAATGGTACAAGAAAAACCTCAATATGGATTTTATCTTGGCATTTGCAGAAGATCACGTACCTTCGACTAAAGCCTTTGACCCTTATATGCACGTCTTTTTGGACGCTGGCAATGGCAATGTGTTGGCATTTTTTGAAGTGCCCAACCAGCCTGAAATGGGCTTTGATCCGAATACCCCAAACTGGGTGCAACATTTAGCGCTAAAAGTCAAAGATCGTGATGAGCTAATGGTTGCCAAAGAGCATCTTGAGGCCGCAGGTATCGATGTCATTGGCGTCACCAATCACGGTATTTTCCACTCTATTTATTTCTTCGATCCTAATGGACATCGTCTCGAGTTGACCTATGACGACCCGACCTCAGAAGATAAGGTCTCGATGATTACAGATGCCATCAAGCAAGACATGCTAGATGAGTGGTCTCGCACCAAACGCGCGCCAGCACATACGCAGTTTTTGCATAGTGATGAGTTGGCTGAAGCACGCGACATTGCGCCTGTCGGAGAGTAACTGCGTCGTCTTTCTACTTGCTACCTTTTTTACATTATCTATCAATCATTACTTTGAAATTAGATAAGTAGTGATCAGTTCAAAATAATGAAGAGATGGCATAGCTAGCGAACCATATTTAACCATCATGAAAGGACTCAATGATGAAAGTAAAATTCCCTTTAGGCATACTCTTTGCGGCCTCAGTTGCGATAACTGGCTGCTCTAACAATGATCAAAATGAACAAGCCTCAAGCGTGGATGTCAATACAGGCGACGTGACGACTCTGAGATTTTCACACTTTATGACGGCCAATGACAACATCAATACCGAAGCATTGGAGCCATGGGCAAAGAAAATCGAAGAAGACTCAAACGGTCGTTTAAAGATTGAGATTTATCCTTCTGCTACTCTCAGTAAGCCGGGCGCTACCTATGATGCGACTGCAAAAGGCATCGTTGATATCGGTATGCAAGCGCAAGGATATACCGCAGGACGGTTCCCTTTAACGCAGATTGTAGAACTGCCCGGTATTACCAATACCGCACAGCAGCAAAGCTGTATCCTGCATAAACTTTATGACGAGGGTGTCATTAAAAATGAGTACGAAGATACTCACCTGCTCGCGCTCATCGGGACTGGACAAGGCGCCCTTCATACGGTTGATAAGCCTATTCGCACGCCAGCGGATATGAAAGGCTTACGTATTCGCCAACCTTCTGCCGTTGCTAGCCACATTATCGAGGCAACTGGTGCCGCACCCGTTGGCATGCCTGCCAGTGATACTTATACCTCGCTTCAGCGCGGTGTTATTGATGGGCTTAGCTTTACGTGGCAACCCATTCAGGCCTTCCGTCTTGATGAGCTCATCAATACACATACCAACATTCCTTTTTATAACTCTACCTTTGTCATCAGTATGAACAAAGACAAATATGACAAGTTGCCCGATGATCTCAAAAAAGTGATTGATGACAATTCAGGGGCGCAGATGGCAGCAAATGTTTCCAAAGTATTTGACGTCAGTAATGCTAAAGCCATGGCTGCTGCCAAGGAAAAAGGCGATATCATGATCGATATCCCTGACCCACTCAATGACCCCGACTGGAGGGGCCCATTGATGGAAGGCTCGCAGCACTATCTAGATGAAGTCAATGCCACTGGTCTAGATGCTAATAATGTATACGAAAAAGCAAAAGCAGCAAGTAGCGCCTGCGTGGTTTAGAGGATGGACTTAGTGAGACAACATGAGTAAATAAATCTCTCGACACGATAACGCGATATAGTGAAACCATTATAAAAATGGTACAGGAAGATTAAATGGTATTTTTCGCAGCCTCTGGAGACGCAGTCACAGCAAGCAAGAAAAGTAGCGTTTAATCGAGCGCGTTTCCTATGCTGTATTAATTTTATTAAGGTTCTACTATAGCCAATCAGCTTGTAGTTAATATTTTGGCTATGCTATTTGATAGCGCTGTGCGATTGCTAGTATTTGCTCGACTACGTTCTGTTGCTCACTCATTGTTAGTTGCTCTGTGGTTCCGATGATAGTGATGGCATATTCTAGCGGTAGAGCCTCGCTAGCGGTTTTGTCACTACTCGCGGATAGATCGGCAACACTATTAGCAACACTATTAGCAACACTATTAGCAACACTATTAGCAACACTATTGGCAAGATGCGGCAATATCACAGGTATCGTAATGGCATTAATACCCATGAGCATATCACCAGTAACGGTTGCATAGCCTTGAGTACGAATTTTGGCTTGCAGCTGAGTAAAGCTCTGCCACTTCTCTGTCATATCTGCTGCGGCATTACTTGACTGCCATTCAGCGGTGACCAACGGCTGAATGACCGCATCAGGTTGATAGCTGGCAAATAATTGCCCTGTGGCTGATGTTGTCAAAGGCATACGCGAGCCGATACGAGTAATGATGCTAATCGGACTGTCTGGTTCAACGGACTGAATAATAATTGGGCCTTCGCTAAACCACTTAGCAATTTGCACGCCGCAATTTAAGGTATCTTTAATCTCATTAGCCACCTGCGTGAGACGCGCCAAGAGATTGTTTTGACTGAGCTCAGTATGTCCTAATGCTGCCAATGCATTTACTCTATCGCCAAGCCCATAGCGACCATCATCAAGCTTGCGAGCGTAATTTTTGCGAATGAGGCTGACCAAGTAACGATGAGATTTTGCTGGATGCATTTGCATGGTTTCAGCGATATCCTTTAGCATCATAGGCTCATTGCGATCGATAAGCACATCTAGTATCGACAATCCAATCTCAAGTGACTGGATGCCACTCTGATTTTTACTCGTGACGGATTTATCTAAAAAATTTTTATCTGCTGGCATGATGGCTCGTCTCTAGTGTACTTAATTGTTGTTTCTTGATACTGAATTGCTCAATGAGAATTGCTCAATGAACTGGTGGTGAGATACAGGTCAAATTAATAGCGACATGGCTCAATAATACTTACTTTATCTCACATAAGCTTGATACAAATAACCTATCACAATAAGGACATAAATAATGATGACACTTTACGGCTATTTTCGCAGTGGTACTTCTCACCGTACCCGTATTGCTTTGAATTTAAAAGGCTTAGATTATGATGACATCGCGATCAATCTGGCACAAGATGAGCAGTTAAAGGACGCATTTAAAGCGATTAATCCGCAAGGACTGGTGCCGGTCCTACAAGTGGACGATTTATTATTATACCAAAGTCCAGCTATCTTGGAGTGGTTAGAAGAGACCTACCCTGAGCACGCTTTATTGCCCCAAGATGCCGCTGGTCGCATGCATGTGCGTGCGCTAAGTGCGATGATTGGCTGCGATATCCATCCGATTAATAACCGCCGTATTTTACAGTACTTACGTAATGAGTTGTCAGTAGATAAAGAAGCAGTCATTGCATGGTGCAATCGTTGGATTACTGAAGGGTTTGCAGCGTTAGAGACACGATTGGCAGCAGATAAAAACCGTGGGCAGTTCTGCTATGGTGACAGGCCCACTTTTGCAGACTGCTATTTAATCCCACAGGTTTCTTCTGCACGGCGCTTTGAAGTGGACCTGACTCCTTATCCTAATATTGTTGCTATTGATACGCATTGTCGCACGCTAAAAGCCTTTATAGATGCCGATCCTATGATGCAGCCTGATGCACCAAATTATTGATAAATATCAATATATTTAGACCAATAAATTGATAGACACAATACAGCAAAAGAGTGTATATTTAAAAACGACTTAATAAGGATATTATTTCGTTAACTGGTAATTGCAAGTGAGATCGACTCTCAACCGCCCTATCACTCAAAGTTTCTTTACAAGGATCCGTATGAAACATGCTACCAAGGCTCTAATAGCAGCAATGGCACTGTGCGTAAGCGCAAGCGCCGTTGCATCAAGTCACCGTGAAGCTCCTTCTATCACCAAAACCCCAAAAGTCGATGCGTCTGACTTTTATATGTTCAATAGCTATGAGGCTAATCGGGGAGATTACGTCACGATTATTGCCAACTATTTGCCGCTACAAGATGCTTATGGTGGGCCCAACTACTTCGCCTTAGATCCAGATGCACTCTATGAGATTCATATTGACAACAACGGCGATGCGGTTGAAGACATCACGTTCCAGTTTGATTTCACTCAAAACCTAAACAGTATTGAAATTGACTCAGACGGCAATCCATCAACGCCAAATGTGGCCATTCCTTTATCTAACGCTGGCGATGCCTCACAAGCCGCAAATGTGCAAACGAGTGAAAGCTATAATGTCACGATGGTCAAAGGCGATCGCCGTAGCGGCGCGCGCACTCCTTTAGGAAACTTCAATAAGCCATTCGACTATATCGGTACTAAGTCTTTTAAAGAGATAGACTACCCTACATACGCGCGCAGTTTTATTCAGCCTCTAAATCTAGGTAGCTGTGGTAAAGGTCGAGTATTTGTCGGTCAACGTGCTGAAGGTTTTGCCATTGATTTGGGCCGAGTATTTGACTTAGTGAATCTAAACCCGTTAGACACGCGTACTTCCGGAACCAACATACTAGCAGACAAAAACGTCACCTCAATTGCGATGGAAGTGCCAAAATCTTGCCTCGTCAATAGTACTAGTAAAGATCCTGTGATTGGTGCTTGGACCACAGCCAGTGTCCGTCAGGCAACCTTAGTGAACCCTTCGCCTGCTTCTGGTATCAGTACCACTGCCAAAAAAGGCGGTGCATGGACACAGGTTTCAAGACTGGGTATGCCACTGGTCAACGAAGTAGTGATTGGTCTCAAAGATAAAGACAAATTTAATGCTTCAGAGCCAAAAGATGATGTGGCAAACTTTAAAAATTATGTTTTCTATCCAACGCTTCCAGCGTTGATTCAGACGTTATATCCAACGGCACCTGCACCAACGAACTTCCCACGTCAAGATTTAGTGACCGCATTTTTGACAGGGGTTCCTACTGTCAACAAACCTACTAATGCAAATCAAGTACCTGCCGATATGCTGCGCTTGAATACTGATATTGCGGCAGTACCTGCTGCCATGCAAAATGACTTGGGTCTGATCAGTATCATCTCTGGCATCCAAACTGACGGTCGCCCGAACGCTGGTGCAGATACCGCAGGATTTCCGAACGGTCGACGCCCTGGCGATGACGTCACTGATATTGCATTGAGAGTATCGATGGGTGCGCTCTGTCATTCTGGTTTAGATGCTAAGGTTATTCCATGTGCCCCTAGTGATGCTAAAGCTGGTAAAGCTTTGTTAACTGACGGTACGCTCAAACCTGCTACTGAATTTGACTCGGTCTTTCCTTATTTGAAAACGCCTAATCCAGGTGCTACTAGTCAATAAGCTGAAACTCAACCAAGGAGAAATACTATGCGCTATATAATGTTAGCCGTATTGATCACTGGATCAGCTGCACTTTCTGGTTGCTTCAATGATAACGATAGTTCGTCAAATATAGGTAAAAGTGATGTTGCAGTAGACCAAGCAAAAGCTGAACTTGCTGTCAAAAGAACGTCTGATGTGATTGACGCCAGCAATAATCTAGACACCAATGAGCCTCAGGATATCGATCGAATTGTACTTCCTGAAGCCAATTTGGCAGAGCCTGTTGCAATAAAAGACCCCAACGCTTCACTATAATATGAGACAGTTCCAGCACCTGATCAGTCCACTGATTGGGTGTTTCTTTATCTACTGATCTGAGGTGCGCTTTATGCATTGGATTAAAACGCTTGCCGAATTATTCTTTCTTTTACTCATCAGTATCCAGCTTATTCATGCGGCCCCTTTTATCCCCACAAACGATCAACAAATTCTTGCGACTTTACCTGATAACTCCCCGCCACCGCGCTACCTGAGCACTGCTGACTTTGTATCGGATACAGGGTCAAACAACCTTGATCAAACCAGTGAGCTATTAGAACGCGCCTATCTACAAGGCGATCCGCGAGCGTTAGGACAAGCACGCGCACAATTAGATCAGACCACAGATCAAAGTATAGATACCCTAATGCTACAAGCGCGAGCATTTCAATCGGATCATAAATTTGCCAAAGCAGAAGAAATATTGAAGCAAATCTTGGGTCAAGATGCTGCGCATCCAGATGCGTTATTGACTCTATCTTCTTTATTGCTCGTCCAAGGTCAATTTAGTGATGCCATGAGCTACTGCCAAAAGCTCGATGACCCTGCTCTGCGCGTTTATGAGTTGGCCTGCGAAGTTCAAATACAAAGCATGACAGGTGAGCTTGATGCAGCAAAACAAACACTTAGTGGACTGGCCGCTATCGCTCCTGGTCTAGACGCATCGACAGCACGCTGGATCTATCTGATTCAAGCAGATGCTGCATTGCGTAGTCAAGATGCCACGCTCGCCAAGCAAGTATTTGACGTCATGGACGATCAGACCGTACCAGCACTTATGGCTCGAGCCGACTGGCTACTGAGTATCGGTGAATACACACAAGTTCGCGACTTGCTACAAGAGCATACCGATAAAGATGCATTACTATTGCGCCTCATTACTGCACAAATGAAGCTGAATGACCCCAAAGCTAAGCAAAATTTAGCACTGATGAAAGAGCGCATTGAGGTATGGCAAATACGTCAAGAAAACGCTCATATGCGAGAACAAGCAACCTATGCTCTGCTTGCCAATCAAGTGGAATCAGCGCTTAAACTGGCCCAAGAGAACTGGCAACAGCAACGTGAAACAGCGGATATCGAGCTGTATGCCACCGCAGCACTGAGGGCAAACAGCCAAAAAGATATCGACTTAATACGCCAGTTTATAACCGATACGCAGTTTGAATATCCAGCGCTAGAGCGCGATTTACGCATGGGTAAAATAAGTGATTGTATGAATTGCCAAGCTGTACTGACGTCAGACTCAAATACGCAGACAAGAAGCACCTCAATTACTGAAAATAAGCATCTAGGTATGCAAGTCACGAATAAGGATGACACTATATGAGCGCGCTTTGCAGACTTGTTTGGAGTCACACTTATCGTTACTTCACTTTACTAATGCTCATGCTCGCCTGTACTTTTAGTCAAGCGCATGAGTCCAGTACCGCTTATTTGAACCTTACTATTGATGACGCTGATAGTGCCACAAACATTATGTACGATGCTACATACGAGTTATCACTGCGCGATCTGGCATTGCTCATCGATATAGATCCAAACAAAGACAGTCAGGTCAGCTGGGCAGAAGTGAAATCACAGACGCCGCTTATAGAACAGCTCATAACTGCCAAAGTAAAGCTAGAAAACGCGGCACAAACGTGTCAAACAGCAAATTTCTCACCACTCGCAATCAATTCACGTGGGGGTTTTAACTATTTATATACCAATTTTGCAATAAGCTGTGAGCAGCCAATCGATAATCTTGATTATCAGATATTAGCAGGTATTGATGCCAATCATCGCCTAATATTGACGCAAGCAGATTCTGACGCACCCCTACAAGTCTTAACGGTCGGACAAAGCCCGTTAGGTTCAGAGGCTGATTCTGGCTGGATGGCGACAGCGACAAACTTCCTAAAAAGTGGTATACATCATCTGCTCATTGGCCTCGATCACTTGCTGTTTTTATTTGTATTGCTCATTCCTGCGGTATACATTCGCAAGCAAAAGCAGTTAGTTGCCGTTGCCAATCCAAAAGCGGCGCTACTTGAAGTGTTTTGGATTGCGACATCATTTACACTCGCGCATTCCATCACATTGAGTTTGGCAGCGCTACAGATCGTCAGTATCCCTGCCCGCTTTATTGAATCTGTCATCGCATTGTCTATTGCGTTTGCTGCACTCAATAATTTGGTGCCGATGCTGCGAGTACGCGCTGTCTATTTGGCTTTCTTTTTTGGTCTCATTCATGGCTTTGGCTTTGCCAATGTGTTGGTAGATTTACCACTCGCCACAAGTGCACGTGTACTGGCATTATTGAGCTTTAATATTGGTATAGAATTGGGGCAGCTGGTATTTATCGCTGTGGTATTTCCCATAGCATTGTTGCTGCGGCACACGCAATTCTATAAATGGGGTATATTTTATATAGGGTCTTTGATTGGTATTTTAGTGGCGCTATGGTGGTTTTTTGAGCGCGCCTTTTAAATTTAATAGCGCGTTAATTATTGCGAGAGATTGAGTCTTGATTTTTTGTTATCTTATGAACAGCTGGCATTAAGGTCTTTCGTAAACTAGTGACATCGGTACAATAGCATCAACTACCTTATCATGGTTTGATATAGGATTTAGTTGCCCCGCTCTCACTTGGGTGGTGGCAACAGCGTCAATAACAGGACTGCCTGACGACTCAAGCACTTGCACCTCAATGATATGACCATCTGTATCAACGTGCAGCTCCAACATGACAATAAAAACATCGCCCAATTGACGATCAATATTACGCCATATCAACGATGGAATACTGGTATTAGGCTCTTTTCCTTCACTCCAGCTGCCATACTCTGCAACAAAGACTGAGTCTTCCTTAACCTTATCTTCTACCATATCTTGGTTGTTTTCTTGCTCTTCAGCTTGATCAGCAGCCATCACTAGCATATGGCTGAATGCCTCATAATCAGCTTGCCATTTTTCTTGCTCGGCGCGCTTTTGATTGGCTTGTTTGGCAGCTGAACGTTTTTGCGCAGCTTGATCACGATTAAACTGCTCTGTCACGCTACGTATCATGTCAGACAGATCATCCTCTTCTTTATCTTTTGTACTGCCTGTTTGATTAGAGACGCTCACCACTTTTCTGGATTCTATTATGGTCAGTTTTTGTACCGATGACAGATTGGTAGGCTGCATTGCTGTGTCAGATTTTTCTTTGGACAACTCCGTACTTTTTACGGTAGTCGCTTGTTTTTCTTCTACTTTGGTTGTGATTGGCTCAATTGACTCTGTCTTTAAGTCTGTAGAAACCTCTATCTTTGGCAATGGTTTGGCGGGTTCAACTTTTTCTATTGGTTCAGCTGGTAACTTTTTAGAAGGTAAAGGTTCAGGGGATATAGGCTTGCTCTGGGATTTTGTGTTAGGTAAATTTTTAGCCGGTTCGGCTAACGTTACCAATTCCAATTGAATGGCTTTTGGCCTATTTTTCGGCTCGATAGGTGGCGGGCTATCTAGGGACATCATCGCCCATACAGTGACACCATGCAGGACAATAACCACAATGGTGATCCAAGCTGTAATAGGACGAGTAAAAGGATTGGGTATCATAATACTTATTAGAATACTCATTAAAAACAAACCTGTATATGGGTTTTTTAATGAGTTTTTGAATAATTAAAAACGAATAATCTAACAATCCTTACTCTCTATATTTTTAATATGCTTACCTTCTTAAAACTGGCAAATTGATTAAAGAAATGATTATATGATAGTCAAGATTTATACGATTAATATCGTTATTACATTAAATATTTACTCTTCACCCATAAAAAAGCAAGACATCTAATGCCTTGCTTTTTATATCTTACTGACAGTTACCGTTGAGTAGCTTTTTTAGTCAAAATGGAACCCTGCACCAATCGCGCCACCGACGTTGCCTTGAGTATCTGCCGTACCGTTTACTTTGATAACCCAGCGACCGTCGTTAGAAAGTTTTGAGAAACCGATAGCTACTGCACTTTCTCCATTGTATGTACTCACACCACCACCGATAAGTGACTTGCCTGAAATAAAGGCCTGAGGTAGTGCAGACATTGCCATCGCAGCTGAGATACCTGCATTGGCATCGTCTTCTACTTCATCGATTCTGTAGCCAAGGTCGTTCATGTTGTTATTGAGTCGACTATCAAGTGCACTAAGCTGACTGTAGTTGACAGCATCTTTCGGCTCTATGCCATCAGCAACACCAGTTAAGCGCTGATTGCCTGCATATAAACCTTGAGCGGTCATACTTGGTCCATCTTGCATGGTGATGCCACTACTATTGATAACCGTATTGCCAGCCGTCACACTATCAACGCTGATATTACCATTCAAATCAAACTTGATGCTACTACCCTCTGCGGTGGTGATGATGTTATTACCACCTGTGAAGCTTAGGACACTCTCATCTCCAACTGGCTTGTTGATGGTAGCGCCACTATCGGCACCAAAGTTGAGGCCAGCATCGAGCCTATCCGTGTTGGTCTTGATGTTGGTAGTGTTGGTTGTAATATTGGTGGTATTGGTCATGATATTGCTAGTATTGGTAGCAATGTTTGTGGTGTTGGCCGCAATATCGGTTGTGTTATTGGTGATATTGGTTGTATTGACCTGTACGTTTTCATTGATTTCTATCGTGCCTTGTCTAATAGAAGCAATCGCACCATCGATATTACTTTGACCGGTTCCGCCGATATTGCTGTTGGTAAAAGTACCATCGTCAGGATTATAAACCGTGTTGCCACCGATGATGCTACTGATACCAGCGCCTTGTGCATAGAGCTGACTACCGTTGATAGCATCTTGGCTTTCTGCAGTCACTTCGCCGTTTTGAACATTGGTAACCTTGTTATCAGCTGCATCAATACCACTTTTTGTGATACTAGGACCACCTGCAATCGTGAGTCCATTATCATTGATGGTCGTATCGCCAGCGGTTACGCTAACTACGCTGATGTCTGGATTTAGATCAAAGCTAATATCATTAGCGCCAGCAGGTACAGCAGCTAGGCCTGTATTAGCATCAAGAGCAGCCCCATTATTGACTAAGGTTCTAGATACTTTGATATTACCGTCTCTGCTATTTAGATCGATTGCATCTCCTTGTCTTACCTGAGTAGCAACATCACCTTGAGCAGTAATATCCCAACCTCGATCCAAGGCAATGGTCACTTCTCTTAGTTGCCCGACGTTTACCGCATCAGAATTTAGCTCGCCTCTGCCAACGTTGCGGATAGGGTTGCCGCCGTTGTCAAGGCCAGTGCTGCTTAGTCTGACGGTTCTACCCATGCCATTATCAACAAAGGTAAAACCTGTGCTATTCATGATGCTATTGCCTATTTGCATACGACCTTCGTCGCCCAAGTCCAACTGATTGTTGAGCGTCACTTGGACACCCGTGGCAGACGCTGTAGTCGTTAGGTTGTCGTCGCCTGTGATATTGATCGTATCGCCTAGTGCAAACTGCTGATCGTTATCACTATTGCCATCACCAATGTTAATGCCTTTGGCAATTTCGTTATTGGTCGTTGTGAGCTGTGCAAAGTTGACAGCATCAGTTGGCGCAATACCTTCACCAACCTTGATAATTCTGTTGTTACCATTATCAAGACCTTCGTTACTTAGGGTAATGGTCTGATTAGGACCATCAGTGATGGTGATGCCTGCATTGTTAAGCACCATGCTTTCCATTCTCACGCTACCATTTTTACCAAGTATTACATCTTCAGCCAGTCTAACATTTAGATTGCCTTCTTCATCAGCGACCACCCCGATGTTATTCTCAGTCAGCTCTGTCGCGCCTCCTTGGATCGTTAAGGTTTGACCTAACTTACGATTGACGACAACTGCGGTATCGTCTCCGGTAAAGTCCAATCCCAAGTCGACTGTACTGTTGGTTGCATTCAATTGTCTAACATTAACGGCATCTGTATCGTCTTCACCATCAGCAATCTCCGTGATTCTATTGCCGCCGTTATCAAGACCCATACTGCTCAGTCTAACCGTGCTACCGCCAAGGAAGCTGACACCACCTGTGTTCAACAAGGTATCCCCTGTGGTTACACTAGTAAAGGTGACATTTTCTGCTGTCGAAACTTTAATACCACCCTCTTCAGCACTAAGAACAATGTTATCTCCTATGAGGAAGTTAGCAGTGTTGTTATCTTTGGTCAGTGTCTTGACATCTTCACCATCGATTTGAGTGATGACACTTTGCATGGCACTATCAGCTTTTACTAAGCTGGCTTTGCTGTCGGCACTTAGGTCAACGGCATAGTCAGTTATGTTGGTCGACTCGTCTTTTTCACTAGCTGTGACTGTGACAGCGGAAGAGCCTGCTGAAGCGGTAACGCCATCTGCATTGACGGTGTAGACGTCTTGACCGTTACTACCTGTAGATTTCGCAACATTAGCCACGTTAGTACCTGCGGCAACTTCTGTTTTAGCAGCGGCAGAAGCACGATTCACATCTCCTATATTTGCTGCATTGAAGTCATTACCCACACCGCTTGCGACGTTAGTGATTTGATTGCCGCCGTTATCAAGACCCATGCTGCTCAGTCTAACCGTGCTACCGCCAAGGAAGCTGACACCACCTGTGTTCAACAAGGTCTCCCCTGTGGTAACACTAGTAAAGGTGACATTTTCTGCCGTCGAAACTTTAATACCACCATCTTCAGCACTAAGAACGATGTTGTCTCCTGTGAGGAAGTTAGCCGTATTGTTCGTTTTATTCAGTGTTTTAACCTCATTGCCGTCTATTTGAGTGATGACACTTTGCATAGCGCTATCAGCTTTTACTAGACTCGCTTTACTGTCGGCACTTAAGTCAACGGCATAGTCAGTTATGTTGGTTAGCTCGTCTTTTTCACTAGCTGTGATAGTCACGGCGGAAGAGCCTGCTGAAGCAGTAACGCCATCTGCATTGACGGTGTAGACGTCTTGACCGTTCTGACCTGTAGACTTCACAACATCAGCCACGTTAGTACCTGCGGCAACTTCTGTTTTAGCAGCGGCAGAAGCACGATTCACATCTCCTATATTTGCTGCATTGAAGTCATTACCCACACCGCTTGCGACGTTAGTGATTTGATTGCCACCGTTATTAAGACCCATGCTGCTGAGTCTGACGGTGCTACCGCCAAGGAAGCTGACACCACCTGTGTTCAACAAGGTATCCCCTGTGGTAACACTAGTAAAGGTGACATCTTCTGCTGTCGCCACTTTAATACCACCATCTTCAGCACTAAGAACAATGTTATCTCCTGTGAGGAAGTTAGCGGTGTTGTTCGTTTTATTCAGTGTTTTAACCTCATTGCCGTCTATCTGAGTGACCACCGTCTGTAGCGCATTGTCAGCGTTTACCAAGCTGTTTTTGCTAGACTCGCTTAAGTCCACTTGGTAGTCGGTTATGTTGGTCGCGTCTTTGGCACCCGCTGTGATAGTCACGGCGGAAGAGCCTGCTGAAGCAGTAACGCCATCGGCATTGACTGTATAGACGTCTTGACCGTTACTACCTGTAGATTTCACAACACCAGCCACGTTAGTACCTGCGGCAACTTCTGTTTTAGCAGCGGCAGATGCACTATTAAGCTGACTGACATTGACGGCGTCTTTAGCCTGTACGCCATCGTCAACGTTAATAACTTTTTTATTACCGGCATTGATACCACCCGATTTGGTCACGCTTGGACCACCGATAATATTAAGTCCATTACTAGATATGAGGGTCGTAGAGAGAGGGCTTGAGACTGCTACACCCACGCTGCTAACGGTTGTATTAATCAACCCATTACCTGTTTTAACGCCTAAGCCATCTACAGTCGTACTAAAGTATGAGTTACCTGTTGTTAGACCAGAGCGATCAAGTGTCGTTGTGCTACCTAGTCCAAAAGGAGAACTTGAGCCCATTTCTACGCTACCGTTATCGCCTAGATCTAGGTTGTTGTTAAGCTCGAATGAGACGTCATTGCTGTTTGCTGTTTTGGACACACTAATGTTGTTATTTTTACTATTGAAGTCAACCGCTTCACCTGGTCCTACATTGCTTGCAGTAGCACTGTTACCTTGTGCACTGATATTCCAGCCTTTGTTAGCGGTTTCTGTCACACCATTAAGCTGTCTGACATTGACGGCGTCATCTAGTTCACTACCATCAGCCACCTCAGTGATTCGATTGCCGCCGTTATTAAGACCCATGCTGCTGAGTCTGACGGTGCTGCCACCTAAGAAGCTCACACCACCTGTACTGAGTAAGGTATCTCCTGTGGTCACACTAGTAAAGGTGACATCTTCTACTGTCGCTACTTTAATATCACCATTCTCATCGCTGAGAACAATGTTCTTACCACTAAGGAAGTTAGCCGTATTGTTCGTTTTATCCAATGTTTTAACTTCATTGCCGTCTATTTGAGTGATGACACTTTGCATAGCGCTATCAGCTTTTACCAAGCTGGCTTTGCTGTCAGCACTTAAGTCAACGGTATAGTCAGTCATGTTGGTCAACTCATCTTTGTCACCTGCTGTGACCGTAACGGCGTCAGAGCCTGCTGAAGCAGTAACGCCATCTGCATTGACGGTGTAGACGTCTTGACCGTTCTGACCTGTAGACTTCACAACATCAGCCACGTTAGTACCTGCGGCGACTTCTGTTTTAGCAGCGGCAGATGTGCTATTAAGCTGACTGACATTGACGGCATCTTTTGCTGAGACACCATCTGCGACGTTAACAATCTTTTTATTACCAGCATTGATACCATTAGATTTAGTAATACTTGGACCATTGATCATGCTTAGACCATCACTGGTCAATGTTGCATTAGATAATGGGTTTGTACCCGTTACCGTCACACCAATGCCACTAACGGTTGTCACACCACCCATTGCTAGGCCACCTGTGACCATGCCCAAGCGACTAACCTGAGTTCCGCCAAAGATATTACCTGTGCTGACGCTACCATTACTACCTAGATCGAGGTCGTTATTAAGCTTGACTTCGATTTTGCCATTTCTCACTCTTGTGTCGATATTGTCATTAGAGCCGACGACTTCTACCGCTTGACCCAATGACTTTTGTACGGTATTACCATCAGCAGCTTTCAGAGCAAAGCCTTTATCGACCTTAGTATTAGTTTCAAATAGCTGGCTTCCATTCACTGCATCGGAGCTACCTTCGCTTATTTCGCCTGCAGCGACGTTAGTCAGTGTAACGGGGGTAGTTGAACCCATGCTACCTAGTGTTACACTAGTTTTGGCTAAGTTATCATACTGCACTGAATTATCTGCTTTGATTAGACTGTCTTTAGTGCCTTGGCTTAAGTCAACTGTGTAATCAGTCAAATTACTGGCATCCGTCGTAGCACTTACGTCTATAGCTGTAGAACCTGCTGAGGTTTTAGAACCATTAGCATTGACGGTATACACATCTTGCCCTGTAATACTGTCAGTTGAAAAGTCCACGCTGGCGACATTGGTGCCTTTGACTACTTTGGTTCTAGCAGCGGCAGATGCGCTATTAAGCTGACTGACATTGACGGCATCTTTTGCTGAGACACCATTTGCGACGTTCACCACTTTTTTATTACCAGCATTGATGCCATTGGACTTAGTAATGCTCGGACCATTGATCATACTTAGACCGTCACTAGTCAACGTCGCATTAGATAATGGGTTTGTACCCGTTACCGTCACACCAGCACCACTGACTGTAGTAACACCACCTAATCCTAGACCGCCTGTGACCATGCCCAAGCGATTAACCTGAGTACCACCAAAGATATTACCTGTGCTGACGCTACCGTTATTTCCTAGATCGAGATCGTTGTTGAGTTCAAATGAGACATCATTACTGTTTGCTGTTTTGGAGACAATAATGTTGCTGTTTTTACTATTGAAGTCAACTGAGTCACCAGGTTCTACCGTACTTGCGGTAGCACTGTCACCTTGTGCACTGATATCCCAGCCTCTATTAGCTGTTTCTGTGACCACTTTTAACTGAGATACGTTTACTGCATCAGTATCTGCTGAGCCACCTGCAACGTTAACGATACGACGTTCGCTTCCAACAGCTCCTACCGAGACTGTGCCATTATTGGCATCAGCAGCAATGTTGGTTAAGAATGAAGCGCCACTTTGTACCGCAGCAATAGAGTTTTGACCTAAAGCCACGCTATTTAGAGCATTTGCTCTAGAGCCTTGACCTACTGCAACGCCGCCTACAGCCTGCGCTTGCGCATCAAGACCAAGTGCAACGGTGTCATTGGCAGTTGCTTTAGCTTCGTAGCCGATAGCAACCGCACGACTTGCGCTGGTTCCGTTTGTGGCTCGTTGCCCTATCGCAACTGAATTAACACCTGCTTTTGCATCTTGACCACCAGCAAATCCGTTGAATGAAGATCGTGCACCTTCGCCAATGACGGTCGCGTTTGAGTTCCCAAACGCGTTTTCTCCAACCACGGTTGAGCGATTACCGTTTGCATTGGCATTAGAGCCAACGGCAAGCGCATTAGTGCCTGTTACTGACGTAGTGTATGGCTGTGTATTGCTAGAGCGGATAGGGAAATCAATGCCAGCAACGACAGTATCTAACGCTTTTAACTGAGACACGTTCACTGCATCACTGTCTTGACTACCTGCTGCAACATTGACGATCTGACGGTTTCCACCATCCTCTCCTGTACCAACCGATACAGCACCGAGCGTTACACTCCTAGTAGATTCAATCATTGATCCATTCGCCGAGGTTGGAACAAATACTTGTCCCTGTGCACCAGTAGCAGCACGGTTAGCAAGCGACTTGGAACCTAAAGCCACACCGTCTTGAGCATTAGACTCTGCACCCGCACCAAGCGCAACTGCTCCTTTTTCGGTAGCTGAAGACCCCATACCAAAGGCAGAGGATGCGGTGCCAGTTGAGTTAGCATGTACGCCAACAGCGGTAGATAAATCACCTTTAGACTGTGACTTTACACCAATAGCAATCGATGCTGCACCACCTGACTCGGTGTTCACATCGAACTGATTGGCTTCTACCATATCCTTACCAGCATAATCCTTGAATACAGTATTAACGGTACCACCGTTTAGCACCGCGCTTGTAGAGTTATCTTCAATATTAGCTTTTGAAGCATTGTTTAAATCATCACCGCCAAGCGCAATAGATGAATGTCCTTTCGATACTACATTGGCACCAATTGCGATGGATTGCTCTCCACTTGCTGTGGTGTGTTGACCGCTTTGACCACTACCAATTGCAATGGCTTGCCCGCCAGTAGCACTGGCATTGCCACCCATAGCCATCGCATTTTGTCCGGTTGCGCCATCGTTATTGGCATTGCCAACAGCAGTTGAGTTGACACTATAGTACTTGGTTTTGTTAGCTGCGACTGCATTGTTCAGATCACCGATGTTTGCTGCATTGGAGTCATTACCCACACCACTTGCGACATTTTTAATTTGATTGCCGCCATTATTTAGACCATTACTACTAAGCGTCACATTATTAGCTGCACTGCTAGCCGTGATCTTGATACCTGAATTATCAACCAAAGTATCACCCATTTTGAGGCTACCATCAGTACCCAGATCGATTTTTTGAGCGAGTTTGACGGTTAAAGTATCGCCTATGCCAAACACACCGATGTTACCATTCGTTAGCGTTCCAGTTGCCCCGCCCAAGATATTAAGTGTCTCGCCATTAGTACGTGTAATGGTCGCAGCATTATCCCCTTCAAATTTTAGTGCGATTGAACTACTGGGGTTACCCTGACCAGAACTATTGTGGCTATTGTTACCAGAGGTGTGGGTATGGACGCCATGACTACCATGGCTGTGACTATAGTCACCATCATGGTGATTCTCTGTACCTGTTGCACTTGCCTGCATACCAAAACCAGCCGCCAATAGCCCAAGCCCCATGGCACTTAAGCGTAATGTCTTGATAGCAGATATATTGGATGTGGTATTGATAGTAGCGTTAGAGCTAACACTAGATTTGGAAGATTTGCCACGCCCTTTTGCGTATTCACCGACTGCGGTAAAACAATTTAAGGCTTCATTCCAGATGACTTTATAGATGCGGTTCATGATGTGTACTCCCTTACAGATTTGTCAGATTTAAAAAATCAGAGATAAAATCCATCTTGCAAGAGAGTCGATATGACCAAATAAAACGAGTTATGAATCTATAATAATGAAACCTTGTCAAATGTTACTGGTGTTAACGTTCAATAAATGAGACGTTTTGTTTTGTAAGTTCTGTATCACTCTCTCTATATATTAGTATTACCGAATATATAGAGAGTAACAATGCCGTTCATCTGAGATTTGATACCGTTCATCTATTATATTCATATAAACAAATATATTTATGTTAATAAATGAATATAGATATTCCCATATTGATTTACGATCAATATTCTAATAATTTTTTTTGATGTTTCTTTTAATATCGCTGTCTTAATGTTTATAGAACATAGAACATCAATCCATGAAAAGTATCTACTGGTACGTTAAACTTTTTCCTCATGATAAATTTTACTATTTAATCGGTAATACTATCTGCACCACCAATCCTAGTACACCATCTCGTCGATTATGGGCGTTGATATATCCCCTATGCGCCATCACTACAGCATGAACAATGGCCAGCCCCAACCCATAACCGCCCGTGTCACGATGACGAGCCGTGTCGAGACGGACAAATGGCTGAAAGATGCGCTCTAAGTCATCGTCAGCGACGCCGCCGCCCTCATCCGTGATGGTAATCTGAATCGCAGGCATCTTATTATCTATCTGCACCGCTTTCATCTCAGCGCTGACTGTTGAGCCCGCTGCCGTATGCATAAAAGCGTTGCGAACGACATTCTCAAGTGCACTGTGCAACTGCTCTTGATTGCCTTGTACTGTCCAAGCGCTTTTTAAATCATTTGATAATAAATATTCAGGTGGTTGCCACTGCCATCTGACCTCTTTATGCTGAAACTCAAAACACACATCCTGCCCGATGTCACTGATAATCTCGGACAAATTGACTGCTTCGCTCTCCAAATTATCAATCGTATATTGCTGCATTTGTAGGGACTGAATATGGATGATTTGCTCAATTAACTCATTCATCCGCGCAGACTCTTTGTCAATACGGTCTAAATAACGATGGGCATTGGGTGCAAAATCACGAGTCAGCTCAGTTGCAACATCGAGACGCGCGAGCGGTGAGCGCAGCTCATGCGAGATATCACTGAGCATCTGCTTACGCGCCAGCTCACTATCAGCCAGTCTCGTTGACAAATGAGCCACGTCTTTGGCCAGTAGCCCTAGCTCATCATCACCCATTTTTGATAGCGCTGGATTGGCTTGATAATCCCCATCAATCATACGGTGCACGGTACTCTGTACACGTCCAATACGCTGAGTCAACGTACGGCTGAGCCAGACACAAACCAATACACTAAAGGCAATAATTAATAATAAACGTATAGGGAAATTACCATGCTGTAGCTCCACCACATCTGCAAAACGTAGGTGCGGGCGCAACTGTATGATGACTGATTGTCCATCAGGCAGTTCAACCGAGATATCTGCCAGCTCAGGACGCGCATCAATATCCGCTATCGCAGCACTGCTCGACATTATTGGTTTTAATATTTCGTGCAAAACAGAAGGCTGTCTTGTGGGTATCTCATCATTCAGATTGCTTGGTTTATTATCGTAAGCTCTAGGTAGTGGCGGCAGTGGTTGCTGCATGGCTCGTTCCATCGACTGCTGCCCGCTCTGCCCACGCCCTTGCGTGCGCTCGTCTCTATCTCGATAACGCGGAAATATAATAGCGCCCTGCTCATCGTAGACTCTAATTTGACTCATGAGGCGTCGATCTTGACGATACATCTGCCTGACAGCTATCAAATCACCCACTCGCAGCGCATCGACCATCTCTTGACGCTGAATTAATAGACTCTCAATTTGTATGTCCATACGAGCCGTTAGCTCTTTTTCAGCCAGCCAGCGCTCCACCATAATGGATAACAGTGAGGTAATTAGTATCGTCAGTAATAGACTTAGGAATAAACGCCAAAACAGCGTAATTCGCACTTTGAATTTCGGTGCTTTGATGGAACTACTGGAATTTTGCATCGACGATTTCATGATTAGAGCACCAGTTGATAGCCTTTACCACGTACCGCTTTTATTGGTTCGTCATGAAAAGGCTGAAGTTTTTTGCGCAGGCGAGACACGTGCACATCAAGGCTACGATCAAAAGGCTGCAACTCACGCTGCAAGACATTCTCTGACAGCCATGCTTTGCTGACCACTTCCCCTTTTTGCTTGAGCAGCGCCACGAGTAAGTCAAACTCTGTTCCCGTCACTTGTAGTGCTACACCATCTATTTCACAAACACGCTGGTTTTGATCAAGATGCAAGCGACTCTCTGGTAGCGGCGTATGCTCAGACGTGGTCGTGTTGGTACGCTTAATCACGGCATTGATACGCGCCAGTAGCTCGCGGGGGTTACAGGGCTTGGTGATATAATCGTCAGCGCCCAGCTCCAAACCAATAATACGATCAATCTCCTCACTCTTTGCCGTCAGCATAATCACAGGGATATCACTGATATTTGGCAGTTGCCGCAGCACACTTAGCCCATCTATTTTTGGCATCATGATATCGAGGACGAGCAAATCATAAGCAGAATCATCATGCGCCACCGCTTTTAATCGTTGTATAACCGCTGCACCATCATGGACACAGTCGCAATGAATACCATGGTTGTGCAAATACTCTTGTAGTAACTGAGTCAACTCTTCATCATCATCGCCTATCAATATATTTGGCACACTCACCTCCTTTCCATGATTTTAATTGGCTTTCATTTGTTTACTTGCCCATATTATCAGGCAAGCGCGTATCAATTCGCTATAAACGTTACCTTTCTTAATACTTCATAAATGTTCGTAACCTTTAACTACCGTAAGATAGCTTCTATCAACCGCAAGACCTGCACTTTTAAGACGACTAATCACAACGATTAATAGCGCTTAAAACGCGATGCTTGCAAGATAAGACTTTAGTATTTATTTAACCAAACTCACTGTAATTAAAGGATGTCATCATGAAAAAATTATTATTGGGCTCAGTATTAGCAGCTTCTAGCGTATTTACTGTGACAGCATGCTCTAGTGTCAATGCAGCCTCTGACACCGCGCCAATGAATCAAATGCAAAAGAACCATAAAGACGGCGCCATGAGAGGCCCAATGTCAAAACTGGATCTAACAGCGACGCAGCAAGCGCAAATCAAAGCCATCATGCAAGAAAAACATGGCGATCGTACTGCTGACCGTGCAAAAAACCAAGCTGAACGCGCACAAATGGAACAACAAATACAAGCACTGACCAATGCAAGTACGTTGAACAACGCGGCGGTAAACCGTTTAGCCGATCAGCAAGCGGCAAAAGCAAAACAGCGCTTTATTGAGCGCGTCCAAACGCAGCATGCCATCTCTCAGGTATTAACCGCTGAGCAGCGTGCAAAAATGGAACAGCTCAAATCAGAAAGACAAGAAAAAGGTCGTAAGCACTCAAAAGATCGTAAAGGCCATGGCAAACCACATCATCAAGGTATGTAACTTGTCACTAACCGTCTGTCACTAGCCATCTGATTGGTGCCCATAACCACTTATGAATTTATAGTGATTTGCACAGAAAAATAGTGACTTGTATAGAAAAAGCGCATCGTATAAACGGTGCGCTTTTTTAATATAAAATTATTCTACTCAAAACTCAGTGAGCCTAGCTATTAATTACCCAACTGTTAATTACTCAATCGCATCAAAGCGAGCTTTCGCCATTGGCAATATAGTAAAGATCATCTTACCCACTGCTGTTCCATTACCATCGCGATAATATTGCAACAGCTCAGGGCCGTATTCTCGCATATCAATGCTATTGCTGGCGTTCGGTGATTGAACATTATTTGGCAGATTCGGAAATGCCTTATCTTTGCCATTAATAGCAGAATACTGCTGCAAGACATCTATTGTCATACTTTTATCTGACGCAGTTTTGCCAGTGTTATCTAGTTGGCGGTGCAGATGCTGCCATTTGAGCTGACCACGTTTGTCAAATCCATATAGCTCTTCTACTGTGGTGTTTGCAGCGACTTCAGATTCTGTCTTGTCTTCATCATTTATTTGAGCATTTATCATAGCCAGTATTATTTGTGCCATCGCTTTACTAGTGAGTTCCTTTGAGCTTTGAATCGTCTCAAAGGCTGTCATAGGCTCGGCTTCTTTTACCAGCTCTGGGTATTTTTGGCTAATGCGCTTGTAGAAGATTTGCAGATAATTTTGATAATCGTCTTGATAGCTATCAAAACTTTGCAGTCGGCGAATCACTTGGTCAGTTGAGATCATTGCTGATAGCTGATGCGCAGGCAACTTGGGAGATAGCGATGCAAGCGTATTAGGCGCGACATAGTTGAACTGGCTAACAGGCGCCGCCTCATAAGTCAGATCCAATGCAGCAAAATGGCTTTTTATCACCTCACTACCGAATCCTTTAGGGAGCGTTCCATCATCAATCGCTATTTTGAGCCATTTGTTTTGCCATTTTGTACCGAGCTTATCGTCTAATAGCTCAGAATTGAACATCGCAAAGTTATCTGCCCATAGGTATATATCACCATTTTTCATGTCGATGTAGACAGGCTGATTGATACTACTATGATGATTGCGCGCTTGATACTGAGCGCTGGCGAGCATCGTCGCCTTGCCTGCCATCGGCTGATAGATGCCTTGAGCATTGATAGATAACGGTTTTAGCAAGTACTCATCTAGCAGTTGCGCTTTTTTTATATCTAGCGGCTTTGGTTTGTCTTCATAGTTGTCAAATAGTGCCTGATAATCTGGCGCAACCTTAACATCACTATCGTACTGATGATCATCCCATGCATGGTAAGCATTGACGCACTCAAAATAAGACTGTTTGATAGCATCACGCTTGTCATCGTAATCCGCAGCTGAAATATCTTTGTTTTGTTTTTTTGCCTGCATGATCAATGCCGCATAGGCTTGGTCATGCGTCTCTTCGCAATGTGCATCCACATAATCTGATGCCACTATTTGTGTGCCAGATGTCGCCGTACGCTGCTGATGGTTACTGATCTCGATATTACTATGGTAGCTGAACGATTGGCGGCGCTGTTTTTGTAATGCAGTCGCTAACGTCTTTTTAGCCGTACTAGGTGATTGCTTAACGGTCAATGCATTTGACTGGTTCAAATTGGCAGATTGGCAACCCGTTAAGAGTAATGCTCCTGACAGCAATGTACTGGTCAATAATAAGTGACTTTTCATCATAGATGACAGACATAGTGTAAGCGTTTGATGTGCTGTTTTCATTTTTTATCCTTAATAGACATATGCTTAAATGCGACGTAGTCTCTATTTTTCATTATCATCTTTAGCATCGCCGATACGGCTCTCATCGATTGATTCTGCACCATAACGATTGTCATATTCGTCACTACTATAATCAGTCTCTAAGCTGCCATCCTCATAATCGTAGCGCGCATAGCGTGCCGTTTGTAGTCTGTCTTTTTTCTGGCGCTGCGCTGCTATCCATGCATTACCATCGATAGGCGCTACCGCATTTGAGCCAAACGATTCTGCCAGCAATGGCGTTAGGGCATGTCTTTTAAAGCTAGATTTATCATAACGTACTTGGTTGAGCATAGTCGTCGTAGAGCCCAGCAAATCACCACCGATATTGACGCGCTGCTGCTTGGCAAGCAGGCGATCTGAGTTATCTAAATAATAGTAATTAATCTGATTAAAAGAGATAGGACCAATGGCTTCGATAAGCTGCAATAGCGAACCCACATCCGCACTTTGATAGCCTTTGTTGTATAGCTGAACTTTAGCAAGCGCGGCTTTTAGGATGGCTCCATCAGGATATTTATCTGGGTTGGCATCCACATACTCTTGCAACGATTTCGTCACATATTTCAGAGTCTTACCAATCATTTCACCACTTTGCTGACTGCCAAAATAAACTTTTACTGCTCGAGTCGCACCAACTTCTTTAGCAAACGCATCACCACTGATATCTACGGCGCTAAAATGCTCAGGTGCCAATTCTGCCATGCTGCTCTGTATGGCATTGAGCACCGCATCATAAAGCACTGCTGGTGGCAACTGCGCCATGATACTTTCAGGCAATCCAAAGCTGACCGTATGTGAGGCCATTTGCGAGGGTAATGGGGTGTTCTCAGGATTGACGAGCGCAACGATTGGCATGATTGCCGATGGGTCGACCGTGACACTGCTGTTGTTAAAATCAAATGCCACTGGTATCTGTATGGATGAGCTGATCGTTGGCGTGGCATAGTCGTAGCTATAGACGCTTTGTAATTGCCGCTGTTTGGGGTTGTACTGACTGACACTATTGAACGTCAAGTGCTGATATTGATAGGCGTTGGATGCAGCGATTTGCTCAGGAGTGCGGCTGAACATCGTCAGTATGTTACCAATCAAGCCAGTAGAAGACATTGATAGCCCGTCACTATTGGTCGGCTCTGTCTTGGCTTGCTGTTTTGCCATTTGCATGGCCTCATATTTTGCAGCCATTGTTTTTGGGTTTAACCCCGACATGCCGGAGAGCATGCCTCCAGTCTCACCGCCGTACTCATCATATTCATCAGTAGAATAGTCATCACTGGCATAATCGTCGCTATCATAGTCTTCTGCATCGTAGTCATACTCTTCATTATCACTTGCTGGCTCATTTTCACCTGCTTCAGCCAGTATGGCCGCAATCGCTTTTTTCTCTTGCTCAGCTTTTTGTTCTTCGCCAGCATAGTCGCTAGGATAATCCGACTCTAAAGCGTCTTCTGTCCCATCATAATTGTGGTCATCATTGTATGGCTCAGAATTGTATGGCTCATCATCGCTACTGTCGTACATTCCCTCAGGCTGATACGCATAGGTTTCTATAATCGTTCTAAGCAAACTGCTTGAGCCTGCATCAATACTATCGGCATCGATGAATGGTACTGCTTGGTAATTGGCTTGCGCGACGGCCACATGCTCTGTTGCCAAATGCTGGCGAATCGCTGCCAATAAATGCGCCTTGGCTTGGTGTTCAGTATTGGGATATTTTTCTTGATCAAACAGTTGCGCGTAACGCTCAGCTTGGGCATCTTGACTAGCCGTAAAAGCGCGACCTTGACGTTGGCTCTGAGCAGGATTTGCAGTGCTAAAATCCATAAGTGTACTGGAGGCTGTCACATCCGCTGAGGCAGTCGGATTTGATTGACAACCTGTAAGCATAAGCGATGCACTACCAACTAGCAAAGCGATAGAGGTTAATTTGCCTGTTTGAAATACATGACTATTATTGTTTTTATTGTTGATGATAGGCAAATAATTACTCGCCATCTCAGAGTGGCACTGTCGATTACGGTTATTAACATGGTTTGATGACATAAGAATCTCTTTGTATAAATAGCCAGTCGTTAACGGATGTACATTAGTAGTGTTATTTATATCACAAGACGTTACAATTTAGTAATATTAAGACCTACTTTTAAAGAAAATCTTCACTGGTTAGTGAGCTTCTCTGCACAACTTACATGACACTAATTATGTATATATCGGTAGAAGACCACTCATACTGCACATCATATAAAAACTCAAATCATAAAAGATGATAAACAACTTTCTACTATTTGATATTTTCGTTACTATTTAAGCGTATTTATTTGATACCCTGTTTTTTCTACTTGCCCAAAAAGGACTTTGCGATGTCACCATCATTATCTCACCAGCATCGAATTACTCAGCAAAAAAAACCAAAGACTCATAACAAGTTAAAATCTAGTGCTTTACTGATTACGAGTGCGCTACTACTGTCTGTCTCAGCCCATGCGCTAGAGCCAACCGTTTCAGCCAACAGCCCCACGGTCAATAACACATCCATTGATACCAATGCGCTAAATTTAGCCATTATGACGGACAATCCAACTGTCCTATCTGAAACTAAGCGCATCACACGAGCGAAAACCAGTACTCTCAAAACCACATCAAACAATGCTAATAGTGACCAAGCTATCTACTCTGAAGATGCAATTCATCATCCAGTATGGGCAAAAAATGGCATGGTCGCCACCCAAGAAGCGCTTGCTTCCGACATCGGTTTGCAGATTTTGAAAAACGGTGGTAATGCGGTAGATGCTGGGGTTGCGGTTGGCTTTGCCCTTGCTGTAACCTTGCCACGTGCTGGTAATATCGGTGGTGGCGGTTTTATGATGATTTATGACGCTAAGCAAGGCAAAACCGTCGCGCTTGATTATCGCGAGAAAGCACCAAGTAGCGCCTCTCGTGATATGTATCTCGACGATGAGGGCAACGCAGTCAGTGACTTATCTCGTTATCATGGCCTAGCCGTTGGTGTGCCGGGGACAGTAGCAGGGCTACTAAAAGCACTAGAAGAGCATGGTACCATGAGCCGCGAGCAAGTCATGGCACCAGCGATCGCATTGGCAGAAGATGGCATAGAGGTCACCGCAGGCTTGTCCGAATCGCTCACTGCTTTGAGTGATCGCTTACAAAAGTGGCCAAGCACCAAAAAAGTGTTTTTTAAAGCGGACGGTAGCGTTTATCAGCCGGGTGAGCGGTTAAAGCAGCCTGAGCTTGCCCGCTCGCTAAAGCGCATTGCAACACAAGGTGCAGACGGGTTTTATAAAGGGGAAACCGCGCGTGACATCGTAAAAGCCGTCAATGCTGCGGGCGGTAGCATGAGCTTACAGGATTTAGCCGATTACGAAGCCATCGCCCGCGTGCCTGTCAAAGGCGATTACCGTGGCTATGAGATTGTCTCAATGCCGCCACCCTCCTCTGGTGGTATTCACATCATTGAAATATTAAATATCTTAGAAGGCTATCCCCTCAAGGACTACGGTCAAAACAGCGCACAAACCATTCATTTGATGGCAGAAGCGATGCAACTGGCTTATGCAGATCGTGCTGAGTACCTAGGTGATTCGGATTTTATTGATGTCCCTGCCAGCGGCTTAACGTCACAAGCCTATGCGGATAAACTGCGCACTTTGATTGATCCCAATAAAGCCACGCCAGCATCTACCATCAAAGCCAACAACCCGCTCCCTTATGAGAGCGATCAAACCACGCATTTCTCTATCGTTGATAAAGACGGCAATGCCATCGCCAACACCTATACGTTGAACTTCTCTTATGGCACTGGTCTCGTGGCTGACGGCACAGGTATTTTGTTAAACAATGAAATGGATGATTTTTCTGCCAAGCCGGGGGTACCTAATGGTTACGGATTAATTGGTGGTGACGCCAATGCCGTTGAAGCCAATAAACGTCCGCTATCCTCGATGAGTCCAACGCTCGTATTTAAAGACAACAAACCTTACATTGTCACTGGCAGCCCAGGTGGTAGTCGTATCATCACGACCGTCACCCAAATCATCTCTAACGTCATCGACCATGATATGAACATCGCTGAGGCAACCCACGCGCCGCGTATTCATGACCAATGGCTACCTGATGAGATTCGAGTTGAAAAAGCACTAAATATTGATACGGTCAAAAAACTAGAATCTATGGGTCACACAGTCAGTCCAAAATCAGCCATGGGCTCCACGCAATCGATTATGCTCACACCGAACGGCGTCTATGGCTCTTCTGACCCCCGTATTGTTGATGCGGCGGTGGTTGGATACTAAGTCAAATTGTCTTTAATTATCAATTATATACCCCTCTACGCCTTATCGTGTTGAGGGGTTTCTTATATCATTTCTTACCTAATTAAATTAGCATGATGACTTATCTTACTCAGATTAAACCCTTGCAATTAGTGGCTGTTGGTAGCAAATAATGCTATTATTAACGACCCCATTTAAAACGTATCAACATGGCTTCCGAGGTCTTAACCACCTCTCGATAACACTACAAATTATTGATAATCATCAATTATTTTATCAGTAGCTTATTTCTTTTGATCGTACTAGTAAGAGTCTTCTATGGCATTTGTACACCTTGGTATCCACAGCGAATATTCCATCACCGATTCTATCGTGCGCATCAAACCGCTCGTGAAAGCGGCGGCAGCTGACAATCAGCGTGCGCTGGCTTTGACCGATTTATCCAATTTATATGCCACGGTGAAGTTTTACCGTGCTTGCCTAGGCGCGGGTATCAAGCCCATTATCGGCAGCGAAGTCATCATGGATAATGAAGACACACGCCTCACCCTACTCGCAATGAACAACGAAGGCTATCAAAACATTACCCGTATCGTGTCGCTTGGGTTTACCGAAGGTCGCGCTGATCCTGTCAATCATGGTACGCCGGTTATCAAGCGTAGTCATATTCTAGAACATGCGGCAGGCGTGATTGTGCTACTCACCGAAAAGTCAGATGTTGGTCAAGCACTGGTTGGCTCTATGCCAGAAAAAGCCGATGAGCTGCTCACCGAGTGGCAAGCACAATTTGACGATCGTTTATACTTTGCGATCAAGCGTACCAATCGTTCAGGCGAAGATGCCTTTATTAGAGCAGCCATCCATTCAGGTGCCAAACACAACATCCCCATCATTGCGCATAATGACGTGCGTTTTTTGGAGCAAGAGGATTTTGATGCGCATGAAGCCCGCGTATGTATCGCAGGCTCTTATGTCCTTGCCGATCCAAATCGCCCGCAGACCTACTCAGATGAGCAATATCTCAAAACCCAAGATCAAATGGCGCAGCTGTTTGCTGATATTCCGCAAGTGGTCGATAACACCTTACGCTTGGCAACCCGCTGTAATGTCACTTTAACGCTAGGCATTAATGTACTGCCTGACTTCCCTGTCCCTGAAGGCGAGACGATTGAATCGTTTTTTCGGGCCGAGTCGCAGCGCGGTCTTGAAGAGCGCTTAGACAAGCTGTTTCCTGTCGAAGCACGTACTGATAATTGGAGCGACTTCCGTCAGAGATACGATGAGCGCCTCGCCTATGAGTTGGATATTATTCTATCCATGGGCTTCCCTGGTTACTTTCTTATCGTCATGGACTTTATCCGCTGGGCGAAAGCCAATGGCGTGCCAGTAGGCCCTGGACGTGGTTCTGGTGCAGGTTCATTGGTCGCCTACGCGCTCAATATTACCGACCTTGATCCGATTCATTACGATCTGTTATTCGAGCGCTTCTTGAACCCTGAACGGGTATCCATGCCCGATTTCGATATCGATTTTTGTATCGAAGGCCGTGACCGCGTGATCGACTATGTGGCGCAAACTTATGGTCGTGATGCCGTTTCACAGATTATTACTTTTGGTACGATGGCCGCAAAAGCGGTCGTGCGAGATGTGGCACGCGTACAAAGCAAATCGTATTTTTTGGCCAATAAAATATCTAAACTCATTCCCAAAACTCCCGGTATCACCCTAAGCCAAGCGCTTGAGCAAGAGCCACAGCTTAAAGACTTGATCTCTAATCCTGATAACATGGATTATGAAGATGCCATTGAAATCTGGGAGATGGCGATTAAGCTTGAAGGCGTCTGCCGAAACGTCGGTAAACATGCCGGTGGCGTACTGATTGCGCCGCATAAAATCACGGACTTTAGTGCCATTTATTGTGATGACGATGGGCACCGTGTCAGCCAGTTTGATAAAGACGATGTAGAAGCTGTCGGTCTGGTAAAGTTTGACTTTTTGGGTCTACGCAACTTAACCGTTATCAACGCAGCGGTTGAGAATATCAATTTGCGCCGTGCAAAAGAAAACGTGCCCGCATTGGTATTGGAAGATTTGCCACTCGATGATGTTAAAGCCTATAAGCTACTGCAAGATGCCAAAACTACCGCCGTCTTTCAGCTAGAAAGTATGGGCATGAAAAAGTATTTGGCCAAACTGCAGCCGACCAATATCGAAGATGTGATCGCCATGTGTGCGCTCTATCGTCCCGGCCCACTTGATGCAGGCATGGTAGAGATGTATATCGACCGTAAGCACGGCCGTGAGGAAGTCATTTATGACCATCCCAATCTCGAACCGATTTTAGAAAATACTAACGGCGTTATTGTCTATCAAGAACAGGTCATGCAAATCTCGCAGGTCATGGCAGGTTATAGTCTGGGCGGTGCTGATATGCTGCGCCGCGCGATGGGTAAAAAGAAACCTGAAGAAATGGCAAAGCAGCGCGATATCTTTGTCACTGGTGCCACCTCACAAGGCATCGACGAGGTCACATCAGGCGGCGTGTTTGACCTAATGGAAAAGTTTGCAGGTTATGGTTTTAACCGCTCGCATTCTGCCGCTTACGGGGTACTTGCCTATCAAACGGCTTATCTCAAACAGTACTACCCTGCTGAATTTATGGCAGCGGTATTAACGTCCGATATGAACAACACCGACAATGTGGTGTTCTTTATCAATGATTGCCGCGAAAACTTTGATTTGACTGTGGTCAATCCGTCAGTCAATCGCAGCGAGTGGCATTTCGTCGCGGATACGCCGACCAATATCATTTATGGTCTTGGGGCGATCAAAGGTGTTGGTGAAGGGGCTGTCGAGTCCATCGTTAATGCTCGTCGACGCGAAGGACCTTTTAAAGACTTATATGATTTTTGCCGCCGTGTGGACATCAAAAAAGTCAATAAGCGCACGCTTGAAGCATTGGTTAGCGCGGGCTGTTTTGATGACTTTGCTGCTACTTTGCGTCCTGACCTGCCCGCAGATGCCGCGTTTGAGATTCGCGGTGCATTGATGAGCCAACTGCCAAGCGCGGTACAAGCTGCTGAGCAAGATCGGCAGAACAACGAGCTTGGTATGATGGACTTGTTCGGTGAGATGGATGGAGTCGTTGCAGCGCCGCCGCTCGTGATGACGCCAGAGCTGATCTGGGGCGACAAGCATCGCCTAAAAGCGGAAAAGAACACCTTGGGGTTATACCTAACCGGTCATCCAATTAATGAATATTTAGACGAGTTAAAACGCTACACCTCTGACGCTCGTCTTAATAAACTGGCAGATACTGGTTATAATGGTAGCTGCTATTTTGCAGGACTCATTATAGATATTGCCAATTTTGGTAATCGTAATGTGATTACGTTAGATGATGGCACGTCGAGACTCGAGGTCAGCTGCTATGCTGAGCGTTTCAACCGCGTCAAAGAGCAATTGAAAATCGATGAAGTTGTCATTATCAAAGGCAGTATTCGTGAGCGTGACGGACGCTTGTTTGCGCGTCTTGATAGTGCCATGAGCATGGTCGATGCGCGCCTACGTTGGCTCAAAAAAATCAGTATCAAAGTCCATGGTAGCGATATCGATCTACTCACGCGCTTGCAGCCATTACTCAAATCTGCACAGGCTGACATCATTCCTGAGCCACGCTTAGCTTATAATCAAGAGCAAGATGAGCAAGGCAATAATGGTAGTAACACTTACGACCCTGCCATGGGCGGCAGTTTGTATGATGAAAATGGCAATGATTTATTGGCTCTAGAGAACGATATGAACCATGACGCATTGAATCAAAATAGCATGCTCCAAAGCTATGCAAATAATGCGCTCAGTAATACGGATGCTTCTATCAATGATAACTGCTTGCCACTTGGCTTGAGCGTGTATGATGTTTATGGTATCGCAAATGTGGGGCTATCTGAACATTGGCGGGTCTACCCGAACGATGATAATTTGCAACAGCTGAAGACTTTAGTTAGTGAAGATAACTTACACTTTCATTACAGCTAAAATGTACAATCCCACCAAAAATCTACTATAGTAACTTGACTGCTTTAACTTTTAACAATTGGATAAAAGCCATGACTGACATGACGAATAATAATATGACTGGTCAGACTGATGAAGAGATTATCAACCACGAACAGTTCGAAGACATGCGTGACTTGCTAGAAGAAGACTTTGTCGAGCTGATACAAGTGTACCTCAATGACAGTCAAAAACGCGTTGCGACACTGCGAATCGCTCAGCAAGAAGATGATAACGCCAACGGCTTTGAAACTGCTCATGCCCTAAAAGGCGCAAGTGCCAATTTGGGTACGACTCAGCTGGTTCGTCTTAGTAGCCGATTGCAAGAGCACTGCCGTGAGCGACGCATTAGTGAACAAGCTGACCTTATTGAAGAGATTGCCGCCGCATTACAACGCGCCGAACAAGAAATCAATCAAAGATTGGGGCAATAATGAGTAACGACTCTTTATCATCTACTGAGCAAGCCCGTACAGTGAATGAATACCTCGACTGCTTACAAGTCATCATGGTCAATACGACTTTGCCTGCCAATATCGGCTCAGCCGCACGCGCCATGCATACCATGGGCTTGTCCCGTTTAACCGTTGTCGACCCCAAATTGCCAATTGACGAGACCAGTGTCTCTCATGCGGCAGGTGGTAGTGAATTATTATCGTCAGCTTTGATTACACCTACCTTAGAGTCTGCTATTTCAGACTGTCAATTGGTGTTTGCTGCTAGCAGTCGTAGTCGTCATCTGCCGCGCCCTGTTGTGACACCCACGCAAGCCGCTAAGATTATGTTTGATTTTATCGATACACAGTCGGCTTTAAGTGCAAATGATAATAACGTTAACACCTCATCAGACGCTGTTTCTAGCAAACCGAATATCGCTATATTATTTGGTCGTGAAGATCGTGGGTTGACCAATGAAGAGTTGGCTTATGCTGATTATCACATTCAAATTGACGCCAATCCTGCTTACCCTGTATTAAATGTCGCCTCAGCAGTGCAGGTCATTGCAAGCTTTATCTTTGCTTATGCTCAAACGCATGCTCAGACAGCTGATAATTTAGATTCGGATACAAGCGCAGAAGCCCAATCGACGATTAATGTGAATTTGCGTCAACAGTGGGATGAGCCTGCTATCAATCAGCAGCAGTTGCAACAGCTTACTCAGCGCACTACTGACCTTATGGTACAGCGCGGTCTGGCAAATAGCGAACATCTAAAGTCATTACCATCACGCCTATCCAGACTGGGATCACGTCTACAGCTTGATCAAAAAGAGTATCAGCTATTAAGCGCTTTGATTGCAAAATTATCCAAAGACTAAAACAAGTCATTGCTTATCAGCTCGCCTTCATTTGACAGCTTTTTACTATATTTTGCGGTACAAAGCTGTTATAACTTAGAAAAAATGAGCAACAATATACTCTCATCATTATTTAACCATCATGACCATAAAATAAAGACATTGCTACTTTAGCAACGCTACTTTACCGACGAATAGATAGGACGCTTTATGTCATTGCCATCCAAATTGTTCAGATCGCTTGTCAGCATCAAAAAAGATTTGAAAGAAGATATCGATGCGGTATTTAACCGCGATCCTGCAGCGCGTAATAGTCTGGAAGTCATCCTAACCTACCCAGGTATCCATGCGCTTGTTTTACATCGAGGTGCGCACTGTCTGTGGAATCATGAACAGAAACTGGCGGCTCGCGTCATCTCATACGGCTCGCGTATTATTACAGGTATTGAGATTCACCCTGCTGCCAAGATTGGTAAGCGTTTCTTTATCGATCATGGTGTTGGGGTCGTCATCGGTGAGACTGCTGAGATTGGCAACGACGTGACGTTGTATCACGGTGTTACTCTAGGCGGTGTATCTTGGAATAATGGCAAACGCCACCCAACGCTAGAAGATGGTGTAACCGTTGGTGCTGGTGCAAAAGTCTTAGGGCCATTTACAGTCGGCAAAAACGCCAAAATTGGCTCGAATGCAGTGGTAGTCAAACCAGTACCAGCAGGCGCTACGATGGTCGGTAGTGCCGCTCGTATGATCTCAGATCATCACGATGAAAAAGGCAATCCCATCGCGACAAAAGTACAAGATGCCAAGCAACAAGAGAAAGTCGCGCAAGCTGGCAATATCAGCAGAGATCAACCAACAGACACCACCTCTACTGAAAAGCGCACTAATACCTTCCGTGCCTATGGTATTGATCCCTATTCACAAGACCCTGTCGCAGAAGCGTTTGCTAAAATGCTCGAACACATTCAACAATCAGAGAATCGTCTCGATCAGTTGCAGTCAGCGATGTGTGATATCGATCCTAATTTCTGCAAAAAGGAATACGATAAGTTGTGTTTAGAGGATTTAGATGTGATTGGTCGTGCTGATATCGATGCAGCAGATAACGAGCAGAAGTAGCTACTAGAACTTCAGTAAAACAAATAAGACTAGGGGGCGTACAATACATTGTACGCCCCCTAGTCTTATCTACTGCAAAAATATCAGATGTAGTCAGTGTCAGTTAAAATAAATTAATTTACCATCTATCTATTTATTATCAATTTTTCCTCAAAACATTATTCAAACAACTAATCAACTAATCAGCAAATGCGGTCAATTCTTTAACCCCAGCTTCTTCATGTGCTTTAAAGGGATAACGATCTGCCATTACTATCCAATCATATATTGATTTAAATATCGAGTATCTACTTAGGCTATTTTCTATAGTAGCCAATCTAACCATCAAAATATCAATATCCATCGTCACTCGTCGCACTTGATTTGGTTCAGTCTGTCGACATCTATTACAGTTCCCTTCAAGTGTTTTAAAGGTTTGCTGTAGTTGCTGCAGGCTCACCGGTGTATTCAGTGTTAGATGGACACATTGATTGGTATAGTCAGGCTTTGGCTGTTCCAAGGTTGCAGTAAAATCAGGGTTTTGAAAAGCCGTAGATAGCTTTACCTCACCCAGCGCTGCCAAACGCTCTCGAGCAAGCGGTAGATACTTCTCGGCTTGATAGTTGCTACCTAGCGCTAACACCACCTCTACCACAGACTGCGCTTGCACAGTTTCAGGTGCGCATTGTGTTAGCGTTGCCACATTCAACTCCATCGACGTTTTATGCATCATCGGCTTGGCTGTCATTAACTTCTTTAGTAGCTGACTCGTTGGTTAGCGCTGGCGCATAACGTGTTATTTGTACCCCTACCGCATTTGCTTGGGCAATGGCAGTCGGCTTGGCAATGCTCAACGTGATTTTTTGACAGTCATATTTTGCAAATAGCTTATCAGAGATCTGACCAGCCAAATGCTCGAGCAGCTTTGCCTGAATCTGTTTGCACCACTCGCTCACATCATCGCAGACTTCTTTATAGCTCAGCGCATCACTGACATCATCGGACACAGCAGCACGGCGAATGTCCGTCTCAAGCGCGATATCGATCAGTAACGGCTGAGTAATGGCGCGCTCCCAATCAAACACACCAATGACCGCTTCAACTTTTAGACCTTTTATAAATACTACGTCAGACTGGGTATGAAACATGCTTCCATCCTTGTTTGCTAATTTTTGTGCGTATTTTTAGTTCTTTACTTAACCGATTATAAAGCCTCTTTGCGTAGACGCTCAGCCTTTAACAATTTACTTGGACGATGTCGCCACAGATCAATGCTAAATAATAGTAACCCTAACCAAATTAAACCAAATACTGCCAGACGATGTAGATCAAATGGTTCATTGTAATAAAATACCGCTAAGAAGAAAATAAAGGTCGGCGTCAGATAATTCATAAAGCTTAAGATACTATATGCGACAAGTTTGGTCGATTTATTAAATAATAATAGCGGTATCAAAGTAATCGGGCCTGCGAGCATCAATAACCAAATGTTTGCGCTAAACCAAAAGCTTAGCTGATGGCTGACGACATCTGACTGCCAAAACCACCAAATACATAAGGGTACTAGCATGGCCGTTTCAACAAACATAGCATCGACAGCAGTCAATGGGGTTTGCCGCTGAATGGTGCCATAAGTACTAAAGCTAAACGCCAAAATCAATGATATCCACGGCAGACTACCAAGCATCACCACTTGAATGACTACAGACAGTAGTGCAAAGCCAATGGCTACCCATTGTAGCGTGCGCAGGCGCTCTTTGAATAAAATCATCGATAGGCCAACACCCACCAATGGCCCAATAAAGTATCCCAAACTTGCCTCAAGGATACGATCGTGATTGACCGCCCATACATAGGTCAGCCAGTTGGTTGCGATAATCAAACCAGAGACGAGTGACAACGCGATCCATCTTGGGTTTTGTTTAAGCGTCTCTATCCACCCCCAACGCTTGGTCGCTACCAATACAATGAGTAGGCAAAAAAACGTCCAAACAATACGGTGCCCGATAATCTCTGTTGCATCATAATCGGATAATTGCTTAAAGTATAAAGGGAAACCACCCCAGATAAAAAAGGCAATAAGCGCAGTGATAATACCGCGTCTGGTTGTGGTAATCGGTGCAACAGGCTTTTTGACGACATTTTGGGTAGTCATAGTACAGGACAACTTTTTAGAGCAAAGCGCACCCTCACCTAATTCTGATTATTATTATCAATCTAGTGGTGAAAGCGCAGGGTCACTACAGTGAAATTATAAGATAAAAAGCAATGTACTCATGCCAATAGTGACATGAGTACATTGCTAACGATATTAGATTGAGCTTTTTATGGATGCTTTACAGTGCATGATCATAGGAGCGTATTAATCCACACTCATTCATTTATTCAGCGTCAGTATCCACTTGAATAGACATACCGATTTGGTTAGCCAGCTCAGCAAAACCTGGGAAGCTGGTATTGACCGTCTCCGTACCCTCAATGGTAATTTGCTCAGCAGCACGCAGACTCGCAACAGAGAAACTCATCGCAATACGGTGGTCATGATGCGAGACAATGTGACCACCACCAAAGACAGGCTGGCTATTATTTATATCGCCGTTCTCAGTAGCAGTGCCTTTGCCTTCAATAATCAGCCCATCATCAGTGACGGTACAATCGATGCCAAGCGTCTGTAGGCCCTCTGCCATCACCGCAATACGATCCGACTCCTTAACACGCAACTCTTTAGCGCCAGTCAAGACGGTACGCCCTTGCGCACAGCTAGCCGCGACAAACAGTACAGGGAACTCATCAATTGCTAGTGGTACGAGATGCTCTGGTATCTCAATACCGACCAAGTTTGAGCTGCGAATGGTAATATCAGCCACTGGCTCGCCGCCAACATGGGTCTCATTGCTTAGGCTAATATCTGCATTCATTAATTTTAGAATATCAATAACGCCAGTACGCGTAGGATTGATACCGACTTGCGTCAAGGTCAACTCACTATTTTGGCTAATAGCAGCGGCCACCATAAAAAACGCTGCAGATGAGATATCGGCAGGAACCGCGATATCGCCGCCTGTTAGTGTGCCACCACCAGTGACACTGATACGATTGCCTTCTACAGTTACTGGATAACCAAAGGCTGATAGCATACGTTCGGTATGGTCACGGCTGATTTCAGGCTGAGTGACCGTTGTCGTACCCTCGGCCCATAGACCTGCTAGCAGCAAGCAAGATTTTACTTGTGCTGACGCCACTGGCATATCATATTCGGTGCCTTGCAATGGCTTACCAGCTGTATCGCGACCCGTGATGCTAAGCGGTGCCGTACCACTATGACCCGTACTTTGGATGACGGCACCCATCGCGCGTAACGGTGCAGCCACACGCTCCATCGGGCGTTTATTCAAGCTAGTATCACCTGTCAACACGCTATCAAACGATTGCGCTGCTAAGATACCAGATAGTAGACGCATACTGGTACCAGAGTTACCCATATATAAAGGGGTTTTACTAGGTTTTAGGCCATTCATACCAACACCATGAATGGTCAAGTTACCATTATCAGGGCCCTCAATCGTGACACCCATATCACGAAATGCTTGCAGCGTTGCAAGGGCATCTTCCCCTTCCAAAAATCCAGTAACGTGGGTTACGCCTGTGGCAAGACTGCCGAGCATGATGCTGCGATGCGAGATAGATTTGTCACCAGGAATGGCAATGGTGCCAGAGACAGTATTGCTAGGGGTAATATTATAAGAAGCTGACATGGCAGAAGTATCCGTATAAGGGGTGCTGGCTAACATATGGCCAAAATGTCGCCGTGCGGCTTGCGCGCGGCCCAAAAGTCCCATCAGGGCGGTTGAATCTTTATCAATGATGAGCTGGCGCATGGTTTGCAGATAGACACCATACTCATCAAGGGCGCTCACAATGGCGCTTTGATTGGCAAAAAATATATCATGCCACATTTTAGGGTCGCTTGCGGCGATACGCGTAAAATCGCGGAACCCACCAGCGGCATAACGAAACATATCTAAATTATCATCGTGGCTTGCTAATTGCTCAACCAAGTTGAAGGCAAGCAAATGCGGCAAATGGCTGGTATGCGCTAATATACGATCATGGTGACCTGCATCCATCGATATAACATTTGCGCCCACTGATTCCCATAATAATCGCAGCTTAGTAATAGCAATATTACTTGTGGTAGCTAGCTCACAGATAATAACACTATGATTGACAAATAAATTGGCGCGTCTGGCATGATACCCTGAATTTTCAGCCCCAGCAATTGGATGCGCAGGCACCAACCCTACCGGCAACGAACCAAAAACCACTTTGGCCGCGTCAATGATATTGACCTTGGTACTACAGACATCCGTCATGATGCAATTGGTAGCGAGCTGTCCGTTGTCCATAGCCTGTTTGATGTCTACAAACACTGCTTGTACTGCCTGTACAGGCACTGCAATGATGATTAAATCACTACCGCTTATGACGTCTTGTAAGTTTGCACTACCAGCATCAAGCAGACCATGCTCGATGGCTTCTGTTATACTTGGTGCATGCCTATCGACTGCTACCAGTCGTTCACTTAAGCCATTATCTTTAATGGCTTGCGCAAAGCTAGCACCAATCAGCCCAAGTCCAATCACACAAACTTGTTCGAATATAGGTCGATGCATATTTAAAGAGGGCTGAAGATTGTTTTTTTTCTGACGACTCACGGCTTTTCTCGTTGAACGCGCTCGGATACATTTCGGTAAATCCCAGCGTTATATAAGTTAATGGCTAGTTAAGAACAGTTTTCTAATTAAAAAGCACCTATAGATGTGCTTAGTCTTCACTCAGAATAGAACGCAAAGTATCAATCAAACGTAAATTGTCCTCGGCCACACCCACCGTAATACGCAACCAGTTTAGCAGCCCATAAGCGCCTAACGGCCGAACAATAACGCCTTGCTCCAGGAGTGCTTGATGGATTGACGCCGCAGTTATATCTTCCATCTCAACCTGCACCTCAACCATAATGAAATTGGCATGCGACTTCACAAACCCCAATCCCAATGTATCAAACTGCTTTTCTAACCAACGCATTTGCTCATCATTCATCTGGCGCGTTTTTTCGATAAAATCTTGATCAGCAAGTGCCGCAGCGGCAGCAGCTAGGCCTACACGACTGACATTAAACGGCTGACGAATTCGGTTTAATAACTCTGCAACAGCTACTGAGCTTAATGCATAGCCCACACGTAAACCTGCCAGCCCATAAGCTTTAGAAAACGTGCGCACGATGATGACATTATCAAACTCGTCTAATAATGCGCGGTTGTTACTCTCAGGGCTATACTCGATATAAGCTTCATCCAATACAACCAAGACTGAACTTGGCACACTAGTAACGAATTGACGCAGCTCCTTGCGGTCTAGCTGCGTGCCAGTTGGATTGTTGGGATTGGCAATAAAGACAATTTTGGTATTGGGATTATCTTGGACTGCTTGACTCATGGCTTTTAGGTCGTGACCAAACCGATGAGCAGGCACCTCAACATCCATAGCGCCTTGCATCTTCGCCAGCATAGAGTAGACCACAAATGCATACTGACTATAGACGATGGCATCATCAGCACCCACAAAACTACGTGCCAAAATATCGAGCAAATCATCAGAGCCATTGCCAAGCGTAATCTGCTCGACTTTAACGTCATTAAAGTCAGCCAATGCTTGCTTCAGATAATAGCCATTGCCATCAGGATAACGTGATAATTGACCCAACTGCTCAGTGACCGCTAGCGTCACTCGTGGTGAGCACCCCATCGGGTTCTCATTGCTAGCCAGCTTCACCACATCTGAGACACCATATTCGCGCGTCAGCTCTTCAATTGGTTTACCTGTCTGATAAGGTGCCAACGCCAAAATACTGTCGTAAGCTGGCGTTAATGGCGATAGGTTTGATGCTGTCAATTGATCAGGCTGCATGGTTTATCCTTTGATGTTATCACTAAATGCGATCACCCATCTACTAGGTGTCAATCTTGATAGATAAACAAGCTAATAGATGAGCCGATATATTTCTACAATACTGCTTTTGGATACGAGCCTAAGATGCGCAGATCTTTTACCAATGGGCGAATATCGTTGATAGCGGCGCTGACATTTGGATCATTGATATGACCGTTCATATCAATAAAGAACACATATGCCCACTTATTAGGACGCTCAGGACGTGTCTCGATACTGGTCATCGATACGCCATGATATGACAAAGGTTTCAAGATTTCGATCAATGCACCAGCTCTGTCATGGGCTGAGACAACGATGGAGGTTTTGTCTTGACCAGAAGGCGCAATGGCCTCATGACCGATGATAAGGAAACGGGTGGTATTGCTTGGGTTGTCTTCAATGTTTGAGTAAAGCTTATGCAAGCCGTACTCTGCAACCGCAACGTCACCAGCGATTGCTGCTGAGTGCCATTCGTTTTTGAGGCGACGCGCCGCTTCACCATTGCTTGATACCGCAACGCGCTCCACATTAGGAAAATTCACATCTAGCCAATGACGGCACTGCGCCAATGACTGCTGGTGCGAATAAATACGGCTCAAACCATCAAGCTTAGTATGCTCAGCGACCAAGAAGTTCTGATGAATAGGTAGCTCAACTTCACCAATAATTTTTAGCGTAGAAGATAAAAATCCGTCCAAAGTATGATTGACCACCCCTTCTGAAGAGTTCTCGACAGGGACAACACCATACATCGCAGTCCCTGCTTCAACTTCACGGAATACATCGGTAATGGTCGTCATTGGTACGGTATCAGCAGCTTTGCCAAAATGCTTTAGTGCAGCGGCATGGGTAAAGGTGCCAACTGGTCCTAAAAAGGCAATACGCTGCGGCGCCTCTAAGTCTAAGCATACTGACATGATTTCACGGAACAAACGCGCCATCTTTTCGTCAGCGATTGGACCCGTATTGCGCTCCATGACCGCTTTTAACACCTGCGCTTCACGCTCAGGACGATAAAATATAGGGTTGGTATTATCATCAGCGGCCGTGTGGTTTTTCTTTACCGCTGCTACTTGTTGCGCCAGCTTGGCACGGTTATTGATGAGTGTTTGGATTTCGCAGTCGACCGCATCAATGTTTTGGCGAATATTGTCTAAAAACTCTTTTTCAGTTGCGGTGTCGCTAGCGCCTGCGGCGGTTTGATTTAGATTGTCCATGGTTTGTTCTGGTGACTGCTCGCTCATTACCGCCCATCCTTTTTAGATTTTATCACTGTTAGGTATTACTAATATTTAGATATGAATATCTGCTAAATTTTACTGTGTTTTTTAAATGCTTCGACTATCTCTACATACCGATATGTGATTGAGAGTGTCATTATGAAGTCATTGGTAAATAGTGGTCAATGACCAAAACTATTTTAACCATCATCCAAAAACAGTCTATCAGAAACATCGCGTGTCATTGGCGTTCTCTGGTATTACTGCTATATTGGTCGCCAAGTACAGCAGACCAGTGGATGACCGGCTCTACTATAGCAAAAACTCAGGTCAGTGCCCATTCGTAAATAGTGATAAGCCAGCAAATTATTATTAATATTATCACAGTTAAGTGATATGACAGTGGCGCATAGCACAACTATGAGCAAACACACGTAGAAAACTGTGTTACAGTTTCCATTCAGCTCCCTACCCTGTCATATATAAGAGGAGCACCACATCATTAATAAGAAAAAGGATATCTGATGAGCGCATTACAACAATTACGTACCATGACGACCATTGTCGCTGATACTGGCGACCTTGCTGCTATTGCCCGACTAAAACCTATCGATGCGACCACCAATCCAAGCCTTATCACCAAAGCCCTCATTCATCCTGATAACCAAGGTATGCTATCAGAAACAATGAGCCGCCATAATGGCGATGTAGATGCAGTGATTGACGCCCTAACCATTCAAGTTGGTTGTGATATTTTGGCGCTTATTGAAGGGCGCGTTTCTACCGAAGTTGATGCGCGTTTGTCTTATGATACTAAAGCGACGATCGACAAGGCCCTTGAGTTTATGGACGCTTATCAAAAAGCTGGCATCGACTCAGAGCGAGTATTGATCAAAATGGCAGCAACTTGGCAGGGAATTGAAGCGGCGCGTTATCTTGAAACCCAAGGCATTCACTGTAATTTGACCCTATTATTCGGTCAGCATCAAGCAATCGCCTGCGCAGATGCGGGCGTGACGCTCATCTCTCCTTTCGTAGGGCGTATTTTAGATTGGCAAAAACGCCAGCAAAGCCGTCAAAACGTACCGGCTTCTGAGGACATGGGCGTACAATCTGTCAAACTCATTTACCAATACTACAAGCAGCATGGCTATCATACGCAAGTCATGGGGGCGAGCTTCCGCTCGACTGAGCAGATATTGGCACTCGCAGGTTGCGATTTGTTGACTATTGCACCCAACCTAATCGATGAGCTGGCAGCCATGGATATTGATGTGCCTCGTCAGTTATCGCCGAGCATGTCCATGGATATGCAAGCGATGAGCCAAGTGAGCTTGACGCATGAAGAGTTCAGCGCGGCATATCAGCAAGACAAGGTCACACAAGATCTATTACCAAAAGGTATTGATGGTTTCATCGGGGCACGTGATGAGCTGGCGAAGACGTTAGCGGCCATCCGCGGGCAATAAACGAGACACGATAAGCACTCGTCTGGCACAAAAGATATTTGCCTGCCCACAGTAAGTTGGCTATCATGAGCGACTTCAGATAACAAGAAGCAAGGCTTAAGTATGAAACGGCTATCAATGTTATTGGCAGGCAGTGTTTTAATGACCAGCACCCATGCGGTCAATTGGGTAGAGGTGACCGAGAGCGACTCTGGATCGACGTTTAGCTTAGATGTAGACTCTATCGAACACTCTGACATCAACATCATAGACGAAAAAGACGTCGAAAACATTACTGTCTCTTTGCTAAGAACCTATCCTACGCAAAAAGATAAGAGCACAGTGAAAGAAAAACCCATCCATCATAGCGATCAGCAACTACTGATTTCTTGTAAAGATTTCAGTTACTATAAAAGAGCTTACGTCGATTATAGTGCTGATAATAAAGTCATTAAGTCTTGGCAATCAGAGAAGCCTATACTGACCACCAAAGACTTTAAGATCACCACACCAAAGACCGTTGGTCGCACGCTGATTGAATACGCCTGTAAAAGCTATGAGCAAAACAAATCGTAATATCATTAGACTCACCACAAAAAAAGCGCCCTGATTATTTTCAGGGCGCTTTTTTATACTCTATAAATTTTCTTGAACGATCAGACTTACGCCTTTAGTACCGTATAGACAGGTACTGGGAACTCGCCATGTAGCTCAACCAAATCTAATAAAACTAATGCACCGACCACAGTATGATCGGCTGACTGGCATAACTCATAAGCGGTCGTCAATGTGCCTCCAGTCGCCAAGATATCATCGACCAGTAGTACGCGTTCAGGTGGCAAGTTGTTTTGCATCTCAAGCGTGTCTTTCCCATACTCAAGCGCGTATGCTTTATTAGCGACAGGTGGTGGCAGTTTACCTGGTTTACGGAGCAAGATCATCCCCTTACCCAATCGTCCTGCCAGCATACTGGCAAATACAAATCCACGTGCTTCAACAGCCCCTAAGCAATCCACCTCATCCATCAGTCCCTCTGGTAATGCGGCAAGCAGTGCATCGATGACAGCATCAATATGACTGCGCAGTAACGGAGTAATATCATAAAAATCAATGCCGACTTTTGGAAAGTCTGGTACTGTGCGAATAATCTGCCAAAACGGATGGTCTGTATTGAGCATCGTAGTCGTCTCATTTTCGGTAGTGGCAGATGTGGCGGCGTTAATACTCATGAAAACCCTTAGCGTGTGTGTTTATATGGTTTAGATAATAAATAGATATGGCTTGGATAATAACTAAATACGAATGTATCAGTGCTAAATAATGGATAACACTGTGAATTTGGCGGCGATTATTATAGCATAATTGACTTTCTTATTGCAGATTGACGCCCGTTATTGTATTTGGTCGTAGCAAAATAGTACGAATCCCTACCTTGATAAAAGATAAGTCATCTCAATATACAAGTGTAAACTTAACTATGAAAATAACGGTTATATGCTAAACTACGTGCGCTTTTACCGTCTAATATAATGACTGTAATACGAAATATAAGTGTTTATGACGCACTGTGACACTGGTAATGATCGATAGGACTATTTATGAAACGTTATGAATGTATTGTCTGCGGCTGGATCTATGATGAAGCGCTTGGCTGCCCTGAAGAAGGTATTGCCCCTGGTACCAAATGGGAAGATATCCCTGATGACTGGACCTGCCCTGAGTGCGGTGTCGGCAAGCTTGATTTTGAGATGCTTGAGCTGTAGTAGATGACCCTCTAATTAGGACACTTCATGACAACATCAAATGACATTAATAGTGCCAAATTGCCGGAAACGTCAGATACCAGTTTAGACAATACTCTAGACTTTTACCCTACTCCTGAATGGCAACGGTTTGGGAATCATCAGTGGCGCGACTCCGATCTTAGCCAACACCTTCATCAAGCAATGATTGATATTGGTGATGGTATAGAGCTGTGTGTCGAAGCGGGTGGCAACCCTAATAATCCGCCGCTGCTGATGATCATGGGGCTGGGTTCGCAAATGATATTTTGGCCAGACAATTTTATTAAGCGCTTTATTGATGCTGGTTTTTTTGTGATCCGTTTTGACAATCGTGATATCGGCCTGTCTTCTAAAGTACAGATCGAGGGCCTACCTCGTATCAGCCAGCTCAAAATGATGGTACGCCTACAAACGGGGCTATCGAACAAAAGCACTCAGGTTGCTTATAACTTGACTGACATGGCAGAAGACACCGCGCGTTTGATCAAGGCGCTAAAGCTTGGCAAAACGCATCTGCTTGGCGCCTCTATGGGCGGGATGATTGCACAAATTGTGGCGGCACGTTATCCAAGCTTGGTACAGCGTATGGCCCTTATGTTTACCACGACCAATCGAGCATTTTTAAAACCGCCAAGACCTAAGCAGCTATACACCCTTATCAATCGTCCAGAGAGCCACTCTGAGCGTGATATCGTACGCCATAGTGTCTGGTTTATGAAAACTGTTGGTACACCAGGTCACGTCAATGTGCGCATGGTGCGTGAAATTGCCAAAATTCGCTATCAACGCAATTTTCACCCACTTGGTACGGTACAGCAGCTTAATGCTATCTTGGCATCAGGCTCTATCAGCCGCTTTAGTAAGCAAGTCAAAGCACCGACAATTGTCTTACATGGTAGCGCTGACGGATTACTACCGGCATCACAAGGTCGAGTGGTGGCAAAAACCATTCCTAATGCCAAGTTTCATTTAATCGAAGGTATGGCGCATGATATTCCAGAGTATTATCAGCCTTATATGGTCGATTTGATTAGCAATCATTTGTTAGAAAAATAGCTATTTGCCTATAGTAACACCAGCTATAAAAAAGAGTGTAAATCCTATCGATAATGGATAGGGCTTACACTCTTTTTCGTTGTATACCAATTACAGATATAACGCTAATCGCAGCTGACACCTGTGCCTTCTTTATCGATACACATTTTATTGCCGTTTTTTAAATTGCCGATCCATGCCTTACCACCTGTAAATACAAACGAGGGTTGACCCTTATAATTATCATCAGCCAATACCCCATCACTAGTGAAGCGAAAAGGAATCACTAGCTCACCGCCCAGATTGACAAAGCCCCACTCTTCTCCGATACGAACGCCCGCTAATTCTTCAGAGAATGGACGGACTTCATCAAACGAATAGGTAATCATCGTAACGTCGTTATCGTCAACGAAGCCCCATTTTCCATCTTGCTGACGTGACTGTAACGTCGTAAAACGTGTGGGTGCAGGTTGTCTTGATTGTGATGATGTATTGTTAGGAGAAGCTGAGGATTTTTTAGCCGACTGACTATCATCCTGAGCATTTGGATCACGCGTTGCATTACCATTTTTATCCAACCAACTTATCGCACTGTTTTTACGGACGCGCGCTCTCCCATTACGATAATCATCGATCTCGTCAATCGATGCTGAAAACGAGACAACCGTGCTGTTGGAGGTATTGATAACACCGTAGTTACCATCTTTTTTTACGACGATACGGCCTTCAGATACTGGACGTGCCCACCCTTGATTCCCTGTGAGCATATCGTACATTGCTGGCACAACTTCGCGGCCCTGCATATTGAGATAACCGACTCGACTGTTGCGCAATACAGGTAGTAACCCGCCCGATATCTTGTCGGCATCGACTTTCTGATAGCGTGATAAATCAACGACCCTTTTACCTTTGCTGTCAATCAGAGCGACTGGGGCACCAAAATCTTTGATTGCCAAAAAATAGCCGCTAGTAGAGGTACAAGAGACATTTTTATAGTAGCTTTTGGGGAGTTTGCAACTGGCCGCTTGTGCGCTAGGCATTAAAAAAAATGCACTAGAAACGATACCTATCGCAAAGCTAAATTGCGATATTTTTAGAGGCAAACAAGAGGTCACATTTGGTTGTATTTTTGACATAAAATGTCGGAGCATAAGCAAACCTGGGCAAATGATGTAGATTGTTTGATATAGCGAATTATGAATGGTGATTTTATGAATACTAGACTAACAAATTGTGATATCAGCGCCAATGTCATTCCTGTAAGGATGTGACTCGATTATATAAGCGCTGTTGTACAAGCATTATTGTGTGAATAAGGTCACAAGATGGTTCTACTGCCCGAGAGACTTTTTCGTACTATGTAGTTTAATAGATTATCTATAGCAACGACCTATCTAATAACTAGAATAAATTTTGGTTTTGCCATTTCATTTTTTGCTCAAAACCACGACAATGGGGCTTTGGCTAACCCTCACATTGGTCTAGTACCATAAAAATAATAGTATAAGGACGTTTTATGGCGACTGCTTCTTCACGCGCTGCCCCTATTGGCTTGGTTATCGGTTGTATTATCTTTGGGCTGGGCAGTCTGATTGTCGCTCACGTCGATATCGGTGGCTGGGCGATGTCATTTTGGCGACTGGCCATTTCAGGTATTGTCTTTGCGATTTTGGCCAAGGTGATGCGCCAACAAATGCCACAATCAAAACGTGCTATTTTTTATGGTTTATTATCAGGTGCATTTTTAGGATTAGACTTGGCGCTTTGGCACGAGAGTATTTATGCTGTGGGTCCTGGTATTTCGACCTTGCTCAATAGCTTACAAATCTTCTTCTTGGCTGCCATTGGTTTTTTGTATTTCAATGAGCGCCAATCTATCGTGCAGATCATCAGTTTATTTTTAGCGATGCTGGGCGTTGCAATGATAGGCAGTCCTGAATTTGCACACAACTCAGCGGCCACTTGGGGATTTGTCACGGGTATTGTGTCAGGAGCAATGCTAGCCGCGTCGATGACTTTTATTCGAAAGACACATGATACCGAACCAACACCGATATTTATGCTGATGCAACTGATTAGTATCGGTGGCGTCTTAGCGATGATTGTGCCTATGTTTATATTCGATACAGGTCATATCTTGCCCAACACATGGTCGGAGATTGGTTGGGTGCTTATCTACGGCACAGTGATGCAGTGTTTGGCATGGGGACTGATTGCCTATTCTATTCCCAAGTTGTCTCTGGTATTGACTGGTTTGTTACTATTAACCGAGCCTATTGCAGCACTTGTCATTGATTATAGCTGGCTGGACAAACCTATCAACAGCTTACAATGGGGCGGTGCCTTGTTAACCATGTTTGCTATTTATTTAGGGTCACTAAAACCAAAACCGCGTGCATTGCGCCGCTATCGATTTTTTTCAAGGTTTTATAAGCGAGACTATAAGTAATTAAGTGATATTGATACAGCTACTCAACACCGTCATTCAACAAAAAGCGCCCATGCTACAGATAGCATGGGCGCTTTTTGTTAAAGGATATATGCTTTTACTATCTGTATTCGATAGGCGCAAACTTTAATCTTATTAGCATCACTTATTTAACGTCAGAACTTTGATGAAATAGAGCATTTAATACGATAGCAGCTAAAGTGGCGGTACCGATACCACCCAAATCAAAACCACCTAAGTGCAAGCTAAAATTACCTGTACCCATGATTACGGTTACTGCCGCGATGATCAAATTGCTGTTTTTACTAAAATCGATGTGGCTATCGATCCAGATTTTTATCCCAGCGATCGTGATCAGACCAAAAACAACGATAGAAGCGCCGCCTAATAAAGCCGCTGGTATCGTTTGGATAATGGCACCAAATTTTGGTGATAGTCCTAATATGATAGCGACCACACCTGCTACGACAAATATCGTCGTGCTATATACTTTGGTGACCGCCATCACCCCAATGTTTTCAGCATAAGTAGTCACACCTGTACCGCCAAATCCTGCTGAGAAAGTCGTTGCCAGGCCATCGGCAAAAAATGCTCGGCCCATATAAGGGGTCACGCGAGACTTGGTCATACCTTCCACTGCCTTAAAATGACCTAAGTTTTCAGCGACCAAAATAAAGGCGACAGGCGCAATGAGAATAATAGCGCTCATCTCAAAGCGCGGGGTATGAATGCTTGGCAAGCCAAACCATGAAGCCGCAGCGACTGCGCTAAAATCAATTGCCGCACCAAAACCTAGAATATTGGTCATCACAAAATAAGCAATGTATGATAATACCAAACCCACGAGTAGTAGCAAACGACGCAACATGCCACGGGTAAACACCGCCACCCCACTGATGAGTAATACAGTCAACGTAGCCATCCAAGCATCAAACTGATTGGCAGATACGCCCTGAATAGTGACTGGCGCCAAATTAAGACCAATAATCATGACAATGGCACCGGTGACGATAGGCGGCATCAAGCGCTCAATCCAGCCAGTGCCGGTTTTCATCACCAACAGGCCAATCAACGCATAAATGATACCGCAGGCCATGATACCGCCTAACGCGACATTCAAATTATCATTGAACCCTGCCCCTGCATACGCAGTCACCGCAATCACCGGACCGATAAAAGCAAAGCTTGACCCCAAGTAGCTTGGCATACGTCCACCAGTGATCATAAAGAACATCACCGTACAGATACCAGACATCAAAATGGCTAAGTTAGGGTCAAATCCCATCAATAATGGCGCAAGGACGGTCGCACCAAACATGGCAAACGTATGTTGTATACCAAGTAATACACTCTTCGATGGTGGCAGATAATCATTGATACCCACTGGATCACGATCCAAATCGCCTTTGTAAGGTCGCCATGTCGGAAACCAGCGACCATTTTCAAAATCTGGATTGTGCGGATAACTGATCGCTGCTGAATCAATACCTGCAACCTCTAATGAGTTTTGAGCTGACTGATCTTGAGCGCTGTTGTCTGAAGCTGATGATGGGTCTTTTTGAGATGGCATGCGCGCGTGTCCTATGTGAGCTGAGGTAATAGGCTAAAATAACTAATAAAGTAAAAACTGAGCTGAATTGAGAGGCTGATAGACAGGGTTGTATGGATAGCAGGTCATATAGGTAGAAAAACGTTATAATACTCTACCCATAATATGTCATCCCAATTCATTCGTTTATGTTGTAATATGACAAACCAAAAGTATTATTTGGTATGATAGCCAAGTCTTGCTAGTTGTATCAGGTTAATATGTACTATCAAAAATACTTTCTGTCTTCTACAAGCTAGCATACTTAATAGCGGTACTGACTTACAGGATGTTACATAGTCGTTGACTCCGAGCATGATAGCGGAGTTTCAAAATAAATAAAAGTGATTATTCAGTCACCACTTGTACTCTTTTACAGCACCCTTTCCATAGACAGCCACTCACAAGTACCTTTTAACGGTGCCTGCGAGCGATGACTGCCTATTATATTTTCAATAAAAGCGCTCAAGGCAATCATCACAATTGCTCAAGCTTTTGAATTTTTCGGTAACTCATTATGATTAGTATTTTTGATTTATTTAAGATCGGCATTGGTCCATCAAGCTCGCATACAGTGGGACCAATGGTGGCAGCCAATTTATTTTTAGCCTCATTGACCAAGCAAATGGAACTGACGGCTATCGCAAAGATTGAAATTGAGCTTTATGGCTCTTTGGCGGCGACAGGAAAAGGGCACGCAACAGATACTGCTATATTGTTAGGGTTACTTGGCCATACACCTAGCACCATTGATACACGTATGACCGGCAGCTATCTTTCTCCTATTTTTTCTGGCAAGACATTAGATGTGTCAGGTATTCACACGATTGCATTTGATACAGAGCAGGATATTTATTGGTACGACGACACTGTCCTGCCCTATCACCCTAACGCATTGACGCTTCGTGCTATATCGACTGACGGTATTCGTTATCAGCAGACTTATTATTCAGTCGGTGGCGGTTTTGTTATCAATGAAGAAGATGCGACTAACCCAGACGAAGATCATGCTAGCCCGACCATCGATAGAGTTCCCTACCCGTTCAATAACGCAGCAGAGCTACTAGAGCAATGTCGTGAGCATGATTTGAGCATCAGCGAATTGGTACTAGCAAACGAATGTCACTTCCATGACAAAGAAGAAGTATTTGCCTACCTAGATAGTATTTGGGAGGTTATGCAAGATTGCGTCAAACAAGGCTGTGAAAATGGCGGTATTTTGCCAGGTGGCTTGGATGTCAAACGCCGTGCACAAGATTTACACATGCAACTGTCTGCGGAAAAAGACCAACCTATCACCAAAACTGATAAATTAGCCGCCATGGATTGGGTAGACTTATACGCGCTCGCCGTCAATGAAGAAAACGCCAATGGCGGCAAAGTCGTGACCGCACCCACCAATGGCGCAGCAGGTATCATTCCTGCAGTATTGCACTACTATCGTGATTTTTTACCTAACTATAGCCAAGATGGTGTCCGCAAGTTTTTATTGAATGCTACCGCTATCGGTAGCCTAATCAAGCAAAACGCCTCCATCTCTGGTGCTGAAGTCGGCTGCCAAGGCGAGGTTGGATCGGCGTGTGCGATGGCAGGTTCTGCATTAGCAGAAATCATGAATGGCACACCAGCTAAATGCTTAAATGCGGCAGAAATCGGTATTGAGCATAATTTAGGTCTAACCTGCGACCCTATTGGTGGTCTAGTGCAGGTGCCTTGCATCGAGCGCAATGCCATGGGTGCGGTCAAAGCTATCAATGCAGCACGTCTAGCCTGTAGAGGAAATGGTCAGCACTTTGTCTCTTTGGATAAGGCTATAGAAACCATGAAGCAGACAGGTGCTGATATGTCTGATAAATATAAAGAGACCGCTCGTGGTGGCCTAGCTGTCTACGCTGATAATAGAATTCCTACTGCGACGCGCGGCGTCAGTGTTAACTACAGTCAATGTTAATGTTAATGTTAAACTTTACTTTCAATCACGCTATCTCATCATAGCAGCAGATATCGTATCAATAAAAAGGCCGCTAATCTATTAGCGGCCTTTTTATTAAGCGTATACTTTCAAGCTATCTTATTCAGCAGTTTTTGAAACGACTTCGTTTAAGATCCAAACTGGTTTGACCACATTAGAGCCTTCAGCAGTGACGGCTTCTTGGCGTACATCTAATACGTAACGATAGTTTGGCTCGTAAGTAAAGCCTTGGATATTACCATTTAGAGTAGTGTAGTTTTTCTGATAGGTTTGGCGATACTGTAGGCACTGTGATTCAACCATCGTACCGTCTGTTGCAGTCAGGTCACAAACTGCTTTACGCGGTGCAATTTCTACTTCAAAACTTGGAATATTTACCACTTTGACGTTCATAGGCTGTCCTTCTACAACCATTGTACGCTCATTGTCCATGTCCATAGTAGAACAACCAGTAAGAGCAAAAGTTGTCATCAATGCTACAAGTGCTAATTTTTTCATTATTAAATCCTCAGATAATTGGTAATAATTCTTCGTTTTCTATCTAAATTTATTATTTTAAAAACTTTACTGCATTTCTTCATGCAACAAAGCTTCTTTCTATCATGATGATATTTAGAGTCACGCTAATTGAAATCTCCAGCCAGCTTTACTAGCGGTGTAGTGAATATCATCTGTTTACCCGAGCAAGTATAGGCCTCAACTCACCTTACTCTCTATGACTGCTTTGTAAAGTAACGTCAGCTTTTGCAACTGATGTTAATAAAACGTATTGAATAACAGAGTAATTTGATAATAGCTTAGTGTTAGACACTAAAAAGCCAGAGCAATATTTACTCTGGCTTTTTATAAATAGATTTAAAAAAATCTATTGAGATTGAAACTTTTAAGACCTTTTCTAACTGCGATAGTCAGCGTTTATCTTGACATAGTCGTATGACAAATCGCAGGTATACACCGTATCGCTAGCATCGCCACGAGCAAGATCAATGTGAATAGTAATCTCAGCGCGGCTCATGACTTTCTTACCTGCTTCTTCTGTATAGCTGGGCGCGACACCGCCATTTTGACAAATCATCACCTCATCCAAATACACATCGACTTGCTCGGTGTCTAGGTCGCCAATACCAGCATAACCGACTGCCGCCAAGATGCGTCCCCAGTTTGCATCACTCGCAAAGAATGCCGTTTTTACCAGCGGCGAATGCGCCACTGCATAAGCTACATCGCAACATTCTTGCGTGGTCTGACCACCAGTCACTTTGACGGTCATGAATTTAGTAGCGCCTTCACCATCACGCACAATGAGCTGTGCCAAACGTACAAATACTTCGGTCAATGCATCAAAAACAGGTTGATAATGCGGATGCGTTGGACTATCAATCATATCTGAGCTGGCAGCGCCTGTCGCAATCAACACGCAGCAGTCATTGGTCGATGTGTCACCATCAACAGTAATACGATTAAAAGATTGCTCATTGATAGCGCTTAGCATCTCTTGCAATAAGTCGGCCGCGATATTGGCATCTGTTGCGACATAACCTAGCATAGTCGCCATATTTGGACGGATCATGCCTGAGCCTTTTGACATGCCAGTGATATGATAGCTAGTACCTGCAACCTCGATTTTTTGGCTAGCAAGCTTAGGGATAGTATCTGTTGTTCGAATACCGTTAGCAGCAGCCAGCCAGCTGTCATAGGCTAAGTTCGCCAGCGCATTGTCTAGACCTGCAATGACCGCGTCACTATTTAATGGCTCGCCAATCACGCCAGTAGAGAATGGCAGTACTGTATTAGCCTCTACGCCAGCTTTCTCAGCCAAAGCGATACAGATTTCAGTAGCGCGGCGTTTACCATCAGCGCCCGTGCCTGCGTTTGCATTACCCGTATTAGTGACCAAATAGCGCGGGCTGGCCTTGGCAAAGTGCTCACGTAATATACGTACAGGCGCGGCGCAAAATGTATTTTTAGTCGTGACAACTGCGGTCGTGGCCTGCTCAGCGATTTCGATCACGACCAAATCATCACGATTTTTGTAGCGTACGCCTGCTGCAGTTGCGCTCAGCTTAATGCCATCAATGGGATAAATAGTATCAGGTACTGTTACGTTTCCAACAGCCATAGTAAAATCCTTATTTTTCAATTTTTATCGTTGTTTTTAGGTGATGTAATAAACACTATAGTTGATCCAATTTAAAGGTGGTACAAGGCAACCGAGTGCAGATGTATATGTCATACTTCAAGCGAGGTTAACGCCTTAACGCTTTTATAGTGGATTAACTATATCTAAATATTACGGTTTTTTTAAATCAAATGCCGACCAGATTGGCGCATGATCTGAGGGTTTTTCCATCGCACGCAGCTCATAGCTGATTCCAGCATCGATGCATTCACTGACAAGGTCTGAGGTACATAGGATATGATCGATACGTAGACCGCGCTTAGGTTCATCATTAAAGCCGCGACTGCGATAATCAAACCAGCTGTATAATTCTGTACTCTCTGGATAATGCAGACGATACGTATCGGTCAACTCACGCGACATCAATGCTGAGTACCACTCGCGTTCCTCTGGCAAAAATGAGGTTTTTCTATTTTTTAACCAGCGCTTTGCATTGACCTCACCGATACCGATATCAATGTCTTCTGGTGCAATATTCATGTCACCCATGACAATGATCGAACGACCTTCTGCCTTTAGTGTATCAATATAAGCCATTAAATCTGCATAATAAGCACGCTTCATCGGAAATTTGGTCGGATGGTCTTGGCTCTCTCCTTGTGGAAAATAACCGTTGAGCACATCCACTTCACGCCCTTCGAACTTATAGCGTGCATGTATGAAACGCTTTTGTGCTTCAGCATCTTCGCTAGGAAAACCTTTTTGTACAAATATAGGCGCCACTTTCGACAATAATGCCACGCCATAATGTCCTTTTTGCCCGAAATACTCTACGTGATATCCTAGACCTTCTATGTCATCAAGTGGAAATTGATCGTCATGGACTTTGGTCTCTTGTAGACCCATGACATCAGGATCGATTACCTCGCGCACTGCCTCAAGCTGATGCTGGCGCGCGCGGATACCATTGATATTAAAACTGACAAAACGGGTCATAAACTGTCCTATACTGATTGATTAAAATACGGTGCTGATATAGATGTATGCGATGCAAATGTCTATGATAACAGACCTAGGCTGTCCTAGCTGTTGCATGGCCTTATATCTTGAGCTAGAGTAGCTCTTATTATAAATATAATAGAGACTATTTTTTGTTGGGTTTCTTATTTGCCCGCATATATAAATTACGTTCGCTACACAACCTTTATCAAAAATACTGAGCACCCTTATGACGACAACTGAGCATAAAAATAAAAATACAGCCGTGAATAATATGGAACCACTATTTGCTAAAGATTATAACGTCTACATCAACCATACGGATGCAGGCGGCATAGTTTATCATGCTAACCATCTGGTATTTTTCGAAAACTGCCGCCGTGATTGGTTTACCAAACTGGGCTTAAACGGTTACTTTTTACAAACTGATGATGGCGACATACAACATTTTGTCGTGAGTCAGGCGGATTTACAATACAAGAGAGCCATTCTCTTAGATGAAGTCATCTCTGTACATATCGATAAAGTAGAGCTAAAGCCTGCCAGCATCATATTTTATCAAAGCATTCATCGCAGCACATCAGACAAAGCTAGTAACCAACTATTAAGTAGCACCAAAATCGTCATTGCTTGTGTACAAAACCTCGTTAAGCCAGAACCAATGGCTAATAACGAAATAAATAATAATCAACCTGACAACGCAGTGAATACCACACCAATGCGCCCTATCCGTGTACCAAGAGAGCTACAAGATGCCATTGAGCAAGCGATTAGTGAGCAAATGAACGAGCGACTGTAGAACGCTATGCGCATTGATCCTGATAGACCCTTGCTTGAATTTAATACTCTCTGGGTGCATGGCAGACCGGTAGTCGGTGGCGATAATCCTAAGCATAGTAGTGATGAACAGACAAAAACCTTTGTACCGCATAAGCTCTATCAAAGATGGTCAAATAAGCGACAAAAAAATTTGCTATCTGATGGCCTATCGCCTCATAGTCGCATATTGATAAATGATGCGAGTGGCAAGCTATTATCAGGGCAAGTTACCGTTTTAACTGGTGCTTCTGGTAGTGGCAAGTCAGTACTATTGCGGGTGCTGGCAGGATTATTGCCGATGACCACTGGCGATATTCATCTACGAGATAATGCCACGCCAAATCAGAACCATGAAAGCATCCATACCGCTTCACCTACGGACTGGCGTAAGCACGTTGCTCTACTTGCTCAGCATCCACAGTTATTAGAAGGGAGCGTGCTTGAAAACCTAAAAATGCCTTATGACCTACAAGCACATCGGACTCAGAGTTTTGATATGGCTTGGCATATATCCCAGCTTGAGACGCTCAATAGACATTCAGACTTTTTACAACAAGAGGCTCATCATTTATCTGGTGGTGAGCGTCAACTGGTGAATACGTTGCGTCTATTGCAATTAAATCCACAAGTACTATTGCTAGATGAACCAACCGCTGCGCTAGATATCGATACCTCAGCGCAGATGGTCACTCTTCTTACGAGGTGGTTACAAGCAGATACTCAGCGCACATTGTTATGGGTAACTCACGATACCAAAGATATCATGCCGCTGGCTCATAGACATTGGCGTATGCAAGCAGGTGTACTAACTGAGGTATTATAGAACACTGTTGTTAAAGTTTTCCCCAAAACCTTGAGTAGATTGCGTTCATTATACTCCCATCTTTTTTCACCTTTTTATCATGAGCACCCATGAATGGTACGGACGATATGCAAGTATTTCTAACTTACAGTGATATTGCACTCGCCAGTTGTATGATTATCATCGTACTACTCATCTCATGGCAACTGCGCTTAAAACTGACAAAAACGCTCTTGATCGCTGCTATTCGCACCATCGTGCAGCTTAGCTTTATTGGTCTGATACTGGCATGGATTTTTGCCCGTGAGCAGTGGTATGAAGTTCTGCTGATTTTGACCATCATGACTCTGATTGCAGGCAGTGCCGCCAAAAATCGTGTCAAACGCAGCTATAAAGGGTTGCTAACTGATACGTTACTAGCCGTAGGTACCTCAGCGACACTGGTCACTGCGATAGCGATGATAGTTATCCTAAGAGTACAGCCTTGGTATACCCCGCAATTCATTATTCCTATATTGGGGCTGATATTGGGCAATTCTTTGACAGCCATCTCATTAACGAGCAATCAACTGATCGAAGCTTTTCATGAGCAGCAAGGACGTATCGAGATGATGTTAAGCCTTTCTGCTAGACCATTTGAAGCTGTGCATGAGCAGATACGTGCTGCGATTACCAATGGGATGACCCCAACGCTCAACTCTATGTTGGTCGTCGGTATTGTCAGCTTGCCCGGCATGATGACGGGGCAAATACTAGCTGGCGCCGATCCCACTCAAGCGGTGCGCTATCAGATAGTGACGATGTTTTTGATATGTGTAAGTAGTACGCTTGGCTGTACGATTAGTGCTTTACTGATTTATCGACGCTTTTTTAATAAAAATCAGCAGTTTATTTTACCTCGATAGTTTCTCCTCTGATCTGATCCCTCAGTTTCACGATCAAGCGTTATCATTCTGAAAAACCAGACCGTTGTTTATCTATATAAGCTCATTAACTCATCTAAACAGCCAATTGCTTTACTCATCATTAATAAACAATCTGCTCTGTTTTTATATTCATTACCAGCTCAAAAATACGCCTTACTTTATCTCATTTCTTAAACATCATAGATGTATCAAATTTTTCAGCTTTATCTATGTACTGCTCAGTCTTGCTTTCTATTATTGTCTTCAACATTATTCATGCTACTGTATTGCTTAAATGTATCGTTTTTTTGATACCGTAGTTGCAAAAACCAGATAATATCTAATTGAAATACAGGTTATTTCTGTCATTGGATTATCTAATTGTTTGATTCATTTAACTCACCCATCAGTAGTTAATTAGCATTGAGCAATGGCAACAAAAGCAAGCAGACACGGACGTTACTGCATCCAATAGCAGGTTAATCACATTAATGCTGATTTGTGATATTGACATGCATATGACTGCTTTCTTAAAAAACATTCACCTATATCAAACTGCAAGGACGCTGACTATGATGCCAAACAAACCTTGGCTTGACCAATATCCGGCAAGTGTACCAAAGACGATTAATCCTGATACTTATGGCAGCGTGATGGAGTTGTACGAGGAGTGCTTCGAGCGTTTTAGCGGGCATCCAATGAGTATATGCATGGGTGTTACGCATACTTATAATGATGTGAATAACGCTTCTCTTGCCATTGCCGCATGGTTACAGGCGCAAGGTCTACCTAAAGGTAGTATCGTCGCACTGATGATGCCAAACCTACCGCAATATCTACCAACGATGATTGGCATCTTGCGTGCAGGCTATGTCTGTACTCCTATTAACCCACTGTATACAGGTCGTGAGCTACGCCATCAGCTAAATGATTCAGGTGCTCAGGTGATTTTTGTGGTGGACAATTTTGCGCAGGCCCTTGAGCAAGTAGTAGATGAGACTGCCATCAAGCGTATCGTCTTATCTAAACTTGGCGATATGATGGGCCTAAAAGGTATGCTAGTAAATACTATTGTCCGTCAAGTCAAACGCTTGATACCCAAATACGAGCTCAACGATCCAAAGCATGAAGTTACCAAATTCCCGGACGTGCTCAAACAAGGTAAAAACTTACCTTTTCATGCGCCAAAAATGACTTTAGATCAATTAGCTATCTTGCAATACACAGGCGGTACTACAGGACTGTCTAAGGGCACGATACTGACCCAGCGCAATATTGTCTCCGCTGCATTAATGGCAGAAGCATGGTATCGCCCAGTGACCTCAGATATCAATGAGGTATATATCAATATGGTCATGGCATTGCCGCTTTATCATATTTTTGCTTTTTCGCTGAGCTTACTCGGTATGCGCTCGGGCTATACCTTTATATTGATACCTAACCCGCGTGATATGCCAGGATTTGTCAAAACCTTGTCCAAGCAGCCGTTTCATATCTTCCCTGCGGTCAATACGTTGTTTAAAGGACTGCTTGATACACCAACCTTCAAAAACTTGAATTTTGCCCCCCTACGCATCTCTCAAGCAGGTGGTATGGCAGCCACCAAACAAACAGCAGAGCGCTGGTTAGAGGTCACAGGCTGCCCTATGGTTGAAGGCTGGGGTATGACTGAAGGCGTCGCTGGTGGTACTGCCAACCTCGTAACCGATGACAAATTCAACGGTACAATTGGCATCCCAGTACCGAACGTCGACATTATCCTCATTGATGAAAATGGCGAGCGTGTGGGTACTCACCAAGCAGGTGAAATGTGTATCAAAGGCCCTAACGTGACCTCAGGATACTACAATAGAGACAGTACTAATGACTTTACGAGTGACGGTTATTTCCGTACTGGCGATATCGCTAGCATGGATGAGAAAGGCTACTTTACTTTACTAGACCGTAAAAAAGACATGATCTTGGTTTCAGGCTTCAATGTCTTCCCAAATGAAGTTGAATCTGTGATGCTAGACTGCGATGGTGTTATTGACTGTGCAGTGATTGGTATTCCTGATGAGCGCCAAGGTGAGGCGGTTAAAATTTATATTGTGCCTGCAGACAATAACGTGACTAAAGAAGTCATTACAGAGTTTGCCCTAGACAATCTGACTGGTTATAAGTGCCCTCGTCACATTGAATTTGTGAGCGACCTACCAAAGAGTAATGTCGGCAAAGTATTACGCCAAAAATTACGTGAAAAACATCACGCAGAACATCCTCAACAATAAGCAAATCCCCTCAATAAAAAAGCGCCTTTATCTTAACTGTAAGGCGCTTTTTTCATTCTATGTATTCCTCTTTAATCGTCATTTTTATAACTTTTACCAATGATTGTATAAATGATAAATGCCATTCATTAGCGTGAACCTCTTGTCTCTTTTACCTTTCAACACATATTGTTCAATATATCAAACGTAAATATAAACTATTGAGTTCTTGGATAGCCGTAACGAATTTAGTTGTAGTTATGTTAATGTAATGCCGAAATGTGTCACTAAGTTTTCTATCAATTTAGATTAATTGAATATTCAATTTAGGGCACTTTATTACTGTTGATTTGAATAAGGATTTTAATTTTAAAAACAGTAATCAGCCGTTTGATCTACTCAGATGCTTATTTTTTAGTAGCTCATTCTTGGTAGTTGAATCAAATTTTATAAAGGACTCTGTACTTTAGCAGTATGTGAAAACAAAGGATAGCACTCGACAATTCATCGCTCAAAAGGCACTGATGTATATCGTCGACATGGATGTGACTACTTTTTTATAGAACCTTAACTTATCTTAATTTAAGGACGCTAGGCATGACAGCAGATAAACCTTGGCTTGCTCAATACCCAGAAAACGTACCCAAGACTATTAACCCTGATCAATATGAAAGCCTCATAGAACTATATGAAGAGTGCTTCAATCGTTTTCGTATGCATCCGATGACTATCTGTATGGGTGTGACTCATACCTATGATGATGTTGATAAGGCGTCACTGGCAGTAGCAGCATGGTTACAAGCTCAAGGCTTACCTAAAGGCAGCGTCGTGGCACTTATGATGCCAAATGTCCCACAATATTTGCCAATCATGATTGGTATCTTACGCGCAGGCTATGTCTGCACTCCTATTAACCCACTGTATACCGGTCGTGAGCTACGTCATCAGTTAAATGATTCAGGTGCTCAGGTGATTTTTGTGGTGGACAATTTCGCTCAAGCGCTTGAGCAGGTCATCGAAGAGACCAATATCAAACGTATTGTCCTATCAAAAATGGGCGATATGATGGGTCTAAAAGGTATTTTGGTGAATACCGTTATCCGTCAGGTCAAACGCTTGGTGCCCAAGTACAACCTGAATGATCCAAAATACAATGTTACCAAGTTCCCTGAAGTACTGAAAAAAGGGCGCAACTTACCGCTTCAAGCCCCCAAAACTACGTTGCAACAAAAGGCAATTCTGCAGTACACAGGTGGTACAACTGGTCTGTCTAAAGGGGCTGTTTTAACCCAGCGTAATGTCGTCGCGGCGGCAATGCAGTCAGAAGCTTGGTATCGCCCTGTGACCTCTGGCATCAACGAGGTATACATTAATATGGTGATGGCATTACCGCTTTATCATATTTTCGCCTTTATGCTCAGCCTACTTGGTATGCGCTCAGGTTATACCTTTATATTAGTACCCAATCCACGCGATATGCCAGGATTTGTTAAAACCCTATCCAAGCAGCCATTCCACATTTTCCCTGCGGTCAACACCCTATTTAAAGGATTGCTTGATCAGCCAAACTTTAAAGATTTGGACTTTAGCGCCCTACGCATCACTCAGGCGGGCGGTATGGCAGCAACTGAACAAACCGCAGCACGTTGGTTAGAAGTGACTGGATGCCCTATGGTCGAAGGTTGGGGTATGACTGAAGGTGTCGCTGGCGGTACTGCTAATGTGATCACTGACCGCAAATTCAATGGCTCTATTGGCATACCAGTTCCTAGTGTCGATATCATCGTCGTCGACGAAAATGGTGAACGTGTCGCCATGCATCAGGCAGGTGAGATGTGCATCAAAGGTCCGAACGTCATGTCAGGCTATTTTAATAGAGACAACACGACCGATTTTACTCGCGATGGGTATTTCCGTACTGGTGATATCGTGAGCATGGATGAAAAAGGCTACTTCACTTTACTAGACCGTAAAAAAGACATGATCTTGGTCTCAGGTTTTAATGTGTTCCCAAATGAGATCGAAGCCGTTATGCTTGACCACGAGGGTATCGTTGATTGCGCCGTGATTGGCATCCCTGATGAAAACCAAGGTGAAGCCGTCAAAATCTATATTGTCCCTGCAGATAATAATGTCACCAAAGAAGACATCAAAGAGTTTGCACTGGATAATTTAACCGGTTATAAATGCCCGCGTCACATAGAGTTTGTCAGCGAACTACCAAAAAGCAACGTGGGTAAAGTATTGCGTCAAAAGCTACGTGAGCAGCACATATCAGACAACCCGCAAACGTTGTAATCTGTACATTATGATTTTGCCATAGAGACAAAAAAGCCCACTATTATTAAAGTGGGCTTTTTGTTTTTGTTGAACAAACCTCTCGTATCAGCTCAATCGACTCATCACTTGCAGCGGCAAACGCTTCATTGCCTGACCTACAATCGACCATGGCAAGCTTGGTACGCACGCTTCTTCCACACCTGCTTCAATCGCTGCAACAATCGCTTTGGTACCAGTATCAGTATCCACCTCAAACGGCAATGGCTTGGCATTCGTATTAATCTCAGTACGGATGTAACCGGGATAAATGGTAGACACCTTGATAGGTAGCTTAGTCAATAGCATATCAGCACGAATACCTTCTGCAAGATGCGCCAAACCTGCTTTGCTAGCGCCATAAGCCGTCAAATGCTTAGGTAGGCCACGCATCGCTGACATACTCGACATTGCCACCAGATGACCGCTATTTTGAGCCCGAAAGATATTCATCGCAGCTTCACATTGCGCTAATGCCGAGATAAAATTAACCTCAACGGTACGGCGGTTGGTATCAAAACGTCCTTTACCAATGCGGCGGCTATCGCCAATACCGGCATTGACCACTATACGATCAATCGTGCCAAAGTCAGCAGCAAATGCATCAAATACCTCAAAAACAGCAACATAATCACTGACATCTAATGCTCGGTACTCAACGCGTATATTGGGATATGCTGCGACCAGCTCTGACTGCAGGCTTTTTAAACGATCAGTACGGCGCGCACAGATAGCGAGGTTGTAACCAAGCTTAGCAAACAATCTTGCCATGCCCTCGCCCAATCCTGAACTGGCACCAGTAATCAATACAGTCTTATTTTTCCCTACTTGCTGCTCATTTAGCTCTTTTAGATATCGCGACGGCTGAATCGCACTAAACACCTGATTTTTACTTTGTTTAGCGCTTTTGGTTACTAAATTGATCAATTTATTTTTCATAGACAATCCTTTTTATATCAATATTAGATAAAATCGATAGCCTATAATATCGCAAATCGATAGATGGAGCTTGTCAGTTGTAAAAATAAACGAAAAATACTCAACAAATATAATGACTGACGTTAACGATATACGTAGCGGTCACATATTTAAAATAGCTACTTTATCACGGCTTTAATATATCACTACGATGTGCTGTCAGCCTAACGCCACGTCACAAAACGCTTACCTTCAGAGAATAGATGACTGTATTCATTTAAAGACAACAAACGCGTACTCTGATTTTTTAGGGTGATAGATGTTACGCCTGTATTTACTAAGCTTTTATTTAACTGATAAGCGGTTTGGCTACCTTGTTTCAAGAGCTGCGCGGTAATGGCAGCGATGACGCCACCTGAGGTAAAGACCAACACCGTACTGTCCTGATCTAAACTCATATTGGCTATTTTTGTACGTACTTGTTCAAGGGCTTGCTGTGCTCGGTCATTAAACTGCGGCCAGCTTTCAATATAGTCTTGATCATTGTCGCCAGCATGCCAGCGCTGCATCGCTTGGTCAAATAGCTCAGCCAAACGCGTGGACGGTGATTCTGCTTTGGCAATTTCAGCTCGATTACCAAAATTCCCAGCTGACTTCACAAACACGTCTTTATGATTGAACTCATCGAATTGCGGCAAAATATAACTATCAGGCTCGTCAAAGTCGATGGCTGATACAGTTGGTGTACTATCGCCGTTATTGATATGAACGAGAGGTTGATAACCCTCCCAAAAATGGCGCGCAGAGTCTTGTTGCCTGACCAAATTACCCGTAAATATCGCATCGATTCGGCGCTGGGTATTTGCATAATGCTGACCTAGCATTTTGGCCTGAGTTTCACCTAGCTCTGAAAGCTGATCGTAGTTTTCTTGACCAAAAGAGGCCTGACCATGACGAGCTAAAAGTATGGTTGTCATAAAATACTGCCTTTTATTATTTTATCCAAAATACTATTTCTTTATATTTCAGATGAATCAGAGGATTTTGCAAAATAGCCCTTTGGTAAGATACCTTTCACCACTTTTTGTACAGGGATTGGCAATTTCTCAATCGTCGCCGCATCGACTCCTCTGTCTTCCAAGTGCGGCTGAACATGTGCATTGAACAGCGCCTCGCCTTCATATTGCGCAATCAGTTTGAGACATTTGGCGTGCATGACGTGTATAGCGAGCCAAGCATTCTTAAATGCTGGATTGGTGGTTTGCTTATGATAGTAGCGATAGTAGATTTGCTGAATGATACCTGATAGACGGAACAGACCGAATACTTCATAAAAGGTCCAGTTGTCTATCTTAAGTCCAGATTTTTCTAGATAATAAGCAACCACTTCATCACGCGTCATCATACCTTCTAAATGAGTTGGCTGACGACGAAACTGCTGCATGACAATGTTATCGTCTTCTTCAATCCAATAGGCCAAGGCACTACCTAAATCCATTAATGGATCGCCAAGGGTTGCCATCTCCCAGTCAAGCACGCCAATCACTTTAGTCGGCTCGTCTGCATCGAGTATGACGTTGTCAAAGCGCCAGTCATTGTGAATAATGCACGTTTTGCTATCAGCAGGCGTGTGCTTTTTGAGCCACTGTCTGACCAAGGCAAAGCTCGGTACATTAGGTGTCTTCGCTTTGATATAGCGCTTGTCCCAGCCACTAATTTGGCGCGCGCAATAGCCATCACCGCGACCCAAATCAACCAAATCAGGATGCTCTGTATAATCTATCTGATGCAGCTCTACCAAGGCGTCCAAAACATTGGTACAAAGTAGACGGGTTTGTTCAGGATCTAGATCAACCCCTTTTGGTAAATTGGCACGAGGAATGATCCCTTCCATACGCTCCATCACATAAAAATCAGCACCGATAACAGATTCATCCGTACATAGCGCAATCATCTCAGGTAGGTAAGGATAGGCATCTTTTAAAGCCTTTTGAACGGTATATTCACGTACCATATCATGTGCAGATTTTGCCTTGGTACCTTTTGGTGGACGGCGTAAGATAAGATCCTGGTTTTTACTTTCGCCTTCATATTGTAAACGATACGTCCAGTTTGACGCTCCGCCCGAAAACTGAGTAACTTTAGGTTCGCCTACGACATCGACACCTTGACTGCGCAGCCATTCACTCACTGCTGTAGCGTCAAGCTCTTCACCTTCACGTACGGCACCACCTTTATCAAGTACTTTATTATCAGTTGCCATAAGACATTCCTTATCCTGTTATCGTTTATTTTTATAGCCAGTAGTCAACTATTTAAAAGCAATGAGCTACTGTTAGCGATGAAAAATTCACTACTAAATCGTTAATAGTGAATTTTCAATTTTTTTATTTTTAGCAATAACGGCGTGAGCAGCTTGAGGTTTACTCACACCTATTGATGAATCTTAAGCTTTGTCAGATTTAGAACGACTAAAACCTTGACGTTTTAGCTCTAGCTTGGCAATCATCGTTTGGTGTACTTCGTCAGGACCGTCTGCGAGACGTAATACACGAGCTTGGGCATAGAACCCTGGTAGCATCGTGTCTTGACATACACCCATACCGCCATGAATCTGAATCGCCATATCGACCACTTCCTGCAATACAGTTGGCGCAACTACTTTGATCGCGGAGATTTCAGTCAATGCCGCTTTGGTACCTTGAGCGTCCATTTTTTGTGCTGCATAAAGGGTAAGCAAGCGTGCTTGATCAATCTTAATACGCGCCTCGCTGATACGCTCGAAGTTTCCACCTAATTGTAGTAGCGGCTTACCAAACGCCGTACGTGACATGCCGCGTTTCACTGCCAACTCTAGAGACTTCTCAGCCGCACCAATACAACGCATGCAGTGATGAATACGACCTGGCCCTAAGCGACCTTGTGCAATCTCAAAGCCCATACCTGCCCCACCAATAAAGTGACTGACTGGCACACGTACATTATCAAAGCTGATTTCACCATGTCCGTGCGGCGCATCGTAATCGCCAAACACTTTAAGCATACGCTTGATATTTACACCCGCAGTATTAACTGGTACCAGTACCATCGAGTGCTGATGATGACGGTCTGCGCTTTCGTCCGCTGTATAGGCCATGACAATTAAAATATCAACCGCAGGATCACCAAGGCCCGATGACCACCACTTGCTACCGTTGATGACGATCTCATCACCATCGACCACGGCGGTTGCTTGCATATTGGTGGCATCGCTTGAGGCCACATCAGGCTCAGTCATACAAAACACTGAGCGCGTCTTACCTTCTAATAGCGGCGTGAGCCATTTATCTTGCTGTTCTTGCGTACCATAGCGCCATAATAGCTCCATATTGCCGCTGTCAGGCGCATTGCAGTTAAACACATGCGGCGCGAGCAAACTGCGACCCGTCAGCTCTGCAATCGGTGCATAGTCAGTGACTGAAAGCCCTGCACCTAACGTATCGTCAGGTAAGAATAAATTCCATAAACCCTCCTCGCGTGCTTGTTTGCGTAGGTTATCATAAGCGTCTGGCCACTCCCAGTTTTCCCAATTACCATCAGGATTTTTCTTATGACATTCTTCCCAGAATTGGGCTTCGATGGGCTCAATATTCGTTTCAATGAACGCTTTGACTTTGGCATGCATGGCTTGACCATGTTCTGTTGCGGTAAACATTAAATTGTCGTTAGACATAAATGACTTCCTTTTCTTTATTGATTGTCTAAATCGGGTTTTGACAAAAAGCTCTGCTAGATCTTTAATGCGAGCCTTAGTGTACGGACGTATACTGTTTTCTGTATCCTACATTTATAACACAGCGATTATGATTAAACAGCAAAAAGGCGCGACCCGTTAGGACACGCCTTTTACAAAATACAAACAGTGTATTGCTGAACATATGACCGCTAAAATACTAGCTGTCAGACATCATAATGATATCTAACACTATTTTAGAATATTCAAGCGGCTGTTTAGCTCAAAACGTGCAAGCGCGTCTGGCAGTTTGTCCACTGCCATACTGAGCGTTGCTTCTGCTGCTTGCGCAAGGCCTAGCTTCTCTGCCAGCGTCGGCTTCTGACGTGAATGTAATGCGTACACTTCGCTGTTTTCCATACGCTCTAGAATGTAGCTGTCAGAGGTTTGCAAGCTGTCAATCAGGTTAAGCTTTAAGGCATCTTCGCCATACCAGTGCTCACCTGTGGCTACTTTGGCAACATCCAACGTTGGACGATAAGTATTGACAAAGTGTTTAAATAGCTCGTGCGTTTGCTCTAGCTCTTCTTGGTATTTGGCACGATCTTCGGCATCGTTTTCGCCAAATACAGTCACTGTACGTTTATAGTCGCCAGCGGTAAACATCTCATAATCGACGTCATGATTTTTGAGCCATTTATGAAAGTTTGGCAATTGTGACACCACACCGATTGAGCCAATAATCGCAAATGGCGCTGCCACGACATTGTCTGCCACACAGGCCATCATGTAGCCACCACTCGCCGCCACTTTATCGACGCAGACCGTTAGCTTTAGACCAGCGTCCTTTAGACGAACCAATTGCGCGGCTGCTAAACCGTAACCATGCACTAAACCGCCACCTGATTCAAGGCGTACAATCACTTCATCGCCTTTGTTGACCGTACTGATTAAGGTGCTGATTTCTTCGCGCAGATGCTTAACAGCAGTGGCTTTGATGTCACCTTCAAAATCCAGAACAAAAACTTGCGAGGCATTGTCAGTATTTTTTTTCTGCTTTTTGCTTTTTGCTTTTAGCGCCTGCTTGGCTTTTTTTGCCATGGCTTTTTTGAATTCTTTAAGCGCAGCTTTACCTTGGGTGGCTTCCATTAAGTCTTCGCGGCGCTGTTTTTGGGCTTCATTTAAATGTCTTACTTTTAGCTCGACAGGGTTTTTCGGTGGATGAAATAGCATGGTTACAAATCCTCAAGTCAGTAGATATATCAATATGGCTGTTTTTATTCAGGTGCGGTTGATATGCGCACGTTCGCTGGTATTTTCAAGCAAAATGACAATATTTAACCTAATCTAGGTATGGCTCACTTAATACAGCCGATACCAATGCATGGCTGCACTTTGATTGAACTCAGCCGGTTGTATAACAAAGGTAGATTAGGCATAATATGCGTTTATATCAAATTTTCTGCAGCCAACGTGATGACCATTTGTCTTAATCGCGTTGTTTGTGTGTTTTTTTTGCAAATCGCTTGAAACGCACAGCAATGGCTGCATTATTGTACTTCGAATTGGGCTGATAACTGGATAACAATATTATGACGCATAGCGAATACCGAGACGAATATTGCGGAGCTGTAACCGAGAGCTTGCTTGAGCAAACCATTAGTATCGTAGGCTGGGTACATCGTCGTCGCGATCACGGTGGCGTGATTTTCTTAGACATGCGTGACCGCGCTGGTATCTTGCAGGTCGTAGTCGATCCTGATACACCAGAAGCTTTTGCAACCGCTGATGCAGTACGTCCTGAATACGTGCTAAAGATCACTGGCCGCGTACGTCGCCGTTATGAAGGTACTGAAAATAACAATATGACCAGTGGCCAAATTGAGCTATTGGGCAAAGAGATTGAAGTACTGGCCAAATCTGAAACGCCGCCATTCCCATTGAATGACGAAAAAACAACCGTATCAGAAGACTTGCGTCTAAAATATCGCTATCTTGATATGCGCCGTCCGCAAATGCAAGAGCGTATGGTATTCCGTGCCAAGGCAACGTCAGCAATTCGTCGTTATTTAGACGATCATGGTTTCTTGGATGTTGAGACACCTATTTTGACTCGTGCAACGCCTGAAGGTGCGCGTGATTATCTTGTACCATCACGTACGCGTCCTGGTAACTTCTTTGCCCTACCGCAGTCACCACAGCTGTTTAAGCAGTTGCTTATGGTCTCAGGTTTTGACCGTTATTATCAAATCGCTAAATGCTTCCGTGATGAAGATTTACGTGCCGATCGTCAGCCTGAATTTACTCAGGTCGATATCGAGACGTCTTTCTTAAACGAAGAAGAGATCATGAACATCAACGAAGGTCTGATCAAGCATTTGTTCAAGACTATGATGGATGTTGAGTTCGAGCAATTCCCTCGCATGACGTACGCTGAAGCCATGCGCGACTATGCATCAGACAAACCTGATTTACGTATTCCACTGAAACTGGTTGACGTTGCAGATTTGATGAAAGACGTTGATTTCAAAGTATTTGCCGGTCCTGCTAACGATCCTAAAGGTCGCGTTGCTGCCCTACGTATCCCTGGCGGTGCTTCATTAAGCCGTAAGCAAATTGATGCTTATACTAAGTTTGTTGGTATTTATGGCGCACGCGGTTTGGCTTATATCAAAGTCAATGACGCAAGCAGCATCAACAATGGCGTGGATCAAGAGTCTGGCCTACAATCACCAATCATCAAAAATATGACTGATGATGTGCTCGTTAGCCTCATCGAGCGTACTGCTGCAGAAGATGGCGATATTATCTTCTTTGGTGCAGATAAAGCCAGTGTCGTGAACGACGCAATCGGCGCATTACGCCAAAAAATCGGTCTAGACCTTGAAATGATAACTTGTGAGTGGGCGCCGCTTTGGGTGACTGACTTCCCAATGTTTGAAGAAACTGACAACGGTCAATGGACGTCAATGCATCATCCATTTACCAAGCCTAAAGGCTCCGTTGAGGAGCTGAAAAATAATCCAGAAGCTGCTCTTTCTATCGCTTATGACATGGTACTGAATGGTACGGAAGTTGGCGGTGGTAGCTTGCGTATCAATACTTACGATATGCAGCAAGCCGTCCTTGATGCTCTAGGCATCGGCGAGCAAGAGGCAGAAGACAAGTTTGGTTTCTTACTTGATGCCTTGAAATTTGGTGCACCGCCGCATGGTGGCTTAGCATTTGGTTTGGATCGTTTGATTATGCTTATGGTAGGCGCTGACTCTATCCGTGATGTGATCGCATTCCCAAAAACCAAAACTGCTGAGTGCCCATTAACCCAAGCACCTGCTGGAGTGGATAGCAAGCAGCTACGTGATCTTGGTATCCGTGTGCGTGAAAAAGCACAGGCTGATACCAACAATCCTGCTCAATAAAACATTTGATGATGTGCAATTGCTGTCTACAGTGCTTGTTACGCGATTCATCGCCGTGTGAGTGGTTATGAATCCGTATCATATTTTCAAATTCGTGCCACTGTCTGTATTACAGATGCTGGCACGTTTTGTCGCTTGGGTTATCGTCAAAATACCTAGTCTGAGTATCATGCGCACCATTCGCATCAATATGGCGCTGATTACTGATACCTTGTCTGAGCAGAAACGACAAGCGCTGATTAAAGACATCATTTACCATCAATGTTTGACCAGTATCGAATCTATCAAAAGCTGGGCAATGCCACCTGAATGGAGCATTGCTCAAATTTGTGATGTCCATAATAAAGACATTCTATTGGAAGGCCTTGCCAATCCCAATGGTATGCTTGCTATCGTACCCCATCTTGGTACCTGGGAGATGATGAACGCGTGGCTCAATCAGTTTGGCGCGCCAACCATTATGTACAAGCCCGTAGACGGTAAATTCGCTAATGAGTTTATCTTGCAAGGTCGTGCGCGTCTTAATGCTACACTGGTACCTACTGATGGGAGCGGTGTCAAAGCCGTGTTTAAAACCCTCAAGCAAGGCGGCTTTAGTATTGTATTACCAGATCACGTCCCAGATCCGTCAGGCGGCGTAGTCGTTCCCTTCTTTGGTATCAAAACATTAACCAGCACCCTTGCCTCAAAGCTCGCCAGCAAAACCAAATGCGCCTTAGTTGGCTTATCTTGTGTTCGTCGTAACGATGGGCGCGGTTTTGATATTTACTGCTATAAGCTCGACGATCCAGCGCTATATGACCGCAATGCCCAAACAGCGACTCATGCGCTCAATCAAGCCATGGAGCATATGATTAAAGACAACTATAGTCACTATATGTGGGGCTATAGACGTTTTAAGCGTATACCGAATCTAGGCAACCCTTACCGAAAAGACAAAGCCACTTTAGCAGCCTTTATTCAGTCTCATCACGCTACTGGTAGTCACTCTGGTAACGATGTAAGTGGTTCTTTTACTGATGATACTAATATCGATAATCGCAAGTAATAACTGTACTATCGTTTACTGATTTAGACATATCATCAATCACAGTTATGCTAATATTGGCTAATTTCTGTATCCTCTCATTTTTATTAGTCCTTCATTTACCTCACTATTATCTCACTACGAGTGCATTATGACATCTGACGTAACTAAAACCTTACCTATAGAACCAACACAAAACAATACTGCTGAACAGCGTTATATCATTTGTATGAAATGGGGTGATAAATACGGTCCTGAATATGTCAACCGTCTGTACAATATGGTGAGCCGTCACCTGACATTAGATTTTCAAATGGTTTGTTTGACCGATGACAGCACAGGTATTGATCCTGCGATTGCTTGTTATCCCATACCTGACATGGATCTACCAGCAGGTCCTGAACGTGGTTGGAAAAAGCTCACGACCTTTAAACCTGAGCTATATGATCTAAAAGGTGTGGCACTATTCTTAGATATAGATATTGTGATTGTCGATAATATCGATGCGTTTTTCACTTACCAAGCACAGCATGAAGACAGTGTGGTCATCATCCGCGACTGGAAAAAGCCGTGGCGTATGATTGGTAATAGCTCCGTGTATCGCTTTAATATTGGCATGAATACCTATCCTGATTTGCTGGCAAACTTTGAGCGCAATTTTGAAACCATTCGTACCCAAGTGCGTCACGAGCAGGCTTACCTCTCTAACTATTTGCGTGAGCATCATCACTTAGAGTACTGGGATAAGACATGGTGCGTGAGCTTCAAGTATCAATGTATCGCGCCCATTCCTTTTAACTTTGTGCGAGCGCCTGCTCTACCTGATGAGGCAAAAATTGTGATTTTCCACGGTGAAATTAACCCGCCCGATGCGATTGCTGGTAGCGGCGGCAAATGGTATCGACATGTGAAGCCAAGCCCATGGTTAAAGCAATACTGGCAGTAAATATATAGCCATGAGCCATGTCTACATAGTTCACCAATAGTCCAAACAATTTGCAGGCAATGCATTAGGATACAAGTTATTTGAGGTCAACGACTGGAACATAGTATGGCGTTATATTTAAGGTTACCTGCTACCGCTGGGTTCAACATCAATAACGAGCTCATCGTTATTAGTGCTTTTAATGCCAATGAAGCAGAGCAAAGTTTGCTTGGACAAGACGTCAATATTATTGCCTCAGGCCCATCTGTACAACAGTTAGCGTTGTCAGAACTATTAGACAAGCCCACTATTTTTGTTAATGGTAGTCTTAGCCTTACCGGACGGCATCAATTTACTCATGTCGCCGGCTACGTTATTAGTGACGCGCGCTTTATCAATCATCAACCTGACATTTTACGTCAGTATTATACGGGTCAACCTTTATATGCAACGTTAGCCGTCTTTGAAGCAATGGCCACGACTCACCCTGATATCATGCGTACGTATCATCACGCCATGCGGGTATTGTATCCAGTAGACAGACCATGGGGCGTCAAATCGAACAAACTCTCTTTTAATAAGCTCATATTTAAGAAAAAACGCCTAAATAAGAAAATGCCCTTATCCTACTTTATCAATCATCCAAATTTTGTTATTGATAGCAGTCATAGCTCTACTGAGATCGGCGTCTCACTTAATGTTACTCATGGATTTGTCGAGGCGGGTACGGTTGCTTACGTAGCCACACAACTGGCGTTCTCACGCCATGCAGCGACCATTCACCTATACGGGATTGACTTACTCAATAGCGATCAGCCGCGATTTTACGAAAATAACCACAACCGCGCGCCAAGCACGCTGAACAAAGTCATGAACGAGCGCATTGTGCCTTCGTTCAATTTATTGAGTAGGAGCTACAAGGCGCATGGTGTCGCTGTGATCAATCACTCACCTGTCTCCAAATCTCTATTTGATGATCTTTAGTCATTCTTATCTGATAAATTCAACGCTACACCAAATTCTAAATATTGCTGCGCGATATGATTTGGCAATAGCTGCTGATTTAGCGGCACTATATAATTCGTCAGATTGTTTACTGCTTGATCGATGAGCATCGCCAATCCCTCAATATCACCGACGGGTATTAAGTTTTTGACAGGTAACAACTCTCTTGGACCAAATGGACAATCGGTACTGATCACTGGTACGCCAAGTGCTTGCGCCTCTACAATGACATAGCCAAAACCCTCGAATTTGGAAGTGAGCACCATCAATGCCGCTGAGGCAATGATCGGATAAGGATTGGTCTGAAAATCTAAAAACCTAACACAGTCACTAATATTAAGTTGAAACGCCAGCGCTTTAATCTCTGCTTCAAGCTTACCTTTACCGACCAATACTAATGGCAAACTCCGCTCTGTTTTCGCATAGGCTTGTAGCAAGTCTCGATGACCTTTCATGGTATCGAATGAGGCCACATGGATAATATACTGTTTATCTGCTAAGCCTAACTGTTCGATATGTGCTGTTTGTGACGCTTTGCTTTGGATCCAAGTGGCATCGCAAGGATTATAAATGGTTGCGGTTTTGGTGATATCTCCTAAAAGTGAGATTAAGTCTTTGCTTGCACCCTCGCTTACACAGCTACAGGGATGAGCACCATAGACCATTTTCAAATGATTGATAGTCTGTAGTGGTTTATCAGATAATTGATGCTCAAATTGCTTAGATAGCGCTGTATGCAGCACATTTACGATGTTGGGTAATTGGCTGTACGCCATAATCCAATTCACTTTATAAATATTAGCCAATATCAGATTTGGTGTCCCTATTTGGCTAAGCACATACTCATCAATACGCTTAGCGACTGCCTCGTAAGCCTGTGCCTGCTTAGAGTTTGGCTCAAGATTTTGCTCAGAAAACACCTCATCGTATGGCACGATATGATAGTGAATGTCAGCATCTAACGGCATATCCTTTGTTTCTTCCAGACATAAAATATGGACGCTATGACCCATTTTTACGTAAGCACTTGCTAACGTTGTGACCATACGCTCAGCACCTCGGCCTTCAAGTGCTTTTAAAATAAATAAAATCATAGGTGGCATTAGTGTCTCAGCTTAATTGTATGAAGGTATAGGTATAAGGGGTTAGCCAGATAAAGGTATCGAGGGTCATAATTATTGCAGCGTTCTGACTTTATGTGCTAGTCTCATCTACTTTTATGGCCCAGCCTTTACTTGTTGAAGTATAAACCGGATTAGTTTATCTACCCATAGTAAAATCGCAATCAAACTTTATTTTATAAATCAGTTAGATCTTGCTAATAACGATGCCAGTAAATATCATAGCTGGACTAATGTCACCATTGAAACTATCAATCTATTAATAGAATACGTTCACAAAAAATAGGATCAGTCATGCAGCAACCTGACGAGAAAACATTAGACGTTGTCATCGCTTGGGTGAATGGCGCAGATCCTATACTCAAACAAAAAAGAGAAAACTATAAGCCAGGCAAAGCAGTGGCGTCAGATGCAGTAACTGCCACACGTTTCGCAAGTGATGATGAGATATACTATAATATTGCCTCTATCATCAAATACGTGCCTTTTTGCCGTCACATTTATGTTGTGACCGACCAACAACGGCCAGCATTCATTGATGAGTTTGCTAAGCAAAATATCTGTGCAGCAGATAAAATACGTATTGTCGATCACAAGGAAATATTTTCGGGTTATGAGGAATTTTTACCGACCTTCAACACTCGATCAATTGAGACGATGATTTGGAATATCAAAGGACTGTCTGACTATTTCATCTATATGAACGATGATTTCTTTTTTAATCAACCAGTGGCGATAGATGACTTTTTAGACAGTGAGAAGCTAATCGTTCACGGTGAATGGCGTAAAAGTGCTGCTTTGAATGCCAAGCTCAATTTTCGAAAATCACGCTTTAAATTGTTTGGTACACCGATACAGCCAAGACATACTATCGCGCAAATGTTAAGTGCTAAAATACTGGGCATGAATCAGTTTTTTGAAATTCATCACTACCCTCATATTGTCGATAAAAATATCTTAAAGTCCCATTTATTGAACCATCCGCAACTATTGACTGAGCAGATAAAATATAAATTCAGAGATGTCGCCCAAGTTAACCCTATAACACTGATGAATCATCTAAAAATTCAAAAAGGCGAAGCAAGTTTAAAACCTAACACCTCTATCAACTATCTAAAAAATGAGCATAGCGTAGAAGATTTTATTCTTGCCTTAGAAGATAAAACTATTAAATATGGTTGTATTCAAAGTTTGGATCTTCTTGAGTCAGATTTATATAAAAAAATTAGCCAAGCCATGAGGCACAAATTCTTGGATTATCTACCTAATTCCGTGTTAGATAACACAAATACTGTCCCCAAATGAATTCAAACTAAGCTTGAACTATAATAATGATCACTCACTCTTGATTTAAACCAATAAAAGCTCAAAAATTACTTGGATATATTATGAAAATAGCAGTAGTAGGTACAGGCTACGTAGGCTTATCAAATGCAATGCTGTTAGCACAGCATAATGAAGTCGTTGCTGTCGATGTCATCGCTGAAAAAATAGCCTTGTTAAATGCCAAGCAGTCTCCTATCGAAGATACAGATATCGAAGATTTTTTATTGCACAAAGAGCTCAATTTTTCTGCAACGCTGGATGCCAAAGAAGCCTACAAAGATGCAGATTTCATCATCGTTGCCACGCCGACTGATTATGATACCAAGACCAATTATTTCAATACATCAACGGTAGAAGCCGTCATTGAGCAAGTGCTGTTAGTGAATCAACAAGCGACCATTATTATTAAGTCTACAGTGCCAGTAGGTTATACAACAAGTATCAGAGAACGTTATGCGACTGATCGCATTATTTTTTCGCCTGAGTTTCTGCGCGAAGGTAAGGCGCTACATGATAATCTCTACCCTTCACGAATCATTGTAGGCGCACAGACTGAGCAGGCTCAAATATTTGCCAACCTATTACTTGAGGGTGCAATCAAAAAAGATGCACCGCTATTATTTGTAGAGTCTACTGAAGCTGAAGCGATCAAATTATTTTCTAATACTTATTTAGCGATGCGCGTGGCTTATTTTAATGAGCTTGATACTTATGCGCAAACCTTTGGACTTGAGACCAAACAAATCATCGAAGGGATTGGCTTAGACCCACGCATCGGTGACCATTATAATAACCCATCCTTTGGTTATGGCGGTTACTGCCTACCTAAAGATACCAAGCAGTTATTAGCAAATTACGATGAAGTGCCAAGCAACCTAATAAAGGCCATTGTCGACTCTAATAGAACCCGCAAAGACTTTATTGCCGATAAAATCATCGAAAGACAGCCAAAAATCGTGGGAATACATCGCCTAGTCATGAAAAGTGGATCAGACAACTTTAGAGCGTCTGCCATACAAGGTATCATGAAACGTATCAAGGCAAAAGGTATCGAGGTCGTTGTCTACGAGCCTGTGCTAAAAGAAGACAATTTCTTTAATTCGCGTGTGATTCAAGATTTAGAAACTTTTAAATCATTGAGTGATGTCATTGTCGCAAACCGCCTATCTGATGATATAAAAGATGTCGCAGACAAAGTATTCACTCGCGATCTATTTGGGAGCGACTAATGAAAATACTGGTCACTGGTGCGGCAGGTTTTATTGGTTTTCATTTAATCAAGGCGATACTGGATACAGATCTATCTGCTCGGGGTTACTGTATCGTTGGTATCGACAATATCAACGACTATTATGATGTAGATTTAAAAAAAGAGCGTTTAAGAATATTAAGTAAGATAGCATCACCAGACAAATTTACGTTCATCAAGTTAGACCTTGCTGATCGAGAGGCCATGTCTGAGCTTTTTGCAACCTATCAATTTGATACGGTTGTTAATTTAGGTGCCCAAGCAGGTGTGCGCTATTCTATCGAAAACCCTAATGCGTATATCGACTCAAATGTGGTTGGCTTTGTTAATATTCTAGAAGGCTGTCGTCACCACGATATCAAGCACTTAATCTACGCAAGCTCTAGCTCTGTTTATGGTATGAATATAAAGCAGCCATTTACTACTGCTGATTGTGTTGATTTTCCTATCAGCCTATATGCCGCCACCAAAAAATCCAACGAGCTTATGGCACATAGTTATAGCCATTTATACAATATCCCTACGACAGGATTAAGGTTCTTCACTGTTTATGGTCCTTACGGTCGACCTGATATGGCATATTTTTCGTTCACGAAGAAAATTCTAGCTAGTGAGCCAATCAATGTTTTTAATAATGGTGATATGCAGCGTGACTTTACCTACATTGATGATATCGTCAACGGCATTATTCGCATAATTAATAAGGCCCCTTCTCCCCAGTACTCTACTATTACGACAGCGACTGCTCCCTATAAGATTTACAACATTGGTAATAATCAGCCTGTCACTTTGCGCCGTTTTATTACTGCCATTGAAGACGCTTGTGGCAAAAAAGCGCAAGAAAACTTATTGCCTATGCAAGCAGGCGACGTACCAATTACTTACGCAGACATAGATGAATTGGTAGATGATATCGGATTCAAACCTGAAACTAGTATCGAAGAAGGTATTGAAAAATTTGTTGACTGGTATAAACAGTATTATTCAGTTTAAACAAGCAACAATGATCTCTAAGACTTATATTATAGAGATTAAGGCGCTAATATCTTTATATATTTTTAGAGGATTTTGATAACATGGCTACACCTTCAAGTTGGCAGAGAAAATTGCTATTGATCTTTCGAAGCGAAAAAAGATTGAATGCGGGTAAGATTATCAAAACCTATAATGATAGAAGCTTTGATGAGATGAAAGCAACAACCATTACTGAATCAATGTGTGATATTGAAGCGTTAACCGATGAGCGTAAAAGCACAGATTTAGAAAACCATTTGAATAATTTGAAATACAAATCGCTTGGTGAGTCTGAGCTCTGCTTTTATCACAACACGCTTATTATACTAATGCGCCGTAAGTACAAAATAGATAAAACATTCGCTGAATTTGAAAGACTATGGGAAGCAGAGAGCGACTATTTATTGACACATCTGTCGTTGCGCTGGATTGTCTCTGCTTGCGATACGTTTATTGATCATTCAGACAATACTCATAGAGCAGCTATTTTGATGAATGTTGTAACTCTAATGAATACTTTACGTACTTATGAGACCAAAAACTTTCTGCAGTTATCCACTAATGCTAAATCTATGCCATTGCTAGCTGAAAAAACCGATATGCTTTATGCCGGTGACCTGCCTCTATACGATGGTCTTACTTATTTTCGTATCGGCACCGATGATAGCTTGAGAAATATGCGAAAACGCTATAATAAATTTCAGAAAGTTGATAAATTGGCCACAACCATGTTACTGGCAGTGTTTGAAAAACTGCAGAATAATGATAGTGCTTTTGCTACTCTACGGCAGTTGCACAGAGATGATTGGTCTAAATGGTGGTTGGATTAGTCTATCTCTCTTATATATTACTACACGACTACGACCTACACTTTTTATCAAGGCTGTAACCGAGTAATGTCTAACCATTAGTTCTCATAAAATCTATATATTGTTGAGCAATATTAATTGGTAATAGCTCTCTGTCAAACGAGGACTGATATGTATCAGCCTTCTCCATCGCTTCATTCATCTTCTTAGCTAATGCATCAATATCTCCCACAGGGACAAGGTTATGTGGTGGTAGTAACTCACTTGGACCCGATGGGCAGTCCGTACTGATAACAGGTGTCCCTAAAGCCAGTGCTTCAGCAATAACACGTCCAAATCCCTCAAAGACTGATGACAAAACCATAAACTGTGCTTTTTGGATGTAAGGATATGGATTTTTTTGAAAACCTAAAAAATGTACATGCTTATCCAAACCTAAAGAAGTAACCAGCTCTTTAATTGACTCTAGCAATACACCTTCACCCAATAATAAAAGTGGCAATGTTTTCCGAGTCTTTGCATAACTTCTAATCAATACTTCATGAGCTTTTTGAGTCTTAAAACTACCAACGTGAATAATGTAACTGTCGAACTCTGGCTCAAACTCTGACGCCGATTGCACAATCTGTCTTTGGTCAATTGGGTTGTATATTGTCATTGTATTTGTAACACCCAATGTAGACCGAAAGTCTTTTTCGACTCCTTTACTAATGCATATGCAAGGATGCCGAGAATATATATTGCTTAATCTTTTATCATTTGCTTTTTTGCCTTGGCTTCTAAACAATTCAATTTTTTTAGAAATAGTATTTCTAATTACGTGTGCGATATTGGGCAGACTACTATGGCGCAAGACCATATCGGCTTTGTCTAAATTCGCTAGTGTCAATGTTGGAGTGCCAATCTCTTTGAGCACGTATCTATCTAATATTTTTGCAAAATACCAGTACCTAAGACGTTTAGTAGGTATAGATTTATAATCATTTAGGTCCAGTTGATGATAAGTAATATCATCATTGAGCTCATAAGCTACTTTAGATTTAAAGCGTAGAATATGAACGTCATAACCTAACTCGTGAAAACCTTGTCCCAGCGTCAAGACCGAACGCTCTGCACCGCCACCTTGCAAGCAGTTAATAACCAATAGCACTTTTTCTTTACTATTCGAATTTTCTTTTTTTTCTATATTATTAATCATTTATTAAATATTCTTAAAAATAAATATTATAATTCAGAGATATAGCGACCCAACTGTTGTGCCAGCTATAGATTTTGAGTAAATTCTACGTATTTTTCTGCTATTTTGGCTGGTAGCAGCGCTTCATCGAATGGCGAATGAAACGCTTGCGGATTACTCATCGCTTGCTGCATTTTTGCGGCAATGGCATCAACATCGCCCATCGGCATCAAGTTACTTTCAGGCAATAACTCACTTGGGCCTGATGGACAATTGGTACTGATAACAGGCGTATTTAGTACGAGGGCTTCGGCAATAACCAAAGCAAAACCTTCCCAGTCAGAGGTCAATATCTTAAACTGCGCATTTTTGATATAAGGAAAGGGATTATCACGAAATCCTAAAAATATTACTTTGTCTTCTAGGCTTAACTCTGTTACCAGTCGCTCTATTTCACTTTTATGCTTCCCTTGACCCAAGAGCAGTAACGGCATAGATTGATCTGTTTTTGCGTAAGCCTTTACTAATACATCATGCCGTTTGGCATCTTTGAAACTACCCACATGGATAATATAGTTCTGATAGTCAGGAACAAAAGCATCGGCTTGTTGTTGAATACTGTTTTTATCAATTGGATTATGAATGGCAGTGGTTGGCGTAATATGACCAAAGCTTTTGATAAAGTCTTTTTGAGCGCCTTCACTGACGCACACACAAGGGTGCTTGGCATATATATCTATCATTCTTTGCTTTAACTGCTCAGCGTCGTGATTTTTATTAAACTTATAAAGTAGTGATACTGTGTTATGAATAATATAAGTGATATTAGGCAGTTTACTATTACTTAGAATACTATCGGCACGATCTAGGTTGGACAGTATGATGTCAGGCTGACCGATATTTTTCGACACGTATTTATCAACAGCACGTGCAAAAATCTGGTCACGTCTTTGTGCCCCTGGTATAAGCTTATACGGCTTAAACTTAAGTACATGGTAATTAAGATTCGGACTTAAGTCATACTGTACTAACGGCTTAAATCTTAGAATATGTACTTCATAGCCCAATTCATAAAACCCTTGCCCCAATGTTAATACGACACGTTCCGCACCGCCGCCTTGTAGACAATTAATAACGAGTAACACTGTTTTTTTATGCTGCTTCATACACGATAACCTATGGAGTAAGTTTTCACCTTCTTAAAAAGGCTTATCATTGCTTCATTAAAAAACTAGCGTTTAAATAGCTTCGAAAAAAATGATTTAGATGCGTGTGGACGAGTCACCTTATTACCGGTATAACCTTCTTGAGATTTTTTAGGAAAATGACCGAAAGGTTCTACCCTATAACTGTCTAAATCGTATCCAGCAGCAAGTGCTTTGTTATAATATTCATCAAAAACCTCAGATAAATCCTGCCTTGGGTGCGACATTATTTCACCGTCAAACCAATGCTCGATACCTTCTTCACTGACTCTAGGTAATGAATATTTATGACTGAACTGTGTACCCATATCTGAATAATGCAAAATCCTAATATCTTCTAACGCTAAGTTTTCGCCATCTATACAGTTGTAACTATCCTGATAAGGCTCAATGAGCTGATTATTATTTTTAAATACAGCCATCATTTCTTTATGGCTTTTAGGATCTTTCCTGAGTTTCTGAATTGGCAGGACAGTGTTTTTCGCCGCCTTGCAATCCCATACGCAGGTACACAACCGAGTCATATCCGCATTAGTCTTAGCAGCTACAACAGACTGTCCTTCAATAGGATGGTGCCACAGCTTTGCCAAATCATCTAAAATAATGACATCAGCGTCCATGTAGATGGCACGACCAGAGTATTGACAGTATTCTGGAATTGCCCAGCGAAAGCCTGAAAAAGGCGTTGACCATTTAGTGGTATTCCAACCTTCTCCAGTCTCAGGATTAGAATACCAATAGTTATTAGGATCGCGTGACAGCTGCATCCATACTATCTCAACGGGTGCACTGGTATGTTTATGAATACTATAATCTAATACCATCATCTGCTCTAGATCACAGTTATTTGGGTCACAACCAACAAAGACTTTAATAGTATCTTCTGTATTCATAATTTTATCCGTTCACTGACTAATATTTATCTCTGCTAATGCAATGCGATAATACTCAACTATATAATGGAACCTATTCTTTCCAGTACTTTTCGATCCACCCTACTGGCAAGATAAAATGACGCAAATGACGTAGCGGTCTTTTTAGATTTTTGGGCTCAGTCAATCTTTTTAAGTGATCTTTGGCATTGTTAGCAGCATTTTTATTATATCTACCTTCGATCGCATGTGTAGGATATAAGTCGCCAGGGAAAATAACAATTCGAGCACCTTTAGGAATCTTTGGCTCTTTGATATAGTTAAGTGGGAACGGTTGACGGCATTTGCGTCTAAAGTGCGCAACCCATGCTTTTGGAAACAGCTTGACACCGCCTGGCGCATTACGAGTGACGAAGCGCTGCTCAAAACGATACTCATCAGCAATACCTTGTGGATCGGCTTTGAATTTTTCTTGTAATGATACAAGCGAGCCTATCTTGAATCTAAAGCAAGACGTTTGCCCCAAGCGCTCTAATGGGTTACTCGGATTATAAGATAAAATAACATCATCTGGCTCGCCGTATTCGAAGAAAGGATCGAGGCTGTCTACTATGATCACATCCAAATCTACAAATAATACTGTCCCTGTCAAATCACCTAACTTCTCACCCCACAAACGAGACTTTGGCCACTTGCCAAGTGTGTTGGTTGGCATGGTGACATCTAATGGTGGCAATTCTTGACATTCGATTTCTGGACGTACATCGGTGGTATCATCGGTAAAACAGACAAAGCGAAACGGTGGCGTAATATTGCGAGATACCATGCCATACAATTTATTGGCATAATCAGCCCCGTACTTTGTACCCCATTTAATACAAATAATTTGTTTGATATTTTTATTATCTGCTGTACTAGAATCTATTGGCATGGACTGCTCGCTTTAATCTTAAGAATAAATATGATGGCTATATTAGCATAAAAAAAAGACTGAACAATTATGTTCAGCCTTTTTGGTCTTTAAACTAACGACTTTATTAGTCAATAAAGCTTAACCAATCCATATATTGCTCGTTACGACCATGAACCACATCAAAGTATAAAGTCTGCAGTTTCTCAGTCAATGGTCCTCGGCCGCCATTCCCGATAGTGCGATCATCGTACTCGCGAATAGGTGTCACTTCAGCAGCGGTACCTGTCATAAAGATCTCGTCTGCTAGGTAGAACTCATCACGAGTGATACGGCGTTCAACGACTTTGATGTCTAGATCAGCCGCGAACTGAAGGATAGTACGACGAGTAATACCATCAAGTGCACCGCCCGCTAAATCTGGCGTATGTAGCACGCCATCTTTTACCAGGAATAAGTTCTCGCCAGCACCCTGACACACATACCCTTGCGGATCCATCAAGATAGCTTCGTCATAACCATTACGAGTGACTTCTTGGTTGGCCATGATAGACACAGGATAGTTACTTGAGGCTTTTGCCTTACACATAGTGACGTTTGGCATATGATGCGTGAATGAAGAGGTTTTTACACGGATGCCATTTTTGATACCTTCCTCACCAAGATACGCACCCCAATGCCACGCAGCAACCATAGCATTGATGCTGTTGTCACGCGAAGATAAGCCAAGCTTTTCTGCACCTACCCAAATAAGCGGACGAATATAGGCTTCTGCCAAGTTATTTTGCTTGACCACATCTTTATGTGCTTGCTCTAGCGTGGCCGCATCAAACGGCACGTCCATTTGAAAGATTTTTGCCGAACCAAGTAGACGTTCAGTGTGTTCCTTTAGGCGAAAAATAGCCGTGCGATTATCAGCGGTTTGGTAAGCACGCACGCCTTCAAACACAGCCATGCCATAATGCAAGCTATGGGTAAGCACATGAACTTTAGCATCTGGCTGTTCAATCATCGTGCCATTCATCCAAAGCTTACCATCTTGTGTTGCCATATTCATTTTATAATCCTTATGCTAGCACTGACGTCTAACTTTTTTTAGGTAGGTTTTATTTAACAGTAGTGATCAACATCGTATGATAACACCGCAGTGCCCATTTTTATTGCTTAAAGCACAGCTTCATTATGACGAACAGCTGACAGTATTAAGATGATGTGTGATCGATTATATCACTGGCCGTATTGGCAAATGAAATCTTTTGGTTTGAGACCATATAGTTTTTAATTACGCTTTTTAGTTATTATAAGGCCTTACAGTTTAAGCGTCTCTTTGGTTATCAGCAAGGCCTTAATAAAAACAAATCTCACGATTATTCTTCGTTAGATTCTACACCCATTAGATGCTGCCACTGCGCTTGTACCAGTGCGCGCGTCTCCTGCCAGAGCGATTCATCGACCAATAATGACTGCTCTGATAGTGCCAGTTGATGAGTGGCAGCACGTATTCTCAGATAGGCATCGGTCAACTCCTGACAGACTTGCTCTTGCCATATACCAAGCAGAGCAACTTCTTCAAAAATACGGACATTGTCGCTCCATTTGGTCAAGCTTATATACTCATGTGAATAGGCCAACACCGCAAACTGCGCCAAGAATTCAATGTCTACAATACCGCCTGCATCTTGTTTGAGATGAAACTTGCCCGATTGCTGTTGCCACTGGCTGGTGCCCAAGTGCTTCTGCATTTTGATACGCATACTGGTGACCTCAGAGCGTACTTGCTCTAATGTCCGCGGCAGCGCCAGCACATCTCGGCGAATGTCACAAAAACGCGCAGTCACTCGTCTGTCACCACAAATCGCCCGAGCACGTACCAATGCCTGATGCTCCCATGACCACGCTTTGTCCATTTGATAGGTTTCAAAGGCATGACAAGATACCACCATCATGCCAGCGTTGCCCGACGGACGCAGACGCATGTCAATCTCGTATGCCCTACCATCTCGCGTTTGGGTATTGAGATAGTTCATCAGCTTTTGTACAAGACGCGCGGCAAACTTCATTCCACTCACCGATTTCTCACCAGTGGTCATGCCCTGCTCTTTTATCTTATGCAAGAATACCAAATCCAAGTCGGAAGAATACGAGAGCTCTAGTCCACCAAGCTTGCCATAACCGATAATCGCGAAGCCACATTCTGCTTCAGTCACTGGATCACCATCTTGACCAATCGGATAGCCATAGCGGTTGACGATCTCTGCAAACGCACGCTCTAGTGCGGCTTCTAGCACCACTTCAGCAATATAGGTCAATGAGTCTGATACTTTCATGATCGGGCGCTCAGCCAACACATCACTGGCAGCCACAGCCAATACTTGGTTTTTCTTGAATAGTCGCAAGACGCTTAGCAGCTCTTCTTCGTCATTGGGTTCGACACGCAATAGCTGTTGGCGCAGGATATCACGCAGCTCAGGCTTATCTGGCAGGTGGCGATAGTGCTGTTGTAAAAAGGTGTCTAATAATACAGGGTATTGTGCTAGCTCTTTTGCAATCCATGGGCTCGCCGATAGCATCGGAATCAACTCAATCGTTGCATTGGGGTTTTCTGCAATCATGACCAAGTAAATTGAACGTCGGCAAATGGCTTCAAGCAATGCAATCAATCGCGGTAAGGCAGCGTTGGCAAGTTTTTGCTGCTCTTGATGAGCTAATAGCGCGTGGACAATAACAGGATACGCATCATCTAAGCGCTCTCGGGCTTCCTCGCTGAGGTTGGCGACCATCTTTGATTGCCAAAAATTCTGCAATGACTCGCGATTTTCTTCTGTTAGTACCTCGTTTAGACGCGCAATTTGCGCTTCTAAATGCTCCGGCTCTAGATCGGTATCATCATTGTCAGGTACTTGACGCTCTGTCACCATACGTTCAAATGGCACATTAACATTGTCTCGATGAGCATTTAATTGGGTCAGTAATGCCTGCCAATCATCAAACCCAAGCGTCACTGCGAGATTATGCTGCCAATAAGCATCATGCGGCAGTCTTTGGGTTTGCTGATCGTTAATGGCTTGAATCGCATGCTCAAGTCGACGCAAAAACCGATACGCAGCTTGTAGATTATCGTAGGTAATCTGCTCTAAGTATCCAAGCTCACGCAACACTTGCATCGCTTCCAAACAAGGCTTTACTTGTAGCTGAGGATGCCGACCTCCGTAGATCAGCTGAAACGCTTGTACAATAAACTCAATATCTCTGATACCGCCCGCGCCAAGCTTAATATTGTCTAGATCTTCACGCTGTGCAACTTGATTTTGAATGAGAGACTTCATCTCCCTGAGTGCTGAAAACGCACTGTAATCCACATAATAACGAAAGACAAATGGCTTGATTAGTGCCTGAATCGCATCATAAAATGGCTGGTCTATCTGACCAACGACCCGTGCTTTTAGCCAAGCAAAACGCTCCCACGCGCGCCCATGCATCGTAAAGTATTTTTGTAATGCGGACAGATGGATGGCCAAATCACTGCCATCACCCCATGGACGCAAGCGCATATCAACCCGAAAGACAAAACCGTCAGCTGTTTTATTATCAAGCAGCTTAATAATCCCTTGACCAAGACGAGTCATAAAACGTTTATTGTCTATGCTACGCGTGCCCTTTGCCTTGTCACCATTGGTTTCGCCGCGCGCTTGATGTACAAATATTAGGTCAATATCGCTCGATAAATTGAGTTCCTGAGCACCAAGCTTACCCATGGCCATGATAGCCATATCATCGATCTGCACATTGCCTTGTTCATTGATAAAAGTTGGCTCACCGTATTTAGCAATCAAATGCTGATAGGTATAGTCCTTGGCAAAGGAGATACAACCGCCTGCAAACTCTGATAGCTCATCAGTCAATTGCTCAAGACTAATCATCTGCAAAGCATCTTGCCAAATCCAGCGCATCATTAACAGCTTACGCAAATTACGTAAGCCACTCATGACTTTCGTTTCATCAGCGAGTTGATAGTTTTCATCTAGCGTATAATCTTGTATCAGATCATCGATTTGCTGACGAGTCAGGGTACTGTTTAGTGGGTAGCTACGCAAAAACGTTTGGCAGGAAACCGTTCGGCTCTCCCAAATTTGATAAGCAAACTCACTGGCTGTTTGCAGTACTTGCAGTTGCTCTGCTGTCGGCTGATAATCTGTACCACTGTTCATACGTGAGGGCATAGCAGGTAACATAGTGACAAAAACTCCTTACATAGAATGGTAAGACTACGTGAACCCAACTCATAAGTTTATTGTTTTTTCTTACGAGACAGTCACAGCATCAGATGAACATACTCAATATATCATTACAAAACATAAAGCCCTGTTTAGTAACAGTGACTCTATTTGCTTTGAGCCGCTTTATGGTAGCATAAACGTCTTTAATCAAAATGCTTTGAGATAGCCTCATTGCAGCGCACCTTTATACTCAATAAAAATAGCGTTTTGACTCAATGGTATTAAGAAATATTAAAACTCGACTATAAATCGATTAGATTGCTTTACACAAAACATTTATAGCCTTTCAATAATACTGTCTTACCCTTATAACACTCTCTAAACGCCTATTTATAATATGTGATACTGCCCCCTATGACTACTACCCCATTACTACTCATTACCGCTGATCCTAGTCATCCATTAGCGCATTTAGCATTACGCTATGCGCGCGCGTATCTTAAGAGCGCATCGGCTGATCATAATATCGATAGTAATGCAGACGATATCATCGATAAAGAAGACATCGACAATCCTAACACCAAACCGGCGTTGCTCAATGTCTTTTTTTATGGAGATTCTGCTCATCTAGCGAATCGGCTACGCTGGCAGTCAGCTGATCAAATGAATTTGACCAAAGAGTGGCAAATGTTGGCTGAACAATATCAGTTACCACTTCCTGTTTGTGTCAGCACGGCTCTTGGCCGCGGTGTGAGTGACGCAGATAACAGTACCCGCCATCAGCTTAATGGTGACAATATGGCGACAGGATTTACGTTGGTGGGACTCAGTGAGCTCGCTCTGATGATGCAGGATGGCTGCCGCTTAATACAGTTTTGATAGCGCATCTATTGCGACATTAGCCTGCGACAAATATATTTAGGAATACATGATGAGATTATTAATCCAGCTGCATACACCCACCGAAGCAGCAAGCTATGAAGGCAGTGCATTGGCACTGACATTAGCGACATTCGGTCATGAAGTGCAGCTATACTTAGATGCACCTGTTTTTGGCTTATTGATGCAGCCTGAATCACGTTTGCACGGTATGATTCAGTCGCTTGATCTTTACGACATGCCAGCGGCTTGGCTACCTGATGATGTCTTTAGTGGTTGGGTGATCGGGATGCTGCCAGTAGATCTGACTTCACAGCTCATGCTAGTGCCAGAAATGATCCGCTCGCAAGATTTTGAGCAGATTTTAACCTTTTAATTGGCAATATAATCAAACTTATAAAATAATAAAGCACACACTTGGACACTGTTATGGCAACTTTATATCAATTACACAGCACGATGGATACCCTCAGGCGCAGTGCTGAAGAGATGTCTCGCACTTGGCGCACTGGCGACAGTATTATCCTACTTGGTACCACAGCCGCTTTTATTGACTGGCTCAACGCCTATTTGAATGATAGTGAAATAGATGGTATTGCAGGTATTTATGCATTAGCGGATGATATAGCGCAGCTGACGGCGAATACCACTGGCAAGCTAAATTTAGAGAGCAAATTGACTGGCATTTTAACGGATGAAGAATGGATTAGCCTATCTCAGGATAGTCAGTTTGATAAAGTGGTGACGATTGCCTTATGACGACTCATACCTCTACGACAACTCATACTGCCACAGCATCGACCGATATTGCATTAGATCAAGATGGTCATTTATGTGACCATACAATTTGGACAACTGATATCGCACAACAACTGGCAGACACACTAGATGTCAGCCTAACGAGTGAGCACTTACAAATCTTGCAGCAAGTGCGCGCATTTTTCATCAAGTTTAATCATGCACCAGCGACACGCCCACTGATTAAATGGCTACAGAAAACTTTGCCTGAGCACGACATTAGCAACCAAAAACTACAGCAGCTATTTAATACTGGTTTGGTGGCGCGCCATGTCAACCGCTTAGCAGGACTACCCAAGCCGCCCAACTGCTTATAAAGTGTGTTTGGATAGTTGTTGTTCAATTGATTGTATGAATATCTATTTTGGGTCATAGACTGTCAAGGTCTCATATCCGATACTACGACCTTCATCACCTAAGAATCCTTGCTGTCGCCATATTTCATACAAGCATATGGCGACACTATTGGATAAATTCAGACTGCGCGAATCAGCCAACATTGGTAATCTCAACCAATTATCGGCACCGATATCTTCCCGTATATCATCTGCCAGTCCTGCTGTCTCTGAACCAAATACTAACGCGATATTGGGCATGGCTTTATTGTCAGGTTTTTCACTGTTTACTTGCCCGCCAAAATCATAATCATAGAATGGTTTGCTCAGTTTGGTTGTTAAAGCCGTGACAATATGGCAGTCGGCGGCTTGCAACGCCTGCCGTGCGGCTGTCCAATCATCATGCACCTGCAAATGTGCGTATTCATGATAATCAAGACCTGCGCGGCGTAGTTTCTTATCATCAAGCTCAAACCCTAACGGTCTGACTAAATGCAGCTGCGCGCCGCTGTTGGCACACAGTCGAATAATATTGCCAGTATTACTCGGCATTTTTGGGGCGACCAACACGATATGAATGGTCATATTTGTTTACTCCACAAACGGTCGATGCTCTATTATTTAAATTTATGAGCGATAGGTAATTGAAAGTTACAGTTTACTGCCAATAATTACATTTTGATACTGTGCAGGGTTTTTAACTTTCACTATGATGTCTGTAATGGATAGCGAGATAGCATTTATGTATGACTGTCTCATCCAATACCCCTTCAGTGATGCTTAAACTTGCCGTTTAGCCTCACTGTTGTTATTTATAAACCATCCATTTATCTTTGAGGATATTATTATGAAAAAAGTAATCATCGCATCTTTAGCTGCTATGTTTGTTCTAACTGGTTGCAACACGTTCAAAGGCTTGGGCCAAGACGTATCAAGCGCTGGTAATGCTGTATCTGGTAGCGCACAAGAAGTACAAAACAAAATCTAAGGTTTGATTGTTTTAGATTTTTTGAGGGACTTACTATTTTGTAAGTCCTTTTTTTTGGTCACGGATTCTTTATTTTAAGTAGTTACTGCACATCCACTTTATCGATACTATAAAAAAGCACGCAGTATTTGATTGAGATAACGCTGACCTAACACAGTCGGTTGCAACTGCGTATCACTATCCACTAATAACCCTTGTTTGATCAGACTGTCAATTTGTTTAGCAATACTGTCGAGCCTCAATCCTGTTCTCTGCTCAAACAACGCCCAAGCGACACCGCCATGTAAGCGCAGTACATTTAGCATAAACTCGCTAACGAGCTCATCTCTATCGATTGCTTGCCAACCAACCATTTTTGGTACGTTTTGAGTGGTCTTGGATGTTTCTGTCTCTATATCTCCTACATAATCTTTTGGCAAACGTGATTTGCTAAAACGATAGATGCCAGATTCTGCTAACAAATCGTTTTCTGACTTATTACTTTCTATTGACAGCTTACTATCCCTGTCTGCGTGACAATCAATCGTCACTTTACCATGTGCACCAGCACCTATCGCTAGATAGTCGCCAAACTGCCAATAGTTGATATTGTGACGGCAAGGCTTATCTGACTCTCCCGCCCATGCAGACACCTCATAATTGCTGTACCCCAATTGCTGCAACAGCGTTTGCCCCGCTTGTTCGATATCTGCCAAATTGTCTTCATCGGGTAAAATAGGCTGACTACGATAAAACACCGTGTTGGGCTCAATCGTTAATTGATACCATGAGATATGCGTTGCGCCAGCATCGTGCGCCATCTGAATGTCATTTAATGCTTCGTTCATGGTTTGCTGCGGCAGACCATGCATGAGATCGACATTGACTCGCGTAAATCCAGCAGCCCTAGCAGCACGAATCGCTGATAACGCTTGTACAGGATCATGGATACGTCCAAGCACTTTGAGCTTATCAGCGTCAAAGCTCTGTACGCCGATAGATAATCGATTGATACCAACCTCTAGATACTGAGCAAATGGCGCATGCTCGAGTGTCCCTGGATTGGCCTCCATCGTAATCTCGATGTCCTCTGCAAATTCAAAACATGACCGCAAACCAGAAAACAGTCGCTGATACTGAGCAATTGGCAATAGTGATGGTGTGCCACCGCCAATAAATATTGAGCTGATTTGACGCCCTTGCGCTAATAACTGTTGCATATTCGCATCCAAAAGGAGCGCATCGACATAGTCATCATACATAGACAACTGACTGTCTATAGGAAGCTCATGCGAGTTGAAGTCGCAGTAAGGACATTTTTTCACACACCATGGGATATGGATATAGAGCGACAGTGGAATGCTCGTCACCTCTACAACGCTAGTATCTGTCATCTTTTCTGTGAGTTGCAACGTATCAAGGTTATTCGGCGAGCTATCAGCATTCATTTTGGACATAAATAAACTTATTGTGTAATGGGAAATGATGATCAGTATCAAAAGTATCGCTAGGATAACGGCTAGATGATATAAAGAAAAGCCTAACTAACGTAAAACTATTAACAAAGCCACGCATAAAGCCACGTACAAATCCCCTATTCACCATGGTAACTTGCAGGCAGTATATAAAGAGATATTACCAGTACAGCATCCAAAGCGCAGCGCTGTATTCAGAATATAACCATTAAATTTGCGGCGCGCTTGAAAGCTGATTAATAAAAAACGCACCCTGACAATGTTAAAGATTAAATGTAAAAATGAAGCAAAGGATAAGACATATGGCTTATTGGTTAATGAAATCAAACCCAAAGTTTTTTGGTATTCACGATTTACAACGATTGGATACAGATAGCTGGGATGGTGTCCGCAACTACCGCGCTCGCAACTTCATGCGTGACGATATGAAAGTCGGTGATAAAGTGTTCTTTTATCATTCTAGTGCAAGGCCCTCTGGTGTGGCTGGTATTATGACGGTCAGTCAAGCAGGCTACCCTGACCCCACTCAATTCCACCCCGAGCATCGTCACTATGATCCTATTGCAACCGAAGAAGAGCCACGCTGGTATATGGTGGATCTCACTTTTGAGCAAGCGTTTACAGAGGTGTTACCGTTATCAGAGCTGAAATTTTTGCCTACGCTTGAAGACTCATTACTGCTGAGAAAGGGCTGCGAGCAATTAACGGTCATTCCATTAGAGCCCAAACACTGGCACGCGATTATGGACATGGCCGAGACACTCGAACTACTGCCAGAACACACCAATTAGCTTGACCCTCTATCTACTGAACCTACTGATTATCAATACCCAGGTAAAAAAGCTTAAGACGAGTATTCACATAGCGCTTCTAAATCGTTGACATCATAGTCTGGCTTCTTTACCATCTTATATGTATATGACCTGTCAATCTACTGCTTGGATTGACGGGTTATTTTTATTTTAGTGCCTTCACTTTTATTTTCTTACTCCGTCTGTATAAGCTTGCTCATATTGTTTATCGGAGTATCATCGTCGGCACGACTCTTCTCATACTGTGTCAATATTGAATTGACGACGGTATATGCTTGTTCACCGTTACTATTTTCATAACAATTATCGCAAAGAATAAAAAGTTGCTTACCATGGTTTTCCCATTATCTTTCAGAGACTTCAAAAGCTACAGTTTACGCTTAGGGGTCCTCGCCCTACCTATCTTGATTACTCAGTTTTGCCAAGCAGCGCTTGGGGTTGTCGATGCCATTATGGCAGGCCAAGTATCTGCGCTTGATTTGGCGGCCGTGGCAGTTGGATCTGGCATTTGGCTACCGCTGTTTTTATTAGCAACAGGTGTGTTGATTGCCACTACCCCTCTCATTGGTGAGGCTGTCGGTCAGGACCAGCATCATCAGGTTCCTCATATTACTCAGCAGTCCTTATGGACAGCAGGCGCTCTTGGCCTTATTGGTTTTATTGTTGTCAATTTGGCACCCAATGTCCTTGGCATCATGGGTGTGCCTGAGAACATTCAGCCTATAGCAACACAATATTTACATGGTGTGTCTTTTGGTTTCCCTGCGTTGGCTGTCTATGCTGTGTTACGTAGTTATTGCGAAGCGCTTGGTCGACCTGAGCCGGTAACGGTTATTAGTATTGTCGGTCTGCTTGCAGATATTCCTCTGAACTATATTTTTATCCATGGTTTATTTGGTATGCCCGAGATGGGCGGTGCAGGCTGCGGTGTGGCGACCGCACTGGTATTATGGATCAACGTCCTGTTGCTGGCTATTTATACCAGCTTTACTAAGCGACAAGAGTTTGCTGGTACGCGCTTTTTTTATGGTTTTACTAGTCCAAATCGCACACAGATCAAAAAACTTCTAAAATTGGGTATTCCTATTGGTGTCTCTATCTTTTTTGAGGCCAGTTTATTCAGTTTGGGCGCTCTTGTTATCAGTCCGCTAGGAGAGCTTGCAACAGCGTCGCATCAAGTGGCTTTATCAGTAACGTCACAGCTATTTATGATACCGATATCCGTCGCGATGGCACTCACCATTATGGTCTCAAATCGTTATGGTCAAAAAAACCTCTTAGCACTCCGTCAAGTACAAGCCACTGGACTTGTCTGGACAGTATTGATTGCGCTCACTTGTATGCTTGGCATATGGCTATTTAGACCAGAGTTGGCAGCAGCATTTACCGATAATCCAGCGGTTAGAGCGGAGTCTATGCATTTGCTCATCTTTGCCCTTGCCTATCAGTTATTTGATGGCTGGCAGGTCAATGTCGCTGGTATATTACGCGGTATGCAAGACACCACCATACCGATGTGGGTAACGCTTTTTTGCTATTGGTTAGTGGCGCTACCACTGGGTATCTATTTAGTGCGTTTCACTGATGTTGGCGCTCAAGGCTTTTGGATGGCATTAATCACCGGCCTGTTCTTATCTTCTATTCTCTTGACCCTTCGTCTTCGCTATCAGCAAAGACGTTTAACAGCACTGTGGGGTTGAAACTGATTGATTAAAACGTCACATCTCATAACCATTGCTAGCGATACTTAGTCACATAGACTATGATGAATCGTAGATGATTTCTTACTGAAAACATGGCTTACGTCAAAATATGTAAAAAATCTCAGTTAACAACTGTACATTGATTGCTCATTGCTCTGAATCTAGGTATCATTAGCAACTAATTAGACAATATTTAGTTACACTATTTCTCGAATTTAGTACAAGGTCAGATAAAAACTATGGATATTGAAAAAATACGCACCCTCATCGCCCTTATGGAAGAAAGTGAACTGGTTAATTTAGAAATCAGTTCAGATGACGAGCATATTAGCTTAACTCGTCACTATGATGCGCCTGCACCAGCCATGATGGCAGCGCCAACTGCTAGCGCAGCGCCTATTGCTGCTGAAGGAAAACCTGCGGAAAAAGCGGGGAGCGTCGAAAACTCGCCGATGGTTGGTGTTTTCTATTCAGCACCAAGTCCTAACGACCCACCATTTGTAAAAGTTGGTCAAAAAGTTCAAGCGGGTGATACTCTAGGTATTATCGAAGCTATGAAAATCATGAACCCTCTTGAAGCGACTCAAAGTGGTATTGTTGACGAAATCTTGGTAGATAATTCTGAAGTCGTACAGTTCGGCCAACCTGTCATACGTTATAAAGCGTAACGATATTTGCCATACTTTATTTCATTATGGCTGGTTTTTGATATACATATCGCATCAAAGTCAAATAATAGGATGCTATATATCAAAACTCAGTCAATAACTGATGCTTCGACAAGGATGAACCCATGATAAAAAAATTGCTCATTGCCAATAGAGGTGAGATTGCCCTGCGTATCGTTCGAGCTTGCAAAGCGCTAGGTATCGAAACGGTAGGCGTCTACTCTACTGCTGATGCCAACTTGATGCACCTGCGCTTTGTTGATGAGGCAATTTGTATTGGTAAGCCTAATGCCAATCAAAGTTATCTTGATATTAATACTATCTTAACTGCCGCTGAAATCACTGGCGCGGATGCTATTCATCCGGGTTATGGTTTTTTGTCTGAAAATGCTGAGTTCGCTGAGCGCGTAGAAGAAGCAGGATTGACTTTCGTTGGCCCTAATGCTGATCATATTCGCTTGATGGGCAATAAAGTCTCTGCCATTAACGCCATGAAAAAAGCGGGCGTACCAACTGTACCCGGTTCTGTGGGTGCCGTTACGCTACATAATGCTGAAGAACAAGCACGCAATATTGGTTTTCCGCTATTGATTAAAGCGGCCTCTGGCGGCGGTGGACGCGGTATGCGCGTCGTTGAGCGCTTTGATGAGCTGGTCGGTCAAGTACAGGCTGCTAAGCAAGAAGCTGAGCTTTGGTTCGGTGATGACACCGTCTATATGGAACGCTACCTACAAAACCCACGCCACGTAGAAGTACAGGTACTGGGTGATGGCAATGGCAATGCTATACACCTATATGACCGTGATTGCTCATTGCAGCGTCGCCATCAAAAGGTACTAGAAGAAGCGCCTGCTCCAGATATCCCAGATGATGTCCGCGAACCCATCTTAAAAGCATGCGTGAAAGCCTGTGAGCTTGTGAAATACCGCGGCGCTGGTACGTTTGAGTTTTTGTTTGAGAATAATGAATTTTTCTTTATTGAAATGAATACTCGAGTGCAAGTTGAACATCCAGTAACCGAGATGATCACTGGTATCGACGTCGTCGTTGAACAGCTAAAAATTGCAGCCGGCTATGGTTTATCTTATCGTCAAAGTGAGATTGAAATCCAAGGTCACGCGATTGAATGTCGTATCAATGCTGAAGATCCAGCAACTTTTGTTCCTTGTCCTGGTACTGTCAATCAACTATTTGCGCCAAGTGGCGCAGGCGTTCGATTCGACTCACATCTATACCCTGGCTATGAGATACCGACTTACTATGATTCACTCATTGGTAAGCTTATCTGTCATGGTCAGACTCGCCAGCAAGCCGTTGCTAAGACCATACACGCACTTGATGAGTTGATCATTGAAGGTATCAAAACCAATATACCGCTACATCGTGATGTGATTTTGGCAGATGAGAATTTTGCCAAAGAAGCACAAAACATTCACTATCTTGAGCGAGAAATGTTGACTGCGAATAAAGCTAAGAAAGAGGCGTAGAACAAAACGATTATAAATCGTAAAAAGTTCACCAACTCTTGTTTGAATAGCAGTACCAAAAGCTAATCATAAAAAAGCCGCCATATTGATAGCGGCTTTTTTGTGCTCAGTAGATGTCAAATAATCTGTGCAGTATGATAAAAGCTACTTATTATGGCAATACTCTATTAAAAGTCATAAAGCACTCTGTACCGTCAGGATCAGCGCACCACTGCATTTGATTGCCGTCGTGGTACAAAAATGCGATCAACGCTTCATCAGTTTGATCAATCTGATTGCCTGAGCAATCTACTTCATTATTATCATAGACCGTTTTGATAGCGATAACTGGCAGCCCTTCTTCACGATGTGTGACTAGATAGCGACCGTATGTCCACTCTTTACCACTGACCGCCCACATCTCATTGTCCGCACCAAAATTATATAACTCACGGCACTGATTCGACTTGTTGACTGACGCCATTAAGTTTTTACTGGTAGTCGGCTTAATGTTTAGTATGCGTGCTTCACTTTGAGTGATTATGCCGCCGTCCATATCAGCTACCACCTTAGGCTCTGCACTGTTTTTTTGCAGACTATTCGATGATTCCGTTTGCTGAGCTTTCGCGTCTTTGGTCATGGTGATAGAACTGTTTAAATCTATCTCCCACTGTCCTGCAATGGCTGGACTGATATGCGTAGTGATTGTCGGCTCAGTAACCGTCTCACCATTCACCGGCAATGAAGCCAGAATAGATGCTAATGTAAATGAAGCAAATGATATAGGTTCCATGATTAACCTTTTATTTATAATATTTTATATACATTAGCGTAAGTCGTAGACACCAAAAACACAAGTAACATTATGCTATTGGGCAAAATACTCTAATCCAAACGATAGCCAAAACCTTAGTCAGTAATGACGTTGAAGTAAGATAATGCCTGATAATCTAGCCGCTTTCTACTCATAAAAAAATAACACCGTAGCTTTGCTTGTTGAGTACAAGGAGCTACGGTGTTATATATTTATAAAATTAAGACCAGTAAAGTATCACGATATCGCTATTTAATGCTAAGCCGCTTCTACATTCAATGCCTGAGCAAAGGCTGATAACGCTCCTTTTAGCATGGCTGAGACTGTGCTGCTACACGTACCGATGCCAGAGTACACTTCGCCATCTACATTTAGCTGGATATAAGCGGCGGCATTTGCATTGGTTTTATTATCACTATTGGTATCATCATCGATACCGTTACCACTGTTGTGATGCGGGTTAATGGCATGCTCTGCATAGTTAATAATATGCAATGATTTACCCGTGTGCTGTGCAAGACCGTCGATAAACGATGATAATGGACCATTACCCGTACCATCGATATCAATGGTATCGTTATTCATCTGTACTTGGCCGCTGAAATACACCTCACCGCCTTTGTTATTGACACTATAATCTAGTAACTCAAACTTGCCTTGCTGCAAATAGGTATTTTCAAAGGTTTGTAAAATTTCATCATTTTGCAATTCACGCGCAGCCGCTTCAGCTTGTTTTTGTACCACTCGGCTAAAGTCAATCTGCATCCAACGTGGTAGGTTAAATCCATAATTACGCTGCAAGATATACGCGACACCACCTTTTCCTGACTGGCTATTGATACGTACCACGTCTTGATAGCTACGACCAATGTGCGCGGGATCAATTGGTAAGTAAGCCACATCCCAAACGTTGTCAGTCTCAGTTTGATTGTTTTCATTGTAATCAAGTGATTTTTTGATGGCATCTTGGTGTGAGCCACTAAAGGCAGTAAAGACAAGCTCTCCCACATAAGGATGACGCGGATGCAATGGTAAGTTATTGCACTCGCTCACAACCTGTACGATTTCACTCATGTTGCTAAAATCAAGCTCAGGATCGATACCTTGGCTAAATAAGTTCATGGCCATGACCATAATATCCATGTTACCTGTACGCTCGCCATTACCAAGCAACGTGCCCTCGATACGATCTGCACCTGCCAACACACCCAATTCGGCCGCGGCTACAGCACAGCCACGGTCATTATGAGTATGAAGACTAATAATGACATGTTCACGCTGGGGAAGATTGCGGCAGAAATACTCTACTTGATCCGCAAAGACATTAGGCATAGATGCTTCAACAGTCGCTGGCAAGTTAAAAATCACCTCTTGGCCTTGTTGTGGTTGCCACACATCACAAACCGCGTCGCAAACCTCTACTGCATACTCAGTCTCTGTCTGGCTAAAGCTCTCTGGCGAGTACTGAAACACCCACTCAGTCTCAGGGTATTTGGCCGCATACTCTTTCAATAATTTGGCGCCTGTAATGGCAATCTCTTTAATTTCGTCTTTGTTTTTGGCATAGACTTTTTCGCGCTGTACACGGCTGGTTGAATTGTAGACATGGACGACAGCACGTTTTGCGCCTTTTAATGATTCAAAAGTACGGGCGATTAAATGCTCACGCGCCTGTACCAATACTTGTAGCGTCACATCATCAGGCACGTGGTTTTCTTCGATAAGTTTACGGGTAAAGTCAAATTCAACCTGCGCCGCTGATGGAAAACCAATCTCAATTTCTTTAAAGCCAACCTCTACTAGTGTTTCAAAGAAACGCATTTTTTGTTCAATCGTCATCGGATCAATCAGTGCTTGGTTACCATCACGCAGATCCACACTTGCCCATATTGGCGACTTCTCAATTGTTTTGCTCGGCCACGTACGATCTGGCAGCGATGGCGCAAAGGCAAATGGACGGTATTTACGGAAGTCAAAAGCGGCATTTTTTGGTGTGATCTTTGCAGTCCCAGTGGCTGCAGTATGCGTGGCTTGGTCAGACATAATCAATCCTTAGATGATATGGTTATTTGTATATTTAGCTAGGCGATTAGCTGTTGGTTAAATTTGTATTTATCATACGGGGTAACGAGTAGTTACACCATAATAATAGCAAAGTTTAGCAAATAGAAACCTGCTATTTTTTATTTTATTTTCTATATTTTTAGTGGAAAAACCTATTTTATTTATTATAATCGAATAAATTCACTACCAAGGAGGCAAAATGCCAGAAAATTATATAGGAAGTGCAGATACAGCAAATATAGATGACATCGATAAGCAATTATTGCGTTTGTTGCAGACGCAGGCACGTATGAGTATCACGGAACTGGCTGAGCGCGTTAACCTTTCTGCCACCCCTTGCGCACGTCGTATTAAACGCTTGGAAGATGCAAACATTATCACGGGTTACTACACCAAAACCGATGCGCAAAAACTTGGCTATCCGCTTGCCGTGTTTATCGCTATCAGTATGGACCGTCATACGGCTGAGCGTTTTGAGCATTTTGAGCGTAGCGTTCAGAGTTTTGAGGAAGTCGTGAGCTGTAGTATTGTCACAGGACGTACAGAGGACTATCTGATTAAAGTCAGAGTGCGTGATATGGCACATTATGAGGAGTTTTTATTGCATCGCCTCAATCGTATTGAGGGTGTTGCTCAAGTTCATACCAGTTTTGAGTTGCGAGAAGTATTTAGCCGTAGCGTCGTATAAAAGCGTTGAGGGCACTAAAAACGCTAGGCGAGCATTGGTGATTGTCTACGGAATAATATGATTAATATCAACCCAATCATCAATCCAATAGCAGCGACCAGTAACCCTGCATTGAAATTGCCATCCTGTCCTGCCAATGCTACCGTTACCAAAGGTCCCAAGAACTGCCCTAGTGCATAGGCGAGCGTTGCCAATGCAATCAGCAAATTAGAATAAGCAGGATTGATGTTTTTAAACAACGTGAGTGTCATTGCTACCATACCGACGAAGGTCAACCCTAGAATAGCTGCATTGCCATATAATCCAAGCGCACCATCAAACCATATAGGCAAGCACATGCCAAACGCTTGTAATACCGTGAGACCCATTAGGGTTTTTATCTCACCGATACGTTTGGCAAGCGCGCCCCATAACGGATTTGACAACATCGCAAAAATACCGACGACCAACCAAATCATCAATCCAGCATAGGTCTGTGTCGTTAGACGCTGTGCTGCCATAACAGGCAGGAAAGTTGCTGAGCTGATATAGCCAAATCCTGCCAATATATAACTCATAAAAAGTAAAGCAAGCGCTTTATGGTGTCCAGAAATCGCTTCATATAAAGAGCGTTTGAAGTTCAAATAGCTCTGATGCACTGAGACGTGCTGTTTCGAATCGGTCAACTGTGACTCCAAACTATTTACTGGTTTGGGTTTTATCGCGTAGAGGAGCCATATCAGCGGTAAACTGGTACAGCCTGCAACCAGCCAAATCACATCAAAGTGATAGCCCAATGTTAGAAGCCACCACGTCACAATGGCAGAAGCACTAATACCAACGCCAATGCCTGCATAATGTACGGCCGAGAGTATAGAGCGGCGCTCGGGGCTCAGGTTTTGAATCACAAACGATGAGCTCAATATCATCGCTACCCCGCTTGCAATCCCCGCAATTAGACGAATGATATACCATAAAGTTAACGACATATTTGGTACGACGAGTAGCATCGTTGTGACAACACTTATAATCGCCCAAAGCGTCATCGCTTGCCATGTCGAGCGCTGAGGCACAAACATGGCAATGAGGGCACCGATAAAGTAACCGATATAATTGATTGATGCTAGCCAGCCTGCAATCGTCGTTGATAATGACAATTGCACCATAATATCAGGTAAGGTGGCGGTAAAGAGAAAGCGTCCATAGCCCATGACAACTGCCATGCAGTACATACCGATACAGGCGATGGCAGCTTCATTGGTGATGGTAGGAGCGATACGGCTTTTAATAGCAGTCATCATGACAGCGCCATTTTTGTGGCAATTAGCACACAATCCTTTGTGTTAGATAATTAAAAGCAATAGTAAAACAAGTAGGAGTCAAGCAGTTATTGGCATTATTAAAACAGCATAAAGTAAAAACAAACGCTACGATACATCTAACGATATTGTGTTTGTCGTATCCTGTCTTAGCATTTGTACACGCTGATCGCTAAACATATCCATGTCAGGGGCTAGCGTACGCATAAACCGATCAAAATATAACATTTGCTTGGTCAATAAAGCAAAGTCGCGCGGGAAATGGATACCATGACGTTTGCCAACCTCGACAATTTCAAGCATCATTTTATTGAGCTCGTCGGCCTGCTCTTTACTATTAAACGGTACGCCGCTAGTAAAGGTCTTATCTTCTGCCATGATCGTTATCATCATGCGCTCTAAATCATTACCTAAGGCAACCACATCAACTTTATTGCTGCCATGCGTCATTTCCATATCAATCATATGGCGTGCCATCGCTTGATAGTCACTATCTTGCATCGCTTGCATCATACCCATGCACGCGCGCCAGCTCTCAGCTTTTAGTTTACCCACAATACCAAAATCTAAGAAACCAATACGCCCGTCGGTCAATAGCATTAAGTTACCCGCGTGCAGGTCAGCATGAAAACTATTGCACAGCATGAGACTGGCAAACCATGTGTTTAACGTATCTGCCATGACTTGCGCAGGATCGCTGCAGTACTGACGCATGAGCGATTCATCAACCATAGAAACCCCATATAGACGGCTCATCGTCAATACACGCTTGGTGGTCAACGCTTCATACACGGTTGGTGCCACGACCCGAGTGTTGCCTGATACGGCTAAGAACTGCTGAAAATCGCGAATATTCTGTGCCTCAGCGATAAAATCGGTCTCGGCAAGCATACGCAGGCGAATCTCATCGATAATCGGCGCGATACTCGCAAACTTCATCGACGGCATCACTATTTCAAGCAGCTTAGTCACGCCGTGCAAGACGCCCAAGTCGGTCTGCATGATCGTCTCGACGCCAGGCTTTTGTACCTTTAGCACTACCTCATCGCCATTGTGCAACCGTGCTGCATGCACTTGAGCGATAGAGGCGGATGCTAGCGGCTCTGAATCAATATGCGCAAACTTATCATCAAGACTCATACCATCAGTCGCTAGTTCTTCTTTTAGCACTTGCTCGATATAAGCGTAAGACAATGGCGTGGTTTGATCCAAACAGCTCTGGAAAGCGGTGACATAATCACGTGGAAATAGCGATGGCGTACTGGCGATAAACTGACCGATTTTGATATAAGTCGTGCCTAACTGCTCAAAGGTTTCTTTGAGTAGCATTGCATCAGGTTTCTCCCCTTTTGCGACTCTCAGCGCAGACAGACCTGCCACACTCGCTGTTTGGCGAACACGATTAACGACGTTAAAAGTATGCTTTAATAAATGCGGACGATGAATTTTCATAAAAAACAACTATGGTAATAAAAAGGATTTAAAAATAGATAATTCTGAAAATAGACAATATAATCTAAAGATACATCAAAGGCACATTATTCAATTGGGACTGCTACAGACAGGACACTCTGGATCTTTTCTATAACCCATCAGCCGTTGCTGCATCTGACTACCATCCCATATGAGTAGCTTGTTTGTCAGTGGATTTTTGGTTAACCCCAGATACTGCAAAGCAGTATTGGCTTGTAGGTTACCCATGACAGCTGTGGTACTCGCGAGCACGCCCGAATTGGCACAAGTCTGCTCATCAGCGGCTTCATCAAGCACGACTGAGCCAAACACACAATGATAGCAACCTGTGTCTAGATGTGGCTCAAACAGTGCTAGCTGCCCTTGCATCGCAATTGCCGAGGCAGAGAGTAATGGAATTTGATAGCGTACGCTAATGCGATTGATGACGTCACGAGTCGCAAAGTTATCCGTACAGTCCAATAACAAGTTTGGCTTACCCGAAGCCATATCGAGCAACTCATAAGCGTTGTCTTCATTTAACCTTGCCACTGTTCCGCAAGCTTCTATCAAAGGATTGATGCGCGCCAGCATAGCCGCTGCTGTCAGCGCTTTGGACTGACCAATGTCTTCTGGCAAAAATAGTGTTTGGCGCTGTAGGTTACTTGCCTCGATCGTATCATCATCGATTAAATGAACAGATCCTACCCCTGCTCTCACTAATGTCTCAGACGCTGGACAACCAAGCCCGCCTGCCCCTATCATCACCACGCGTGCTGATTTTAGTTGCAGCTGAGCATCCATATCCCAACCGTCTAGTAGTATTTGCCGTGCATAACGGAGTAGCTCATCATCTGATAGCTGTACCATCTCTTCTGCCATATTTATTCACAACCTATCATTAAAGAAGCCTACTCGTAAAACCTATCTATGGGCATTGCCCTAGCGTGACGCGATCATTACCACCATAATCTTGTACCGTGTGTACTGATTCAAAGCCGCTGTCTAAAAATAGCTGCCGAACCGTAGCACCTTGGTCAAAGCCATGTTCGATAGCCAATAGTCCATCTGTACGCAAATAATTTGGTGCCTTCTGGACGATATGCTCGATATCAGCCAAACCATGATTGGGTGCACTGAGCGCGCTGATCGGTTCAGCGGTTAGCCCTGCCAAGTGCTCGTCTGCCTCGTCAATATAGGGTGGGTTTGAGACAATCACATCAAACCAATGCTCAGCACCAGTGGGTAGCGCTTGATACCAGCTACTTTGGATAAATTCAACATGAGCAACATCATTACTCACGGCGTTGTGCTGAGCAACCTTGAGCGCCTCAAGCGATAGATCAACCGCCACCACTTGCCAATCAGCGTGCTTTAACTCATGGGCAAGACTGATAGCGATACAACCTGACCCCGTACCTAAATCCAGCAAGCGCTTATGATTTCTCGATACTGGCTGAGCATTTATCCAATTCAATACTTGTTCGACCAATACTTCGGTATCGGGTCTGGGGATCAAGGTGTGCTCATTGACGCTAAAATTCAGCGACCAAAACTCTTGCTGTCCAGTCAGATAAGCAAGCGGTATTCCTTGCTGCATCTTTACCACACCAGCATTGAACTGTGCAAGCTCACTATCGGTTAGTTGATAGTCGTCATCCGTCATCAAAAACAGTTTCGGCTTATCAATGACATGTAATAACCAGTCCGTTAGCCAAAATGATGGCATCTGACTGCTCGTATCACCATTCGTCAGTTGCCCAATTTGCTGCTTGATTTGACGAATGTTCAATGCTGTCATAAGTGACTCTTAAAGATATTGTGGATATATAAATGCGAAAGTACTGCCGACGCTACTCTGACGCGCGCGGTGGCTCATTGGTATCGGTCAGGTTTGGATTTGCCTTTGTTAATTTGTCATTATCACCGTATATATCGTCATTATCACCAATGACAATGTGTTTATCGACCAAGTAAATCAATATCAAAATTGGCACGCCAATCGCAAAGGTAAAAATAAAGAAAAACGGATAGCCCATATTGTCGACGACAGCGCCAGAGTAACCACCCATCACCTTCGGTATTAGCGTCATTAGCGATGAAAAGATAGCATACTGTACCGCCGTAAAACGAATCGAGGTCAAGGCAGATAAGAACGCGATGAATACAGCACTGGCAAGACCTGCTGCTAAATTATCAAAAATCACGGCCACGTACATATGCGGTAAGCTACCAGGATGATAAGTGAGCAGGACAAATAATAAATTCGTCACACAAGCTAATATGGCACCGATCATCATCGCCTGCATCATACGCATCTTTTGAGCCAAAATCCCGCCCAAAAAGCCACCCGCAATAACCATGATAACACCTACTAACTTCACAGCATTGGCAATGTCTGTCTTACTAAAACCCATGTCTTGGTAAAAGACGTTCGAGATAACCCCTGCTACGATATCAGAAATGCGGTATAAACCAATCAAGGCCAGTAGTAATAATGCTTTTTTGCCATAACGGCGAAAAAAATCAACGACGGGTTCAACCCAAGTCGTATAGGCCATTTCTTGTTTGACCACGCCTACTTTGACAGACAGGTAACCCACAACCGATGCCACCAATAGGCTTGCTAATAGATGAATCACCTCAAGTAAAAAGGCAAACATCACACTGTCTGTCTCTGGCAGTAACGCGCCAACATTGACAAAAGCAATGATAAAAGCGACGACCGACAATACAAATACCAGTACTAAGCGAGAATAGTCCGAGGCGGGACGATCAATACGTATCTGCTCGCTCACAGGCTCCCGAATTATCAGCGTGGTCACCACACCTACGCCCATCACTGCTGCCATGATCCAATAAGTATTGCGCCATGCTTCATAACTATAAAACTCTTCGGTCGAACCGAAATAATCTGCCAAATAGAGCGCACCTGCGCCTGCAAAAATCATCCCTAAACGGTAGCCTGCCGTATACATTGCCGACAATACCGATTGGAAGCTCGCAGGGGCAAGCTCAATACGATAGGCATCGACCACAATATCTTGCGTGGCGGATGAAAAGCCCAATAGCACGGCTGCCATTGCCATATAATGCAAACTGCTCTCATCGGTCGGATTGATGCTAGCCATCATATAAATCGCCAAAATAATCAAGAGCTGTGCGATCAAAATCCAACTACGACGACGGCCCAATAACCTAGTTAATATCGGTAGCGGCACCGCATCTACTAGGGGCGCCCAAATGAACTTGAACGAATAACCCAATGCTGCCCAACTAAAGGTTGTCACCACACTGCGATCAAATCCTGCCTCACGCAGCCATAACGATAAGCTGGAGAAAATAAGCAAAATAGGAATACCCGCTGCAAAACCCAAAAACAGCATGATCATAGCACGCCGATCAAGATAGGCTTTCGCCGCCTCGCCCCATGATTTTTTGGCGATGGGAGGTTTGGGTGGTACAGATTTGACAGCAGACATAATAACTCACCAACAATTGAGACAAATAACACAACTGCGCACAATTTTTATCAATCTTTAGAATCAGTTATCCATAAAAAGATCGATAAAAATTGCTCTACGTTGCACCAATATGATCATTACAACAAAATTCAGTTATGGTACTTGAGAACCTCTACCTTGACTAGATGTTTTTGCATTAACTCATTGATTCTGGCATTTTCATAACGGCTTATATTTCGCGGCAGTAACGCAGATTATAGAAATCTTTCACTATGGTTAAATCAGTCCTTAGTTTTCTTACTACTTACTCTCATTAAAGATGTCTGACAACGCTTTCATTTATCGGTAATATATAGATAGAGGTAGGATCAATACAAACTTGATCGGCTTATTACTGTCCTGCCTAGTAACAAGAGCAATGGCGTTAATGGTAAGCTAGATGAGGTACTACACCAAGACTTAATGATTAATAATTTAAAACTTATAATTCTTATATATTAGTTTTATAAATACACAGTGCTTCGTTATGCTCTCTATATCAACAATGATTATCTCGATTGACTACTTGTTCTTTTTATTATCATAGCCTAGGAGTTCTACCATGTCCGACTCAACCAAAGCCCCAACTGATAAAAACACAGCGCAAGATACTGCCGGTTGTCCTGTGAACCACGGCGATAACAACGCACCAACTAACACAACCTATGATCAAGGTGATGATAAAGGACCGACGATTCATAGTGAAAACGTCGATCAGACACACGCACCGCAGCGCCCTAGTATGGGTGGCTGTCCAGTCATGCATCAGGCACATACTACCACAGCCTCTGCTGCCACTGATTGGTGGCCAAACAGCTTAAACCTAGACATATTGCATCAGCAAGACAAAAAGACTGATCCAATGGGAGCAGACTTTGATTATGCTGAAGCTTTTAAGCAACTCGATTTAGAAGCGGTCAAAACCGATTTGAAAAACTTAATGACCGAGTCACAAGAATGGTGGCCAGCAGATTGGGGCCATTATGGTGGTTTGATGATTCGTATGGCATGGCATTCGGCGGGTACGTATCGTGGAGCCGATGGTCGCGGCGGTTCTAATACTGGCAATCAACGTTTTGCTCCACTAAATAGCTGGCCGGACAACGTCAACCTAGACAAAGCGCGTCGCCTACTGTGGCCCATCAAGAAAAAATACGGCAATAAACTGTCTTGGGCGGATTTGATGATCTTGGCAGGCAACATGGCTTATGAATCTATGGGCTTTAAAACGCTAGGCTTTGCTGGTGGTCGCGCTGATATCTGGCATCCAGAAAAAGACATCTATTGGGGTTCTGAACGCGCATGGCTTGCACCGACCGAAAACCGCTACGATAGCGATGAAGATCGTGCCTCCCTCGAAAACCCACTAGCAGCAGTACAAATGGGCTTGATCTATGTCAATCCTGAAGGTGTTGATGGCAATCCTGACCCATTAAAGACCGCTCAAGACATGCGTACGACGTTTGCGCGTATGTCAATGAACGATGAAGAAACGGTTGCTTTGACCGCGGGTGGTCATACCGTTGGTAAGTGTCACGGTAATGGCGATGCGACGACACTAGAAGACGAGCCAGAAGCGGCAGACGTCAAAGAGCAAGGTCTAGGCTGGCGCAATCCTAAAGGCAATGGCAATGCAGGTGATACCGTCTCAAGTGGTATTGAAGGCGCGTGGACAACCAATCCAACCCAATGGGATCACGGCTATTTTGAATTACTCTTGAATCACAACTGGGCATTAACCAAAAGTCCAGCAGGTGCATGGCAGTGGGAGCCCAAGGATATTAAAGAAGAAGATCGTCCATTAGACGCTCATGATCCAAGTGTCCGCCGCAACCCAATCATGACTGATGCTGATATGGCGTTGATTAAAGATCCTGTTTATCGTGAGATTTCAGAGAAATTCCATCAAGATCCAGCGTATTTTGATGAAGTGTTTGCTAAAGCATGGTTCAAACTGACTCACCGCGATCTAGGGCCTAAATCTCGTTACTTAGGGGCAGATGTACCGAGCGAAGACTTTATCTGGCAAGACCCTATTCCAACAGGCAATGCAGACTTAAATGCTGATGATATTGCAACGCTAAAATCGCAAATATTGGACAGTGACTTGAGTCGCCGTGAATTAATCATCACCGCATGGGACAGCGCACGTACATTCCGCGCATCAGACTATCGCGGCGGTGCAAATGGCGCACGTATCCGTTTAGCCCCGCAAAAAGACTGGGCAGGTAATGAGCCAGAGCAGCTGCAACGTGTGCTTGAGGCGTTAACCCGTATTCAGTCTGATTTTGATAAAGACGTGAGCTTGGCCGATCTGATTGTGCTCGCTGGTAATGCCGCTATTGAGCAAGCAGCAAAAGATGCAGGCGTAGAGGTTACCGTACCGTTTACCGCAGGTCGCGGTGATGCCGAAGCAGCAATGACCGATGCAGAATCTTTTGCAGACTTAGAGCCACTGCATGACGGCTATCGCAACTGGGTCAAAGAAGATTATGCAGTCTCTCATGAAGAGATGCTGCTCGATCGCACTCAGTTGATGGGATTGACCGCGCCTGAGATGGTCGTATTGATTGGCGGTATGCGTGTCCTTGATACCAACCATGGACAGAGCCAAGAAGGCGTTTTCACTGAACGCGCTGGCGTACTAACCAACGACTTCTTTGTCAACTTAACAGATATGAACTACACGTGGCATCCTGTGAATGCAGCAGATAATACTGCTAATAACTACGAAGTACGTGAGCGTGGTACGGGCAACGTCAAATGGCAAGCCAGCCGTGTAGATTTGGTATTTGGCTCAAACTCTATCTTGCGTGCTTATGCTGAGCTATATGCGCAGGACGATAACTTAGAGAAATTCGTTCGTGATTTCGTTCGCGCTTGGAGTAAAGTCATGAATGCTGATCGTTATGACGTTGCTGAATAAGCGTTATTGATTAGATTAATGAACAGTGAGTAAGTTTATCAATCATGAACAGCTATCTTTTAGAAGGTAGCTGTTTTTTTATACCTAAAATTTAGATATTCAACAGTCTTAAATATTCTGAGTTACACACCCTACCTAAATAAATCAAATGACTAAAATTAAGTGACTGTAAGAAATACCATAAAAGCAAAAGTACTATAAAAAATCTATATTCATAATTATCATAAATTGATAGCTATTTATTATATACAAGAATAATAGCTTTGTTTTACACTACGCTCTTATGGCACATTTGTACGTTTTTACTTTCATATACAAATCTTTCAAATATAGATAAGGTTTGTATTTTTACACAATAGGATTCAGTAATGGCAATCGATGTAGTGGTCAATCAGCGACATTTGCAAATTCAGCTCAAGCAGCTGGAAACAGTCTGGCATACGGTGATTAATGGCTATAACTTAAGTCAAGCAGCGACTGTGCTACACACCAGCCAATCAAGTTTGTCAAAGCATATCGCGGCACTTGAAAACCAACTGAAGACCGAAGTATTTATTCGTCAAGGAAAGCGTCTAACAGGGCTGACCACCATGGGTACGGCGCTTATGCCACATATCGAGTCCATCTTTGCTGAAATCCGTACGATTGAAAATTTAAGCCTAGATTTTAATAATCCTAATATCGGTACACTAACGATTGCGACGACTCACACGCAGGCACGATATGTCTTGCCGAAAGTGGTTAAAGAATTTAAAGATCGCTTTCCTAAAGTCAATTTGATCTTGCAACAGGCCGATCCTGAGACCATCGCACAGATGGTGATTCGTGGTCAGGCTGATATCGGTATCGCAACCGAGTCCTTATTGCACAACAACTATCTCAGGTGCTACCGCTATTACGACTGGACGCATCGGGTCATCGTACCGAGCGATCATGAACTTGCCACGCAAGACTCTATCGATTTGCCGACTCTTGCCAGCTATCCCATTGTGACCTATCACGGCGGCTTTACTGGACGCGGTGCCATTGATAAAACTTTTGAAGAAGCAGGTTTAGAGCCAGATATCGTACTAGCGGCGCTGGATGCTGATGTGATTAGCACCTATGTCGGACTTGGCTTAGGCATTGGTATTATTGCCGAAATGGCATTTGAGCCGAGCCACTATCAGAACCTAACGGCCATACCAGTTGATCACTTCGGGCGCTTCACCAGTTGGATGGCGGTGCGTGATGATGCGGAAATCCGCCAATACGGTCGCGCCTTTATGGAGCTGTGTCAGAAACAATTCGACAACTAAAACAAAGGGTTTAAACCGCTGGTCTTACCTTACCCCACCTTTACCGAGCTTATGTATAAGTGATAAAATACAGTCTAGAACGTTATTCAACGTTTTATTTCGTTTTTATTTCTGCATGTATTGCTGGACGCCTAGACATTTAATTGTACTGGGTGTCGATCACTGCATGTCCATTTGCTTCTATGTAACAGGTGATACCGCTCATGGAAAAACTCGTAGCGATCATTATGGCAGTTTTTGCCGCCCCCTTGCTTATTGGCGGCGCTTATCTGCTCTCTTTAGGCGGTAGTCCTTACTATCTTTTTGCTGGCGTTATGATGTTAACGACAGCATTTTTACTGTTCAAAAAACACTGGAGTGCTTACGGGGTGTACGCGATATTTATCGTTGTGACACTAGTATGGTCGCTTTGGGAATCTGGATTTTATTGGTGGGCGCTGGCAACTCGCTTGGGCTTCCCGCTAATATTTGGTTTATTAATGCTTTTACCGTGGGTCTCTAAGAAGATGCACGGGCAACACGCTCAAGTAGCAACCACAAACAACGCTAAGAAAAGTCCTCTTTACTATTGGGGACTAATGGCCAGTGTGGTTGTGGGTGCACTACTCTCTTTCGGTAGTATGGCTAATAATGCCACCGACAAATTGGGCGAGCTCGATTTAACTGCCAAAGATGACGGCGATCAAAACGCCACTTCTGCAAACCTTGGCGACCCATTATCAAATGGCGAGCAAACACCAGATGGCGAGTGGAGCGCGTATGGTCGTACTGACTATGGACAACGCTACTCTCCTCTGACTCAGATCAATACTGATAATGTCAAAGACTTGGAAGTTGCTTGGCAAATCCAAACTGGTGATGTCAAAGGTCCTGATGATACTGGTGAGACCACTTATGAGGTAACGCCTCTAAAAATTGGTAACGCCCTGTATCTTTGTACGCCGCACAATTGGGTCATGGCGCTAGACGCTGACTCTGGTGAGACTTTATGGAAATTTGATCCTAAAATATCAGGAGACCTGCAACGTCAACATCAAACTTGCCGCGGCGTATCCTACTATGCTGGTCAAGCTGGTACAGATACTACCACTCCAGCAGTTAATGATCAGGTAAGCAGTGATAATGAAGTAGCTGTTGCCAATAAAGCAACTGCGACCAGCACTGTGATGGCACAAAAAGTGGCTGGTAATACCTTTGAAAAAGCATCTAAACAATGTGATGCTAAGATATTCATTCCAACTTCTGATGCCAAACTATACGCACTTGATCCAAATACTGGGCAACGCTGCCAGAATTTTGGGAAAGATGGTTCGTTAGATTTGATGCACAATATGCCATATAAACAAGATGGCTATTACTATTCGACCTCTCCACCGATTGTCGTCGGCGACACGATTGTTGTGGCCGGTGCAGTTAATGATAACTATGATGTGAACTCACCTTCTGGTGTTATCCGTGCTTATAGTGTCAATACTGGTGAGCTATTATGGAACTGGGATTCAGGCGATCCTGACAACACAGCTCCTTTCGATGTCAATGATCCCACTCAAACGTATAAAACCAGTTCACCAAACTCATGGTCAACAGCCAGTGCGGATGAAGAGCTTGGTTTGGTCTACTTCCCGATGGGCAACCGTGTACCGGATCAATTGGGTAGCTATCGAAACGCAGCTGAAGAAAAATACGCAACCTCTGTGGTCGCTTTAGACATTCAAACAGGTAAAGCACGTTGGGTTCAACAATTCGTACACCACGACCTATGGGACATGGATACACCTGCCCAACCAAGTCTGATTGATTTAAATACTGATAGCGGCGTTCAGCCTGCACTTGTTGTTCCTACCAAACAAGGCGATGTGTATGTATTGAATCGCGAAACAGGCGAACCAATCGTGCCAATTAAAGAACGTGATGCGCCGCAAGGTTACTTGGTGGCGGGTGAACATGCCGCTCCAACGCAACCTTATTCTGGTTTGAGCTTTGAGCCGCCGATGTTGAAAGAAAAAGACATGTGGGGCGCTAGCCTTATCGATCAAATGATGTGCCGTATTGAGTTTAATCAACTTAATTATGATGGTCGTTATACACCGCCGTCAACGAATGGCAGTATCGTTTATCCTGGTAACTTCGGTACCTTTAACTGGGGTAGCCTCGCTGTTGACCCTGAAAATGGCGTGATGTTTGGTATGCCGACCTATTTGGCATTTACCTCAAAGCTTATTCCTAAAGAATCACTAGGTGATGCTGAGACCAATAAAGGCGAACAGGGCGTTAATGCCAATGAAGGCGCAGATTATGCAGTAGAGCTTGGGCCCTTCTTATCTCCTTTAGGTGTACCTTGTCAGCAGCCACCATGGGGCACGGTCGCTGCAGCTGACCTAGATACAGGTGAGATTGCGTATCAACGCAAAAATGGCACGGTTCAAGACTTGTCTCCTTTACCATTGAAGTTTGAGCTGGGCGTGCCTGGTATCGGTGGCCCTATCATTACCAAAGGTGGCGTGGCCTTCTTGTCTGCTGCAACCGAAAACAACTTCCGAGCTTATGATCTAAAGAATGGCGATGTGCTATGGAATGTTCGTATTCCAGCAGGTGGTCAGGCTACACCTATGACTTACTTGAACTCTAAAGGTGAGCAGATGGTAGTACTGGTAGCTGGTGGACATGGTTCAGTAGGTACGAAGATTGGTGATTATGTTGTGGCTTATAAGCTTGGTGACCAAGCTAAATAATCGATCTAAGTAATCGACTGCAATAACCACTCAGTCAAATAAAGTCATTTTGAGAAAGCAGGTAACTTCGGTTATCTGCTTTTTTATGTGCTGACGCTTTTATCATACGATTCTTTTTATGATGATAGGCTTTTTTGTCAACGGATGCTGTTGCTCATCAAGCGCCTAAATCATCGATAATCTGTCTTTGTTATGATTTATTGCTACTCGGTAACACCGCTTGAAATCGATAGTGGCGACAAGCATATCAAGAGAAAATAATTAATCACTCTATTGGATAATTTATGAGCAACAAAATCCCTTTATCTTTTTTAGATCTAGCCCCTGTACCTGAAGGCAATACAATCGCTGAAGGCATCGCCCAAACGGTTGAAACCGCACAGCAAGCTGAAAAGTCTGGTCTAAACCGCTATTGGATGGCTGAGCATCACAATATGCCGGGTATTGCCAGTGCAGCAACCTCAGTATTGCTATCACATATCGGCAGCCAAACCGAGAGCATCCGTATTGGGGCTGGTGGCGTGATGCTACCGAACCATGCACCTCTCGTGATTGCTGAGCAATTCGGCACATTGCAGGCATTATATGGTGACCGCGTTGACTTAGGGTTAGGACGCGCGCCTGGCACTGATGGCGCTACGTTTCAGGCACTGCGCCGCCAAATGAAAGACGCCGAGCGTTTTCCACAAGATGTACAAGAACTGATGTACTTCTTGGGCAATGATACAGATGGCAGCCCTGTACAAGCATTTCCTGGTGCCAGATCAGGCATCCCTATTTGGATATTAGGCTCGTCCCTTTTTGGCGCGACCTTAGCCGCGCATTTAGGACTGCCCTATGTGTTTGCCTCACATTTTGCACCGCAAATGCTAGGACAAGCAATTAAAGCTTATCGTGAGCAGTTCAAACCGTCTGCCTATTTAGATAAGCCTTATGTCATGCTGGCTGCAAACTTGTTATTGGCTGACGACGATGAAACTGCTCAATATCACTTTACCTCAGCACAGCAGAGTTTTGTACGCTTGCGCCGTGGTGAGACAGGTCAGATGCCAAAGCCTACGCACGATATGGACAGTATCTGGAGCCAAGCAGAAAAAATGATGGTAGATAATGCACTGTCAGTTTCATTTACTGGATCTGTCGAAACAGTCAAACCAAAATTGGCTGCGTTTTTGGCAACCCATCAACCAGATGAATTGATTGTGACTGCTAATGTACATAATCAAGCAGCGCGTATTCGTTCACTTGAACTTACACCGGAGCTAAACTTATTTACTTTACAATCAAATGAGACACTTGCATAATTATTGCTAAACCTTAACTGGATTTTTGACATGGAAGCAACTGCTATTGTTGGCGCCTCATTGATGATTGGCTCGTCGATATTTATGTATATCTTGGCATTTCTTGCAGTCATGGCCATCGGTGGATATCTGACCTATCGTACTAGCCCAAAGCAAAAACGACGTCGAGAAGATAAACGCAACCAAGACAATGTAAATTAATATAAAAAAGCCCCTTTTTCTTCTTTGAAAAAGGGGCTTTTTTAATGCAGTAAAACAGTAATAAGACTTACTATATTGAAAATTGTAGTGTCTGTTAAGTAAATTTAGTAAATCTTTTTCCTAGATTCTTTACTACATTAAACCAAGCGCACGTAATGCTGCGGCACCAAATGCCATCCCAAACATACCCACCACTGTCGTAAACGCCAAAATATTTGCCGCGAGCACATCATTGCCACCCATAGCCTTCGCCATCACATAACTGGCCGCAGCAGCTGGTGATGCCACCATCAAGAATAGCACGCCCATATGTACGCCTGATAAACCGAATGCTAATCCAATCGCAATGGCGACGATTGGTGCAATGACAATACGACCAATACTGGCCTGCATTGACAACCCTGACGCATTCAGCATTGACTTCAAATCAATACTGGCGCCAGCGCAAATCAATGCTAATGGCAATGCGACCGCTGCCAACAAATCACCAGTCGTGTGAATCACACCCGTAAGTGGCGGCAATGGCAGCGCCTTATAGGCAAATGCTGATAGCAATGCTAATATCAGTGGATTAGTAAATACCTTTTTGATGATCATAATACTGCGACTGATCAAAGTATCATCCACACTTTTAGAGACACGACTTAACGTAATGACCGCTAAAATATTGAACAATATGGTGACTACGCCCATATAGACCGCACCAATACTTAAACCACGCTCACCATAAGCATTAGCAACGGTTGCGAGGCCAATAATAGCCATGTTGCTACGGAAAATACCTTGTACGAACACGCCTTGGTCGGCAGGACATTTGACAAAACGCTTGGCATATAACTCTGCCCCAAAAAACAGGACAAATGTCACCAAAATACCAACAAAAATTAGCTTAACTTGCTGACCATAATCAACATCGCTATCAACCACGCTAAAAAACAACAAGCAAGGCAGGCAGTAGTTAAAAACAAAGCTGGATGCCTGATCAATGAAACTTTGGCTCGCTTCGCCACGTCTTTGCATAAAAAAACCCAACCACATCAAAGCAAGGTTGGGGAATACAATAGTAATAGCAAAAACAATAGCATCAATCATAAATAGGCTCAATTCGGTGACAAGCCCATCATGATATGAGCATCAACAAGAAAATTTAATAAGTAATAATCAGATTTTATGACCTAGTATAGAGACAAAGCAGCAAGTAAGACAAGTTTGAATGAGACTTTATTTCAATAATAGAGTAGATTTTAATAAACAAAAGCCCGTAATAATATTTTATTACGGGCTTTTTATTTCATGGATGCTTTGTTATAAAAGGCTTTAGCACACTACCGTTACGAGTCAAGCGCAGCCTTTGCTTTTTTGTGTTTTTTGACCGTCATCGCCAATAACTGTATGGCCGCAGGTGTGACACCACTGACGCGTCCCGCTTGAGCAAGCGTCGCAGGACGAACTTGCGTGAGTTTCTGTACAATCTCGTTTGATAGCCCTGACACGATACTATAGTCAAAATCTAGCGGTAGCGCCGTGTTTTCTAGGCGCTTCATTTGATCAATATCTTCTTGCTGACGATCAATGTAGCCGGCGTATTTGACAGAAATCTCGATCTGCTCGCCCACTTGTGCATCAACGGTTGAATTAGTGATAGCAGCAATATCTGCAAAGTGAATCTGCGGACGCTTGAGCAAATCAAAGGCCGTCGATTCTTTAGAGAGTACCTCACCCGTCTGCTCAGTCACTTGCTTACCTAGTGCGTTGGTAGGCGTGGCCCACATGTCTTTTAAACGTGACGTTTCTGTTGAGATCGCTTCCATTTTTTCTTGATAAGCTTGCCAGCGTACATCATCTACCAGTCCTAATTTACGACCCGTCTCAGTTAAACGCTGATCGGCATTGTCTTCACGTAAGAGCAAACGATACTCTGCGCGGCTCGTAAACATACGGTATGGCTCGGTGGTACCGTGCGTAATCAAATCATCGACCAGCACGCCAAGATACGCTTCATCGCGGCGCGGTGTCCATGTTTCAAACTCACTATTGTTGGTCGTGACCAATGCCGCATTGGTACCTGCGAGCAAACCTTGTACGCCCGCTTCTTCATAGCCTGTCGTACCATTAATCTGACCCGCAAAGTACAGACGATCAATCGATTTGGTCTCTAGCGTGGGCTTTAGATTTTGTGGATCAAAATAATCATACTCGATGGCATAGCCGGGACGAGTAATATGCGCGTTCTCTAAGCCTTTCATACTGTGAATAAAGTCTAACTGCACGTCAAATGGCAAGCTCGTTGAGATACCGTTCGGATACAGCTCATGCGTGGTCAAGCCTTCTGGCTCGATGAAAATCTGATGGCTGTCCTTATCCGCAAAACGATGAATTTTATCTTCAATCGATGGACAATAACGCGGGCCTACGCCTTCGATTTTGCCAGAGAACATTGGTGAACGGTCAAGGTTTTCACGAATAATGTCGTGAGTACGCGCATTGGTATGCGTGATATAGCAATTGACCTGCTCAGGATGCATAGAGACATCACCCATATAACTCATCACCGGCAATGGCGTATCACCCGGCTGTACCGTCATCACGCTAAAATCAACACTTCGTGCATCGATACGCGCTGGCGTACCTGTTTTTAGACGACCGACTGGTAGCTTAAGCTCACGCAAACGATCCGCAAGCTTGATAGACGGCTGGTCTCCTGCGCGTCCACCATTTGAGTTTTCCATACCGATATGAATGACACCGCCTAAAAAAGTCCCTGAGGTTAATACGACTGTTTCGGTCTTAAAAACAATACCTGTAGAAGTCACAACCGCTGTCGCACGACCATTTTCTACTAAGATATCATCAGCGGCTTGTTGAAATAAATCCAGATTGGGTTGGTTCTCTAGTGTATGGCGAATGGCGGCTTTATACAGGATACGATCTGCCTGCGCACGCGTGGCACGAACGGCAGCCCCTTTACGGCTATTTAGCACGCGAAATTGGATACCAGCCTTGTCTGTTGCTAATGCCATTGCACCGCCCAACGCATCAATCTCACGCACCAGATGCGATTTACCAATACCACCAATCGCAGGGTTACAGCTCATCTGCCCGAGCGTCTCAATGTTATGCGTCAACAATAAGGTCTGTGCGCCCATACGTGCAGATGCCAGCGCAGCTTCTGTGCCAGCATGACCACCACCGATCACTATCACGTCGTAATGTTTTGGGTATTGCATGTTTGCCTCACTTGACTCATAACGCTGCCGATGGTCATGTTCTATTAGTAAAGAACACGGCAATCGACAAATAAACGTCAGTCGTATTTATAAAAAAGATAACGACTCAGATAAGTCGTTCATAATTGGTCAGGGCGTGTTTTTATTTTGAAAATGGTGATAAAAATGAGATAAATTGCGGTCAAACAAGGAAAATAGTTCAGATAATATCAGGATATTAACCAGCTATTTGACATAGTTTGGCAATATTTAACCATTTTTAGCCCATTTAGATGCTTTCGTTCAGATTAAAGACACGCCCTAAATAACCTACTATTATAACAATTTTTTGATGCTTAAAAAACGCTAGGACAAAAACTATTATAATTAAGCGAAAAGATATTTATGCCAGCAATAACAATGTTAACCATAACATCGTCATTGCTGATGTAGCCGCCATCACTTTAGTGGTTAGCTTTTTAGTTTATGATGCTGTCTTAGCCATTACCGTTACCACGGCTCAGCGGTACAATTTGATCTGACTGACCACTAGACAGCATATGATGGCTACCATACCCTTCCGGATTGATCTGTAAATAGGCGTTCATTTGACCAATGGCATCGCCGTCATCACTTGCTAAGATCTGCGCTTTGATGAGTTCAACTGGGGGTAATGGCAAGTTTTTGAGTAAAGCCAAGCGTTGCTGGTTATCGCCTTTATTAACCACCAATTCAATGAGCTGGCGTGCATCAATAGGCAAATCCGGTGTGTTCTGTGCTAATAATGCCAAATGATAAGCGCCTGCAGGATCTTGATCTGCGACAATGCGCTGTTCTATAGCGATGTACGTTGCTTCTGTCGCGCCGCCTGCCACACTCAGCTGATGTATGCATTTTAGTGCGGAGTTTGATTCGCTATTGGCAATCTCAATGATGCGCGCAGATTCATTTTTTAGGCGCGCGCGACGCTTTTCGATTGCTGCTTGCTCAGCTGCTTGTTTTTGCTCATTTAACTGTTCACTAGTTTGGTTGTTCATAAAGCTCTCTTAATCATCTGATAATTATTATTTATATATATTTATATCTTGGACAATATATGGGGGTAAATCCTATAAAAACAACAGGGTGTAGAGACCATGATACAGAGGCAATAAAAAACCCAACTGGCCATTAAATGACCACTTGGGTTTGCTGTGCTTGTACCTTATAAAGGCTAATTGGACATTAAAGACATCCAAATAACACTAATAAGTATTAAGCTGCAGGGCTGTTTGCTTCAACCAATGGCTTTAACTCGCCTGACTGATACATCTGTAGGATGATATCTGATCCACCCATTAGCTCACCATCGACCCATAATTGTGGGAATGTTGGCCAATTAGCAATCTTTGGCAAGGTGGCACGGATTTCTGGGTTCTCTAGAATATTAACAAAAGCAAAGGGACGGCCGATTTGTGTCAGCACTTCAATGGCTTTGGCAGAAAAACCACACTGCGGAAACTGCGGCGTGCCTTTCATATACAAAATAACTTTGTTGTCACGGATTTGATCACGGATCAATTGTTCAACGTCGTTTGCAGCAGTATTTGGGGTTTGCTCACTCATAAAAGCTCCTATTGATAAAGCGGTTCATTAAAATATTATTTGTATAAAAATAATTATGTAAAGATATGGCTGATACATGGGGCGACTGCCACTATATTACAAGCACGAATTTTCGACCTATATAGGTTCAACAGCATTAGGGACTAATAATACCACGGCATTGGCCATGATGCCCTCTTGTCGACCAGTAAAACCCAACTTTTCCGTTGTGGTCGCTTTGACACTGATATTGCTAATATCCGTTTGCAAATCACTTGCGATATTGGCGCGCATCGCTTGATTGTGCGGTGCTAGCTTTGGACGCTCACACATCACCGTAATATCGGCATTACCTAGACGATAACCTGCCTCTTGTACTTTACTATAAACATAACGCAGCAAAATCCTTGAATCCAATCCTGCGTGGGCGGCATCCGTATCAGGAAAATGCTGACCAATATCACCAAGTGCCAATGCGCCAAGCAGTGCATCAGCAAGTGCATGGAGCACCACATCGCCATCAGAGTGTGCCAGCAAACTATGAGAATGCTCAATAGGCACGCCTGCTAACACGACGTATTGCTGCTGCTGACCGTTGTTATGAAAAGCGTGAACATCGATACCTTGACCAATTTTTATCATGGTTATTCCAAGCTAAGTTGAAGGGGATTAAAATAATTCAAAACCAGTATATAAATTTTCAAAGTGGTTTTGCCATTACCGAGACATCATCGGTCGCCACCCGTTTTAATTAACTGGTATAATGTGACGTTTATTTTATCATAATACCCGATCCAAAAGATAAGCTGACGTGGCTCTGCTAAGACTCCCTATTGTAGCAATGGCATGGTTTTTTGCGTCACCATCTCCTTTGGATAGTATATAAATAGTTGAGCCGCTCTATGTCAGCCTTACAAAACACATCAAGCACCACCGCTTCTGAGTCTTTCAATGCGCATCGCCCTCTCATACTTGCCGATATTGACAACCCTAGCACCAAACATGTAATCGTTGGTATGTCAGGTGGTGTCGACTCTTCTGTGTCCGCCGTACTACTTCAACAGGCAGGGTTTAAAGTCGAAGGCCTGTTTATGAAAAACTGGGAAGAAGATGACGGCACTGAATACTGTACGGCAATGGATGACCTAGCAGATGCGCAAGCGGTTTGTGACAAAATCGGTATCAAACTGCACACTGCTAACTTTGCGATGGAATACTGGGATCGCGTGTTTGAGCATTTTTTGGCGGAATATAAAGCAGGACGTACGCCAAACCCTGATATCTTGTGCAACAAAGAAATCAAATTTAAGGCGTTTTTGGACTATGCGTTGACCCTTGGGGCAGATTATATCGCAACCGGTCACTATACAAGGCGTAGCATCAATTATAAAAATGATAACGGCACTGAGGTCGCACAATTATTACGCGGCCTTGATAATAATAAAGACCAAAGTTACTTTTTACATGCGGTTGGCGGTGACAAAATTGCTAAAACGCTATTCCCAGTTGGTGAGCTTGAAAAACCTGTGGTGCGACAAATCGCTGAAGAGCATGATCTGGCTACTGCCAAAAAGAAAGATTCTACGGGTATCTGTTTCATTGGTGAGCGCCGTTTTAAAGACTTCTTGCAACAGTATTTGCCCGCCCAAAAAGGCGAAATCCTTACTGATGATAATAAAATCATCGGTACTCATGACGGCCTCATGTATTACACACTGGGTCAACGCGGCGGCATCGGCATTGGCGGTGTTAAAGACCGTGTAGAGGCACCGTGGTTTGTATTGGCAAAAGACTTGGAGAAAAATCGTTTAATCGTCGGTCAAGGGCATGAACATCCCATGCTAATGAGCAACGAGCTAAAAGCCTATAAGCTCGATTGGACTGACGGTCTACCGCCTGCGGATGTGTTTAGCGACGAAGGTCTAGCCTGTATGGAAAAATCTCGCTATCGCCAGCCAGATCAAGCGTGTCGAGTGTTTGCGACCAATGCTGATGGCAATGAAGTGCGTGTGGTATTTGATGAGCCGCAGCGCGCTGTGACCCCTGGACAGTCAGCGGTATTTTATATCGATGAAGTATGTCTGGGCGGCGGCGTGATTGAATCTATTGATGCGCCTTGTGGATTTTAGAGAGGATTAATTTAGTTTTTGACAGCGGCAGTAGTAACCGTTACTGTACTGCTTGTCATACCCTCGTCTGTATTTGAATTAGTATCATCAACTGTATATATTTGATAAGTCAGCTGCGCAACAGGCTGCAGCTCTGATGTAAATTGATAAAAACGAATGTCATAACTGCCTTTAAGCCAGCCATCGTCTGGCTTAAAGCTAACCCAATTTTGATTGCTGTTAGCAACAATATCTTTTTTCTCAAACAGTAATACTTGTCCTGTCTGATTATTGACCCATTTCACAAACACAAAAGGACTGGCTGGCACTTTGCCTGCGGTATCAAGATGCGCAAATATAGTGGCATTTTTTTCTATTGTTGAGGTATCCATGGATACCGATGGCATCACAGGCGTTAGTGACAACTTAACATCACCGACGAGTGGCTGATTGTCATTTTTTTTGTACAACTCCTCAACTGCACGCTGCGCAAATTGTCGCTTATCTGCAAGCGCCTCGCCTGCACCTTGTGACATAAACCGATCAATGTACTGTCCTAGCATATAGTCAGGCATTTTATTGACGATATCCATCGCTTGTTCTTCTGAGTAATCATGCATAGAACCTACTGGTTGCGATCCTACCGCTGGTATATTGCTACCATTTTGATGTTCAAGCGCTTGCAATTCTGCAGGTACAATACTTTCTTTTTTCTCAAACCCTGAATCAGTATTATCTTGCAGCGATGATATAGGCTGCTGCCTGCCCTGCATAACTTGATCCATCTGTTGCTTAGTCATCAATAAGTAAGTGCCTAGACTACCAAGGATAAAAGAAATAAGGATGGATGAGAAAAATAAAGTTTTGTCTTTCATAGTTATATTCTAGAGATAAGATACTTGAGTAATAGAGTTTGGTTCAATAAGCGCTATTAATATGGACAGCCTTTACTTTTAAGATGTTTTCATTTTTTATGAAAAAAGCCATTTTTATTTTTAATAAAAACGGCTTTTTTATTTTAAAACACCTGTTTTAACCAGAGAGCCCACTCGTTGGAAACTGACTGCTCATAGGTTTACAAATATAATCATATTTACCATTAGCACTTTCTATATCGCGCTTAATCTCATCACTATCACCATCTTTCGTAGTTATGATACTAAAGTTTACATAGCCACGAGGTGGCGTACCTACAATCTGACAGCTTAATGAGAATTTCTTGCCATTGTTGATATTAGATTTCTTAACTAAACAACCTCTACCAATCTCATTGACTGTAATGGTATTGCCACTGATTGCACAATTTGATAAGCCTTGAAACTGAACAGGCTCAGAAGATCCATATGAACCACTGCTATCACTATCACCGCCGCAAGCGCTAAGCACCAATGCTGAGCCTAACACTAAAACGCTAAAGAATTTATTCATGTATTGATTTCCATTTAGTGAACTATTGACGACAAAAGAAACATTAAATCACTTTTACATTAGAAAAACAATACCGTTACAAATATAATTGAATTATTTTCAATACAAAAGTTAGTAGTATTGAAAATAGTTAGTATTTCGATGAAACTAGAAAGCTCGCAGTCATTTCCTATATCAACAACCTTTTCAACTAATAATTCCTAAGCAATATCGCTAACTTTTTTGTATGAGTTTTTGCTATAATTGCGCCACCAAAATTTACTACTGTAGTAAGCATTCATTCACTTTCTGTTCACTCAAAGGCGATACCATGACCCCACTTACCGCACTCTCCCCAATCGATGGTCGTTACGCATCAAAGGCTGACAGCTTACGTCCTTATTTATCTGAATTTGGTCTAATCAAAGCTCGCGTTACGGTAGAAATTCGCTGGTTGCAGTCTTTAGCTGACAACAGCGCAATTGGTGAATTAGCAGCATTTGATGACCAGACCAACGCTTTTTTGAATGCAATCGTTGATGACTTTAGCGAAGCCGATGCTCAAGCTATCAAAGACATCGAAGCGACGACCAATCATGATGTAAAAGCGGTTGAGTACTTTATCAAAGACAAGTTCCGTGGTCAGGATGCCTTGATTGACTCACTTGAGTTTATTCACTTTGCCTGTACCAGTGAAGACATCAATAACCTATCGTATGCATTGATGCTCAAAGACAGCCGCGAGCTAGTCGTTGCCAAAATGCAGCAAGTGACTGATAGCGTCGTTGACTTATCTATTGCTCACGCTGATCAACCAATGCTATCACGCACCCATGGTCAGACAGCCAGTCCAACGACATTGGGTAAAGAGATGGCAAACGTGGCCTACCGCCTAGCCCGTCAAATCAAACAAATCAATCAAGTAGAACTATTAGGTAAAATCAACGGCGCCGTTGGTAACTATAATGCGCATTTTTCAGCGTACCCTGACGTCGACTGGCAGAGCCATGCTGAAACATTCATCAATCAGCGTTTAGAGTTAACATTTAACCCTTATACGACTCAAATTGAACCACACGACTATATCGCTGAGTTGTTTGATGCCGTTAAACGCTTTAATACAATCTTGATCGATTTTAACCGTGATATCTGGCAATATATTAGCTTAGGCTATTTCAAACAGCGCCTAAAAGACGGTGAAGTTGGCTCTTCTACCATGCCGCATAAAGTTAATCCAATTGACTTTGAAAACTCTGAAGGCAACTTAGGCGTTGCCAATGCGATGCTGGCCCATTTGGGTGAGAAGCTGCCTATCTCACGTATGCAGCGTGACCTATCTGACTCAACCGTATTGCGTAATATCGGTGTTGGTCTAGCACAGAGCATGATTGCATTTGATGCGTGCCTAAAAGGTGTGGGTAAACTTGAGCTAAATGCACAGCGTTTAAATGATGATTTGAATCAAGCGCAAGAAGTGTTGGCAGAGCCAATTCAAACGGTTATGCGTCGCTACCGTGTTGAAAACCCGTATGAAAAGCTAAAAGCCTTGACTCGCGGTAATGCCATGACTCGTGAAGCCATGCTAACCTTCGTCGAAAGTGATGAGCTATCGGCAGTTAGTGATGCGGACAAAGAACGCTTGCGTGCATTGACGCCTGCAACTTATACGGGTAATGCTGCCGAGCAAGCACGCGCTATTAAAGAATGGATCGCCAAGCTGTAATTTTAACGATTAATAGCAGCCAGCGAGCACTATGCATCAACATACAAAATCTGTGCTTGCTAGTACCATTGCGGTATTTGTCGTCATGGTACTAGCAAGCATTGAGCCTCTAGAGTGGTCGAGCTACCTGCTACATCAGCTCGGTACGCTATTTTTCTTAGCATTAATGCTAGGTGCTTATCGCTATCGCTACGTTAGCTCACGCTCCTATGTACTCGCTTCGCTGTTTTTAGTCATCCACATCATAGGAGCACGTTATCTATACTCTTATGTGCCCTATAATGACTGGACACAGCACCTATTCGGTATACGTTTAGACGAATTGTTTGGTTGGCAGCGCAATATGTACGATCGTCTTGTCCATTTTAGCTACGGGCTTTTACTGTTCAATGCGATGGTAGATGTCTCAAAATCTATCTTCAAAGTCCAATCCGTCAAACTACTCATCGCCCTTGCCCTCATGATTAATATGTCATCAAGTCTGCTCTACGAGCTACTCGAGTGGGGCATTGCAATGACGTTATCACCAGAAGCTACTGAAGCGTATAACGGTCAGCAGGGTGATGTTTGGGACGCCCACAAAGATATGGCTTTAGCATTGATCGGTGGGCTAATTGCGGCAGGTATTATACTATTTCAAACTTGTCAAAACCAAGTGGTATCTAATTAAGTGATTAGTCGTCTTTTTTATCATCATCGCTGTCGCCCGGTATGATGGCTTTACCTACAGCAACGGTTCCTTTGACCACACCTTTGGTGGTTTTATAAGCGATTTTGGCAGGTACGGTGACAATTTTATGTACACAAGCCTGTAGTAAAAATATGCTTGTGAGAATAACGATCAAATGCATTTTTTTCATAACTTTCCTACGATTCAGTGGCTGCTCTGATGATAGCCATCAGATAGGTGACAATCATAAACGATTAAAACCTTTCTATAAAGCATCTCTTACTATCAATCTCATACGCATTTAAAATATGGACTTGCCCATGACTTCTATTCCTCTTTGTCTACCCGACTCTATCACGCCTGAGCAGTTTTTGGCTGAATACTGGCAGAAGAAACCCTTACTTATCAAGCAAGGCTTAACGCAGCTGATTGATATGTTTGAGCCAGATGACATGATTGGTCTTGCTCTTGAAGAAGACGCTAGCGCACGCTTATTGACCCAAGCGGCAAGTAAAAAACAAGGTCAAGCGCAGTGGCAACTCAAAAAAAGCCCACTGAGCGAAACTGACTTTGACAACCTGCCAGAACAATGGACTGTACTGGTACAAAATCTAGAACAGTGGTCGCCAGAGCTCGGTCAGTTGTGGCAAGCGTTTGACTTTATTCCACAGTGGCAGCGTGACGATATTATGGTCTCTTATGCGCCAAAAGGTGGTTCCGTTGGTAAACATTATGACGACTACGATGTGTTTCTGGCACAAGGCTATGGCTCTAGGCGCTGGCAGTTGGGCAAATTCTGTGATGAGCAGACAGAGTTTGTCGCTGATGAGCCTATTCGCTTGTTTGATGACATGGGTGAGCTTATTTTTGATGAGATACTAGAAGCGGGTGATGTGCTTTATGTACCGCCTAAATTATCGCATTTCGGTGTGGCGCAAGACGACTGTCTGACTTTCTCTTTTGGCTGTCGTCGTCCAAATTTGATGCAAATCATCGATAGTGTGGCGGATATTGCAACCAATGACAGCCAGTTATTTATCCCTATGCTACTACCACAAGCGTTGCAAAATTCAGGTGAACTGCAAGCGGACAGCATCGCTGCGATCAAAGCGCAATTGCTAGAGATGCTACAATCTGAGCGCGGTGATGATATGATTCGTCAAGCCGTCTCTGAAGTGGTTGGTAAGCGTCAATATGATGCGCTCATGCCAGAGGAAACACTGGATACTGAAGCGCTCATGCAGGCATTGTCTGAGGGTGCGACACTACAAGCAGATTATAGCAATCGCCTACTCTATGGCAAAACTGATGATGGTATTGTGCTATATGCCAATGGGCAGCGTCTCGATGGACTTGATGATGCAGCAATAGCAGTGTTGGTACGTTTGGCTGATGGAGAGCTATTACAGCATACTGATGTGAAGGATATCGATGCAGATGATTTAAGCGAATGGTTAGAGAATGGCTGGATATGGATTGAAATGGCTGAATAAGACCGCGTCATTGTTTTCAGTTAAATCACTCAAATAAAAAAACCGCTATCTGATAATTACTCAGATAGCGGTTTTTTCTTATGCATATTATACAATTACTCGTTCAATACTCATGATGATGTATCAAACGCCGCTTAGTATTTATTAAAACCACTATAAACACTAAGCGGGTTGGTCGTTAATACTATTACTCTGTACCAAGCTCAAGCAAGCTCGCGTTACCACCGATTGCTGTGGTGTTAATAGTCTTAACACGCTCAGTGACAAAACGATGCAGATAATCAGGCGTTAACATTTCTGATAAGCCTTCCATATCAGTGACGCTAATCACTTGCGTCAAAATACCGTCTGTCTTAGCAAGCTCTTGACTGATGGCTTGTACTTCGCTGTGGTTACCAGAAACAGCCACTTGGGCAAGACGATCGATATACAGAAGCGTGGTGGTCTGAGAGTCATTAGCCACACTCAATACATCTTCACTAATACCTGTATCGTACAATATCTTAGCAGCTTCATTGCACATCTCATCTTGGCTTGGGCAATGCAATATGACTTCATTACCAGTCAATAATGCGGCTATCAGCTGCCCTAGCACTGCCATTGCTCTGGCAGACTCTTCACCAATGACCATTGTCTTACCACGACCAGTAACATATAAGTCATTCGACTCGCCAGTTGCGCCAGTCATACGATGCGTCTCATCCAAACTAGGAGCCGCGCTCAATAGGTGATTGAACAGACGCTTTGCTTTGTTAGCATCACCAGTCAATAGAGACAACTTTGGAATTGCCGCCTCTAGGTACGTTGCGCGATTGACCGCGCCAAGTAGTCGCCAAGATTCACAAACCTGGGCATGATTTTTTTTGAATTCAGTCGCCATGTTGCTACTCCTTATGCGAGTTCTGTTTGAGTGGTTGTTTGGGTGTTAGCATTTGTTTGGTTGCTGCCATTTGATTCTGAGCTAAGCTGCATCAGACGCGCAACATAATGCGGGCCACCAGCTTTAGGACCAGTACCAGATAGACCACAACCACCGAATGGCTGGACGTTTACGACCGCGCCGATTTGGTTACGGTTGATATAAGTGTTACCTACAAAAGCACGGCGCTCGATATGCTCAACAGTTTTTTCGATACGGCTATGGATGCCCATAGTCAAACCAAAGCCTGTGTTATTGATAGAATCAATGAGCTTATTCAGATCACGTGCTTTATAGCGCAATACATGTAGGATTGGGCCAAAATGCTCACCACCAATAACGTCTATGCTTTGTACTTCAATCGCTGTTGGCAGTACAAAGGTAGAGTTTTCTTGGCTGACAACCGAGCTTGAGCTCATTGGTGTTTGAGCCAAGATAGTCGCAGTTGGCTCAGCATCCATACGCGCGATGTGCGCCTCAAGTCCATTTTTAGCATCAGCATCAATCACTGGACCTACATCTGTGGCAGCGTATAGCGGGTTGCCAACAGAAAGCTCAGCCATATTACCTTGCAATAGCTCGATCAAATCATCAGCCATCTCTTCCTGTACACATAGTATACGGCAAGCTGAACAACGCTGACCTGCTGAACCAAATGCAGATAGAACAGCATCTTTAACGACTTGCTCTGGCAGTGCTGTTGAATCAACAATCATCGCGTTCTGACCACCAGTCTCAGCGATAAATACAGGCAGCTCGCCACTCGCTTGTGCATGATTATTCAAGCTTTGGTTGATACGCTGAGCAGTTTGAGTTGAGCCAGTAAATATCACACCTGCTATGTTGTCAGCAGCCGTTAGCGCTCCGCCCACGTCACCAGCACCTGTTACCAATTGCAGTGCTTCTGCTGGTACACCCGCTTGATACATTAGTTGCGCACCAAAATGAGCAATCAAGCTGGTTTGTTCAGCAGGCTTAGCAACTACGGTGTTACCTGCTGCCAGTGCCGCCACGATTTGACCCGTGTAGATGGCCAATGGGAAGTTCCATGGGCTAATACACACAAAAGTGCCACGTGGTTTATAAACTTGACGAGATTGCTTACCAGACAAATCTGTAAACTCATGCACGACATCGTCTAGGCGCTCTGCTTCATCAGCGTAAAAACGACAGAAATCAACGGCTTCTTTGATTTCATCGATACTGTCTTGCATGGTCTTACCAGCTTCGACTTGGCAGAGTACCATTAGCTCAGCGTAGTTTTCTTCAAATAGCTCAGCCATCTTACGCAAGATTGCTGCACGTTTGGCTACTGTCACGTTCTGCCACGTACTTTGACCAGCAACAGCGACATCAATCGCTTGACGAGCCAGTTCTGCGTTGGCATATTTGACTTCACCAGCGCTTACGTCATGATTCCAAGGCGCAAGTACAGGCTGAGCATCAAGCTGATGGGTGACACCATCTACTTCATATTCATTCACTGCTTGACCGTTGATGATAGGTGTCGCTGACCATTTTTTATTGAGATGGCTATCAATAGCTGCTTTAAACGGCAACCACTGTGACTCTACAAATATGTTAGGGCCAAAACTTGCACGTCGCGAACCATAAATCTCTAATGGTAGCGGGATATCTGGGTTGTGCAATGTTGGATTGGCAAGTAGCTTGTCATATGGATGTACAGTTAGTTTTTCAATCGGATACGACTTGTCTAATAACTGATGGACAAACGAGCTGTTGGCACCGTTCTCTAACAAACGACGTACCAAATATGGTAGCAAGTCTTTGTGCGCGCCAACTGGTGCATAGATACGTACAGGAATCTCATAAGCTTGCAAAATATGGTCATAAAGTGCATCACCCATACCGTGCAAACGCTGGAACTCAAACTCTTTATGCTGACTCATGGTCATGATTGAAGAAAGCGTGTGCGCATTATGCGTTGCAAACTGTGGCCAGATAAGACCGCGCAGATGATCTGACAACAAGAAGCGTGCACAAGCAAGATATGCGGTATCTGTACCTTCTTTACGCGTCCAAACAGGATAGCCTGACAGACCTTTTTGCTGCGCAAGTTTGATCTCAGTATCCCAATAAGCGCCTTTTACCAGACGTACTGGAATGCGATCACCGACTTCAGAAGACAAACGAGCAAGCCAAGCCAATACAGCGATAGCACGTTTAGAATAACCCTGTACAACGATACCTAGGCCATCCCAACCAGCTGTTGAGTTATCACGGTACAGAGACTCAAACAGTTTTAAAGAAATCTCAAGACGATCGGCTTCTTCGGCATCAATACTAAGATCAACATTGACTTCGCGTGCCGCTTCAATAAGGAGCAAGCAGCGTTGACGCAATAGACCCATGACCTGAGCTTCTTGTGTCGCTTCATAGCGAGGATGTAGCGCAGACAATTTGATAGATACTGATGGCTTTGGCATACCTTCTTTGACTTTGACGTTGGCCGTCGCTTTGATCGCATGCAAGTAGTCATTGAAGTATTTTTCAGCATCTCTATGCGTGATAGCCGCTTCACCTAGCATATCGAATGAATAGGTATAACCTTTATTACGATATGGCTGGCTGTTTTTATTGGCGTCTTCAATGGTTTCGCCCAATACAAACTGGTGGCCCATGATACGCATGGCCTTTTGCATGGCACTACGAATGACAGGCTCGCCCATCTTTTTGGTCATGCGATCCAAGAAACCTGATGCAGTGGTGCTGCTATCAATACTGACGACACGGCCTGTCATCATCATGCCCCAAGTAGAGGCATTGACCATGAAACCATTGTCATTTTTGATGTGCTTTTTCCAATCAGCCACACTCATTTTGTCATGAATCAATGCATCAGCAGTATAATTGTCTGGCACTCGAATCAAAGCTTCTGCCAAGCTCATGAGCAAGATACCTTCTTGGGTATCAAGGCTATACTCAAGCAATAATGAGTCAACCATCTTGACGGCTTTACCATCGTTACGCACATGCTCAACCAGCTTGCGTGTCTGCTCAGCGGCAGCATCACGCTCTTGTGTACTAGGCTTGGCAAGTGGCAATAAATCAGACAACCAACGCTGTTCATCAACGCTATATAGTGGCGAAATACGCTTATATAGCTCTTCTATTGGCTGGGCAAGATACTCTGGCGACAGCATATCAACAGGATTGAACAAAATCGGCTCTTGCGGGGTAAACTGGTCTACTGGGTTCATAACAACTCCATAACTATCGTTTAAAAACCATAATAAATGGTGCTTTAGGAAGTCTGATCGTCCTGCATAACTGCTCGTAACCGCTATCAAAATAGAGGTTATTGACGGATATTCACAGCAATAATCAAAAGACCAAACGGCGCCATCACAAAACTAGAAAATCCAGCACATGCTGGAGATGGTTAAGTAGGTCGTTCAACTGTTAAACGGGCTACGTTAACAATACAAAGGCAACAACGAAAAATTAAGCGGCATTAGTGCCTTCTTCTTGTTAGTAGTGAAAGGAGTGTGATGGACAAATATCGCTTGAATGAAGTGATAGAAAATCACTTGAACAAGCCCAAACATACCATCTTAAATGTGCAAATTCACTGTAAGAAAAACCTCTACGGCGTTGATTGAGGTGATGCGCTTAACTCGGCTATAATATCATGAAAAAAAAATTCAAACTAACGATTTTTTTTATTTTTATAAATTAATTTGCCTTTAAATAACAAAGACTTACAAGCACTTTATCAGTCATGACGCTTTGGTTATATTTTTTAGTTTACTATTACTGATTAATTATTACCAAAATTTTGGGTTCTAATCTCACAAATTTTAGGCTCACTAGTAAGCTAAGTACTGTCTCCAAATAATAAAAACCCTCTTTACCATCAAGTGATAAAGAGGGTTCTATTGTTAGGTCTCATACCTAGCACAATACGCCTTACAAGAAGATGATTTTAACCAATAGCACAAGGGTCAAAAGCCATACAGCAATGCTGATATCAGCGAACTTGCCAGCGATTGCTTTGACCGCGGTAAAGGTGATAAAACCAAGCGCGATGCCATCAGCGATAGAGTATGTCAGCGGTGTGAACAGCAATACAACCACAACAGGCGCCGCTTCTGTTAAGTCGCTCCAGTCGATGTCTTTTAAGGTGCCCATCATCAGTACGGCAACATAAAATATGGCACCGGCCGTCGCGTAGGCTGGGATCATACCGGCTAATGGAGAAAAGAAAATGCTTAGTAAAAATAACACACCAACAGTGACTGCCATCAACCCTGTACGGCCACCTGAGGCAATGCCAGAGATACTTTCAATATAACTGGTTGTCGATGACGTACCAAGTAAAGAGCCTGCGACCGTCGCTGTTGAGTCTGCTAATAGCGCCTTGCCCATATTCGGGATATTGCCGTCTTTATCAGTTAACTTGGCTTGGCTAGTGGTTGCAATGAGCGTACCTGCAGTATCAAATAAATCCACAAATAAGAAAGCGAAGATCACACTGATCATACCGACATCAAATGCGCCAGCGATATCGAGCTGCATCAGTGTTGGCGCGATTGAAGGTGGTGCCGATATGATACCGGTAAACTGTGTATAGCCCATTAGCAAGCTAATCAGAGCAACCAGCAAAATACCAATGGTTACCGCGCCTGGGACTCTTTTATAAGACAGACCGATAATGACGACAAAACCTAATGAAGCCAATACAGGGCCAAATGACGTCATATCACCAAGGGCAACCAAGGTCGCATCATGATTGACGATGATACCTGCACTCTGCAAAGCAATAAAAGCCAAGAATGCACCAATACCAGCGACCACGCCGTTTTTGAGAGAGTTTGGAATCGCATTAATGATCGCTTCACGAATTTTAAATAGACTTAATAGTACAAAGATACAACCTGACAAGAACACCGCACCCAGTGCGGTTTGCCATGCATAGCCCATACCTAGAACCACGCCATACGTAAAGAAGGCATTAAGTCCCATGCCTGGCGCTAACGCTACTGGTAGTCGGGCATAAATACCCATGATAAAACAACCTACCGCTGCGGCCAAACAAGTTGCAACAAATACAGCCCCTTTATCCATACCCGCATCGGCTAAGACATTAGGGTTAACAAAGATGATATAAGCCATCGTTAAAAACGTGGTTATACCAGCGACGATTTCTGTTTTGATTGTGGTATTGTCACCATTAATCCCAAAATAGCGTTCAATTGCATTCATAAGTGTCGCCCCCGACTGGATAATAAAAAGTCACCACTACCTAAAATCAAACATAACCTCAGCAAGAATAGCAATGCCGCAGTAAGAATAATGTAGTAACAAAGCGTAACATATTAGACGAGTTATCTTACAAACTCAATCGCTGATAATGTCTAACTCGTATAAAAAAGCAGTTAAAAACATCACTTTTATAACGACGAAAAGTCTATACAAATTTGAATTTTCTTATATCCTCTAGATCAAATCATTTGTGCATATTAATAATAAGATAGTGAGTTACCATCACAACGTTAAGATACTTAATATTTGATATTTCGTACTTTTCATCTGGTTAACACATTAATAATGACGTTTCTTTCATTTAGAAGTAAACTAACAGGCTATTATGTTGATGTCTCAGTGGTTGAGCGTGGTCTCAAATAGTCTCTTACTAAACCAGATTGCCGAGATCTTTACTGCGCTTAAGATTCAACGATAAAGTATGCTTATTATTTTTAGGGTTCGTTTGGTTTGGATATCTTTATTTAAACCAGCTGTTGTCAATTATCCGTGAGTCCATTACATGCCTGAATCATTAAATATTATTGATCTTATTACCCAAGCCAGTCTATTGGTACAGATTGTGATGGCATTATTGCTGTTAGCTTCTTTGTTCAGTTGGGTCATTATTTTCCGTATGAGTGCGCGACTCGGTACGGCCAAAAACTTTGATCAACAATTTGAAACTTGGTTTTGGTCAGGCGAAGATTTAGCAAAGCTGTATCAAGGCGTACAAGGCTCACCTGATCGCCAAGGACTTGAGCAGATTTTTTATGTGGGTTTTTCAGAATATCTAAGAATGCATAAAAAGCGTCAACCTAAAGATGACATCATCGACGGTGTCGAGCGTAAACTGCGCGTCGGCTTGGGCCGTCAGCAGCAATTACTCGAGTCAGGACTGACGACACTAGCAAGTGTCGGCTCGGTAGCTCCTTACATCGGACTGTTTGGAACCGTTTGGGGCATCATGAATGCGTTTTTGGGACTGTCGCAAACGGAGCAAGCCACCCTAGCCTCTGTCGCGCCTGGTATTGCTGAGGCGCTAATTGCGACAGCAATGGGCTTGTTTGCCGCTATTCCTGCTGTATTGGCATACAACCATTTTACGGCAAAATCGAGCCGTCTTTATGATTCACGAGCATTGTTCTGTGACGAGATGACAGGCATGCTACAGCGCGAGACCAGTGTACAAAGCCCTGTTACGAGAGAAACCCAAGTGAGTGCCACTCAGGTGAATGGGTTATGAAACCAAATCCCTATCGCCGTGAGAAAAAAGCGCTGAATGCAGAGATGAACGTCGTTCCTTACATCGACGTTATGCTGGTGCTATTGGTGATATTTATGGTGACCGCACCCATGCTCATTACGGGTGTCGATGTTGATTTGCCAAAAGAGCAAACCAATACCATGAGTCAGAGCCAGTTGCCCGTCATTGTCTCATTGACTGACAGTGGTGAGATTTTTATCAGTTATGAAAATAATATCGACCTGCCTATTAGTGAGCCTGAGCTAATTAACACTTTGTCGAACTTACAATCTCAGAGCGGTAATACTGATGCCGAGCCATTGCAAGTGATGATTAATGCTGATCAAAATAACCAATATGGCGCTATCATGACGCTCATGGCAACTTTGCAGCAGGCAGGTATTGAAAAAGTAGGGTTATTGACTGGTGCGCCTCTACCGACGCCATCGCTTCAATAGCTATATCTTCTATATAGGCATGTCACATCATAGCAGCCAATCCGATAAACCACGTTCATGAGTATCCATACCATGCATAATGCGCCTGCCGTCTATGTCCCCACCGAACCTGAAGGTAACGGGCTAACATTGCCTACGTTACTCAGTTTGCTAGCACATGGTCTTATAATCGGCATACTGGTTTATAACTATCAAACCACTGAGGTTGAGACTGCGGGTAGTATTGAGACGGTCATGGTATCTCCTGAGCAGCTCGCTGAAATGCAAGGACAGATATTGGCCAATCGTGCAGCAGCCAGCGCCATGCAAATGGACAGCAGCACCAGCGACTCAGCCAGTAGCGCTCAACAAGAAACCTCAAGCAGTAGTAGCACAAGCGCTCAAAATCCAAGCCAGCCGAACTCTCAGCGTGTCCCTGTGTTTACGCGATCTGATGAGCCTGCCAGTCAGCCCATGCTTATGAGTGAAGAGCAACATCAACGCTTGCGTGAACAAAACCAAGAGTATGAGCGCAGAATGGCAGAGTGGGCAGCGCAGCTAGACGAATCCGCGATAGAGGAGCTTGATCAAGTAGAGCAAGACAAAAGAGAGCAGATGATCGAGGAGCAAAAACGGCTTGGAGATTTTCGTCAAAAGCAAAACAATCCACCCAAGATTAAACGCCCTACTGCTAACGATCGTAACATAGAGATTGATACCGATGGCTCTGGCAACGCAGGCAGAACCTTTAGCCTGTCAGATGGCCAGTCAACCCTCTCTGGCGACACATCAACCTCTAGCACCTCGAAAGGTAGTAGTCGCTCTGCCTCAAGTGGTAGCCGCGGTGCCAGTAACAGTGAGATCATAAACCTAATCAAACGTAATTATACCCCGCCGACCGCAGCGAGAGGCTCTACCCAGCGTGCAACGTTGACGATCACCGTCAATGCAAATGGCGATGTGGTCAATGTCACCGCATCTGGTCCTGATAGCGTCGTTAACGAAGCCGCCAGACAAGCAGTGCTCAACACAGGCAGCTTACCGATTGATGCTGATGACCCTAAATACCCTACCTTTACCATACAGTTTAAAGGTAGCAATTAATCAGTTGCTAGAGCCTTGTATTATTGATAACGTGACATTAAACGGCTTGTATCGCATAGGTTTTTGTTTCATCTAAATGCTTGCCTAATCGACTATAAAAATGACTATCATATTAATTTTAGGAGCGCCATTGACCCATGCATACTCATAAAAAACTACTAGCCTCTTTACTTGCGGGTAGTTCAGCATTACTTATCTCGCAAAACGTGCTCGCAGCCCCTGTCGTATTAGAATTGGACTATGAAATTCCTGTCCAACAAAACCAAGTCGCGTTTGTACCATTTGCAGGTGATTCTGTTTTGTCCCCTATTATTTTAAATGATTTGAATAATACAGAACTAAAAGTCACCAGCCAAAACCTACCGCAGCAGCCACGCAGCAGTAGCGAGCTGGCAGGCACACTGCCAGTATGGCAAAGCATGGGCATACCTTATTTGGTCGTCGGCAGCACTCGTACCAATCGCGGCAAAATCGTCACCGATTACGAAGTCATCGATGTCAAATCTGGTCGCGTGATAGAGGGCAAGCAAAGCCTAACCGCTGACAATAATAGAGAAAGCATGCGCTACGCCGGTCACGTCATCGCAGATAAAGTCTATGAGCTGATTACGGGCATTCCAGGGGATTTCTCAGGGCGTATTGCTTATATAGAAGAAACAGGGACTGGCAAACAAAAAGTCTCTCGTCTAAAAGTGATGGATGCAGATGGCGAAAATGCCAAAACCATCACTGAGGTAGCAGGGTCTATCTTCTCACCAGCATGGTCACCTGATGGCAATCGCATTGCCTACTCAGTACAACGCGAAAAATCATATCCTGTTATCTACATTCAAAATGTCAGTGGTGGCGGCGCAAGTGCGCTCACGCCTTTCGCTGGTAGTAACATGAGTCCGTCGTTCTCTCCTGATGGTAGCAAGATACTATTCTCTAGTAGCTTTGAGGGCAGTGCCGATATTTATGAGATGAGCGCAAGCGGCGGCACTCCTAGACGACTCACTAATTTGCCAAGCAGTGAAGTGCAACCAAGCTACGCCCCTGATGGCAAGTCATTCGTATTTGTCAGTGACAAAACTGGCTTTAACAAACCACAAGTCTATCGTTATGAATTTGGCTCGGGACGCATGACCAAAGTATCAAATGGTGGCTATGCGACTAGCCCGCAGTTCAGTAGTGACGGGACACAAATTGCCTTTTTAAGTGGACGCTCAGCCGCTATTATGAATAGTAATGGTGCGGTAACGACCAACCTTGGTAATACGGGTATCGATGAAGCCCCAAGCTTCTCACCCAATGGCAAGCGCGTGGTCTATGCGTCTACCCAAGGCGGCAAAGGCGTACTAACGATTAAATCATTGAATGGTGGCGAAGCGTTCGGTAAATCAGGACAAGGCATCATCCGCTCACCTGTGTGGTCATCAAGTCCAAAGTAATCTAGGCGGCTTAGGCAACTGAGTCATAACGTTAGAGTTTACTCATACAAAAAAGCCTCAATCATATTCATTATGATTGAGGCTTTTTTGTATGAGCTGTTAGAAGAAAAGTAATGAAGCCTACTGTTAGTAAAACCTGCTCGCTATCTTATGCACTTTTCTTAGGCACTCTTCATTCGGACTTGTTTTTATTTTTTACTAGTAACAAACCCGTAAACCGGTTAGTACCAAAAAAAACATTGCATTAACTTTCATTTTACCTATATCCTAAATAGGTCTGACTAATTGGTCAGGTTATCTCAATAAAAGCCAACAAATATAAACTATTTTTATTGTCTATTTTAAGGTCGGGAACTTACCCCTATTATTCGAATCGATAAAAAACAGGTCAAGGATTGGATTTTAATTTTTATCTAATGATTTGTTACGTTGTCAGATGTCTACAGTTAACTGGGTGCTAAGCAGTTATTCTAGGAGGAAACCACCATGAGTGAAAACGTTCCAGCAAATACCGATTTACTGTATAGACTTCATGACCGCCCCACCCCTCTCAAAGCATTTTTAGGTGCTATACAGCATGTACTTGCTGCTTTCGTTGGTATTATTACTCCCTCATTAATCATAGGTGGCACTTTAGGTCTAGGGGAACATATTCCTTATCTTCTTAGCATGTCCTTGATCGTATCTGGGGTAGCGACTTTTATTCAAACTCGAAAAGTAGGACCAATTGGCTCTGGCCTTATGGCATTACAAGGCACCAGTTTTGGTTTTTTGGCGGCAGTATTGACAGCAGGATTTGTAGTAAAAAATCGCGGTGGTAGTCCTGAAGAGATTTTATCCGTTATCTTTGGTGTGTCGTTTCTCGGTGCATTTGTTGAGATATTTTTGAGTCAATTTATCACCAAACTCAAATCGTTTATGAGCCCTATTGTTACTGGCTGTGTGATTGTTACGATTGGTTTGTCCCTAACAAAGGTAGGTCTCACTGATTTGGCAGGTGGGTTTGGTGCTGAGGATTTCGGTAGTATTCCAAACCTACTCTTAGGTGGTGGCGTACTCGTCAGTGTGGTACTCATTAGCATTATTAACAATAAGGTTGTTCGCTCAAGTGCTATCTTTATCGGTCTGATGTTAGGCCTGCTCGCTGCAGTATTTATGGGACGTATTGATTTTTCATTGGTGTCTGAAGCGGCTTTTTTTACCGTCCCCACTCCCTTCAAATATGGTTTTGGTTTTGATTGGCAGGCATTTATTCCTATTGCCTTTATGTACATCATTACCAGTATTGAGACCTCGGGTGATTTGACCGCTACCTCCATGATTTCAGGTGAGCCAATCAAAGGCCCTCTCTATGAGAAGCGCATCAAAGGGGGTGTATTGGGTGATGGTGTCAACTCTCTGATTGCGGCCGTCTTCAATACTTTTCCTGTGACAACCTTTAGCCAAAACAATGGCGTGATTCAAATGACAGGTATTGCCAGTCGCTATGTTGGCTTTTATGTTGGGGGTATCTTGTGCCTGATGGGTCTATTTCCCGTCCTCGGTGCGATTTTTACACAGCTGCCCAAGCCTGTCGTTGGCGGGGTCACGCTACTGATGTTTGCCACTGTCGCAACTGCGGGTATTCGTATACTATCCACCGTGGATTTTACCCATCGTAATGTCTTGATTATCGCAACATCACTAGGATTAGCAACGGGTATTGCATTCGTTCCTGATGTACTCTCACAAACGCCGCAGTTTTTCCAAAACATCTTTGGCTCAGCGGTGACGATGTCCGGTATTGTGGCAATCACGCTTGATATGATTCTACCAAAAAACTACGGTGTGGAATTTGATACTGCGGAACAACATGCCGAAGATGGCTTAAAAACAGCGCAAAAAGTGGCATAAATTTGAATATTTAGCCCTATCTAAAAGTAAAACGAGGTGCCATAAAATTTGTTTATGCACCTCGTCTGCTATGATCGTTTAATCGTCATTACTTAAATACATATAATCATTCAAGTCCACAGCCTCGTAAAATAAAAGGCACTAGAAAATCTGCTGCGCGCGCTTCATCTTCTGCATCATAAGCTGTTTTGTCCATCAAGCCGACAATTTCAATCTCAAATTCAGCGTAACGCTGAGTCGTCGCCCATATCAAAATTAGTAGTTGCAAGGGATCTGTAATTCCAATCTTGCCTTGCTTGTGCCACTCTTTCATGACTTGCGCTTTATCATTTACCCAATCTTTCATCGTTGTGGACATAAATTCGTGCAAGTGAGGCGCACCGCCGATGACTTCAATGGCAAACAACTTATGGCGACTAGGATTGACAAAAGCTTGATGCAGCTTGGTACGGACAAATTTTTCAATGACGGTTTTTGGATCGCTGTCCACTGTCATTGTCACCAAACCGTCATTCCATTCTTCAATAATTGAACGTAGCACAGCCATATATAGGTTTTTTTTGTTTTTAAAATAATAGTGAACGTTGGCTTTAGGCAGTCCTGCTCGATCAGCAATGCCTTGCATCGTAGCACCGCGATAGCTTTGGAGCACGAACTCCTCTTCAGCCGCTGCCAGTATCAGAGCTTGATTGTGCGCGCGCGTAACTTGTTGACTACGATGCGATGGCGCATCAGTAGTCAGGATATCCTCTTTCTGATTGTCTTGAGTCATAACAATGGTATCTCACTCCAAGTGGCTGGTTCGACAAAATAGTCGCTATATTTTTGAATGTTTTTATATATCAATGCACAAATTTTCGCAGTATTAGCCACTAAACAAAAAAATTTCTTATAAAACAGTTGACCAATTAGTCAGGTTTTAGCAGAATGGTAACTATAAATCAAACATATTACGACCGAATCTATACTGCCATGTCATTTTTGCGGCTAAATTATCAGTATTTTCTCAAAAAACACATTCTGTATCGTCAATTTATCATGATTAGAAAGCTAGCAACTTGAATATGGCCTGTGGGCTTACCTAGCTAAAAATGCAAAAGTCGAAGAATTAAAAAATGAACCATAAAAATATCGATTGATATCGCTAAGTTTAAGCAAAAAACTACCATGTATAAACCTTTATTAAACAATAGTTATCCAGTACACATAATGGACTGTCATATCACAAAAAAAGGATATCACCATGAGCTTAACCTTAGCGCAATTTAATGATTTGTCTCAGGAGGTAGCCGTTGCCCAGCTTTTAATCTGCTGTACCAGTAGCGTTTGGGCAAATAAGCTTGCCGATGCGCGTCCTTTTGTAGATTTCGATGCGCTCTTAGCGAGTAGCGATGCTATCTGGCATGACGTGCAAACCAATGAGGCCAATTTGCTAGAAGCGTTCGATGGACATCCGCAAATCGGTAATGTGGCTTCTTTAAAAGAGAAATATCGCAACACGCAAAGTAGCGCCGCCCATGAACAGTCTGGCGCTAACAATGCTGCAGATGAAGTGCTCGAAGCCCTCGCCAAAGGCAATCGAGACTATCTTGATAAATTTGGTTTTATTTTTATTGTTTTTGCGACCGGCAAAAGCGCACAGCAAATGCTGGATCTGCTATTAACGCGCCTACCAAATGATCGAGCGACAGAACTGGCTAATGCAGCCGCTGAGCAAAATAAAATCACACGTTTACGTCTAAACAAACTATTAGGCAATGCCTAGTTAAACCAGTTGTTGATTAGCAATTTGATAGCTAATTAGTAATACACCGTATTATCAGTGCTCATACAACATCCTAATTATAAGCTGCGCTAGCCTTACCACCCTATTTACGTTTCTACTGAATACAAAGGAAGCATTATGTCTGCCACTCTATCATCACATATCTTAGATACTCATTTGGGCACGCCTGCCGCGGATATCGCCGTCACCTTACATCGCATACAAGACAACGGTGTCGCTACACTACTAGCGCATGGGACGACCAATAGCGATGGCCGCGTGACACCAGATGCTTGGCAGTTTGATGCAGCCATTGATGACGATGAAGGTAAGCTCGCTATCGGGCGCTATACGGTGACGTTCGATACTCAGTCTTATTTTGATGCCCAGCAGCTGACAGCATTTTACCCGCAAGTGGTTATCGACTTTGTGGTAAAAGACGCTAGCCACTATCACGTGCCATTACTTCTGAGTGCGCATGGTTATAGTACCTACCGCGGATCATAACCGAACCTTATTATCAAAAAAATGTGAGCGAAAATCGTTATCCGCTCACAAATATTTTATTAAGACACTGTCATATTAAAGGACACTTACCACATGGGCGCCTACCTTCTCGAATGGTTGAGTTTATTTTTTCGCTGGTTTCATGTTATCGCAGGGGTGGCATGGATTGGTGCATCGTTTTATTTTGTGTGGCTGGATCTGAGCCTACGCAAACCGCCACAGTGGAAAGCAGACAAAGGTATCTCAGGTGATCTGTGGGCCGTTCATGGTGGCGGGTTTTATGAGATTGCCAAATACAAACTCGAACCGGAGGAGATGCCAAAGACGCTACATTGGTTTAAGTGGGAAGCGTATACCACGTGGCTGACGGGTGCGGCGATGATGTCGATTGTCTATTATGCCAATGCAACTGCCTACCTGATCGATCCAAGCAAAGTGCCTTTTACCAGTATCGGTGCCATTGCGACAAGCTTGCTGTTTTTATTCGGTAGTTACTTTATTTATGAAGTCATTGTGCGCAGTCATTTGGGTAAAAATGCCTTTATTTTTAGCACCCTGATTTTTATTTTACTGGTCATCGCAAGCTGGGGGTCTTATCAGCTGTTTAGTGATCGCGCCTCATTTATACATATCGGTGCTATCTTAGGCACAGTGATGGTCGGTAACGTATTCTTCGGTATCATGCCAGCGCAGCGTGCGCTCGTAGACTGTGTGCGGCGCGGCGAAAAACCTGGCAAAGAAGTCGCTGAATTGGCACTGCAAGCCAAAAACCGCTCACTGATGAATAATTACTTTACCCTACCGCTCATCTTTACCATGATTAGCAACCATTATCCGATGATGTATGCTCATGAAAAAGGTTGGTTGGTCTTGGTTTTCGTTGGCGTTATCACCGCAACGGCACGTCATTATTTCAATCAAAAACATTTAGGTCATAAAAAACCACGCTACTTGGTTATCCCAGCCATACTGACCGTATTGTTGATTATTTGGATGCGACCTGAACCGATTAAGCCAGCGCCTGCAATACCTGCTACCGCGGCAGTAGCACCTACAACGACTGATAGCACGCCGCCAGCTACAAGCACGACTACCAATACAAACACTGATACCGTCACTAATGCTAATAACAGTGTTAGTAATGATGCAGCTACTGCTGAAGCCGTACCAGTCAACGCTTCGGCAGATGACGCTATGATGGATGTCGTGCATACGCGCTGTAGCACCTGTCATGCGGTGCAACCGACACAACAAGGTTTTGCTGCTCCTCCAGCCGGTATCATCTTGCAAACACCAGAAGACCTAAAAATACACAAAGCAAAAATAGTTACTGCGGTACAAACTGGCTATATGCCACTTGGCAATATTACTCAGCTAACAGATACAGAACGTCAGCAGCTTGTAGCGTACGCATCATCCCTGTAGTTTGTGATTAGTAAATAACTTTCCTTGGCGAGCAGTATTCAAACAAATATTTAAGGCTCCACGAGATATAGGAACATAAATAATGAGCAAGAAAATCACCAGTGATTTTGATCAAAGCACGTATCCCCGCGACCTAAAAGGCTATGCTGGTAACCCACCAAAAGCGGACTGGCCGGGTGGCGCGAAAATCGCCGTACAGTTTGTATTAAACATCGAAGAAGGTGCTGAAAATAGCGTCATTCATGGCGATGGACAATCAGAGCGCTTTTTGTCAGATATCCTAGGTACACCCGAATTTAACAATCGTCACCAGTCTATCGAGTCAGCATTTGAATACGGTAGCCGTGTCGGTGTGTGGCGTGTATTAGATGTCTTTAAAGAGTACGGTGTGCCCATCACCACGTTTACCTGTGCTGCCGCTGCCGAAAAAACCCCGCATATTATTGAGCGCGTATTAGAAGACGGTCATGAGATTGCCAGTCACGGTCTACGCTGGATTACTTATCAATATATGTACCGCGAGACGGAACGTGAGCACATTCGCCGTGCTACCAACATATTTGAGCGCATGCTCGGCAAGCAGCCACTCGGCTGGTACACGGGACGCGACAGCCCAAACACGCGTGAGTTGGTCGTCGAACAAGGTGGCTATCACTATGACTCTGACTCATACGGCGATGAGCTGCCCTACTGGCTCAATGTCAAAACCCAAGAAGGCGATCTAATCACACGCAAGCCGCATTTGGTCATCCCTTATAGTTTAGAGACCAATGACATGCGCTTTTCTTCTAGTCCAGGGTTTACTCACGCCGAGCCGTTTTATCAATACCTCAAAGACAGCTTTGATACCCTGTACGAAGAAGGCGAGCACACCCCAAAAATGCTAACCATCGGTTTGCATTGCCGTATTATCGGACGGGCAGGACGTATCAAGGCGCTAAAACAGTTTTTGCAATACATCACCAGCAAGCCTGACGTGTGGCTATGCCGCCGTGATGAGATTGCCAAACACTGGTATGAGAACCACCCTGCGACACCAGACAATACAGCCAACTGGATGTAGCTTTTGCCATTGCCTCGCTCATTGAGTACGTCGCAGTGTGTCGAATAACTAAAACAAACGGCACACCATCAATCAACGCTACTATCAAACAAAAGGAATCATGATGAATCAAAATACTTCAGAAGTAGGACAAATTATCTCAGCAAATAATCTACCTGAGAGCCTGCCAGCCTTTACTAAAAAATCAAACGTGGCTGACAGTCGCTTAGGTGCCAAAGCGCTATTCGCGACCGATGACTTTTTTGCAGATAAAAGCCGTATTTTAAACCCTGATGCGCCTATTTTTGTGGTCGGAAAATTTGACGATAACGGTAAATGGATGGACGGCTGGGAGACGCGCCGCAAGCGTCATTTGGGCTATGATTATTTAATCATCCAACTGGCGCGTCCGACCAAAATCGCGGGTCTCGATATCGATACCAGTCACTTTACGGGTAACTTCCCCTCTTCCGCTAGTGTCGATGCTTTGTATGCGCCAGAGCTACTACAGCAAGATGAAACTGAGCTTACTAGCCTCAATAAAGAAGACTGGGACAGCAAAAACTGGCAGCCCCTTGTCGGCATGACCCCACTACAGGGCAATCATCATGAGTTTGTTGAGACTGATGATGAGCAAACAGTCACCCATATCCGTCTGAATATCTATCCAGATGGCGGCGTGGCTCGGCTGCGTGTCTATGGTGACATTCAGCTCGATGCCAGCCTAAACACTCAAGGTGAGATGCTTGACTTGGCAGGCGCGTTAAATGGTGGTCGTGCGATTGCCAGTAACGACGCACATTTTGGTGCCGCCAGCAATCTACTGTTACCAACCAAAGCGCCCAATATGGGTGATGGCTGGGAGACGCGTCGTCGCCGTGAGCCAGGCAACGACTGGTGCATTATTGCCTTAGGTCAAGCAGGTGTTGTCGATTCTATCGAAATCGATACCGCTTACTTCAAAGGCAACTACCCTGATAAAGTATCCATTCAAGCCGTCTACTCGCCAAATACCCCAGAGCAAACCTTGGTCACTCAAAGTATGTTTTGGGACACGTTGCTTGAGCCACAAAAGACCAATGCGGATGACGTCCATACCTTTGGTAACGATAAGCTCCTAATAGACCAGCCTATCACCCATATCCGAGTCAATATCTTCCCCGATGGTGGTATCAGCCGCGTGCGCGTGTTTGGCAAAGTGGTAGATCAGGCGGGTACTACTGCTGATGCAGAGGTCAAATAATGAGTGTCATCCTAACGGCTCAGCCTTTGACCAAAGCCAACTTTGCCCCTTACGGCTCGGTTATCGAGCGCTATAGTGAGGAGGAGCAAACCGCTGACAATACTTATCAGATCAATAATGGCTATGCGGTTCGCCATCATGCGCTAGCCGAGAGTCAACTTGAGGGTGGCACAGTCGGTATGAGTATCTTTCGAGCCAAGAAACGTGAGAATCCGATTGCCCTCTCCGTCATGGAGTATCATCCATTTGGCACGCAAGCGTTTGTGTCGATGGAGGGTCAGGACTATGTCATCGTTGTTGCCAAAGCAGGCACGCCACCGCAGTCGACAGATGATCTAGCCGTGTTTTATGCCAAGTCTCATCAGGGTGTACAGTACGATGCCAACGTTTGGCATCATCCTCTACTCGCTCTTGGGCGTGACAGTGATTTCTTAGTTATTGATCGTATCAATGGTGAGGGTAATAATTGTCATGAGATAGATATTACGGATTGGCATGTGTCTATTGAGTTAGAAAATGAATCCAGTTAACTGAATAGAAGATAGTCGCATCCAACATGTACAGAATTAACGCCAGCTAATGTCTATTAGCTGGTTTTTTTATGTTTATTGCGTTGTTAAATCATATGCTTATCAATTGATTAAATCCCATCAGACGACCCAATTTGGGGCACATGGATATCCATCTTGGTGCTGTTATCGCGCATCTGATACTTCGAAAAACATTGTTTGCCACATGTATCTAAATTCATGGACACTGTCTCTCTCATTTGAGAATAGTTAAGGACTATTTTGCTTATTTTTACCTTTATTAATGGCCAATAAGACTAAAAGTTAAACAACTCTGTAGATGATAGCTTTTCAGCTCATTTGTGGCACAGTTATTGAATGCTCTTTAGTAGTAAGCATTTAAGCGCTATCACTCAACTGTTATCTGACAGACAGTGGGTTAATAGTTTGTTTACTGGCAAATAATAACGATGCAGTTTTAGGGCAATCAACAATCAATTGTACATAAAGGGGTCATATTTTGCGTTTTGATTTATTAACGAGCTTATCCTGTCATACCAAATCATCTAGCCAGAAGCTAGCTTTACTCAAACCATTGTCGATAGCAGCTGTTACTATCGCTACTTTGGGTAGTATGTCTAGCATCCATGCCAAGACCTTCTTTACTGATACGAGTGTCTCCGTACTTTACGGCGGTGATTATGACCTCGTAGAAGATGGTGAACTGACGACCGTTACATTAGAGCATGCTTCTGCGCACGACTGGGGCGGTGTGTTCTTCTTTGTCGATCGAAACCAAGGTGCCGATGACATTGAAAACAATAGATTTAGAGAAACTTATGGTGAGCTGTCTCCTACGTTCAAAATAGCAACTTTTAATGATAGCTTTATTAAGCAAGTCAATTTAGCCGCTACTTATGAATTTGGCTCAAACAGTACTGGGTTTGATCAAGACAACTATTTGGTTGGTATTGGTGCAGATCTAAATATCCCTATTCCAGGAACAACATACGCGTCTGCAACGCTATACCATGCTTTTAATGACAATATCGATGATGATCAACAAATCACCTTGACCTACGGTTGGGAGCGTAACAATTTTGTAGTGGACGGTTTTATCGATTATTCATTTAACAACGATGATATTGAAGATAATATTCATATCAATCCGCAAATCAAATACAATCTACAAGAGGTGCTCGGTATTGATAACCGCCTAGAAGTCGGCATGGAGTATAGTTATTGGAAAAACAAATACGGTGTCGATGGTGTCAATCAAAGCGCCCCTAGCGCCCTCGTAAAGTTCCATTTTTAACACCAGATAGAGACCTTTATTCGTAAAAACCCCCTGCTCCTATTTGGTAGAAGCAGGGGGTTTATTCTTAAGAGATATCTACTGGCTGCACTATTGGTGCAAGCACACACTGATATATCTGTCCTATAAGGCAGCGCTGCAATAGCGACTCACGCCTGCAACGACTGTCTGTTCGATCACTCTATCATCACCCAGCATCATGAGTACAAACAGCTGCTCCTCAAGTGATTTGGTCTGTGCCATACGTCGCTCAAGCAGCTCGGTCGCCTTCATATCGATGACGACAAAATCGGCTTCTTTATTGGGCATAAAGTTACCAATCTTATCATCCAATAGCAGCGACTGTGCATTGCCCAAAGTAATCTGATATAACCCTTGGTGCGCTGACAACTGATTGCTCTGTAGTTGCTGGATTTTGTACGCCTCTGATAACGTCATGAGCATAGACAAACTCGTGCCTGCTCCAACATCAGTGGCGATACTGACACCGGTATAACTTAAGGTCTTGGGTAAATCGAACAGCCCACTACCCAAAAACAGATTAGACGTTGGACAATGTGATATCTGTGTGCCAGTCTCGCGTAGACGCTCGTATTCTGGGGTCTCAAGGTAGATACCATGCGCCAAAGTCGTGCGCCGACCTAACAGACCCATATCATCATAGACATCGAGATAACCTTTGTGATTGGGATACAGCTGCTGAACAAAAGCAACCTCATCGCGGTTTTCTGCTAGATGCGTCTGCAAATAGACACTATCGTAGCTGGCATATAACTCGCCTGCTAGCCGTAGCTGCTTCGGTGTCGAGGTAATCGCAAAGCGCGGGGTAATGGCAACATGCTGACGTCCGCGCTCATGCCAGTTATCAATGATGTTTTGCGTGTCACGGATACTTTGCTCAGCAGGAACGCACAGTTGCGCAGGCGCATTTTGGTCCATCAAGACATTGCCCGTGATCATACGCGTATTGAGCCTATGGCTTTCAGCAAAAAACGCCTCGGCGGATAATGGATGACTGGTCGCAAAAACCATCGCACTGGTCGTGCCATTGGCAAGTAATTGGTTCAAAAAAAACTGCGCGGTGTCATGTGCCACTTTTGGATCACCAAAGTTGGCTTCCGTCACAAAGGTATAATTATTGAGCCAGTCGAGCAGTTGCTCACCATAAGCGGCGATCATATCTATCTGCGGATAGTGAACATGGGTATCGATAAAACCCGGCATGATGAGTTTGTGCCGATGGTCATGAATCTGTACTGGTTCTTGACTGTTATTAGTAGCGGTCAGCACATAATTTGCTAACATCGCCTCTCGACTGCCATAATTGATAACCAGTCCAGTCTCATCATCAATAACAAGTGCGCCGTCGGCAATATACTCAGGGTAAACACGCACGCCTGCAATTACTGGAAGCAACGTTGTATCTTTATCAACGGTCAGATTTACGAGAAAGTCAGGAATTCTAGTATCGGGGGATTCAGCAGCCGTACGCTTAGCAAGGTCATCTTCGCTAATATAATGTAATAAATGAGCTTGATAAATATGTAGGGTCATTGAATGGTCTCACATGGCTTGGTAATGCGGAGCATGTTAATAAATAATGCTGAACATTTTGATAAATAGTGCTGAGCGTTTAATAATTCGACGGAAAATAACGATGCTAAAACGGGGCTATATTGAGTATAAAAACTCAGCGTTCAGCCTGATGATACTGCTGTAGTAGCTGTGCCACAATAGATACAGCCACCGCCATCGGCTCTTTGCCGCCGATGGGTAATCCGATTGGCATGGTGAGCTGATTGACTAGTTGCTCACTATAGCCACGCTGAATCAAACGGTCTCTAAAACGTTTGGCTTTGGTGGATGAGGCAATACAGCCTATATAGGGTAATGAGATATCTGAGCGCTTACTATCAGCTAAGCCAGTATTAGAAATAGTATCTAATGCTGCGCGCACCAGCTCAAAATCCACACTATGGTCATGCGTCATAACTAGAATAAAACGCTGACCACCCTGCTCAATAAATGGACGCACAAAATCGACAGGCTCCTCATCAATATGTGGACGAATATGCCTTGGTAGCTGGTAGGATGGTGATCGGTTCGGTGTGGGGTTTTGGTAGGTACTGTCTACTTGGTCCGTTTTACTGGAGTTATCTTTATCCATTAAATAACGCGCAAACATTTCTGGCCGACTGTCCACCCAATCTACCTGACATGGCAATTCAGCAAGGATGGTCATGAGTGCTGAGGCCACATGCCCTGCCCCAAATACCAGTACTGACATCGGCGGTGTCACATTAAAGCACTCGAACATAACAGTGACGCTACCGCCGCAGCATTGGGCCAATTTTGCGCCCAGCGGGTAATGTTTGGTATAAACCGTGTCACGGCGTACCGCTTTAGAAGAGGTTGGCACGCTTGTATCATTAGCTTCAGAAACTTTTGGTTTGACTTCTTTTGATATGGTCGCTGCTATCTCACCGTTTAGCAGTTGACGAGCAGTAGTAATCACATCGTGCTCAAGACCGCCGCCGCCCAACGTATCTACGATGCCATCCTGCGTGACGATCATCTTTGCCTGTAGTGCACGCGGGGCCGAACCATTTACAGCCACGACCGTTGCCAACACATGAGCCATGCCTTGCTGCTGATATCGTGCCAAACCTTCATACCAGATGACTGGCGGTGCCAATGACTCACTCACTGTGCGCAGGACCTCTTGCCCCTGCGACATTTGGGTGCTCTATCGCTTCTGGCTGCTCATCAGTCTGTTTGCCTGCCACCTCTTTTGGATCGATATCTTTGGCATGGCGTACATCTTGCGGCATGACTTTGTCGTTATAGAGATCGCCCTTTTCTTCTACACCTTCAACAAGGCTATCCATCGTATCCTTGTCCGCTTTGGTCTCTAGATCCCAAGACGAACCTTCCATACGCATAACTGCTTTTAATACGGCTTCTGGTGTCGCAGGCATTGTCAGCTCTGGATTTTTTTGATAATCACCAAGGCTAGCCACCGCGTTATTGATGGCACACCAGACACTGGCAGCCAACATAAACGGCGGCTCGCCCACAGCTTTAGAATTATAGATAGTTTGTTCTTCGTTTTTGCGGTCATACAGTTTCACATTCCACTGCTTAGGCAAGTCATGTGCGGTTGGGATTTTATAATTGGCAGGACTGTCGGATGCCAGCTTTCCTTTATCATTCCAGATCAGCTCTTCTGCTGTGAGCCAGCCCATTCCTTGCACAAAACCGCCTTCAATCTGACCGATGTCAATGGCAGGATTGATCGATTGCCCTGCATCGTGTAGCACGTCACAGCGCAGCACTTTGTACTCCCCTGTCAGCGTATCAATCTCAACCTCAGCGCAGGCAGCACCTAATGCAAAGTAAAAGAATGGACGTCCCCATGCTTTAGAACGATCATAAAATATCTTTGGTGTTTTGTAGTAGCCAGTAGACGATAGACTGATACGGTTTTGATACGATAGCTGAATCATTTCGGCAAAGGTTAGTGTCTCTTTGTCACCGATATAGACATGGTTTTTCTCAAAGCGTATATCTTCTTTTGCCACCTTAAAATGCTCAGCTGCAAACTCAACGATGCGCGCTTTGATGCTCAAGCAAGCATTTTGCGCCGCCTTACCATTAATATCGGTACCTGATGACGCTGCCGTTGGTGAAGTATTAGGCACTTTATCCGTACGAGTTGCGGATACTTTAACTGTGTCCAGATCCACATCAAATTCATTGGCGACAATCTGGGCGATTTTGATATATAGCCCTTGCCCCATCTCCGTACCACCGTGATTGAGATGAATACTGCCATCGGTATAAATATGTACCAGTGCGCCTGCCTGATTGAGCGTCTGCACCGTAAATGAGATACCGAATTTTACTGGCGTCAATGCAAGCCCTAAGCGTTTATCACTACCTTCTGCAGCGGCTTGTTTATTGGCTGTTATAATTTGCTGACGGCGCTTGTCGTAATCACAATCTTCTGCCAGTGTGCTCATAATAGTCGCCAAATCAAAATGCTCAATGGTCTGACCGTAATGCGTGCTTTGACCATCTTGATATAAGTTTGCTAGGCGCACTTGCAATGGATCTTGACCCAAGGTATAAGCAATGTGATCCATCATATATTCAGCAGTCATCAGCCCTTGTGGCCCGCCAAACCCTCGATAGGCCGTATTGGATACGGTATGCGTCTTGCAGCGATGACCTGCTACATGAGCCGCTGGATAATAATAGGCATTGTCACAATGGAACATTGCTCTATCAACGATGGCATCAGACAAATCTGGCGCGTAACCACACAAGCCAGCCAATTGCATATCGACGCCCAATATACGACCAGACTCGTCTAAACCAACCTCATAACGATTGGCAAACTCATGGCGTTTGCCGGTCACGACCATATCATCCTGACGATCTAACCTCATACTGACAGGAACGTTATGACGTTTGGCAACGATACCGCACAGACAGGCCCATGCAGCGGCTTGCGTTTCTTTGCCGCCAAAACCGCCGCCCATACGGCGCACAACTGTATTGACCGCATTGAATGGCAAGTCTGTCACTTCGGCGACCAGCTGCTGTACTTCGCTTGGATGCTGTGACGACGTGTACACTTCTAAGCCACCATCATCACACGGCACCACATAAGACACTTGTCCTTCTAGATAAAAGTGCTCTTGCCCACGCATATGAATATGGCCTTCGATGCGAATCGGTGAGTCCTCAAGCGCAGTCGCCGCGTCACCACGCTTCATAAAATGACTCGGACGCACAAAAAACTCTTGCTCTAGCGCTTTATCGATACTAAGTACCGCTGGCAATGGCTCATACTCCACCACTGCCTTGGTGGCCGCTTTTTTGGCAGCGCGATGACTGTTCGCCACCACTACAAACAGTGTCTGACCCACATACTCTGTGGTGTCATCCACCATCAATGGCTCGCCGTCGAACACCGCACCGATATCGGTCTGCGCCGGTAAATCTTTAAAACTTAAAACATCTACCACCCCATCTGCATCTTTGACAGCGCTCAAATCCATACTTAATACACGTGCGTGAGCGTGGCTGCTTTTACCTACTGCCAGATGTAGCGTGCCTTGCGGTTTTGCAATATCATCCACATAAGTTGCTGTCCCCATGACATGGCTAATCGCACTATCATGCTTAGCCGAGGTACCAATTTTGTTTTTTGGCGGACGCACGCGGCGGATACTATAACTGTCAAATAAGGACGAATGATGGCTCATAGCAAATCTCTTCTATTAGTACGCATTTATCGATGCGCTTTTTTATTTCTGACAAATACACTCATGAAGCAATATCGATACTCAATTACGCTCGCACTCAAGCACTCTCAGTTTGCATCTCTGCTACCAATTGCTTACCACATTTCACCAGTAGACGCTGTACCACATGCATGCGGTATTCACGGCTGGCTCTGACGTCAGTCATCGGCGTGACATCTTTAGATAGGATTTGTGCCGCCTGCTCAAAACTTGCAACATCAACCACTTGTCCGATCAGTGCTTGCTGACACTTGGTCGCTAGCAATGGTATAGCCGCCATTCCGCCAAGTCCAAGCTTTGCATTCTCGATAATTGCACCATCTGCTGACACATCAAGTCGCGCCGCAAGCAAGCAAGCTGAAATATCATCTTCGTAGCGTTTGCTAATCTTATGAATAAATAAGTGCTGATTGTCGTGCATCAGAGGAACATGGATAGCGACTACGTAACTGCCTGCTTGCAGTTTGGTCTTTTTATAATCTAAGAAAAATTCTGATAAAGGTATGATTTCATCTATACAAATCGAATCGCTATTATCTAAATCGTTACCTGATTCTGCACGATTAGGCGCGCAATGACGCAGATGGATTGACGCATCTAGTGCCAATAAAATCGGTGGTAAATCACCAATTGGAGATGCATTGGCTATATTGCCGCCGATAGTGCCCATATTACGGATTTGCGGAGAGGCAATGCGCTCAAATACTTGCGCAAAGCTTGGAAAATACTGCTCAAGCACAGGCAACATCTGCTGATAGCTCATGCCAGCACCTAGTACTAGCGACTGACTTTGAGTTTGTCCGCCAGTCGATGTGTCACTAGTTGCATCTGATAGCGACCAAGATTTTAGCGCCTCAATACCTGATAGCTGAATAATGACCTCGTGATCGATTAGATGCTGCGTCACACTCAATCCCAAATCCGTACCGCCTGCCCAAATGGTAGCTTTTGGATGGGTAGCTAATACCTGATTAAGCTCATCTAATGTTTTAGGCATATATAACTGTCGCCCAGCATCATTAAGTGCAGGGGCAATCGCTTTCGACTCTTCATTCTTTAATTCGACGTTATCTGGCACGTTTTCAGATATTGCTGATTCTTTTATACTACACATCGCGTCTGTGGCTAGACTGATAGTCAAGTCTTTCACCGCTGAATGCTCCGCCTCTCTCTGCTGACCGATATCGCTCATCAGTAGGCCTGCCTCGATAATCGGACGATAACCTGTACAGCGACATAGGTTACCAGATATCGACGCAACCACTTCATCATAGCTCAACTGCTTGGCATCACTCTGACTTGCTGCTTCTGAACTTGTCTGCATACGATTATTTTCGTAGACGCAGGCCAGTGACATCACAAACCCAGGGGTACAAAAACCGCACTGTGATCCGTGACATTCAACCATCGCTTGCTGCGCTGGATGTAATAGGGCGCGCTCTGGATGATGCTCAGGATTGTCCGCCAAATAAGAGGCCGTCATAAGATGATGACCGTCCATCAGGGACACTAGCGTAATACAGGAATTAATCGTATGGAATGGTGGCGTAGCATTTTTTTCGTTGCCATTTTCAGCATTAAGCGTTTGCTGACTAGTGCTAGGCAGGCGCTGAACCATTACCGTACAGGCACCGCAATCACCACTACCACAGCCTTCCTTCGTATCCGTTTGGCCTTCATGCAATCGTAGATACTCAAGCACTGTCGTATTGGGGTTAAGCTGGGTTAGCTCATGGTATTTTCCATTGAGATAAAAACTAATCATAGCAAGGCTCGGCTAAAATAATGAAAGTGATTATAAGACTGAGAGGCATTAGTGGCTTGGGTAAGAAAGGTAAGCGCTTAATCTATATTTTGCTGCAACCGCTCAAGTAAGTTTATCGGCAAGTACGTTTTTAGTTTTTAATATACTTACTATTTATTCTATGTCGCATTTGTAGCATGTCGATGATTTTGATATCGCACACTCTTTTATAGCAAATAAATCGACCATAAGTAGCAGTAATTATCAGAAGCTTTTGCCAAAAACTAGCACTAGAATATACCTGACTATTTGGTCAGCTTTCAACATATTATCACTATTCTTATTTACAATACAACCCATTCAAATATCTGTCGATACTGCCAAAGAATTGACCTTCAATCTGCTATCTGATAGCCGCTATCAATCCTAACAGCAGAGATTTATAAGACTTGTAATGTTAGTCATTGATATAGCTAATGCAAACGCACAGTAGACAAGTTACGTCATGACTGAATAAATAATCTCTTTGAAAACAAAGATAAGCACATGCACCGCTTTTAAATTTATATAACCGACCTGTTTTTATATATAATACCTAAAAATAAACCTTACTTTCGACTGTCATCGCTTCTGACGATAGACAGACAAGATATATTATTGGGTAATATATCGTCTCTGAGATACTATTATGAAGTCACTTACCTCTATTTGTCTGCTGATAGCGACGCTGATGCTGACCGGTTGCCAATACTTCCAATTTGTTGACAATCCTATTCCTGTTAAGCCTGTACGGACTAATCTGGTTGCTCCATAAACTGGTCACGCCATAACATTGACATAAAAAAAGCAGACATCAATGGTGTCTGCTTTTTTACTGGATTAGCCTGTCACCTACGGTATTATCTAGCGCTTACTATCCGCTGGCTGATGTTTAATAATAGTTTTAGCCAAATGATCACCAAACCAAATAGCCGTATCAATATCTCCTTTCCCTGGCGTTTCTTCAGGTGGCCCATCAAGCGACTGCGTCATCAAACCCAAAAAGCTAGATAGACGGTTGAGATCGTACGCCTCATGACCTGTCGGCATGAGTGGCAGACCAATCCAATTCATACCATGCTGCATGGCATATAGAGAAATCTGCTGTAGTACGGCAAGTTTATCACCGCTTAGGCCGCCTGAGTTGGCAAAAGCTGCGGCCCACTTGCCTTCCCACGTGCGGTTATACCAACGCTTTGAGGTTTCATCCATAAAGGTTTTGAATTCAGCAGTTACGCTGCCCATATATACCGCGCTACCAAAAACCAATAGATCTGCCTGATCTAAGTAATCCCAGTCAATATCATAAATATCAACAGCTTTTGCTTGCGCCTCTGGTAATTGCTGATGCGCGCCTTGTACAATCGCTTCAGCGACACGCTTGGTATGACCATAATTGCTATGGAAAATCACGGCAATTGATACGTTAGGCGTACTATCAGTAGATATTTTTGAGGATTCGCTAGTTGTATTCATACAGACTCTAATAATGACAATAATGGTTAAATAAAAATAATATAGTGTACGAGTGCAAAACGACTCAGCGTACTCAATAGGTTTGTTAGTTGTAAGCTGACATTTACGTAGCGGCGCGGCGCACAATCACGAGCGCCATACGTCCCGTTGCAGGCTGCTGCATATGCGTTTGACGACGATAAGAATAGTAATACCTATCTGCATAGCTACAGCTGATAGGTTCTTTATTATCTATCGACACGCCAGCGGCTTTTAATTGATCAGCGGCCAGTTTTGGTAAGTTTAGCTTAACTTTATCCGTGTGTACTGTAGCGCAATTCGATAGTTTATCAACTGTCTTATGTAAATGCTGAGTCTCACTTTGATTTTCAAGACCACTATCTGAGCGCATTACGTATAAACTGTCAAAATTAACACCATCTGACGCCGTTAGTAATTGATTATCTAAGCAACCAGTCAATAATTGGTCACGGACTTGATGACCAACTTCATAATTTACCTGACTGATACACACCCCTATCCAAGCCTGTATAGCCCCTGAATCGGTAAAGCGATTAACAGTCTCTCGAATCACGCCGCACGCCAATCCTTGCCAACCTGCATGAATGGCAGCGATTTTACCGCTGGCGGGCTGGTATAAAACAATCGGCACACAATCTGCCGTCATTATCGCCAGTCCACGACCATTTTGCTTGCTAATTATGGCGTCAGCCGCCATTGGTGCCATGCTCAAAGGCGTCCTATCAATATCATGGATCTGTTTGCCATGAACCTGACTGACCCAATGTAAGCTGTGAATAGCAGTATGTTGCTCAGCTTGTGATGACTCATTTGCCATCTGGGTATTAATCGCAGCCAACAGACTCATACGATTATCTAATACCTTTGCCGCGTCATCGTTGACATGCAGGCCTAGATTTAGCGCGCCATAATTTGCTTGATGGTTTGCTTGACTGTCAAGCCCTCTTTGCTGGCTTGCGGCAGCAGATTCGTCAATATTATTCGGCGCAAAAGCAGCCGTTTGGAAAACAGCCACGTCATCCATTTGCGCGAGCATGGTCATTGGAAAATTATCTGTCATCGGAAGCTTGTTTGTCACGACTGCCCCATCCTTTTATCTACTGACTGTCTAAAAATTGGCATCACGAAATCACTACTATAAACTTGGCAATTGTCATAAACACCTTTAGACAGCCACTTTTCTCAATAGCGTTTACTCGTCATCATAACCGTCGCTTAATACGGCTATTAGCTTTTGCATGTCTTCTGGCAGTGGCGTCGTCACTTCCATATCCTCACCAGTCGTTGGATGCACAAACCCAAGGGTGTAAGCATGCAACGCTTGGCGAGGGAAATTGTTAATAGCTTGACGCTGTGCTTCTGTCAATCCTGCACGCAGTTGACGACGACCACCATAGATGCGATCCCCTACGAGCGGATAGGTCACATGGCTCAAATGTACGCGAATCTGGTGCGTACGACCCGTCTCAAGCCCGACATCTAACAGACAGTAGTTGTCATTCAGCGGCGTGACATTTAATAGATGGGTTACCGCTTCACGGCCGGCTGTCATGACTGTCATTTTGGTACGCTGAGTGCGATGTCGCCCAATTGGCGCATCAATACGGCGATGACGTAGCAAGCTTGCTTGATCGCCTGCTACCACACACTGATAATGACGATAAACAGATTTGTCTTTTAGCTGCTCCATCAGTGCCATTTGAGCCGGCTTGGTTTTACCAATGAGCAATAATCCAGAGGTGTCTTTGTCAATACGGTGTACCAAACCTGCACGCGGCAAGTGATGCTGCTGCGGATAATGGTATAGCAAGGCATTGACCAAAGTGCCTGTTTGGTTGCCAGCGCCCGGATGAACCACCATACCGACAGGCTTGTTGATCACCAGTACGTCGTCATCTTCATAGACCACATCGATATCTATATTTTCTGGCTGGTCTTCACTATGCTGCTGCAACGTTGTCGATAGATGTAGCACGTCATCTGCTTTGACACGGACTTTTGGTTTTTGTACACTGCCGTTATAGAGTAAGCTACCGTCCGTGATCCAACCTTGTAATTGCACGCGCGAAAAGTCTGCGAACACCTGTGAAGCGACTTTATCAATGCGTAGGCCAGACTGATCTTCTGTGACGACATGCGTCATATCCACCACTACTGGCACCGCTTGGCCAGCTACTGGCGCTTCATCGTCGTCGCCTTCATCCATGTCGCCATCGTCAAGTTCTTCATCAATATCGCTATCTTCTTCGAGCAAGTCGTCGTTATCAAGAGCATCAGTGTGCTCGTCCATTATTTCCTGCTCATCCATCATTTCTTGATTGTCAGGCTCGTCATTATTTAAAACGTTATTTGGCATTGGTGACTCTTGTGCTGATGAATCAGTCTCTAACGATTGATTCGGTGATAAATGGGTAGTCATGGCATCATTATTCATAGTGGATTGATACCTAGCAAAGTTTCTAACTATATAAAGTTACTAACTATATTTTGTCAGGTGACTTCAAAGATAAAATGATAAAAAATTGTCGTTTTTTGAACGCTAGCTGATAATAAAAGCTATGCAGGTCAAAAAAGCGGAGACAATACCGTCCTAGTGTATCATGTCACGCGTCCAAGCCCTATAAAAGTGCATGCTATCTGTGAATTTTTGAGCGCTTCTGAGATGCCGAGCCTTATTGCTTAGCTCTCTAGAACATGACATTGCTGTAATTTACTGTATATTTGTTCCTGCCAGCGATATTCGATATCGCTCGCGATAGCCGCTCATGTTAAACTGCCTGTAAAATATAGATAGCGAAAAAATAGACGAAGCAAACGTTATTCTATAAAGTATAGCCATGTTTTGCTGTATGCTATGGCACTGTATTCCTATGCCATATTCAAATACAGTATGAAAATACCATTGGGTTTTATTGACAGTGTTTGCCATTTAAACCGTTTGAATATGATTAAATGCATTTGATCTATTACAGGCTTACTATAAAAGCTCTATGTATCAGACCCAATCTACCAGTACAATACGTCATAACAAAAACTGCATTCGATGAAAAACGTGTTGCTTGTGCATTGCTGAATACTCAGCATCGTTTTTTATCACTAACCTTTTATATAGCATGATAGCACTGCTGCTATTATGCGTCTTGTGTCGGAGAAGAAGTATGCAAGCTGTTGGCAATACGTTTATCAAACTGTCCTCAATAACCTTACTTGCGCTTAGCGTCAATCTAGTAGGTTGCCAGACATTCAAAAACCTCACTGGCGCCAAAGATGTCGACGCGGTAGAAACAGCGGAAAAGTCAGAGCAAGGTTACTATAACGATGCCATCGCTCAAATCGATAAAGGTCGCTATGTTCAAGGTGTTGAAGAGCTGACCAATCTACGTACCTTTTATCCAACTGGGCAATACGCCGAACAGGCATTACTTGATATGATGTATGCACAGTATCAAGGCGATAAATACGAGATGGCAGCAGCGAGTGCTGAGCAATTCATCCGTCTGTATCCTTCTAATCCGCAAGTCAGCTATGCTTACTATGTACGCGGCGTTGCCAATATGGAAGGCTCGTCTGAGAGTTTGAAGCTGTTTAAATTAAATCAAGCGGAGCGTGACACTGCGTATCTACGTATTGCCTTTGCCAATTTCCAAGAGCTTATTAGCAAATACCCAAACAGCCCCTATGCGCCAGATGCCGCCCAGCGCATGACATTTATCTATAACCAGTTTGCTGAAAGCGAGATGAGCGCAGCCAACTGGTATATCGAGCGTGAAGCTTATGTGGCAGCTGTCAACCGTGCCAAATGGGTCTTCCAGTACTATCCGCTTAGTGAGTCAATACCAGATGCCATTGCAGTCCTAGCATATAGCCACGAAAAACTTGGTCTGACGGATTTGGCAAATGAGTACAAGACCCTATTGCAAATCAACTATCCAAACATGCTGACTAGCAACGGCAAAGTCAAACTGAGCACCAAACGTGATCGCACTTGGCTCAACAGGATTACCTTTGGGCAGCTTGGTCGCTCAAATACGACGGATACATCAGTGGCAACTGGCGAATATAACGGCGCGACCAAAACGCAAATGATTCGCAACGCAAATCAACTAAGATTGCCAAGTGATAATACTGCTCGTGCAACCACTGCCAACACCTCTGCAGCTTTTAGCAGTAATAATAGTAACGGCATCAATATTGGTTTGGGTCTGCCGGAAGCGTCAGCTGAGCGAGTGACCAGCCAATCAAGCACTGGCTCGACAGCGAGAGAAGCCAATGTTGATCCACAAAATATCAATCCAACACGCCGCACCACGCTTGAGAACGACAGCAATAGTATCCTACTAGCGCCATCAGATATGGACAACGAATAAGCACGTTCAGTGACTTGATTGCGTCAACACCGTCTATATGATTAATAATAAGGCCAACACTATGTTGGCCTTATTTTTCTAGTGGTATGCTATTCACCCTGCCCCAATATAATTGACCTATGGTAAACTGTTTTTTGTATGAGCATTCCCAACCATATTCTTGAACAACTTAATAGCCAAGCTGACCTGATCAGCATCATTGGTCGACATACCACGCTCAAACGCGCTGGTAGTGAGTTTAAGGGCTGTTGCCCCTTTCACGGTGAAAAATCTCCATCCTTTTATGTCAATCCACAAAAAAACATCTATCACTGTTTTGGCTGTAGCGTCGGTGGCAATGCCATCAGTTTTTTGCGTGATTACGAAAATCTCACCTTCATTGAAGCAGTCAATGAACTATCAAAACAAACAGGTATCGAAGTACCACAAGAAGAGCAACAGAACGTCAGCTATCAACGTCGTACGCCAAAACCTATCGTACCGCCAGTTCACAATGTGCCTAGCTCAACGATAGAACACAGCAGAGTAGATCAAGGCGGTGCAAACCAAAACAACTATCAAAACAACCGTCAAGCCAGTCATCAAAACAATATCGCCCAAAACGACCAAAACTACATCGACCAGCCTAGTTACGATGACGCTCAGGGTTACGATAATTTCCCGCCGTTAGACGCTTACGAGTCAGCGCCTTATTCGATGGACTCGTATCCATCAGAGCCGTATTTATCAAACCATGTGGATGATGATGGCTATCCGCCAGTGTGGCTGACAGATAACGATGCAAGTATGGCTAGTATCGATCAGAACGCTGATCAAGATGGCAACCTGTACGAATTGCTAGAGCAGATCCAGCAGTTCTATCAGCATAATCTACACACTCACCCTCATGCCAAGCAATACTTTTTGTCACGCGGACTCACTGAAGAGACTTTTGAGACTTTTGGTTTAGGTTACGCGCCATTTGGCTGGCAACATCTTGAGCACCAGTTTCCGCAAGATATTGAAGGTCTTAAGGCCTTAGGGCTCGTGCGCCAATCAGAGTCTGGTCGTGACTACGATCTATTGCGTGATCGGGTTATTTTTCCTATTCGTGATAACCAAGGCCGCACGATTGGTTTTGGTGGTCGGGCGCTCGACGATGAGGTCAAGCCCAAATACATCAACTCCTCAGACTCGCCCGTCTTTCATAAGCAGCACGTACTCTATGGCTATTACGAATCACGGCAGCAGCGTGCTAACGACTGGCTAGTAGTCGAAGGCTATATGGATGTCATTGCCCTCTATCAAGCGGGCATCTATGGGGCAGTCGCCTCGATGGGTACGGCGATCAATGAAAGCCAAATATCGCGGCTATTGACACTCAATCCAACGCTGACTTTGAGTTTTGATGGCGACAGTGCCGGACAAAAAGCTGCTTGGCGTACGCTTGAAGTTGCCCTGCCTGTGCTTGCTGATGATAAAGAGCTGCGGTTTTTAACCCTGCCTAATAATCATGATCCTGATACGTTTATTAAGAGTCAGGGTAGCGATGCCATGCGTGAGCAAATCGCTAATGCCATGCCGTTATCGCAGTATATTTTTGCGTACTTAAGTGAGCGTTACGATATGAGTCTGGCTGAAGGCAAAGCCAAGCTCATGTCGCAAGTACGCTCATTGACGACCGCTTTGCCCAAAGGCAGTAGCTTTCGCTATTTGCTTAACAATGACGTTTATCAAAAGCTTGGCGGCAGGCGCAGTCAGAATGTCGAGGCCAAAGATGCGCTGCTAGATTTTGATGGTGACATGACCATCAGTCAGCAATTGCAGCTTTGTTTTTTGTTTCAGCCCCGTGCATTAATTGATGACCCTATTGAATCGATTTGGCAACAGTCAGGGATAAATGGCTTACACCTACCTGCGCATATCAAACAAAAAGCTTCACCCGATACGCTGCGTCCGCTTGCTTGGGAAGACCTGCAAGATGCTGCTCTGCTTGATATCGTGAGCACTATCAAGCGCTGCCTTAATTACCTGCCAAAAGATGCCAACGCAGCAGCGCATTTTATTTTATCAAATGTGAAGCCTGCGACCCAAGACATGCTGAGCCGTAATTGGGGCGGCTTTTATAAAGCACTAACCGCACGCAATATCTTGGGGCTGGATGGCTTAATTGAAGAATTGGTTAGCCAACTGCTTGAGCGCAACATGAAGAAAAAAATACAAGAACTGATAAAAAACCCTGATCATATTAAGCTTGCGATCGTCCGCAAGCAAACCCAATTGTTGAACGATTGGCTACGGGCACAGCAGGCAGAGCAATCGGCACAGATGGTCACTGTGCAGTCTTAATTTTTAATTATCAAATCATGCCCCTTTAAAATTCTAGCCACTGCCCCCACTACTAATGATTATGCCCAGTAGCATGAGTCACTCCTAAATCATTTAGCGGATGGCAAATAATCGGCAAAAAATGGTCGGTAGCTATCACTAGCTCGTGCTTGACGACTGCGGTCTGTGTTAAACTGTGTCGCTGTATATTGACAGCATTGCTTGGTGAATGATTGTGAGCATGCATCGTTAAGCACAAATTTTAGGTATTATTTTACGTATCAGCTTTTAGATACTATTTTTGAGTATTAAATTTTAAGTACTACATTCTTTTAGGTACTGTATTGAAGTCTTTTTAGTTTTTCTAATTTTTAGCTGTTTTTTAGCATTGTTATTGTAGTGTTTTGAGCCTTTATTCATATCAACTCATTTTTGATATTATTGACAACCTCTACGCCATATTTTGATCAATCGATTGATAAGATCAACGCAAAGAGCGAGCGATAGCGAGTCACAATATAAAAATGTCCGATGCAAGTAAGCGAGTATTTATGAACGATAAGTCAGTTTCTAAGTCCACATCTCAACTGGCCACCTTAATCCAAATGGGCAAAGAGCAAGGGTATCTTACCTACGCTGAGGTGAATGACCAGCTGCCCGACTCTATTACCGAAAGCGATCAGATCGAAGATATTGTGCAGATGCTAACCGATGTTGGTATCAAAATCTTTGAATCAGCTCCTGATGCCGATGACATCTTGATGAACGATGATTCAAGTGATGATGACATGGCAGCAGATGAAGCAGCGGCGGTACTCGCCTCTGTTGAGACTGAGCCTGGTCGTACCACTGACCCTGTCCGTATGTATATGCGTGAGATGGGTACGGTTGACCTTCTCACCCGTGAAGGTGAGATATCCATTGCTAAGCGTATCGAAGAAGGTATTCGTGATGTGCAGCATGCTATGTCTTATTGGCCTGGCACCGTACAGTTCGTCCTTGATGAATACCAAAAAGTACAAGATGGCGAAAAGAAGCTATCTGATGTTATCACTGGTTTCTTAGATCCTGAAACCGAAGAAGACAAAATCGCCGCTCAAGAAGCCAAAGATGCGGCAAAAGAAGAACGTGAGCGCATCAAAGAAGAAAAAGAAAACCCGCCTATCATCAAAGCTAAAGTGAATGCCAAAGCAGCCGCACTTGATGACGATGATGATGAAGACGAAGACGACGTGGAAGAAGAAGCTGAAGAAGAAACCAGCGGTCTCGATCCAGAAGAAGTACGTTTGCGTCTGGAAGAGATTGAGCATCTATTTATTAAAGCCAAGCAAGCGCTGCTTGATTATGGCCGTGGTAGCGTACAGGCTGATACCGCGTATGCCCTACTTGCTGAACGTTTTATGATGCTAAAGCTCAATAACCGCTTGTCAGACCAAGTCATGGCTATCATGCATGACGTCTACGACGACGTACGTAAGCAAGAGCGTCAAATCATGCGTTTGGTAATTCGCCGTGGTCGTATGCCGCGTGAGGAGTTCCGTAAGACCTTCCCTAGCAATGAAACCAACGTTGATTGGTTGATTGAACGTATCAAAGGTAAGCCTGCATTTGCTGGCACGCTAGAAAAAGTTACTGACGACGTTATTTTACTCCAGCGCCGTATCCGTGACTACGAGCAGCAGCTCGACATGAAAATCCACGACATGAAAGATGTGGCACGTCGTATGGCTGTTGGTGAAGCAAAAGCTCGCCGCGCGAAAAAAGAAATGGTTGAGGCCAACCTACGTTTGGTTATCTCTATCGCCAAAAAATATACCAACCGCGGTCTACAGTTCTTGGATCTTATCCAAGAAGGTAACATCGGCCTGATGAAAGCGGTTGATAAGTTTGAATATCGCCGTGGTTATAAGTTCTCGACGTACGCCACATGGTGGATTCGTCAGGCGATTACCCGTTCTATCGCTGACCAAGCGCGTACCATTCGTATCCCTGTGCATATGATTGAGACAATCAACAAGATCAACCGTGTCTCACGTCAATTGTTACAAGAAATGGGACGCGAGCCAACACCTGAGGAATTAGGCGAACGCTTAGAGATGGACGAAGTCAAAGTCCGTAAAGTGCTTAAAATTGCCAAAGAGCCTATCTCTATGGAAACCCCTATCGGTGATGATGAAGACTCACACCTAGGTGATTTCATCGAAGATGGTACCATCTCAAGTCCTGTTGACGATGCGACGGCGGCTGGTCTACAAGAAGCGACTCGTGATGTATTGGGTAACCTTACCGAGCGCGAAGCACGTGTCCTAAAAATGCGTTTTGGTATCGACATGCCAACTGACCACACCTTGGAAGAAGTCGGTAAACAGTTTGATGTCACGCGTGAGCGTATTCGTCAGATTGAGGCAAAAGCACTACGTAAATTGCGTCATCCATCACGTTCTGAGCACCTACGTTCTTTCTTAGAAAATGACTAAGCCTTTAATTAGTTAAGTATAAAAAAAGCCGAGTTTATCTCGGCTTTTTTGTGTCTGTTAATCTATTATATCAATGCGCGCCTAAACCTTGCTCAGCATCTGGCTTATCATGCACACCGAAATTGTCTATCATCGTCTGGCTTGCTTGGTTCAAACCGATAAGCTCTACCTCAGTGCCCTCACGGCGAAACTTAATAATCACTTTATCAATCGCAGCGATTGCCGTCACATCCCACAAATGTGCTCGCGACACGTCAATAACTACTTTAGAGACAGATTCTTTAATATCAAAGGAGTCAATCATACGCTCTGCTGATGAGAAAAATACTTGACCATCAACGTGATAATAACGTGTTCGTTCTGCTTCATCCATATGACTATGCACGCTCATATAACGTTCAATTTTATTCGCAAAGAACAGTGCTGACAACAACACACCTATCAATACGCCATAGGCCAAATTATGCGTTGCGACTACCACAGCAACCGTCGTCAGCATCACGACGTTACTTTGTAGCGGTTTGGTTTTTAGCTCTCTAAAAGAACCCCAGTTAAAGGTACCAATAGATACCATAATCATCACAGCGACGAGCGCAGCCATTGGGATAATCCTTAACCAATCACTTAAAAACACAACCATTAATAACAAGAACACCCCTGCTATTAAGGTAGAGAGACGCGTATAGCCGCCAGACTTCACATTGATGATAGATTGACCAATCATCGCACAGCCTGCCATACCACCAAAGAAACCACTTATAACATTGGCAATACCTTGACCTTTGCATTCTTGGGTACGATCACCTTTGGTATCGGTCAAATCATCCACAATGGTCATGGTCATCATAGACTCAAGTAAGCCAACTATCGCCAGACTAATAGAATATGGAAAAATAATCAGTAAAGTATCTAAGTTCAACGGGATATCAGGTATCAAAAATATCGGCAAGGTATCAGGGAGTTGACCCATATCATTGATGGTTCGAGCCTCTGCGCCCAATAGAATGGCTACAGCCGTTACCAGCACAATACTGACCAGTGGCGATGGAATGATTTTGCCAATTTTTGGAATGTATGGATAGCCATAAATAATCACTAGGCCTAGTGCCACAAGACCATATACATGTATCAAATTTGAGCCTGCTTGTGGCATCAGCTCAGGAATTTGCGACATAAAAATCAAAATAGCCAAGGCATTGATGAAGCCTAGCACCACCGATTGAGACACATATTTCATCAGATTACCCAGCTTTAAGAAGCCAAAGATAATCTGTATCACACCTGTCAGGACACTGGCTGCTAGCAAGTATTGCAAGCCATAATCTTTGACCAGTGTGACCATGAGTAGTGCCATCGCGCCAGTTGCTGCTGAAATCATCGCTGGACGTCCACCGACGAAGGCAATCACTACAGCGATACAAAATGAGGCGTAAAGACCTACTTGGGGATCAACACCGGCGATGATGGAAAAAGCGATGGCTTCAGGAATAAGCGCTAAAGCGACGACCATCCCAGCTAGGACATCGCCTCTCACATTGGCTAGCCAATGTTCTTTAATCGTATTTAACATGTTTAACTCAGTTTTTTAGGAACTGCTTTAGTCTGCCAATAAACAACGTATCTAACAAATCTCTAGGAGATATATAAGGAATATCTAACATGAAAAGTCTGACACATCTCTATCTAGGCACATTGCCCATCAAATAATAAATATAAAAATGTGAACTGTCATCGTTAGCGAGTTATTGTCATAACTTACTTTAGTAGTTCGATCTTAATGATCCAATCGATACATCGAATAATGATACAAACGTTAAAGCAGTGCATATGCACAAGAAAAAGCGTCAGACGCTTTATGAGATTCATTGCTGTCGAGAGCAATGTTTACTGAGGAGGGGTACAACTAGGGTGGCGTATTCATCTTTGTAGTAGACAGCTTTTATAGATTTATGAAGTGAGATTTTTGCCATTTTAACACGTATTGACCAGTCAATAAAACTGCATCCCTCTTGCCTGCTTCCAGCAATAACTGTCTTTTTGCCAAGCAATTCTAATCCTGAAAGCTCCAAGCATTGCTCAGTTTTTATATAGGTCTAAACTTAAATCATTATGTAAATATTAATTTTTAACACAGACACTTCGCAGAATACTTAAGCCATTTGTTTTTATAGAAAAAATTCTTATTTTCCAATATACGGTTTCTATATTCGCTAATGCTACCACGATTAACACTACTGCTTTTGCTTGCTTCAACAGTGCCATCATCTTCCCACTCACAATATTTACATATATCATAACCTGTACCTTTACAGGCATCGTAAATTTCTGACAAGGTTCTAAAGCCGCAACAAGGACAAACAAGCAGCTGTTGTATCTCACCAATAACTTCGACTTTATCCCCAGTTAATGTCAAATAAAAATCTGATAGAAAGCCATTTGAACACCCACTCAGCTCATGATAAACCATATCAAAAATACCAGACTCTATATTCTCAAAATTACCCTCCAATTCATCAATGAGCTTATCTCTAGCAATAAATGCCAACCGATATTTGGTTATTAATTCAATAACATCATTTCTTGAGATATTTTTCATCATAACTACCTTTTTCTATACTCAATTACAGTCTCTTCTTTTGCCAGCGACAAAACAAGCTTTACAGATTTCGATTCTATATTAGCATCACATGGGGTACTTAATAGTATACTCACAGACCCCATCGCTAGGAAGCTGACATGATTGTCCGGCAAACACCAAACGCGCTCAAAATATTTTTTACCCTGCGCGGATCCATCATTCCGAAAATCTATCCTTAAATTTTGCTTACCACCATAGTAAAAGTATGAAGAATAATCATTATCCATCATCATACTTGGACCATCATCTATAGAATATCGTGATCTAAAGTCAAATTCTACTTCCGTGGTTCTAAGCTTCAATTTACCTCTATTGATAAACTTATATCGATCATACTTTACAATATCTATGGAAGGCACGCTCTCGCACCATTTAATAAGGTCTTTTGCATTAGTAAACGGGCTATACCAAATATACCCCTCAGCGCTGTAATCAACTTAAATTGGAATAATTAAATTAGTCACTAAACATTTACTCTTTTATTCTTAATATATTATCTTTACGGTTATATCAACCGTAAAGATAATAAGTCGTTTTATTTTTCTCGGCTGTGGCTACACCATTCAGCTGTCATTAACATTATAGTTCAACGATCCTTGCACCAAAATCCACAAGAAAATCCAAAAATTCTGCGGGCTTTACCCCCAAACTCTCGGGTGTGTACAATGTCGCCTTATAATCTGACTGCCATTTTTTAATAAACTCATTCAGTAATAAGCTTGAACACAGTCCGGTTAGCGCAGACTGACCTTTAGGAAACTCAATGGCTAGTTTGCGAGTGCTCTCTACCCCAGCGTGACTTCCCGTTATGGATACAATAATTTCGGCCGCAGCCTTATCTTGTGTGTTTCTAAAAGAAGAGGCCTCACTGGCAATATCAAACCTAATATTTTTTGCACCTGTTACGGCTCGTAAACTCACTGTATCAAGTGAACCAAAGGACGTTCCTATAACCTCTCGACCATCAATCGTAGATATTTTATGATGTATAGCATCCTCGATTAACCACTTTCTCTTTCCATTCTCATAAGAAAATGCTGAGGGGACACCTGATTGTAATCGCTCCATATCCTCGAATGCAGCAGGACCATAGATATCTTCTGGATCGAGCACCACACCGACATTAAGTGTAGAAACTGAATTAAACTGCTCTGCCAAGTGTAGTGCTAAAAATGTCGAAGCACCTGCAGCCCAATGGCTGGCGAGTAGTACTGGGCCTGAGGTGGTCAATGCATATTCTGCCAACTCAGCACCAATCTCAACCATGCCAGTCACAACATTCATATAAGATATCTTGCGATTTTGTGCAAGGCGTAAACCATGAGTACCAGAATCTGGAGCAAGCATCAAAACAGCACCGATCTCGATACGATCGTCTATCCCTAAGTTGGGCTGCTCTACATCAATTGCGAGTGACGATGCGTTTCCTACTTTAAAAGCGAGTTCATCAGCGAGCGCCATATTTCTACCACCAACGTAAATGGTTTGCTCAGGATTAATCGCGCGAAACCACTCTATCGCTTGCTGACCAACAACGCCTGTCGCACCGGCAAAGAGTATAGGATATTTAGTATTCAAAATTTCTCTCCTTTCATATATAAGAAAACGCATTTAAGCTTTTATGACACAAAAAGCCCAAATTTATTTTTGCGTTCTTGTCGCTTATTTCGCTTCATTTGGCAGTCGAGCAATCACTTTTATCTCAAAATCAAAACCAGCAAGCCAAGTCACACCAATTGCGGTCCAAGCTGGATAAGGCGCTTCTTTAAAAATAGTGTTTTTTATTTTCAGTATTGAATCAAGTTGATTTTCGGGATCCGTATGAAAGGTTGTCACATCTACAATATCCTCAAACGTACAGCCCGCCGCCTCTAATGTATGATGCAAATTCTCAAAAGCAAGTGCAACTTGCTTCTCAAAATCTGGCTCTGCACTGCCGTCCTGAAGGCTGCCTACTTGACCTGAAACGAATAGTAAATCTTTTGATTGTATGGCGGCAGAATAACCATGTTTCTCATAGAGAGAATGTCTACCCGCTGGAAATACTGCTTTTCCTTGAGACATAATTTGCTCCAACATGTTTGAATTGATATATATTGAGGATTAAAAGACATATAGCCCTTATAATGGTGCTTATTGTCAGTTAACATACATTGCGTATGTAAAAATAACACATACGTGGCGTATGTCAAGTTAATATACGTGACGTATGTAATTTTTATTATTCAATTTTTAGGGCAAGATTATGTCAAAACGTGCATTAAAAATGGCTGAAACTAGGAAAAATATAATCGCTGCGGCGAGAAAATCATTTGCCGAATATGGTTATTCAGAGACATCAATGGATAAGTTGACAGCCGATGTCAATTTGACTAGAGGGGCGCTCTACCATAACTTTGGAAATAAAAAAGGACTGTTTTCAGCGGTTGTTGAACAAATAGATTTGGAAATGGTAGAAAATGCAAAGGCTAGAGCAGCAGGTTGCGAGAATCTTTGGGAAGGATTGCTCATTGAGGCACAAACGTACATTGAAAGTGCGCTTGATCCAGAAATTCAAAGAATTATCTTGTTGGATGGGCCTGCTGTATTGGGCGACCCTTCTCTTTGGCCCAGTCAAAATCGCTGTTTATTGTCTACCAAGCAGATTGTGATGCAGTTAATTGCAGAAGGTAAAATGAAGGAGGTAGATCCGGAAGCTGCTGCTATGCTCATTAATGGTGCTGCTATGAACGCTGCGCTTTGGATTGCAGCGAGTACTGATCCAGAAGTTGCTTTACCCAATACAGTGGCTGCCTTTAGCACCATGTTATCTGGGTTTAGAGCGTGACGTTAAGGTTTTGTGGCACCCGATTGACATGAAACATGACTGTGTTTGAGCAAAACCTATTTCAGCAAGACGCTATTTAACCTGCATCTTTTTTATTCTAGATTGGCTATATCTCTATCGCTAGGAAAACCCATGATTGTCCGGCAAACACCCCACCCTTTTAAGATATTTTTCGCCCTTCGCGGTTCAATCATTCCAAAAATCTATCCGCAGCTGCTATTAGTTACCATCCTTAGTACGCTTATCACGATTATTCAGCACTGGCTTCCTGACTCTTTTCCTTATTATGGTATCGCGACTTTTACCTTATTAGGGATTGCTCTATCGTTGTTTCTTGGGTTTCGGAACAATGCCAGCTATCAGCGTTGGTGGGAAGCGCGCGGACTATGGGGTCAGTTGGTCTATGACTCTCGTAGCTTAACGCGCCAAGTGCTCTCTTTTATAGACGAGAAAGACGAGGCTGGACAACAAGCACAGCGAAACATGATTTACCTGACTATTGCATTTGCTCATGCGGTGCGCCACAGACTACGTGGCACTGAGCCTTGGCAAGATATCGAACGCTTTGTAGACCCTATACACCATGACCGTATGCGCCAAGCGAAAAATGTACCTGATTATATAATGCGCCTCATGGGTAAGCAGCTCGGCGATATTCGGCGTCAAGGACTGGTATCGGAGCAAGTCATACAAAATATGGATGAGCGCCTGACCTCTATGACCATTGTCTTGGCAGCGTGCGAGCGCATTCTCAACACACCACTGCCCTTTGCTTATATGCTGCTGGTACATCGCACAACCTACCTGTATTGCATCATGTTACCTTTTGGCTTAGTAGCCTCCCTCGGCTGGGCGACTCCGTTAATTTGCGCGGTAATTGCTTATACTTTTTTTGGGTTAGATGCATTGAGTGAAGAGCTAGAAGAGCCTTTTGGGTTGGCGGCTAATCAGTTACCTCTGACCGCTTTGTCACGTACGATCGAGATCAACTTGCGAGAAGCGCTGGGAGAAACCAACATCCCGCCTGATATCACGCCTATCGATGGCTATTTACCGTAAGCATTTGAGTCATCCCCAAGCGTGACAAGGCAAACTAGAGGCAAAGGCAACTTGAATAATCCACCCCACGCCACTATAAATAGCAGACAAAGATACTGTAGGTAAAATCTCTACTCTAACCAGCTGATCTATTCAAAAATATTATCTATAAAAGCGAGGCTCATATCATGAGTGATGATTCAAAAGACAATAACGACAACGTCGACAACAGCGCAAATAACCCAACCAGCAATCAGCCATCAGTGAAAGTCACTGATTTGACGCCAAATAAAGGCGCGTTGGTAGGCAAAAAGACTGATATTCAAAACCCAGAGCTTTGGGAGTTCCCAATGAACTACCCTCTCAGCATCATTGGTCATGAAGGTGAGCACGAGAGTTTGCTCAATGAAATCAAGCTTATCTTGGGTAGCCAATTCCCTGATTTTGATTTGGCCTCTATCGAAGTGAAGCCTTCTAGAACGGGTCGTTTTCACTCAGCACGGGTCAATCTGTACCTAACAGCAGCTGAGCAAGTCAATACACTTTATGCCGCGCTTGATAACGCCAAGACGGTTCGCATGGTTTTGTAAATCGTTCAGACAGGTTTAGCGCCTTTTTGGTCCAAGTCGTCACTCATACGGGTGGCGATTTTTTGTAGTTTGATGTACAATCTGCGCCCGAATTATTGCTGCCATGATTAGCGTTATTGGTCGACAATAACCGAGAGAATGAAAAGCAAACGGCTGCACTATTTTTACAAAAATTTTATTATTGACCGCATTTGCGTCTAACCCTTATCCCATCGTCCTTTGCCAAAATTTGGACTGCCTACAACCTTGTAGCAACATAGTTTTATCCTAAAATCAATATAGTATTTTCAGAATTTTCCCGCTATATTGTGCCTACCAATTAACAAACACGCTATATGTAGTACTCAGTGATTTTAATCGTCACTACGAGTAGTGGTAGCTTTTTGCCTAAAAAACAGCTAGCACAACCCAGCATAATAGCGTTATAAAGAATGTCTGCCGCTGCTTTGGCGCGCGACATCACAATAAGCAATCAAAATAGAGGCCAGCATGACACATATTGATAAAATCCAAGTAACCAAGCGTGATGGACGTTTAGAGCCTATTGATTTAGACAAAATTCACAAGGTAATCGCGTGGGCGGCTGATGGTTTAGAAAATGTGTCAGTATCACAAGTTGAGCTAAAGTCGCACATTCAGTTCTATGAAGGTATCAAGACTCGTGACATTCACGAAACCATCATCAAGTCGGCCGCTGATCTGATCTCTGAAACCACACCTGATTATCAGTACCTCGCTGCGCGCTTGGCCATCTTCCATTTGCGTAAGATTGCGTACAACAGATTCACGCCGCCGCATCTGTATGATCATGTAAAAAAACTCACTGACGCTGCCAAATACGATCAGCATATCCTAGCGGACTACAGCCGTGCTGAGTTTGATGAGTTAGAAGAATACCTTGATCACTGGCGCGATATGAATCTTGCCTATGCCGCTGTTGAGCAAATGGCAGGCAAATATCTAGTACAGGATCGCGTGAGCAAGACTGTCTATGAGAGCCCGCAGTTCTTATATATGCTCGTAGGTATGTGCTTGTTTAGCCAATACGACAAGTCAGATCGTCTTGATTTCGTCAAACGCTTCTATGATGCGACCTCAGAGTTCAAAATCTCACTACCGACGCCTATCATGTCAGGTGTGCGTACGCCATCGCGCCAGTTCAGCTCGTGCGTATTGATCGAATGCGGCGATAGCTTAGACTCTATCAACGCAACCACTAGCGCTATCGTACGCTATGTGTCACAGCGTGCTGGTATCGGCATCAATGCAGGTCGTATCCGCGCCCTTGGTAGCCCTATTCGTGGCGGTGAAGCACAGCATACTGGTTGTATCCCATTCTACAAATTGTTCCAAACGGCTGTTAAGTGCTGCTCACAAGGCGGCGTCCGTGGCGGTGCTGCAACATTGTTCTACCCACTATGGCATTTAGAAGTTGAGTCATTACTGGTACTCAAAAACAACCGCGGCGTCGAAGACAACCGTGTCCGTCATATGGACTACGGCGTACAGTTAAACAAAACCATGTACACGCGCCTGATCAAAGGTCAAGACATCTCGCTATTCTCACCGGGCGACACCCCAGGTCTATATGATGCGTTCTTTGAAGATCAAGACAAATTCGAAGAGTTATACACCAAGTACGAAAATGATCCTAACGTACGTAGCCGTCAGATCCCAGCCGCTGATTTGTTCAGTCTAATGATGCAAGAGCGCGCGAGCACTGGTCGTATCTATATCCAAAACGTCGATCATTGCAACACCCATAGCCCATTTGACGCGACGGTTGCGCCGATTCGCCAGTCAAACCTATGTATGGAAATCGCGCTACCGACCAAGCCACTTGATAACATCAATGACGAAGAAGGCGAAATCGCCCTTTGTACGCTATCAGCGGTCAACTTGGGTAAAGTCGACAACGTCAGCGACATCGAAGAGCCAGCCGAGCTAATCGTCCGTGCGCTTGATGCCCTGCTCGACTATCAAGACTATCCAGTAAAAGCCGCTCAAAACGGCAGCATGCGTCGCCGTACGCTCGGTGTGGGCGTAATCAACTATGCGTATTACTTGGCTAAGAATGGCGCACGCTACTCTGACGACAGCGCGCTTGGTCTAACTCATCAGACGTTTGAAGCATTGCAATTCTATCTCTTGAAAGCGTCAAACAAATTGGCAAAAGAGCAAGGCGCGTGCCCTGCGTTCAATGAGACCACGTACTCACAAGGTATCTTGCCGATTGATACGTACAAAGCCGACTTGGATAAAATCTGCCAAGAGCCGCTACATTTAGATTGGGAAACGCTACGCGGCGAGATCACTGAGCACGGTCTACGTAACTCTACCCTAACCGCCTTGATGCCGTCTGAGACCTCTAGTCAGATCGCCAACGCGACCAACGGTATCGAGCCACCACGTGGTCTGGTCTCTATCAAAGCCTCAAAAGATGGCATCTTAAAGCAAGTCGTGCCTGAGATTGATAAGCTAAAAGATCAGTACGAGCTACTATGGCAAATGCCAAACAATGACGGTTACCTAAAGCTGGTCGCTATCATGCAGAAGTTCGTCGATCAGAGTATCTCTGCCAATACCAACTACGACCCAGTTCGTTATGCTGGTGGCCGTGTACCGATGAAGATATTGCTAAAAGACTTGCTAAACGCTTATAAAATGGGTGTGAAGACGTTGTACTACCATAACACTCGTGATGGTGCGAACGATGCCCAAGCGGATATGGAAGATGATTGTGCTGGCGGTGCTTGTAAGATTTAGGTTTGCAGGAGAGGCTCTTTAAATAGAATTTCTGATGGATGGCGGGTTTGGCTTTTGGGTTAAGCTCGCTAATTAGGATTATGGAATATCATATGGAGTTGTGAGTGAAAGTATCTAATGATAAAAGCATTAAGATTCCTATTAATAATATTTATTTGAACGATAAGTTTGATCGTGAACCTGAAGTTCTAAATATTGTTGAGCTAATAACAAAAATCTCTGATCCTTGTACTATTGCCATAGATAGCCCATGGGGAACTGGAAAAACAACATTTCTCAAATTTCTTGAAACTGAATTAGGCAAAAAAGAGATTAAAGTCTCTTATTTTAACGCTTGGGAAAATGACTTTGGCCGAGACCCATTTTTATTAATACTTAATCACATTATCAAACAATTTTCGCAAGAAAAAGATATTGAAGAAATAAAAAAAACAGCTATCAAAGTTCTTAAATCAATTGCTGTCAACGGATCTAAAGCCATAGTTGACCTAGTCGCACCGATTGGTATAGGCAATAGACTAATTGAGATCTCAGAAGAAGCGATTTCAGCATTAGCAGGTGAAGTCTTTGACAACTTCACTAAGGAAGAAAAAGAGGTTAAGTTATTGCAAGATAAGTTAAGCTTATTGATCGAGAAGGATAATAAAATGGTTATCCTGATTGACGAACTTGACAGATGTAAGCCTAGCTTTTGTATTGAACTGCTTGAAAGAATTAAGCATATATTTGATACACCAAACATTATATTCGTACTAGGAACTGATCTAGAACAACTTGGAAAGGCCATTTCAGGTGTTTATGGCGAAAGTTATAATGGACAGAAGTACCTAGAAAGATTCTTTGATTTCGAAATTAACTTAAACACACCTGATTATAATAAGTTTTGGCAAAGCCTTTCTGAAAATTATACAGGTAAAGATAGTATAAAAACTCTAGACAATAGAGCAGATATTGAAGCCTACGGACTATGGTTTACTCAACATCTTCAGTTATCTGCTAGAGATGTTACTAGGCTATACACTAAATTCTATCTAGCTTCTTTATCAGAATATGCAGGTGAGAACTTACCCTTAATACTTTTACTATCTGTAGTTAAAAGTTATTCCAGAGAACTATTCAATAATATAAAGCTAAATACGTTTGATTTAGATGATCTTTTGGACTTATTAAAAATAAGAGATATCACTTTAGTTAATACTAATAGTGAGATAACGTCGAAAATACTTGTTCTAATTCACAACTTATTATTAGCCAATCAAAACGAAATTGAATCCCTTGAAGTAATAAAATTATTGTCAGAAAGCTTTACTAACTTAAATATGCAAGGTCTTTCTAAACAATTTATTGAAGGTTATAAAGATAAGGGTGAACTTTCAATAAATAATTTAGATTCTGTGTACAAGGCAGTAGATTTACAAGGTATTTCTCATAAACAATATGCTAATGTCGTATCATCCATACAAACTCATGTGGGACAAGCTACAATTACTTCTAGTAACTGATGACTTATATTCATGATCGTAGGATAAGTTAATAATAGTCTATCTTGCTTTACATCCCAAAATATTTAAATTTAATACAATAACAAATAAAACCTAATTTTCGTGCTAAAATTAGCCCTATATTTAGAGCTTAATTTTAATGGGGAATAGGTCATGCAACCAATATTTGCGACACAAACAGCCAGTATCTCAGAGCTAAAAAACAATCCCTCTGCCTTGATTAAACAGTCAGATGGTGAGTCGATTGCCATTTTAAACCACAACAAACCCGTGGCGTACTTGGTCTCATCAGACGTGTTTGAGCGCATGATGGAAGCGATGGACGATATGGCACTCAGCCAAACCGTAAACGCACGGATGAATGATGGGCAAACACCCATCAAGGTCACGTTAGATGACTTATAGTCTTGAGTTTCACCCGTTAGCGTTAAAAGAATGGAAAAAGATAGCGCCAAGTATCCAGCAGCAGTTTAAGAAAAAATTACAGCAGCGACTCTCAAACCCTCATGTGCCTGCGTCAAAGCTCTCTGGACACACTGATACTTATAAAATTAAATTACGCACCATAGGCTATCGTCTGGTATATACCGTCAAAGATGACGTGGTGGTGGTTTATGTATTGGCAGTTGGTAAAAGAGAAAACAACAAGGTATATGACAGTCTGGCGACGCGTCAGCCATAATCAAAACCTAGATAGAATTAAAACGACGGAGGTCATGTGCAATATACCGCAATCATCAAAGACGGTGGTTTGTTTATCCCAAATGTATTTTCAGACCTAAACGATGGTGGCTCGCATATCGTACAAGTCGAGGTTGATATTGCAGAGGTGCGTCAGCAGTTAGGTGTGGATGAAGCACCAAAGGCAGCCGTCACCAAAAAATCCGTGGCAAAAGCAGTCAAAAAGCCAGTATCGAGAGCAGCTAAAAAAGACTTAAAAACAGCAGCGGAAGAGTCTGATGTCAGCACCCTACGTAAAAGCGCACTTGATGAATTAGAAGCACTCGATGATAGTGAGCTGAGCGAGATATTCAAAGCCTATATGAACGATGGGCAAGAGTCGTCGCAGATATCACTAGAGAACCTCTAAGCTAAAACGCTATAATCCAAAAACGTGTCATAACATCAAATCAAAACCAGTCAAACCCATATAAATTAATAACCGTATCAATTATAAAGGCAGTCCCATGACTTACTCGATTTTTTCTCAAACGCCAAACAATGCGCTAAAAGAGCCGATGTTCTTTGGTCAGCCAGTCAACGTGGCGCGCTATGACCAACAAAAGCATCCTATCTTTGAGCAATTGATTGAAAAACAGCTGTCGTTCTTTTGGCGTCCAGAAGAAGTCGATGTATCCCGCGACCGTATCGACTTTAGCAATCTGTCCTCGCATGAGCAGCACATATTTTTGAGCAACCTCAAATACCAGACCCTACTCGACTCTATCCAAGGTCGTAGTCCAAACGTGGTGCTATTGCCGCTGGTGTCTATCCCTGAGCTTGAGACGTGGATTGAGACATGGTCGTTCTCTGAGACCATTCACTCACGCAGCTATACGCATATCATTCGTAATATCGTCAATGACCCAAATATTATCTTTGACGACATTATGCAAAACGAGCACATCTTAGGTCGTGCTTCTGATATCGCTCAGTACTATGACGAGCTGTATCGCAACTCACAGCTATATAGCTTGTATGGGCCAGGTACGCACAACATCAATGGCGAGCAAGTCACGGTTGATTTGAGATCATTGAAGAAACAAATGTACCTATGCATTATGGCGGTCAACGTCCTAGAAGCCATTCGTTTCTATGTCTCATTTGCTTGCTCATTTGCCTTTGCTGAGCGTAAATTGATGGAAGGCAATGCTAAAATTATTAAACTGATCGCGCGTGATGAGGCGCTGCATTTGACGGGTACGCAGCACATGCTGAACCTCATGCGTAACGGTCGTGACGATCCTGAGATGGTCGAGATTGCCGCAGAATGTTTCGATGAAAGCATTGAAATCTTCCGCAAGGCGGCTGAGCAAGAAAAAGAATGGGCAGGCTATTTGTTCAAAGACGGCTCGATGATAGGTCTCAACAAAGACATTCTGTGCCAATATATCGAATACATCACCAACTTGCGTATGGAAACCGTCGGCTTGCCAGCGGCGTTCCCGAACTCAAAGTCAAACCCAATCCCATGGATCAATACGTGGTTGTCGTCTGACAATGTGCAGGTCGCGCCGCAAGAGACCGAGATTAGCTCGTACTTGGTTGGTCAGATTGACTCTGACTTATCAGACAGTGATTTTGATGACTTTGAATTATAAAAGCTGAATTGTAAGAGCTTTGAGCTAGAAAGACTTTGTATGATAAAGGCTTGAGCGGTAGAAATTTGAAGTTATGAAATTTCTACCGCTGTAATCGTCTTATGGGTTAATAGTAGGGATAGTAATAGCATAAACATATCCCAATAGGATTAACGATGACTTGGGTAATGACCAGTAAAAAGCAGTTCTATCTACATGACGACGAGAGTCTGCTAGATGGACTGCTACGCACCGGACACGATGTCAACTATCAATGCCGCGAAGGCTATTGTGGCAGCTGCCGAGTCAAGCGCATTGCTAGCTCACATACGGTCGACTATCCATTTGACCCGCTAGCGATGATTGAAGAAGATGAAATCCTTCCCTGCTGTTGCCGTGTACGAGGGGTCATCTATATCAATCATGAATTTATTGAGAAGCCTTAGCAGAATAGTAAGAACTAAAGACTGGCCTGAACATTAGCTTTGATAAAATTTAACTCAATAAAAAAGCGCGCCCCTTTAGAGAAGGAGCGCGCCTTTTTGTGCAATTTAGCAATACACTTTATTGTGTTACAGAGTCTTGCTCGAAAAGTTTCATCAGCTCTTCGCGCATGCGATCACGCTCTGCTTCTGACATCATAGGTGCTTGTTGATCACCTTGGATACTACCGCCCATACCATCCATACTCTCACCCTGTAGAACGACAGGACGATCAATAGGCTCTTGTGCGGGACGCTCCTCCAGCATTATTTTTACTTGAGCATTTTTACCTTGGCGTAATATCTGGGCATTCAGCTCAGTTGTTGGTGGCTTGCGAGCGACATACTGAATCAAGGTATTTGCATCAGTCATCTCGACACCATCGATGGTTAGAATGATATCACCAACACGTAAACCACTCTTGGCAGCTGGGCTACCTTCAATCACATTTAGCACTTCTACACCTGTTGAAGTCTCTAGCTGCGTTGGGTCACGTAGCTGTGACTGAATCTCGATACCGAGCCAACCACGACTGACGCGACCATCTTTGATCAGCGCGTTCATTACTTGCTCTACCAATGATGTAGGAATCGCAAAGCCAATACCCATCGAGCCACCAGAGCGCGAGAATATCACCGTGTTGATACCCACCAGCTCACCACGAGCATCGACCAGCGCGCCACCTGAGTTACCTGGGTTAATCGCCGCATCCGTCTGGATAAAGTCTTCGAACTTATTGACGCCCAGTCCAGTACGACCAGTCGCTGAGATAATCCCTTGGGTTACCGTCTGACCAACCCCAAATGGATTACCGATAGCCAATGCCAAATCGCCTACACGTATCGGATTTTCGCGGAAACCAAGCGGTGTCAATCCCGTCATATCGACCTTAATCACGGCTAGGTCACTATCTGGGTCAGTACCGATAATTTTGGCGCGACTCTTACGACCATCGTTAAATGCGACTGTGATTTCATCCGCTTTTTCGATGACATGCGCATTGGTCACGATATAACCGTCTTCTGATACGATCACACCAGAGCCTAAATTGGTATTGCCCTGCTCTTGTGATGGGCCACCATGATATTCAAAAAACCGGCGCAATACAGGATCATCCATATAAGGATGCTCTGTCATCGTTTGTGTGGTATAGATATTGACAACCGACTGCGACGCACGCGCAACTGCATTATGATAAGAAGAGATGGGCGCTGGCGTGTCTGCCACTGGTGCTGAGGCTTGCTGCTCAGCTGGCGTGGTTCTCGGCGGCTCCCACGTGGCCTCCGACGTCGACTTCATACTCGTGAACAACCAGATAAACGCTACTAACACTAGCAGCAATAAGACCCAAGGTAACCATTTTAATAAAGACGCCTTGTTATTGGTGTTCTGGGATGACGACATATAGAACCTCTATAAATTTAATGCAGACGGACAGTGAGAAATAAGGTGAGAAAACTGCGACTATTCGGCCATCATGGCTTGATTAGGCGATTAACAGCCAGAGCTAGGCAGACTCACATGTATAAATTATAACCGCAATGCCGTGAAATAGTAACGTATCGTGTACCATTTCAGTTATCCATCTTGTCTACTCTTTTACAGTGCCATGTTAAAATCACCGCTATCAGACATTTGCGATAGATAATGGTCAATTATTTATCTCTTATCAGTCTCCGTCTTTAAATAAACTTTTTTGAAGCACTATATTTGAATAATAATGCATTACTGCAAGGCAATAACAATAAGGAAATCTAATGACCCAAAATACTACTGAACCTTCGACCAAAAGTATCAGCGCACAAGCATTGACGCAATTTTGTGATGAGTATCTATTTGCTAGTGCGTTCAAAGACTACGCGCCAAATGGCCTACAAGTAGATGGCGGTCGTCCAATACAGCGTATCGTCACAGGTGTGACTGCGTGCGAGGCGCTGATTGATGCAGCTATCACTGACAATGCCGATGCGATTATGGTCCATCACGGCTATTTTTGGAAAGGAGAACCTGCGCCTATCACAGGTATGAAAGGTCGACGTATCCGCAAATTGATGCAACATGGCATCTCTATGATTGGCTACCATTTACCGCTTGATGCACACCCCGTGATTGGTAACAATGCAAAACTGGCAGACGTGCTAGATATGACGATTACTGGCGCTCTCTACCCCAACGAATCACACCCTGTTGGTAATATCGCCACTTGCACACCGCAGAGTGCTGATAGCCTGATCGCAAAGATTACTCAAGCGCTCGGTCGTACCCCACTACATATTTCGTCTAATTATGAACATCACTCTGATAATAATGCGAAAACGACTGCCAATAGTGAGAGAGTAATCAAACGTGTCGGTATCTGTACAGGCGGCGCCCAAGATATGATCGAACAGGCTGCCATTATGGGCTGCGATGCATTTATCTCTGGCGAGATCTCTGAGCGTACCACGCATATTGCTCGTGAGCTGGGTATTGATTATTTTGCCTGCGGTCATCATGCGACAGAGCGCGGTGGCATTCAGGCATTAGGAGAAATAGTCGCCCAAGAATATAGACTGCCAGTTACCTTTATTGATATTGAAAATCCGGCTTAGTACTGCCCATGTATCGCCAATAACATAGCCATAATTAGGAAAAAAGTAATGGGCTGAATAAATAGCAATTATAGGCGCAATTTTGGCAGTTATTGCAAGAGTCATTGATAAGTTTGTGACCAGCACGCGTATAACATGGCTAAATTTAACCGTTTATATCGCAATTGTTAAGTTTTATCGCTTTTTTCTTAACTCCACTTGAATAATGCAAGCAGTAACCGCATATTACTACCTGTAAGAAAGAACGTTTTGTCATGAAACTTCCCATTATTACAGCTTCCGGTTATGGCGCTAAAATAATGCTGGCGGTTATCTGAAACTTTATTATGCTCTGTGAGCAATGAAATTTTGGAACGTCGCTAGCCAAGACACGATGTATACACTCGATATTTGGTTTATACCGTGTTTTTATTTTTAGTGTCGCGATGACAGTTTTGCACCACCTTTTTGATAGTATATTTTTATAAGCTATCAAATATGGTTGAGCTGCTTACCCTCATTGCTGGACAATTAACTTTAGCAGCTAGCCACCTTACTACTAATCACTCAAGGTGTCGTTAGTTATTAAAGTTAGCATTACCAAAGCAGATGTATATATTGATCTAAACGGCCAATCATTACCTCACCGCTTTGCTTGATGTCGTTGTCTCAATAACTTACTCATGACCTTACCTATGTTTGATATATAGTTGTTTGGCCATTAGCCATATTGTGTTATCGATGAAGGAATCATCTGATTTACATCCTTCTTATAGTCGTGCGTCCAGATTTTGAGACGACTGTTTTATGCTTTTATTTTGAGCATATAAGCAACACATCGATAGCGGGCTGACCCATAAATCCACATCGCTAACTCTTAGAGAGAGCATGCTAGTGGCGCTATAATCAAGCAAGATGACTGGTACTTATTTTATTCAAAAGTATGATGTCGTCTGAAATGCTGTATTGATACATGCCAAATGATGTGCATGTATTTTTACGCGTTTTTGCGGTAAGAAGGATGGCTAAAATCAGGAGACATCCATGCAACGTATTACTTATCGTGTCAAAGTATCTGCGCAAGGTGCCAAACGTCGTATTTCTCATTTACTGCGTCCATCTAAACGCCTACTTAACACCAAAAGTAACATCGTTTCATCTACCCCTACTGCGTCGGGTCGTTTTGCCAGAACCAAGAAGCTGGCACAAGTATCCAGTATCGCTCTGCTCTCTTTACCTGCACAGAGCCTAACGACAATGGATACAAAGGTACCAGCCTATGCCAATGTCATGCTGGAAAACACTTTGACCATTGCCGCTGTCCCAGGTGATAGTACTTATTTTGCCACTGATGGTTTCCAACATGGCTTTGGTTTTGATCTCGTGCGCACCTATGCAGACGAGCTCGGTGTGGATATCAATCTGAAAGCCTATGCCAATGAAGAGGCTGCACTTAAGGCCTTGAGATCAGGTGACGCTGATATGGCGTTGACCACGGCTAGTACCAAACTAAAAAGCCAGCTCAATCTATCGTCTATTAATGTCAGCTGTGGCTACGACTCAAGCTTGACTAAAAACGGTCTGCATCCAAAAGTCAGCTGGACGTTCAGCTCACCTAATGATCCACTGTCCAAAAAAGCCAGTTACTTCTTGTGCGATAGCATCAAGCTAAAAAACACACAGAAATTAGCGGCATTCTACAATCAGAATTTGCTAAAAGACGCTTATAGTCAGGATCATTTCCAAAAAACACTGACAGAAAAACTGCCTGATTATCAGTCTTCGTTTGAAGAACAAGCGCGCAATTACAATCATGATTGGGAATTGTTGGTTGCTATGGGTTATCAAGAGTCACATCTTGACGCCAATGCGGTATCTCCGACTGGCGTACGCGGTCTTATGATGCTGACCAATAACACTGCAAAGGCCATGGGCGTGTCAGACCGTGTTGATCCCTATCAAAGTATCGGCGGCGGTGCTCGTTATCTGGAGCAGATGAAAGCAGATTTCGCGGATGTTCCCAAGACTGATCGCGTCTGGTTTGCACTTGCTGGTTATAATATGGGTCCAAATGCGGTGAAAAGTATTCAGCGCAAATTACGCGCCCAAGGCATTGACGACAAGAGCTGGGCGAATGTTTATGCGTACTTGGCGGACAACAAAGCATCAAATAGCCGTTATGGCCAAGCGATGCACTATGTCAGCAACATCAGAAGTTATCTTGAATCTATCAAAACTCAAACTGTCTAGTTAATAGATGCCATTAGATATCAGATATATTAAGACACCCAATTTTTACGTAAAAAAAAGCTGCTCTATATAAGAGCAGCTTTTTTATGCGTTACGATTTATATTAGCGATATGTATGTATATATCATTCGATAATACGCTACTTATTAACGATTAGGAACAGTCAAACGCTGACCACGTTGCAACATAGTATCAGCAGCGATATTATTCATCTCAGCCAATTCTTGGGTTGATACACCATATTTACGAGCTAAACCAATCAAGCTATCACCTGAGCCAACCGTGTAGCTCACCGTCGCTTTTGGCACTTTCAGAGTTTGCCCGCGCTGCAGTTGAGCATTTGTTGCCAAGTCATTGGTCGCTGCCAAATCTTCTACAGAGATACCAAACTGACGTGCTAAGGCAATTAAGCCATCGCCAGATTTGACTTTGTAATTTTCAGTATTGCCCAATTTGGTACCCGTACTTGCTGTGCTGCTATTTTTACTACTGCTAGCAGAACTGCTACTACTCTGACTGCTGTTGCTTTGACTACTAGTAGAAGCCGAAGAACTTGCCACGCTACCGCCCGCAGGAATAGTGATGGTACGACCTAATATCAAGTTAGAAGTCGTGCTCAGGTTATTTGCTGAGGCTAAATCGCTCAAGCCGATATTATAGCGTTTGGCAACACCCGTTAGTGTATCACCTGATTTTACTTTATAACTGACGGCTTTATCATTCAGTTGGCGATCAACTAACTCTTTTGAAACCGGTACTTTAATCGTTTGCCCACGTTGTAGGCGCGCTCTTGCATCAAAGTTACTGTTTACAGCAGCAATCTCTGCTGCACTAACACCCACGCTATTGGCAATACCGATCAAGGTATCACCTGATTTTACTTTATAACTGGTGGTCGCTACTGAGCTTGTATTACTAGCGTTGCTAGCACTGCTAGAGCTTGCGGTACTTGCTGCATCAAAATTAGCGCTAGCAGGTACTTTTAGTGTTTGACCCACATACAGCGAGCTTGTGGTACTCATGCCATTTAAGCTAGCTAACGTGTCTGTCGATACGTTAAATTGACGCGCCAATGCAATCAGGCCGTCACCCGGTTTTACTTTATAGTTCTTAGTCGCCGTGCTTGATTTACTCGGTCTAGTAGATGGTGCTGCAGGTGTTGTGGCAGGAGCTTTGACCTTACCAGGTACTAGCCAGAGCTTTTGTCCTCTGAGCAGATCAGCACGGCTACTGAGATTGTTGTAGCTGGCAAGCTGTGTCACTGATAAACCAAAACGGTTAGCCGTACCAATAAGCGTGTCGCCACCTTGTACAACATAGCTTTCAGGCTGATTGGTGGCTGGGTTACTGGCAGCGCTTAGCGGCTCGATAGTTTTGGCGTTATATAGATATAACGTGCTGCCAGATAGTAAGTTGGCACTGGCATCTATTTGGTTCCATTCTGCGATATCACGCCAGTTTACCCCTGCACGGCTCGCGATATTCGATAAAGTATCGCCACGTTTGACCGTATAAGTGGTACGCGTGCCCTGTGGTTTTGGTTTACTAACTGACGTTTTAGCAAAGCTCAGCTTTTTCTCTTCACCGCTTGCTTCCAAGATAGACTGCTGCGTCTGTACGGCTGATAGGTTGATGTTACCATCTGCATTAATAACGTTGGTCTCAGAGGTATTGCTACGAATTTGGTTGGCAATGAAGTCGCGCTCTTCTTTGCTAAGCGGTGGTTCTTGGACAATCGTATTATTCTGAGTAATCTGAGCTGAGGTAGTCGGTAGACTGTTGCTGCTCTTGAGCTCAGCATTGATTTTTTTGGTTTCTGCATTGGTTATTGGCGGCTCGGTACGTACTGAGGCATTACCACTATAGACAGAGCTGCTAGTCGTTTGAGCAGACGGTGAGATATAGCTCGTTGTTTGCTGAGGTACGCTTGCGCTGGCAGCATAATCAGCCAATGCGCTACTGCTGGATGGCAATGACGACGAAGTGTATGGCTTGCTATTGTAGCTTGGCATCGTTGTGGTTGGGGTACTTGTATTGCTAGAAGCCAATACATTGCCTGTGCCATTACCACGCAATAGGCTCAGTTTGGCATCAGCATTTAAGCTAACATCGTTAGGAATGATAACGCGCTGTGGACCAGAGGAATCCACACGACCTGAAGTCAATGCTGTATTGAGTCGCTCTAACTCATCATAACTCACGCCTGTAAGCTGTGATACTTCAGACAAGCTCACACCGTAGTTGACCGGCACACTACGGAAATGCTGACGGTTAGCGATAGCTGGTAGATATACACCATACTGTTCAGGCTTGGCCACAATTTCGGCTACTGCCAAAAAGCGCGGCACATAATTCATGGTTTCAGTTGGTAGTTGCAGTGACCAGTAGTCTGTTGGTAGTCCACGTGCGGCATTGGCATCAATCGCTTTTTGGATACGACCAGGTCCTGCATTGTAGGCGGCTAGCGCCAGCTCCCAGCTACCAAACTGATTGTGTAGCGCGGTCAAAAAGTCGTAAGCGGCACGCGTCGATTCGATAACGTCACGGCGACCATCGTAGGTGCTGCTTTGATTCAGACCATAGATACGACCCGTACTTGGGATAAACTGCCATAGACCTGCCGCTGCTGCACTACTGGTACCACTTGGATCGTACGAGCTTTCGATAACTGGTAACAACGCCAGTTCTGTTGGAATGTTGCGGCGCTCAGCCTCTCGTACCGTATGGTAAATGTAGCGACTGGCACGCGCCGTCAAACGGTTTAGATAGTCTTGTCTGCTGGTAAACCAACTCTTTTGCCCTTCGATACGCTGATTATAAATCGGCTTACCGCCGTTCATACGATAGCCAGCACGTAAACGATTCCATAGGTCACCATACTGCTGAATAGCAAGTTGGTTGCCCTCCACCATCGTCATGTCAGTGGCTTCTAATAGATCTGCCAATTCATCCAGACTCTCTGCATCCAAAAATGCAGTTGAGTAATCCGCACTACCCGTAGTCGCCCCTTGATTAGCAGGACGCTTGGTAATAACAGCTGAGCTATTGGTTGCACCTTTATTTTTTACTGTTGAGGTGTTGCTACACGCACTGATAAGTAAAGTTGATACCGCAAGCGTCAATGGTAACGCAACAAACGAGCGAGATTTTGATAGCACAGTAGACATGATATTGGAAGTTTCCTAACGACAGAAAGTGATAAGACAAAGTTGAGAGATAGTATAGTATGCAACGTAAAGTAAAGACCAGCCTAATATAAAAGATACTAATAATCATTTTTATTAGTATCTAATAGATTGTATTGACCAGTACTTAGTTAATAGCTATTTGTGATACTGCGCGTAATAATACAGCGTTACCAGTAGATACCGTCAGCGTTACGCGAGATGTCGTAACAAATGATGTTTGCTGACCGTCTTTCGTCCAGCTCTCATTTGTTGTTACATTGGCTTTGGCCTGATCTCCTGTAATAACGATGTTATCTACAGAAATATCGTATCGATAATTGGACGTATCATTCCAGCTGTTTTGCAGCAGCTTCAAATATGCATCTTTGTCTAAGCTAGTAGATTTACCTTTTCTGGATAACGAAATCAACGCATCGTCAGATACCAGACGCGCGACTTGATTGATACTCTGGTTGTTTGCAGATGATTTCATTGCTGCGGCATAGTTTTGCACCAAAGCTTCGGTCATGGTGGCAGCTTGCGCACTGATACTCACTGTGCTGGCCACTGCTACTATCGCAGTTATGCTAGCGCCCTTCAGTAATAGAGCCATTAAGCTCTTTCCCCATAGTCGTTTCATGATAGTCCTTAGCGATGCTATTTTCGTTATTGTCATATATTGGTTATCGTCATATATTGGCAAGGAGCGTCTTTATATCATCTAGTTTAGCAGTATATTGGTATAAGCGTACTCATATAATAGGCCGAGCCTATCATTGAATTCTCACAGCCTTGTGACACCCTGTGTAATTATTGCGAATATAAAAGCACAGGATGCTCACAAAAGCGGTCCTTTAAATCACAGGTTATTATATCGTCTGATTTCAACAACTTTGGTCGTGATAATAGCAATAGCACTCAATCGATAACGCTAGAATTTGTTTTCGCTATTGCTGTCTTCATACTGCTCATCATCACTGAGCTTCATACCCAAACGCTCTACGCGTCTGTCCATCATTTGTCGAGCTAAGGCCTGCATGTCTTCCACGCGATCTATTTCATCGACAATCTCAAGACCTAATAATGTCTCAAAGACATCTTCTAGCGTGACCAACCCTTTGACTTCACCGTATTCGCCAACCGTAATTGCGATATGAATACGGTTTTTTAGCATAAGCTCCAACAGATCAAACAGTTTCATTTTAGAGAATACAAACGTGATGTCTCTTTTGAACTGCGTCAAAGGCTTGTGCATGGCATGGTTGACTTTTGCCAATAGCATGTCGGTTTTTAAAACAAAACCAGTAATGTTATCTAGATCGCCATCATAAATGGGCAATCGAGAAAACGTGAGCTTTGGACGATCAACCAATAACTCAGCCACTGTTTTGTTTTCTTCAAATGCGAGCATCACTGAGCGCGGCGTCATGATGTCTTCAACTTTAATCGCGCCGAACGCTAGTAGGTTGCGAATGATGCGCGACTCTAGTGGATCGATTTGACCCGACTCTTCACCGATACTAGCAAGCGCAGCAAACTCACGACGGCTAAATGCTTGTGGCTCTTTGCCACGTACCAGCAGTTTCGTTAGCCGCTCCGACACCCAAATAAGCGGATAAAGCAGCAAGATGATACCGCGCACGAAATAAGCGACCATACCACTTAACTGACGCCAATATACCGTTCCAAGTGTCTTTGGGATAATCTCAGATAAGAATAAGATAGCCAACGTCATAATGGCAGAAAATAGCCCAAACCAAGCACTACCAAACACGATCGTAGCCTGAGCACCCGCTCCGATAGAGCCAAGTGTATGGGCAACGGTATTCAACGTTAAAATAGCGGCCAACGATTGATCAATATTATCGACCTTTAAGCGTCTTAGCATATTTGCTTTTTTTGGATTCGTTTCTTGCACATCCGCAATATAGGATGGTGTCATGCTCAGTAATGCGGCCTCTGATAAAGAGCACACAAATGAGATACCGATAGCAACAGCCACAAAAAATATCAATAATGCTACGCTAAGTGCGGTTGGTGCTGCTACAGCAGTTGGTGTTGCTACAGCACCAGCTGCCCACACTGCCTGCGGTAGCATAAGAATTGCCAATGCAGATAGTGCTGAAAAAGAAGTATAACCCAATCGAGAACTGGTAGTCATTCTCGGGGGAGGCTCTGCAGATGCGTCTTTACGATGAGCACGCGGACGACACAAACGAGGTACAAACATAAAAGTGGTGAACAAGTTAAGTAACCTAAAAAGAGAAAAGGGAATATGTTGTAACGAGCAAACCATGTCGATTGACAATGTGATATAGAGTATCGATTAATCAATATTCATAGTCGCTCAAAGCTGACTTAGTCACTGTTTTAAAGCGATATTATGCTTCTATAGACAGCATACTAAATGCAGGCAATCATTGCCATTTGATAGTAGCATTGATGATACCAATGCACAATAAGTCGCTATTTTTAAGTTTTTATTTTTTGACACTTTTTATTGTTGCGTTTTGCCTCCATACTCATTATTAGTCAACGCCTCTCTTTGGCTTATCATTTTGTATTTTATCTTTGCTGATTTGAACCTATTGAAGCGTGAATCCTTAGCTGGGTGGTATCTGACTGTATTTGACGTCAAGTTAGCACGACGTAGCACTAAGAAAAACGTGCCCCGTCTATGATTAACAGTTACCAAGTCTGGGATTTTTTGTTACTATGCGTCTAATTTTATTTTTACCTATCCTTTATTGAGAGAGAAATATGGAACAGTTCGGTCAACTTATATTGCCTGTTGCCTTTTTTGCCATTTTTTACTTTTTGGTTATCCGTCCACAGTCTAAACGTACCAAAGAGCACCGTGCAATGGTCAATGCATTGACTGCTGGCAACGAAATCATCTTTGCTGGTGGCTTGATGGGTCGTATTAAAGCGATAGAAGGCGATTACGCCGTCGTAAGCTTAAACAACAACACTGATGTAAAAGTACAACGTGCTTCTGTTATTTCAGTATTGCCTGCTGGTACGATCGAAAGCGTTTAATTGTTACTGAGCTTTATCGGTAGTAATTTAATGGTCGTATCACCACTGGGTGCAATGACCAAATAATGACCGTATATTATTTACGGTCATTTTTCGCTATTAAGGTAGTAAGGTACGGCTGCTATATAAGTTAGCCTAGCCTGTAGATATATTGACTTTGCCTGTTTCACCAATGATATTTTTGGTGACTCGATAAAGATACGTCTGTATTATTTGCTTTACTGTTTTATGTTTTACTATCACCGCGGATGATCGCAATGAAGTCTGCTGAATGTGGCAGTCGACCATTGCTGTCGCTAACTTCCCATCTGCTAACTTGTGGCTCACGTCGCCAGTCGTTTATTAACTTAAAGAAGTGATTATGCAATATCCCGCTTGGAAATACTTACTTATTGCCGTCGTGCTCATCATTGCCGGTCTATACGCTGCCCCTAACTTATACCCTGACGAACCTGCCGTGCAGATTACGAGCGCAGCAGCAGGTACGCAATTGTCTGAAGGTATCTTGACCCAGTCTCAAAGCTTACTCGAAGAGGCGGGTCTAGAGAACCATAATGGTACGTTTGAGGGCAACAGTGCGCTGGTACGTCTTAACAACCCAGTCGATCAGCTAAAAGCGCAAGAAGTACTACGTCAAAACTTGGGTGAGGACTATGTGGTCGCTCTCAACTTGGCACAAACGACCCCGCAGTGGCTGCGTGATATCGGTGCCAGACCGATGAAGCTTGGCCTTGATCTACGCGGCGGTGTACGTTTTGTACTAGAAGTCGATATGGACAAGGCGCTCGAACAGCGCTTGAACAGTGCCAGTCGCGATATGCGACGTGATTTACGTGCCGAGCGAGTGGCGATTAAAGGTATAAAAACTGAAGATCGCGGCGTTGTATTACATTTTGCTGATACAGATACCCGTAATCGTGCGCAAAACATCTTGCAAGGCTCGATGAGTAACACTTTCAACTTACAGTCTTCTATTGATAACCAAGGTCCTGCATTGGTGTTGTCATACAACGATGCCACGCTTGACGAAATCAATAGCTATGCGGTCAATCAGAACTTAACAACGCTACGTAATCGTATTGCTGAGCTGGGTGTGACTGAAGCACTAGTACAATCTCAAGGCTCAAGCCGTATCGTGGTTGAGCTGCCTGGTGTACAAGATACTGCTGAGGCAAAACGTGTTCTTGGTCGTACTGCCAACCTTGAGTTCCGTATGGTAGCAGAAGACGCTGATACCTATACAGGCGGTATTCCTCCAGCAGGTACTGAAGCATTCCCATTTGAGACACTCGATGGTCCACCAGTATTGCTAGATCGCCAAGCGATCGTCACAGGTGATAAAGTGACCAATGCACAGACTGGCTTAGATGAAAGTGGTCTACCGGAAGTAAGCATTACCTTGGACAGTGCTGGCGGCAAGCTGATGCAAAACGCCACTCGTACCGCTGTTGGTAAACAGATGGCTGTCCTGTTCATTGAAAACAAGCAAAGAATCACTTACGAAGAAGATCCAGCAACTGGTGAGACAACTGAAGTACGCACACCTTACGCTGAAACCAAAGTCATCAACCGCGCCAATATTCAAGCAGTACTGGGTTCATCATTCCGTATTACTGGTCTTGATAGTACTGCTGAAGCCGCTGAGCTTGCGCTGTTGCTACGCTCAGGCGCACTTGCCGCACCGATGTACTTTGTAGAAGAACGCACCATCGGCCCATCATTGGGTCAAGAAAATATTGATAAGGGCTTATTCTCTACGCAGGTCGGCTATCTATTAGTCTTTGCATTTATGATCATCTTCTATCGCTTGTTCGGTGTGATTGCCAACGTGGCATTGGCAGTGAACGTTATTATTATTATTGCGATTATGTCAATTTTGGGTTCGTCACTGACGCTACCTGGTATTGCTGGTATCGTCTTGACCATTGGTATGGCGGTTGATGCCAACGTACTGATCTTTGAGAGGATACGAGAAGAGATTGCCAATGGTGTACGGCCAAAATCCGCCATCGTGGCAGGTTTTGATCGGGCATTTAGTAGTATTTTTGATGCCAACATTACAACCTTATTGGTCGCGTTTATCCTATTTGCGATTGGTACGGGTCCGATTAAAGGCTTTGCGGTTACGCTAGCTATTGGTATTGTCAGCTCACTGTTCACCGCTATTTTGGTGACGCGTGCACTGGTACAAATTGCTTATGGTAAGCGTAAATCCATCAAAAGTCTGAGCATCGGTTAGGAGAACATTATGGCGATCGAAAATAATAACCCTTTAGAACAGCAGAATAACCCTGATCGAAATGGCTCAAACGGTGATGCGACTACTGCAAGTACCCGCCGCCGTAACAAACCACGCCGTGATGGTAAAGGTAGCAATACCAAAACCAACAACCCTACCACAGCGAAATCTGGTAAAAGTAGCAGCCGTCGTGGCGGTAAAGGCCAAGCTGGTAAAGACAATCAAGCACTCGCGACCACTGTTGATCCTAATCTAGTATCAAGCGATGCCGCTGATGATGCGGCTGCAGTCGCTGAAGGTGGCATCAAAGCGGTTGGCAATCAACGTATCATTCCATTTATGAAGATAGAAAAGCCAATGGCGCTGCTATCTTTATTTATGGTGATCGGTAGTATCATTGCTATTGCCGTCAACGGTTTGAACTTAGGTCTTGATTTTACTGGTGGTGTCTCAGCAGACATTCGTTATGAGCAGCCTGTCGAACAGGTTGCCGTGGTACAAGCATTGGCAGACAATGGTTTTGATGATGCGGTTGTACAGTATTTAGGTACGCGTGAAGAGCTACTCGTACGTTTGCCGCCCCAGTCTGATAATGTGGATGGGCTAAATACTGACCTAACTCAAGCATTAGCATTGCCTAACAATACCGCTACTATCAGTAACGTCAATATCATTGGTAGCCAAGTGGGTAATGAGATTTACCTCAACTCAGTCATGGCACTCGTGCTAGCATTGGTATCTATGCTTGGTTATGTTGCCTTACGATTCCAGTTCAAACTATCGTTAGGTGCCGTATTATCGCTATTCCACGATGCAGTGGTGACCATTGGTGTATTTGCGCTATTTGGCTTCCCATTTGACTTAACGGTATTGGCTGCTGTTTTGGCATTGATTGGTTATTCATTGAACGATACGATTGTTGTTTATGACCGTATCCGCGAAAACTTCCGCCGCGTCCGTGGTATTACCCCAGAGCAGACGATTGACTTGTCTTTGACTGAAACCCTACGCCGTACTATTATGACCATCTCAACGGTGTTATTGGTCGTCTTGGCCATGTTGTTCTTGGGCGGTGAAGGACTATACTGGTTCTCGGTCGCATTATTTATTGGTTTGCTAGCAGGTACGTATTCATCGACCTATATCGCAAGCTCGATTCCATTACGTATGGGTCTATCGCGTGATGACTTTATTGTGAAAGTGAAACCAGAGTTCGAAGAAGAGATTGTCACTTTTAATGATCCAAAGATGTTTGAACAAGACAATGTCTAATAGAAGTTACTAAAAAAATAATGCACTGACCTAGTGTGTTATTAAGCTTAAAATCATCACTTGTTAAATGCGAATGATGATTGAACAAAGGCACCTGACTCGTGAATAGTGAGTCTAGGTGCTTTTGTCTTTATAGCTATTTTGCCTCACATATCAACCATATCGCACTGCTGTTTTGCCACAGATTAAATAATATATTGCCCTCTTTATCGCCTCAGTATAAACGAGCCAACAATGTCAGCAAATTCCTCAATACCTAATGCCATGCCGCTTATCGATACAAGCTATAAGCGTATCATTGCGATTGCCCTGCCTGTACTACTCGCCAATCTCGCCATGCCATTACAAAGTGTTATCGATACGGCCATTGTGGGCAATATGAATGAGACTGCCAAACTCGCTGGTATGGGCTTGGCGATACAGCTGCTATCCTTGTTACTTGTCAGCTTTAACTTTCTGCAATATGCCTCGTCTGGACTGTCCGCGCAAGCATTAGGACAGCTGGCCAATCATGCTGATAACAACGACCGCACTGCGACAACAGCCTCACCGTTACTGTCTATTTTACAGCGCGCGTTGTTATTAGCCTTCTTAATCGGCGCAGTTTTGCTACTGGCCAAACCGTGGCTGATCGATATTGGTTTACAGGCATTATCTGCCAATCCTGAGAGTGGTCTTGCTGCCAAAACTTACTTAGATGTCCGCTTTTGGGGCGTCATAGCCGAACTGATGAATTTTGCATTTATTGGATGGTTTGCAGGACAAGGTAAAACGCGATACATGCTCTACCAACAAGGATTTATCGCTATCCTCAACATTGTGCTGACCTTGTTTTTTGTGTTTATCATGCAAGTGGGATTGGTCGGTGTGGCGCTGGGTACGACCATTGCATTTTGGTTAGGTGTATTATTGGCATTGTGGCTCAGTCGTCATCATTTAAAAATATCTTGGGCCGCGTTATTCAAAGCTGATAGACAGCATTTTACAAAAGAAAAAATACTTAGGCTATTTTCTTTAAATAAAGATATTTTCGTACGCACTCTTATCTTAACGCTCAGTTTTGCTTGGATTACTCGACTGTCTGCCCAAAGTGGCGATGTCATACTGGCAGCCAATGCTATTTTATTACAAGTACTAAGTATCTCAGCCTTTGCGCTTGATGGCGTTGCAGTCTCTGCTGAGACCTTAAGCGGACAAGCCGCTGGTCGACGTGATTGGCCGCGTTTTCGTACTATCATCAAACGCACAGGCGTCGTCAGCTATGGGCTTGCCATTATGTTAAGTGCTATCTGGTGGCTTGCAATGCCAACTTATCTAGATTTTATGACCAATATTGAATCGGTGTTTGCCCTCGCCTATGAGTACCACCTATATGCAGTGTTGCTACCCCTCGTGGGTGTTGGAGCCTACTGGTTGGATGGTATATTTTTTGGTTTGACAGCAGGCAATGTGATTCGTAATGCCGCACTGATATTAGCTGCTATTTTCTTTCCGTTGAGCTGGCTGCTTTATCAGCAATGGGATATGACCGGTATTTGGCTGAGTGTATGGTGCCTACTGCTATTGAGGCTAATTATATTGGGCGGATTTTTGTACCGTGCTCATCAATCAGATAGTTATGAGAGGCTACAACCAGAGGCTTAAGCATTTTTTATTGTACAGCCACTGATCACACAGTCATTTATCATACAGCCATCACATACCATTTTGACGCAATACAGTGTTTATTTTTAAGTGTAAAACAATCCGTTTATAAAAATAGTGTAAGAAAATTTAGGATGCCATGTGACCACTCATTCAAACGAACTCAGTCATCAACAAGAACGCACTCACGATTGGGCTGAGGGCTTCAAAAAAAGCTTGCCCGTTGCGATGGGATATCTGCCTGCTGGCATTGCCTTTGGTGTACTGGCACAAGTTGCTGGCATCCCTATATGGGCAACGATTATGCTCAGCATTATGCTCTATGCTGGAGCGGCTCAATACGCTTGTTTGCCAATGCTCAGCGCTGGTCTACCGATCGGTAATATCGCGACCAATATCGCCGCCATTAATTTACGCCACGTGTTTTATGGTATACCATTGTTACAGTATCTACCAAAACATAAACTGGCAAAAACGTATTGCTTATTTGCCCTGACTGACGAGACTTTTTCAGTCATGACCAGTTTACCAAACGAGGCACGACAAGCACTCATACTCCCTATTAGCTTATTTAACCAAAGCTGGTGGGTGCTCGCGAGTACCATTGGCGTGATAATTGGAAGTACGCTTAGTGACTTAATTCCACATTTGGATTTTGCCTTGGTTTGTCTGTTTGCGATTTTGGCGTATGAACAATTCCAAAGTATCAAACGTTATTTCCCCATTGGCATCGCTATAATTGGTTTAGTCATTGCCTCACTGTTTACCAGCGATTGGTTGCTGCTAGTCGCCATTACTATCTGTATGCTGATGATTTTGGTACGTGGATTTTGGATGCAGCGTCAAAATATAGGAGAGCGTCATGACCAGTAGTTATCTTATTTTTGCGACGCTTGCCATGGCAGCGGTGACGTTTATTACTCGTGCATTGCCAGCATTAATCCCTAGAAAAGTTTTAGATACGCCTTGGCTACATCGATTGAATGAAAGCTTACCGCTGTCAGTGATGGTGCTACTTATCTTGACCAGTCTGTCTTATCAAAACCTGCCAGTAGACATTGCCTTAAATGATCCTGAATTACATCTATTGATGGCACAGGTTTGCGCACTTGTACTGGTACTTTTTATTTATCATATTAGCAGGCAGCTATTGGTCAGCATGGTCGTTGGTATTGCCGCGATCAATGGTTTTGTCTGGATATTTACCAACTTTTTGACCTAACAGCCGCCTATCTTATACCAACATTCAGTATTGATTTTACTTGTATTTTGGACACAAAAAAGCTGGACTCTTAATAGAATCCAGCTTTTTATTTTCAAGCAATATATTTATTGCTATCTGGCTTAAAGCTCTTCAACACCCATCATATCAACTGGGGTATCCGCTACTATCTGTACGCCTTTTTTACCAGTCTTGGCCGTATCATTACGCTGCTCTTGCAGATGGTCAAGATACGCTTCATTGATCTGGCCCGTGATGTAACAGCCATTAAAGACAGCACAATCAAACCCTTCGACTCTGCTGTGCTTAGTATCTTTGACGGCATCGATCAAATCATCTAGATCTTGGAAGATCAGACGGTCAGCGCCAATGATCTCACGTACTTCCTCAACACTATTACCTGAAGCAATCAGCTCGGTACGCACTGGCATATCAATGCCGTATACGTTTGGAAACTTCACTGGTGGCGCAGCACTCGCAAAAAACACCTTATTAGCACCTGCATCACGCGCCATTTGAATGATCTCATGACACGTCGTACCACGAACAATTGAATCATCAACCAACAGCACGTTTTTGCCTTTAAACTCTAACGGCACCGCGCTTAGCTTTTGACGAACGGACTTTTTGCGCTGCTGTTGACCCGGCATGATAAACGTACGACCGATATAGCGGTTTTTCATAAACCCTTCACGGTACTTGACGTTCATTTTTAGCGCTAGCTCCATCGCTGAGGTACGTGACGTATCTGGAATCGGGATAACCACATCAATGTCATGATCCTCGCCCCACTCTGCAAGGATTTTATCCGCCAATTTTTCACCCATACGTAGGCGTGATTTATAAACTGAGATATTGTCCATAATAGAATCTGGACGAGCAAAGTAAACATACTCAAAGATACAAGGCGTATATTCTTTCGGCTCGACACATTGATGCGTATGCAACTTATGGTTCAAATCGATGAAGATTGCCTCGCCTGGTTTTACATCACGAACGATAGTGAAGCCAGAACCTGTCAATGCGACTGATTCAGAGGCGACCATATATTCGGTGCCACCGTTTTCTGCCATGCGCTTACCAAAGATAAGCGGACGGATACCGTTTGGATCGCGGAACGCTAGTAGTCCATGACCAGTAATCAAGGCCACAACGCCATAAGCACCTTCACAGCGTCTATAGACGGCTTTTACCGCTTCAAAGATGTCATCGGCTGTTGGATGCGTCTTGCCTAGATTTTGCATCTCATGTGCGAGTACATTTAGCAGCACTTCAGAATCTGAATCGGTATTGAGATGGCGACGATCTTCGATATATAAAGATTTGGCCAGACTCTCAGCATTGGTCAAGTTACCATTGTGCGCAAGCGTAATACCATAAGGTGAGTTAACATAAAATGGCTGAGCTTCAGCGCTACTAGAAGTACCAGCGGTTGGGTAACGAACGTGACCGATACCAAACTTACCGACCAGCTTCATCATGTGACGATTCATAAATACGTCACGTACCATACCGTTTTCTTTACGTAGGTAAAGTCGACCATCTTGCAAAGTGACAATACCTGCTGCATCTTGCCCGCGATGCTGTAGCATCGTTAAACCGTCATAAAGTATCTGATTGACTGGCTCATGAGCTGCAACTCCAATGACTCCACACATATAGCTATATCCTATTTTAACTCATACATTAGTACGACAATAACGGCAAAACTGCTGACAGTATGTGGCTAAAATCACGCACTGTCGTCCACCGCTAACCTGATGATTTTGTAAGAAACTTCATGATAATTTTTGATCATCTGTTTTCGATGATCAGTGACACATGCAAACGTTTAGAAGTATAAAAAGAATTAGAACAATAGAAAATTACGACTGATTGACTTGATCCCAAGCCATACCTAATACATCTGATACCAATGCTTTACCCATAGGCGCATAAGGTAGCAGCTCAGGGGCAAGGACTGAGGTTTGCCATTGCGGCATTTGTACTAGTAATGGCGCACTCACACTTAAAACAACCAATACCATCAGTATATTTTTGGCAGCACCAAGCACCCCGCCTGCCATTTTATCGACCACACTCAAGCGTAAGGTTTTGAGCACACCTGAGAATACAAAAGCCACCAAGTGCATAACCGCCAATATCACAATCACCACCAGCAAAAAGGCCATCGCCATTTGTAACACTGGGCTTTGCACGATACCAGATAATTGAGGCGATACCGATCCTGCGAGCCGAGTCGCAGCGATAAGAGCGATAAACCAGCCTACTAAGCCAACAGCTGTTTTGATCAGGCCAACTTGAAAGCCGCGCCACAAACCAATCAAGACAACAATAGCAATCACAATATCTAGACCGCTCATATTTTGCGCCTCACCATCTCATTCATTTGACTAGCTTTCCATGGCATCATAATAGCCACCGATTGCTTGAATACAAGACTGTACTAGCCCAGGTCCTTTATATATAAGACCTGTATAGAGCTGTACCATGTCTGCACCTGCTTCGATTTTTTTGACAGCTTTGGCACCACTATCGATGCCACCCACCCCTATCAAAGCAACTTTACCATCTAGCTGATCAGAGAACTGTTGTAAAATCTGGGTACTAATGTGGCTCACCGGACGACCTGACAAGCCGCCCATTTGATCGCCATCACGCAAGTCTTCGACACCCACGCGGCTCAGTGTCGTATTGGTTGCAATCAAACCGTCAATTTCAAAGTCTAATAATTGCTGTGAGATATAGTCAACTTGCAGTGGCTCTAGATCAGGCGCAACCTTGAGCACCAATGGCACATAAAAACCATATTCGGTGGCTAGTTGACTGTGACGGTTTTTAATTGTATCCATCAGCTGGGTCAAAGCCTCACCACTTTGCAAATCACGTAAGTTTTTGGTGTTTGGCGATGAGATATTTACCGTGATATATGAGGCGTGCGGATACACACGTTCTAAGCAATACACATAATCATCAGCGGCTTGCTCGACTGGTGTATCAGCATTTTTACCAATGTTGATACCGATATTGCCTTTGTATTTGCAGCGTTTGACATTATCAATCAGATAATCAACGCCTTCATTGTTAAAGCCCATACGATTGATGATGGCATCTGCTTGCTTGATTCTAAACAGTCTTGGCCTATCGTTGCCTGCTTGCGGTCTTGGCGTGACCGTGCCTACTTCTATAAAACCAAAACCCAGCTCAGCCAGTGCGTCAATATAATCACCGTTTTTGTCCAGTCCTGCTGCCAGACCCACTGGATTAGAGAACTGCAATCCCATACAGTCAGTAGGCTGCATCGACTGACCATACGCCAAACCTAAAACACGCGCTTTATGTGCTTTATCCAATAAAGATAGCGTCATCTCATGGGCGTGTTCGGGATCCATATTAAACAAAAAAGGACGAAGTAAGGCATAAGACATAGTGATGGCGGACCCTGCTCGAAAGAAATAGTGGATAAAGAATATGAATGAAATCAGGCGGAGCGATTATATCAGCTTAACAGAAACAAGAGCAAAGTTTCACACGGTAAATTTCCACATTTAACCCGCCGTCAGCGCATACAAGCATTTATTAAGTAGCAATAATAATTCACTGTCTTTTAAGCTCAGCTGAATCAACAGCTACAGTATCGTATTAAGGCACTGGGCGACCGTCAGTGAGTGCGATCCAACCACGTATGATTCGATATAAATGCCAGATAAAGGTGAATGTCACAATCAACAGACCAAAGCCAGCCAGTAACGTCGAACCAATAGCGATATTGCCACTATCAGCTAGCATACTCACACCAAAACCACCTAAAGCAAAAGCAGTGATGACAATACCAATAATAAACCAAACGATACTGTACCAAAACGTTTTGATTTGCCAATCAAAATGCGTGGATAACCATGTGCCATCAGCATCGTGGCGCTTGGCATAATTCATCACAATCGGCACGATCCACAGCAGACCAGCGGTAAAATAGCTAATCACGTATAAGAAATAAGTGATGTGATTATAAATGGTTAAAGAACGGCGCTTATCGTTGCTCATACTGTCACTCATTGGTTTGCGTTGTCCTTACTGGTCAGTAATATTGTCTGCTGAAAACTATGCTCATCAGTATCGTTATGAAGAAAGTGCTGTATGCTAAATATCTATCGTTAGCAGTGACTAGTAAATATTTAATGGTGACAGATAAAAGGCTTTTCAATGACATCTAACTCAAAACGCCACTTGAAAAGCGAGTTACCGATATATTGAATTGGAACATATCATGTTCTGTTACTTATATTCTACTATTAAGCCCATACCTTGCTACTAAACAGTATCGAGTTATAAAGTGACAGTGGCTTGCACTTGGATAGATTTATTCATTAGGTCTTGCTGCATGGACAACTGTGTGAACTGCCAACCTTGCTGCTCTAACTTGCCAAGAGCGGTACTTACGACAGCTTGACTGGGGTGGATAAAGCTTAACTGCACTGAATCACCAGCTGCAACGACCTGAGCATCTGTAATTCCTGTGGTATTTAGCAGCGCACTAATGCGATTGGCAGGCGGCATGTCAGCCTCTCCATTAGCGTTATTGCCAGTACTTAATGCATTACTATCGATATTACCTGCTTGCGCCCGCAACCAAAAATAATCAGCCACTTGTTCCTGATAATCATTTTTACTCTCTTTTGCCGCTTGATGAATGCTATAACCGCCATAACCGCCGATAAACAACAGCAAAAATACGGACAGTATAGCTAACGCTAATTGATCGCGTGGCGGTAGCGCTTGCCAGCGCGTTAATAGCACATTTTGGTAACTGCTCATACGCTCTGAGAATGCGTGCGTTTTAGTATTGGTTGCAGAGACAGCTACACTGCGTTTGGTACGGCGCTGTAATCGTTTCATGTTTTGACCTTTTCTTACCAATACTCTGATGAATTATGATGCTGCTGGAGTGTTCGCCGTATCGCTGTTTTCTACCACATCCACAGTGACCTGAGCACTAAATTGACCTTGATCATTACTACTCACTTGCGCAAGCTTGGCATTCAAACCTTGCGCTACTAGCGTGCTCGTGAATTGATCCAAACTGCCACGATCAGGAGCAATGAGCGTAAAGCTGAGTACAGACGGCTGCATCACGAGCGTCTGCGCACGCAATGAAGACTGCTTGATTAAAGGGGATATTTTTGACAACGCTGCCATATGTGATGCAGGTGCTTGGCTGTCGCTAAGCAGTTTTGGCTGTAATTGTACTTGGAGCTTGGTTCGAGTACTGAGTGGCTCATCAGCGAACCAAGATTGATATTGCGCTGCTATTTCAGTCTTGGTTGCAGCTGTTGCCTCATTATACTTGTACCACTGCACCCCATCGGTTGCCATCTGTAGTACTAAAGCCGATAACGCAACCATCATTGCTACCCGTAAATACGGTGATAACTGTGAGTCGGTTGATTTGATAAAAAAGTTCAGCGCATGACGTTCTGGGTTTTCAATGGGCGCTGGTGTCGTGGGCAAGCTCGTTAATAACAGCTGGTGATCGGCGATCAGCGCTTTAGTTTGCGTTATAGAACTGGTTGTCGTTGATGTTGCTGGGATATCATTGACACCCATATTATCCATTTCATTAGCGGCTAAATCACTGATAGCAAGGCGATCGGTTTCAATAGAGTTCAGCAACATCACTTCGCTTAAATGCGGAAAGCGCTCAAAAATCAACGGTAAATAGCTGACAGCCATGCCTTGGCGCAATGATTGGCGCAATAACAGAGTATGCTCGTCTTGATACAATGTCACTTGCTGACCTGCACCTTCTTCTGGCGGTGGCAGTAATAGGAAATCTGGCAGTAGTGCCACTATATTCATACCCACGAGCTGAGCACTCTGCTGCCATGCCTCAATATCGTTTTGTGCCAATGCGTACAGCTGCGTCATATCAGCATGGCTCAACTGACGAATAACCAACTGCTCAACTGGCGTTAGAGAGGTTTCTTCAAACAAATACTGCTTACCACTATTGCCCAGCTGCTTAAGCTGAGCAGTATTGAGCGCTGTGTCTACTTGCAGTACATGACTTGAAGGGAAATATAAACAAATTGCCTTTTGGCCATTGGGTTTATGATGACCATAGAGAGTTTGTAGCTGTTGCCAACTATCAACCGTCTGCCATTGCTGTACATCTTCGTGCCAAACAGCTAGCGGGCTATACTGCGCTCGTAACCAAACATGTAACACTAAACGTGTCCTCAATTATTGCTGCGGTTATAAAAGTACTGTGATGAAGCAGTGTTACTATTCAAAAAGGATTGAGTCATTTTATCTACTGAGCCAGTCGCTTAATCGGTATGATTGCCTCACTCTGAATTCATCCTATCTAAGAAATGGCTAGGTCAGCCTAGTATGGTTGGTCAGGTACAAAACGATCCACTTCTGTGGCCATCCCAGTCATGACAAACTCCATTTCAAACACTCTGGCTTCTGCCAAAGAGAATGACTCAGGATAATCACCGGTCAACAAGCCTGCGATATAAGCGACAATAGACATGTGGCAAACAACGACCAGACATTCTGCATCAATATTCGCAATATCAATTAAAGCCTGACGGGCATCATCAGAGGGCGTGATATTGTCCTGCACTGTTGAAGGTACTTTTGGCATTCGTGACTGGAATGTAGCCAGCGTCTGCTGCGCCCTATCATAAGGACTGACGATAAAACGATCTGGATGATAGTGTGTGGTCACATACTCTGCCGTTTGTGCCGCTTGCTGTTGACCAAAGTCAGTCAGCTGACGCGCACTATCTGGACGCGTCTCATCTTCGGCTTGACCATGACGTACTAATATAATTTTCATAACCTTCCTTGGTGCGCTGAGTTAGCACTGTCTCTCAATAGTGCCTTTTGATAAAATATCTTACTTATCAGCATCGCTATTTTTACTTTTGGCGTCGTCTTTGGTATTGCCTTTAGCGCTGTTACTTGAGTTTTTCATATGAGCCGTAAGCGCAGCATTGCTATGATCATGCGCCATCACAAACTCAACATCACTACGGAATCCCGCTTCCATCAGATGTAGTGCCACGCCTAATGCTGCTTTATCTTCATAAATCACGGCATAGAGCGCATGGGTGATAGGCATATAGATGCCCGCTTTAGTGGCTTTTTCGTGGACCTGCTGAATGGTATTGACCCCTTCAGCAGTTTGACCCAGCTTTTTGACTGCGGCATCAATACTCATGCCGCGACCGAGCATGTTACCAATACGATAGTTGCGGCTTAGCTCTGAGCTACAAGTGGCATATAGATCCCCTACTCCTGACAAACCTAAAAAGGTTAGCGGATTGGCTCCCTCTTCGACACCGAAACGACTCATTTCTGCCAAGGCACGAGTAAGAATCATTGCTTTGGTATTTTCACCCACTTCATAAGCAGCTGCCATACCCATGGCGATGGCATAGATGTTTTTGAGCGCGCCGCCAAGCTCGACACCGCGTACGTCATCACTCGCGAACACTCTAAAGAAGGCACTGTGTAATGCCGCTTGTACCGCATGACGCAATGGCTCAGACTCACTTGCAATCACCGTGGCAGACGGCATGTTTTTCATGATTTCTATGGCAAGGTTTGGCCCTGACATGACACCGAAATTCACTTCAGGCAACACTTCTTTAATAATGTCGCTCATCATGGCAAAGGTATCTTTCTCCATTCCTTTGGTCAGCGATACGATAGACTGGCCACTGATCAAAGGCGCAATGTTTTTTACCGTTTCGCGAAAAGCCAATCCCGGCACGGCGATAAAAATAATATCTTTGTCTTTGACGGTAGCCGCCAGATCATGACTGTATTTCAAACGGTCATCAAGCTTGTAGCCAGGCAGATATTTTTTATTGGTCTGAGTTTTTGCCATCGCTTTTACGGTACGTTTATTACGTACCCACAGCGTAGCATCGCAGCCATTACGCGCAGCCAAATTTGCCATTGCCGTACCAAAGCTACCACCACCTAAAAACGCCAAACGCAGCTTGGTAGGGTTGCTATGAATCTCTGCCATGTCTTTTGCGACTGCCGACTCAACTGGACTGGGCGTTGATTTTTTACGACCGATGCCTGACTTACTTGCACGCTCTAAGATACCTGCCAACATACCGTTTTGTTTTTCAGACGTATTGTTGCCCGCCTCATTGTTAGCGCTGTTGTTATCTTTATTGCTATCGTTAGGACTTGTCATGTTCTTTTATCCATGTTGACTGACTTATTCTCAATAGGAGCTACTGTTCCCAGATATTTCCGATACTCGGGCTCGCGGTCTTTTTGAGTTAATAATTTTACCAAGAGACAACACCGAGTCAAATTATGACTCGAAGCGTACTAACGGCTCGATATCAATAGGTTTGCGTTTGGATTCATCTTTTGGACTGGTGCCAGTATAAACAAAAGCGGTCACATAATCATCTGGACCCACATCAAAATAGGCTTTTACCGCAGGCTCATTACATAACAGTCCAGTACGCCACACCGTGCTAAATCCCTGAGCTTTGAGTGCCAGTATCAAATTTTGCACAGCAGCACCCGCACTTAGCATTTGCTCAAAGGGTGGTACTTTTTTATGCTCTTGCATTTGCGTCACGACCGTTATGATAACCGGCGCTCGGAGCGGCATGGTATGGGTTTTTTTGATAGTTTTCTCAGATAACTCTTCGCCATCTTTGAGCGCTTTTTCTTTTACTGCGGCTACCAAAGCATTACCTAACTCGTGACGTGCCTCCCCTTGGGTCACAATAAAGCGCCATGGACGCAGTTTTTTGTGATCGGGCGCTGTCGCTGCACACTCAATAGCAGACTCGATTTGATCCCGCGTTGGGGCTGGTGCATCCAAATTGCCCATGCTGCGTCTTGAATTAATCCAACCAATTAGCTCTTCACTGCTAGCTGAGACATCATTTGCGGCTACATTCTTAACAGGCAGTTTATTGTCCTGTGGCGCTTGGTTATTTTCATCTGTTGTAGTCATTGTCTGTCCTTATTTATTATTATTTATTTCTTTTCACGAACTACTTTTAAATCTGATACTTGTCACTGAAAAGACTAAGTACCTAATGCTAAAAAACATTTGAGCTCTAGCAATACCGTTTTAAAAAACATCCACTACGCAGCATCTTCGACACGGTGATCCATGCGCAGATAGTCTTCTGACTGCATCTCAAGCAAGCGCGAACGGGTACGTTCAATCTCGAACGCTAGCTTTTCCCCTTGATACAAGTCCAAAATCGATTGCTCTGCTCGTACCAACAGTTTTACACGGCGATCATAAAACTCATCGACTAAATAAATAAAACGGCGCGTTGGATCACGCAAATCATCATCTAAAGCGGGTACTGAATCAACTAATACGGTGCTGAATTGTTTTGCAAGCTCAATAAAATCGGATGCCGAGCGCGGCGCCATGCATAAATGTCGAAAATCGCAAAACAAGATATCTTCGGTACGCGCGTTGACTTTGACTTCGCGGCCATTGATAGTAATTGGCTCGTTGCTGATTTTTTGATTATTGGACAAGCTGGCAAAGCGGTTGGCTAACCAATGATGATTGGCTTTAGTCATTGGTGATTCATACAATTCTGCTTGCTGAAGCACGCGCAGACGATAATCAATACCAGAATCGATATTCATCACTGTCGTATGGCTCTCAACCTCTGCAATGGCTGGTAAAAAACGGTCACGGTGCAAACCATCTTTATACAAACCAGACGGCTCAATGTTTGACGTAGCGACCAAGGTAATGCCGCGATTAAACAGCATCGTAAACAAATCACCCAAAATCATGGCATCAGAAACGTTAGACACAAAAAATTCATCAAAGCAAATAATGACCGCTTCTTTATAAATAATATCGGCAACTTTTTCGAGTGGATCACTTTCGCCTTGCAGTTTATTCAATTCTTGATGAACACGCTGCATAAAATGATGAAAATGCAGACGCATTTTGCGCTCAATGGTCAATGAATCATAAAACATATCCATCATCCACGTTTTGCCGCGACCGACACCGCCCCACATATATAATCCAGTTGGCGCGACAGGCTTGGATTTCAAAAACCCAAAGAACCCTTTCTTTTGCGGCGCGCTATTGATGAGCTGATGGTAGATCTCATCAAGATAACTCATGGCCTGAAACTGCTGCTCATCCCGAGTAAACTCATCTGTACTGACGGCTTTCTCGTAACGTTGCAATGGAGATAAACTCATAATACGACTCATCGTTGGATTAAATAAATATCAAAATATTGGAGTGGCTAAGTGCTACCCTAAAACATGCATTAGCGTTTAGGGTCAAAACTATGCACTGCTATGCGTTTCTAATAACTTTTTAAGCTCTGATAAGCGACCGTGAAAAAAGTGACCAGCACCATCGACGACGCTTACTGCAATTCCTAAACGATCTGCAAATGCCTGCATATTTTCAGGCGCGATTACTTCATCCGCATTACCATAAATCTCAAAGGTTTTATCCGCGGGTAAACTAATATCAGTACTGTCATTTTTTTCGACTGAGGGTGCGATAAGTGCGATTTTTGACACGTCAAAATCATCCAACCCCCATATATGCGCGGCTTCAAGTACTTGCTCAGCCACGCGGGCCGTGACATACCCACCAAAAGAAAAACCGCCAAGCCATAGCTTTCTGGCATTGGTTTGTTCAGCAATCCATTGTAGCACGGTCATTGCATCGACCACTTCACCTTCCGCATAATCATGCTCGCCTGTCGATTGACCAACGCCGCGAAAGTTGAAGCGTATCACATGCATGCCATTGTCACGGGCAAAGCGGTACATAGTTGTGACCACTTTATTGTTCATTGTCCCATCGAACAACGGATTGGGATGGCACAGTAGCGCGACGGTATCTGTATTTGGGTCGTTAGGATTGTCTTGTTGCCATAGTGCGTCGACCTCGAGCACACCAGCAGGACCAGGAATCAATTGCATAGCATTACTTATTAATAAAAATGAATGGCTCAATTATCCTAGATATGATTTTTATTTCAAGTGATTTGCTGTGTACGGGTGCGACTTGTTTTATTTTGGGCCAAAATTGATGCTCAGCAGCTGAGTGTATTATTTATTTAAGCACGCTTTGTTTGTCATAGATTGGATAGGCAATACTGCTGTAATACCGCACACAATAAGCGCCTAGACAGGTAATATCTAGATACGTTACATTCATGAAGCTTTGCCTATCGCTAAGACATTCTGTCTATATACATTAGGAATTATTTATGAATACCTTTAACAAAACTACCAGTTTAGGTGCAATATTGGCCGGTGCGCTCGTTTTAAGCGCTTGTCAAAGCACGCCATCATCACCAGTGATCCAACGCGCCAACTCTGTTTATGAGACCACTGGCATCGCTGATACCAAAGTCAAAGCACAGCAAAATGCAATTGATAGCGCGCAAAAAACCTGTCGCAGCAAACAAGTCATTATCGTTGATGACAATGTCAAATATAATGGCATCTTAAATGAACGTACTGGCCGTATGGTTGGGCAAGTGGGTTCCGTGGTCGGCTCAATCTTTGGCACAGGCACACCAGATTTGTCACGCAATGATGATTATGAGTATAAGATCAATTTTCGTTGCCAGTAATTCTCTATCAGTAACTCTCTAAATGAGCGACGCCATTTGCGTTTCTCTAGCATCACCTGACATACTGTGATTTATGAAATAGCCAACAAGCTGCGATATGGATAATATATCAGTTAAAGCTTGTTGGCTTTGCTTTTTGTGTATGCCCTTTTGGGTTAAACTATTCGCTATCGTATTCAGCACATCCTCACCAGTCTTTATATTTTCATTATCTTTGGTCTTATATCATGCGCAAACCTAACCTTTCAAATGTCAAACAGGCCAAAGTACTCGCACCTGCCAAAGATTTGGCTACTCTAGAGGCCGAACTCGCTGCGCAAGAAGACCATTTAGAGGATACGGTCCTACGTCTGAGTGATTACTTATCCGCGGTTGAGATGGTCATCAAACAGACCTTTGACCACCGTGTCTGGGTCAAGGCAGAAATCCGTAACCTATCGAGTAAAGGTGGTCACTATTATTTTGAATTGGCAGAAAAAGACGATGATGGCAAAGTGGTCGCCAGTTGCCGCGGCAACCTTTGGCGTTTTAAAGCGGCTCGTGTATTAGCCAAGTTTGAGCGCGCGACTGGTATGCCGCTTGAGCGTGATTTGACCGTACTCCTCAAAGTATCGGCAGGATTCCATGCCCAGTATGGCTTTTCAATCACGATTGAAGATATCGACCCCAGCTATACGCTAGGCGATTTGGCACGGCAGTATGCAGAAATGGTCGATCGCTTAACAGGCGAAGGGCTATTACATCTCAATCAGCAGCTGCCTACCCCTTTTGATATCGAGCATGTGCTGGTCATCGCCCCTGAAAAGGCGGCTGGATTGGGCGATTTTCAAGCAGATGCGGATCGCTTAGCCAGTACAGGTGCTTGTCATTTCCATTACCATAATGCGACTTTTCAAGGCAATCATGCGCCCGCTGAGATACGTCAAGCCATCGTTAATGCACAGCAGCAGTTTTACGACACTTATCAGCGCCTACCAGATTTATTAGTCATTATTCGTGGCGGCGGTGCCGTGGGAGACTTGGCTTATCTTAATGATTATGAGCTGGCAGCGTTGGTTGCTGAGCAGCCTGTGCCTGTCTGGGTGGGTATCGGTCATGAGCGTGACAAAGTCATCTTAGATGAAGTGGCGCATACCAGCTTTGATACGCCCTCAAAAGTGATTGCTGCTATCCATAGCCATTTAGCCCAGCTCGTCACTCAAACGCTGCACTATCAGGCGCAAATCAAGCAAGCTGCTCAGCGTCAATTGAATACTGCTGAGCAACAAACCGCACGTCAGTTAAGCCAAATACAGTCACAGACTATCGGACAACTCACCGCTCTACGAAAAGACAGTGACTATGCGTGGCGCAGCATTCAACAAAGCGCACAGCGCCAAGTAAAGCAAGCAGTCAGACTAACAGCTGAGCGATATACGCAAACGCAAACCTTGGCACGTCAACAACTGACGAAAGCCGCGACTAATAGCAGAAGTCATCAAGAGTCAATCATGCAAAACGCGCAGCAGCAAATTGTGCAAGCACAGCGCGATAGCGAACATCTACGTGATATTGTGCTATTACATAGACCGTCTCGCGTGCTAAAACAAGGCTATGCCATGCTAACGGATGCTCAAAATAGGCAGACGCTCACGAGCAGCACCCAACTGTCTCCTGAGCAAACTGTCAATATCATTTTAAAAGATGGTAATGCAAAAGCACAGATTATCGATATCAATATGGATAAGAAAGCGACTGAACTCTCAGACATGCCAATTTAACCACATCATAATATCTAACAACTACTCATCTATTGACCTTTAGAAATTAGGAAACTCTATGACTACCCCTACTCGCAGACGCAAAAAAGCCGCCCCAAAAACCTTTAAGGCGGCTTACGATATTTTAAAAACCAATGCGGCTGAACTGCAGCAGCAAGACGAGCCTGATATTGATAACCTAATGACCACGGTTGAAGAATCTATTGCCGCTTATCGCGTTTGCGAAACCCGTATCAATGCTGTACAGCAAGCATTGGATGCAGCCTTCGCCGAAGAAAAATCTACTAGCAGCACGGACAATTAGATTATTCAGGCTCATCAACTTCAAAGACTTGGCGTAGATAGGCAAGATACGTGTCATTATTAATCATGGTCTTGCCTGGGCTATCAGACAGCTTGGCCACTGGCTGACCATTGCACTCCACTAATTTAAGTACGATATTGATCGGTGTAATGCCCATGTCATTGGTCAAATTGGTGCCAATACCAAAGCTGGTTCTAATACGATCTTTGAAGTATTGATGCAACTCCCAAGCCTTTTCTAAATCCAGCCCATCACTGAAAGTCAAAATCTTTGTCTTTGGATCTATCTTTAGCTTTTCATAATGTGCCACTGCCTTATCACCCCAGATATAAGGGTCGCCACTATCGTGCCGTAACCCATCAAAGAGCTTGGCAAAATACAAATCAAAGTCGCGCAAGAACGCATCCATACCGACCACGTCTGTCAATGCAATACCCAAATCGCCACGATACTCATGCACCCACGCTTCAAGCGCGGCCTTTTGTGAATCACGCAAACGCACATCTAATGCCTGAAATGCTTGCATAAACTCATGTGCCATCGTGCCTATCGGCGTCATTCCTAGCTGTTTTGCCAGATATACATTGGATGTACCGCCCACGATTTTTGGCTCAGCTTTATGTAATGTCTCCACCACATGTGCCTGCCAGCGTTTACTAAAGCGTCGACGCGTCCCAAAATCAGCGACGATAAATGGCGGTATATCACGCCCATATTTTGCCTGCTCTAGGGCATATTGATGCAACAGCGCTACTTTTCCATCAAGGCGACGTTGCCCTTCTTCAATCACACTATCGTTCGATAACGCATTAAAATAAAGCTCATTGACGATAGCCAGTACAAATACTTCAAAGAACATTGCCTGAATCATCGGTCCTTCGATATCGATAGATAAACGACCTTTTTCATCGGTACTGACGGTAATAAACCGGCGTTTTAACTTAAATAACTCAAGATAATCGACAAAGTCTGAACGCATAAAGCGCAAACTACGAAGGTAGTCCAACTCATCTGGCAAAAAACGCAGCTCACACAGGCTATCTAGTTGCTGCTCTAGATCTTTTTGAATATCGGCCAGTGGATAAGCCGACTCTTTGTTATTGCGGCAGCGAAAACGATACACGCCATGTGTCTGTGGAAACTGATGCAGCATAGCTTGTAACATCGTAAATTTGTACAAATCATTATCTAGCAGTGAGGTAATAATGGGTGAATAGGTAGCAGTCATGCTATGGCCTTAAAAGTGCAGAAATGAGAAACAAGCGTCACCGAAACGACCAAGCGACCTTATGTCTGAATAATAAATGCTATCTGGATAATAAATAATAGACACTCATAGAGTGTGCATTACCAATAAGCCATCAAGTATAACGAAGTTTGGGGTTTATTTCAGAATTCGCGTTAGATTGCAGCAAAATTCGTACAACTAGCGAAAATGACAATCAAATATCTAATAGCTACATGAAACAAAAAAGACGCTAAGATTGAACTTAGCGCCTTTTTTATCTATTCAAAGGTGGCAATAAAACGACTATGATTTAACCAGTTTTACCAAGGGTGCATAGCCCGATTGCGGCATCACACTCACTGGGATGAACTGTAGCGCCCCGCCATTGATACAATAACGCAGCCCGCCACGGTCTTTTGGACCGTCAGGAAATACATGACCCAGATGTGAGTCAGCCACGCGGGAACGAACTTCAGTACGTATCATATTAAAGGCATTATCCTGATGCTGGGTAATCACTTGCATATCAATAGGCTTGGTAAAGCTGGGCCAGCCGCAGCCTGATTGGTATTTGTCCGTCGACAAAAACAACGGCTCACCACTGACCACGTCGACATAAATACCTGGCGCAAACAAATCGTCATATTCATGACTAAAGGCACGTTCCGTCCCAGCCTCTTGCGTGATATTGTACTGCGCTTTGGTCAATGTGTTCTTTAGCGCATCTTTGTCAAATTTAGCATAGCGCTTGGGATCTAACGTCTCAGCGACCGTATTAGCTGGCGCAAGTTTGGTACGAGCTGCCCCTTCAGGCTTATCATCAGCAAGACTCAAATCAATATGACAATAGCCATTTGGATTTTTTGCTAGATAATCTTGATGGTACATCTCAGCCAAATAGAAATTATCTAAGGGCTCGTTCTCGACCACAACTTTTTGCTCGTATTTGCTTTGTACACGCTTGAGCGCAGCATCAATCACCGCTTTGTCTTCTTTGTCAGTGTAATACACACCTGAGCGATACTGCACACCGCGATCATTGCCTTGCTTATTTAAGCTCGTTGGATCAACCACTCGGAAATAGTATTTTAAGATGGTATCGAGGTCTGTTTTGTCGGCATCATAGGTAACTTTTACGGTTTCTGCATGCCCTGAGCCACGAATGACCTGCTCATAGCTTGGGTTGGCTGTATCGCCATTGGCGTAACCTGATACGGCATCGATGACGCCATCAACGCGCTCCATATAAGCTTCAACACCCCAAAAACAGCCCCCTGCAAGGTAGATTGAGCGGGTGTTGATTGGTTTGCCTGTCTCATTGTAATACACACCATCTTTTTGCTTGATGGTTTCGATTTTATTATTGTCTGATGATTGTGCATTGGCAGGTTTGGCGTTACCTGCTTTGAGCTCAGCAAAGCCATTATCTGCATTTTCGGCAAGTGCATAAGCCTGCTCTGCTGATATATTACCTTTTACCAAGTGTACCAGATTGCCATTTTTATCAAGGATAGCCCAGCTCGGATAAACTTGCACGCCAAGCTTATTGATGAGCTCGCCTGAAGGGTCAGTCAAGACAGGCAAGTTTGGGTAGTCAGCCTGTACGCCCGCATACCAAGTACTAAATTCACCATCAGCTTTTTCATTAAGATGACCGGGGCTGGCGACTGTCACCACGTTTAAGCCTGAAAACTTAGGATCAGTGCGCCACGTCTCAGTCTCCTCCAATGTGCCCAAACATAGCGGACACCAACTCGCCCAAAATTTTACCAAGGTCGGCTTATTAGGATCGATCACTGCAGCCCCCGTATCGCCCAGCCCTTTTGTTAGCTGCGGCAATGCTTGCATTTGTTTGAGCATATCAGAGGGCAACATGTCACGCGAGCTGGTGACGCCAGTATTTTGACTACCTGATTTGGTACTACTGCTTGCGCTGCTTTCTGCATTGCTCATCTGGCCACAGGCGACTAATATGCCTGCACTCAGCACTGTCGTCATGCTAAAGGCGCTAACGTTTTTTAGCCAGCTTGATGAGCGAGGTTTCTTAATTTCTTCATGATTACTATTTTTTTGATTGTTTTTATATGACATGACGTGTCCTTGTTACGGATGGTACTAGTTTTGGCAACCATGAGCGAGTAAATAGCTCAAAATTCTATTATGAGGGAACTCAAGTTAAAGAGATAAGACTTTGAAAAATAGTGGAGAGACAGTGATTCGGATTGTTGAAACGCATTAGTTTGTCTTAATAGTATACAACGCTATTGGAGCCTACTTTAATAGTAAGCTGTCGATAGCTACACTTATTTAACAGGATAGTAAGAGTCCTGATATAGAGGGCGCTTCAATACAATAACCAGTGTATATCACGCTTTTGCACTCATAAATTGCTCGACATAGTCGTCGGCAGGATTGTGTCGTAAGTCGTTTGGTGTACCTGTCTGTATTAAGCGTCCACCATTTAGGATACTGATGCGCTGACCGACTTTGACTGCCTCATCAATATCATGGGTGATAAAAACAATGGTTTTATTGAGTCGATCTTGCAATGCAAGCAGTTGATCCTGCAACTGGGCACGAATGAGGGGATCAAGCGCAGAGAACGCCTCATCCATTAGTAAGATGGGATTGTCCGTTGCTAAGGCTCGAGCCAGCCCAACACGCTGCTGCATCCCGCCAGATAACTCATCAGGATAACTGTGCTCTAAATTGGTAAGCCCCACTTCATTGAGCCAATGTCGCGCTGTTTCATGTCGCTCGCTTACACTCATTTTACGCACACGCAGACCATAAGCCACATTTTGGATGACTGTCATGTGCGGAACTAAGCCGAAATGCTGGAAAACCATGCTGACTGTCTGCTGGCGGTAGTGCTGCAATTGTTTATCATTGAGTTCTAAAATATTGATAGCGTTAGATGAGCTTTCGTCTACTGGCGCAGTGTTTGCCTGAGTATTAACCTTGGCGTGCGTTTTAGTATTGACCGTCGTGTTAACCCATATCTCGCCGCTGGTTGGATCAATCAAGCGGTTGAGATGACGTATCAAGGTCGATTTGCCAGAACCTGATAACCCCATGATGCAATGTAGCTCGCCTGCCTTGATATCCAAGTTGATATCGTAGAGCCCCACCGAGTAGCCCGTTTGTTCTTTGACAGCAACGCTATCCATACCCTCAGCCAGTAACGCCATTGCAGACTGGGCTTGCGTGCTATTGGCATTATAGATTTTACTGATATTTTTTAGCTGGATATGATTCATCGTGACTCTCGCTATTTGCTTGATTTTTTATGCTGGCTTTACTCATTGACTATTGGACGCATTACTACCCAATCGGACGCCTGCCTGCTTTGATCGTTTTTTGACGAGCGCGCTTTCCTTGACCAAAGGCTTGAGTAATGCGGTCAATAATAATGGCGACGATAACGATAGCCGTACCCGCTTGTAAGCCTTGCCCGATATTAAGCGTTTGGATAGATTGCAATACATCTTCACCAAGGCCCGGGGCACCAATCATCGACGCCAGTACCACCATCGCAAGCGACATCATTACCGCTTGATTAATACCTGCCATGATACTAGGCAGTGCTTGTGGCAGTTTGATCCAAATGAGTAGCTGTAAATGCGTACTACCAAAAGAGCGTCCTGCTTCGACCATTTCATGATTAACTTGCGTGATACCCAACGTTGTCAGGCGAATCAGTGGTGGCAGCGCATAAATAACCGTTGCAAAGAGTGCAGGCACTTTACCAATACCAAACAGCATTAGCACCGGTATGAGATACACAAAGCTTGGCATCGTCTGCATTACATCGAGTACTGGCGTCACAATCTTGCGCAGCAGCTTGCTACCCGACATAGCAATACCGATAGGAATACCGATCACCACCGTGACCAGTACGGATACGATGAGTAACGCCAAGGTATCAATCAGCGCACCCCATAACCCAAAAGCACCAATCAAAAACAGCCCTGCACCGCATGCCAGCGCGAACCAAATCTTGCGTACACCAAACCAAGCAAGCACCGTCACAAGCGCGATAATGAGCCAAGGTGGAATAATCGTTAATAATCGCTCAATGGGTAAGAGCAAATACGTGAGTGTCACTGTGCTAATAGTACGAAATACGTCTCCATAGTTTTGGACGACGCTTGATAAGGCATTGTTGAGCGGGGTCTCAAGCGACCACGAAGGGAAGCTGGATGAAAGTGCTGACTGATCACTACTAGAGGCAGCTGTATCAGCATTGATAACAGCACCGTTTAAGCTAATGCCGAGCTTAGTCGCAAGATTGGTAGCAGCGTCTTCAGATAACCATCCTTTCCAAATATTTGGGTTATCACGCAAAAATGCCAACGCCTGCTCATCGCCACTACGCTTACTCTCACTCATTTCCAAGATAGCGCCGTTCAGCTCATCAGGCGTAAACTGCACCTTTTTGAAGACCTCTGCTAGCTCAGGGTTAGATTCGATAAATGGGGTAGATACGGCAATACCTAGCGGCGATACTGGAAAACCAGATACGCAATCAGATGTGCCGTCAGCGAGTAATAGGTCTTGCCAGCAGGCATCTTTGTGATCTGGGAAATCCAAGGGCGCAAAGTCATATTTTGCCATTAGCCCCGTGGGTTGCCAGTAGTAAAACAATAGCGGCTTGTGCTGCTCAAAAGCAGAGGCGATTTCGGCATCGAGCGCAGCGCCAGTACCGGGATGAGCATTGTTAAAAATACTATCGAGCCCCGTATTTTTTAGCAGACGCGTATTAAATATCTCACAGGTCCAGCCAGAGGGACAGTTCATAAAGCGAGATCTGCTCGGATCTTCAGGGTCTTTGAATAGATCAGCATATTTGGGCAAGTCTTGATAGCTGCGCAACCCTGGGTTTTCTTCCAACACGTATTTTGGGACATACCAGCCTTGGGTTGCGCCGCCTTTGAGTGTATCGCCAATGACGGCCACTTTATTCTGTGCAATGGCATCTTCCATAATTGGTGAGCGTCCAATCCACTGCTCACCGATGATCTGAATATCGTTTTGAGACAATGCAGTCTCAAGCGCAGGTCCTGCTCCTGGCACTTCTTCTACCGTGCAACCATAACCATCTTCAGCGATATACTTAAGCACCCCAGAGGTAAACTGTCCGCTCTCCCACGTCAGTGCGCCAAACTTGATTGGTGACTCACAAGCTGCGGATGCTGATACAGGCAGCAACAACGCGCTCATACACAGTAAACTTAATGCAATCCATTGGCGCATGTTCTGTCCTATTTATTGTTTTTTACTGGCATGAAAGAAGCATCAAAACCACAGAATTTCACGATACCATGTTGATTCATAACATCTATGAATCATCCACTGTTGTTTAGGCTTACTACAAAGTGTAGCGACTTATAGGAGTAATAACAAATGCTTATTTATCGATTACTGAGATGATTCAACTTCAGGCCATGCAGATATAAACACTATCATTGATAACACTTCCCCCAATGCTAACCTTTGATTTTTTGGAAAAAAATAGCACCTATTTTGATAGGTGCTATAGATATAAGTCCTATAGATTATGGTATCAAATGAAGAGAGTTCAAAATCAATTTTTGAATAACTCCCATAGGGCAACTATTTCAAAAACAGTGCCATCGCCTTTTTAAACAGTCCACCATAAGGCGGCAATAAGAAATTGAGACCATTGAGCTTGGTCTGTACAAAGACAGGTTTCATATGGCTCAAGCGCTCAAAGCCCGCTTTGCCATGGTATGCACCCGTACCAGAGTCACCTACCCCACCAAACGGTAAGTCATGCTGGGCGACATGCATGATCACTTCATTGATACATAAGCCACCAGAGACCGTATTATTACGTACGTTTTCGACGCTGCTATAGTTGTCACTAAAGACATATAGCGCCAGTGGCCGTGGACGCGAGTTCACAAAATAGATCGCATCGTCGAGTGTCTCATAGTGCATGAGCGGCAGGATTGGGGCAAAAATCTCATTTTGCATCAGATCGCTATCAGGCGCAGGCTCACTCACAATAACTGGTGGCATCAGACGCGTTTCTATATTGGGCTCAACCGCAGTAAGTGCGTGTATCTCATCACCTGTTAGCGCATCTAGGTAGCCCTTAACCCGTTTAAACTGCTCACCATTGATAATGCGTGAATAGTCTGGATTGTTTTCGATATTGGGATAGTGCTTGGCCATCCACTCTTTTGCCAAGTGGATAAACTGGTCATGATATTGACGCTGAATCAATACATAGTCTGGGGCAATACAAGTCTGACCTGCATTTAGTGTTTTGCCCATCATGACACGGTTGACCACCGACTCTAGATTGGCATCATCCAATACAATCACTGGTGACTTACCACCAAGCTCAAGCGTCACTGGTGTCAAGTTAGGCGCGGCGGCTGCCATCACTTTTTTGCCTACAGCAGTCGAACCCGTGTATAGCAAGTGGTCAAATGGCAACTCACTAAAAGCAGCAGCAATATCAACCTCGCCCAGTACCACACAGATCATATCTGGCGAAAAATAACGAGAAATGGCATCAGCAAATGTCTGAGCAAACTGCGGCGCGGCTTCGCTCATTTTGACCATGATTCGATTACCCGCGGTGATTGCATCAATCATTGGACCAATCGCCAAAAATAACGGATAGTTCCACGGCACCATAATGCCGACCACACCCAATGGCTGCGGCTGAATCTCATTGTGAGCTGGCATATACAGCGCTGAAATAGGCGCGCGATGTGCTTTCATCCACTTTTTGCCGTGTTTTTTGGCGTGACTGATACCTGTGAAGCTCGGAAACAGCTCCGCAAACTGAGTCTCTGATTGGCTACGATACCCAAAGTCTGCGCTGATTGCTTTTGCAAAGCTTTCTTGATTGTCGCTCAGCATCACTTCTAAATTATCTAGCTGAGTCTCACGAGTGCCCCAGTCATTGATCGGCCGCGTACGGCTCAATGTTTGCAGGCGTGAAAATTGAGATTTCATCTCATCGATGGTTTTTGCGGTACTCAGTGCTTCAGGCATACGCTGCAGCGCAAAACTTGCATCGGTTGGTGCCTGCTCATGGGCATTTTGGTTGCTATCTGTCATTTGTCTTCCTTGTCGTAGTCACATGTACTCATATGTCGTGTAGTCACTACATTATATTGGGTTATAGGCGCTGTCTTTCTAGTCAGGCGCGCGCTTTAATAACCTGCCCTGACTGTCAATTTCATCAGATTCCATTCATTATACTTTAATGTAGCGCATCAACTGTGCAATGAACAGCATCTTTCATTGACTGCTGCGTTTGTAATAGTCCACTAAAGCCATGATATTAAAATGGTTCTAATTTTTTCTAGCGCATTTCCTATAGGTACTCACATACCAAATCCGATACTAGACTGCAGATAAACTTTGGGTGATAGACACCAAAACTGCTACACTACCTATTGATATTATCTATATTTAAACCAGACAATAATAAGACAGACACGCTCATGCAAAACGACACACAACCGCTCAATGACATGCTAATCAGTAAATCTCTGTCAGCAGCCGATTATGTTCCCACTCTCGATGCCATGCTGTCACGTACTCTCGAACGTATCGATCTAAAAAAACGGCAAGGACTACGTACGCCTGATGAGTTATGGATCGTTGATCATAACGATGTTTATACGCTTGGACAAGCAGGCAAAGAAGAACACATATTGCAGCGCACCGATACGCCTATCATCAAGACCGACCGCGGTGGTCAGGTAACTTGGCATGGTCACGGACAGCTGGTCCTTTATTGGTTGTTTGACTTAAACAGTTTGGGCTGGAGTGTGCGCCATCTGGTCTCCCACGCTGAGCAAGCGATCGAAGACGTCGTCAATGACTGTCTGCATAGCTCGCCATCTAGTCGTGACAATATCAGTGCCCATGCCCGCCGTGATGCACCTGGCGTTTACATTTATTCTGACCCCACTGTAGCGGATGACAGTAGCAATGCTAATAGCAACTCGCTAGATAACCCAGCTCTTGATAATAAGATTATGCTTGGAAAAATAGCGTCGTTGGGCTTCAAGATTAAGCATGGCTTTAGCTATCATGGTATCGCGATTAACTTAGACTGTGATTTGTCAGCATTCAATGCTATCAATCCCTGCGGTTATGCGGGGATGCAGATGTTGCGCTTGTCTGATTTTGTAGCCATGCAAACAGAATCAGAGCAAAAAGAATCAGAAACACAAACGACTCAGCAAATCAGCGACGCATTAAACTACAAGATAGTCACCCAAAAACTTATCGATAATATCGCCAAGCGTCATGCTGGACTGATTGAATTGAGAGCCATCGCGCCAAAGTAAGTTTTGAGTCCATTTTTGCATAATCTTTTTTTGCATAATATCTTGCACGCTTAGACTTAAGCATTAAGAGAAAATTTAGACCAAACTTGTTATAATCGCACCCAGTACAAATCGGGTGCGGTAAAAATTTTGCAGTATCCCTAGCTACATCAATCATTCAAACCTCTAAAACAAAAGCAAATTGGAGTATTTCATGGCAGATTTTAATAAAATTTTGGACGCAGGCGACGTAGACGGCGGTATCATCAACGTAGTCGTAGAGATCCCAGCTGGTAGCAGCCATAAAATTGAGTGGAATCGCGAATTGGCCGTATTTGAGCTTGATCGTATTGACCCACAGATTTTTGCTAAGCCATGTAACTATGGTTTCATCCCGCAAACGCTTGACGAAGATGGCGATGAGCTTGATGTATTGCTATTGACTGAACAGCCACTACCGACTGGTATCTTCCTAAAAGCCAAAGTCATCGGTGTGATGAAGTTTGTTGATGATGGCGAAGTAGATGACAAGATCGTTGTCGTACCTGCTGATGACCGTGACACAGGTAATGCTTACAACAGCCTAGAAGACCTACCAAAGCAACTTATCAACCAACTAGAGTTCCATTTCAGCCACTATAAAGACCTGAAAAAAGCGGGCACTACTGTAGTTGAATCTTGGGGTGATGTTGCGGAAGCAAAAGAAGTCATCAAAGAATCTATCCAACGCTGGAAAGACCTATAATTTATCAAAATTGGCATAAATGCTAATCATAGATAAATACCAAAATACCGCGATCGCAATGTGATCGCGGTATTTTTTTGTTTGAATATCGCTTGTGTAAAATGGTTATAATAAACCCTATTACTCATTCACACGCATACGCCGTAATAAGGACAGCCATGTTTAACCCCGACCCTAGCAAAAAGCCGGTCAATACCAAGTTGCCAAAAGACGTCATCATGATGGTCGAAAAAAACAACTTGGTAATGGCCATCAAAACGTTGGCGGCAGACGAAAACATCAGTATGGATGAAGCCAAAACTAGGATTGATGCCTATGAGACAGCACTAAAGGTAAAACAACAGCAAAAGCTCAATACCATCGCTAGCAAACAAGGTATCCCCAATCAGGCCATTAGCTTCGATAGAGAGCAAGAGATTGATGATGGGCCTGGACCATTGGTAAAAAATCGTGCCAAAACCACCAAGCAAAGCCAAGGATTTAAGAGCTTACAAGATGGTGTCGATGGTCAGCTGAATGACTTGGGCTATAAGAAACCTTTGCTCCCTTATTGGCTAAAACGATTACTCGTCATCGCTGTCTTGATGATAGGTATATTTTGGATATTGTGGCGAGTGTTTGTTTAAATCAAGTACTGAATCGCGATACTTTTTATAGAACCATTTATCGCTGATACTGTAGCCTGCGAGTATTGTTACTCACAGGCTGGACAATAGAAAAGCCTAACAAGGCCTGCTGGTTTCGCTAGTCTGTTATAAGTGGTTCCATTATAGCAGTCTGCTTTAAGTAGTCTGTTAATAGGTTTGAAGAGTGAAATAGCTGGTTCCGTTGAGGTATACTTTAGATATTATGATTTCTGATATAGCTGAGACTTTTATTGCTTATTTTAACGAGTTGAATACAAAGTCTATTCTTTATTCATGATTAAGCTCAAGATGATTTGGCCATGGCAAATCGCCCCTGCCGTATTCCCAGCCTTGGCTAGCATAATAAACAAGGCATCTATTGTGAGGTAAAAGAACTTCAAAGGTATCTTCTTCTTCGCTACAAGCTAAAAACTCTATGCGAATGTCATTATCAAGTATCATAGCTATATTAAGAGTATTTATGACTGTGACTTCTATCAATCTCCCAAAAGAAATTTGCTGCAGGATGCTATCTGTCTCTTCGTAATTGACAAAGTCATTCTGACCTTCAAGAATTATTTTATTACCTTTCAAAATCCGCCACAGTTTATGATAGCAACTAAAACTCCATTCACCATAGAAGGGATCTGCCATTTTGGATTTATTATGAGATACTTTATTTCCAAAATCTATACTCACGCTATTACCAAAACGTACTCGCTTTCGACAACATACTTCTCCAAAACTCTTTTCAATCAAAGGTAGTATTTCTTCAAATTTATACATGACCAAAACCTTTATTATGAAACTCTGTCTATTTAAGCCAACTAGGTAAGGGGACGCCCTTTCTGTCGTATGGATCACGAGCATACTCTCTGAGCTCCTCTTTGGTTCTATTTTCTCTTAGCTTTAAACAGTCTTAAATCAATCAATATGTACGCCATGAAGTACACTGTGACTATCTCATCCATTTAACACTTTGATACCATTAGCCTACAGCTGTAGATTCAAGTTCTCACTAGGGAACTGCACTTCTTCCCATAAAGGTGGATTATGGTAAATAAACTTTAACCGAAGTAAATTGCTAAGAACAAAAGGCTACTAACGCCTTACCTATTTATATTATAGGAACATTAATACAAATAGATAGGGCATTAAAAAAGGATACTATCGTATCCTTTTTTTGTTTTCGTAATAATTGAGAGTAAGCCAATTTTAGTGATGCTCACCAGGGAGAATTCTAGCAAAGGCACGCTGAGCAAAGTTAGGCTTGCTGTCAGTCGTTTGCGCTGCTGTCGAACTTGGGAAGATACGATAACCAATTGATTGAATACCGACGTTAAATGCTGGCACCAACGAGTACGTCGCTGAGGCAAATTTGCCCATGTTACTGGCGATACTGTTTGGCTTATGGACAATCGCTTTTGCGACCATTAATGCGGCTTCATCAGGCATCAAAGCTGGCATATAACGGTATAGCTTGGTTGGGGCGATCATAGGGGTACGTACCAAGGGCATAAAGATATTGGTGACCTTGATATTATCGCCTTTGACTTCCGCGGCTAAGCAACGACTAAACGCATCTAGCGCAGATTTTGACGCCACATACGCAGCAAAACGAGGGCTGTTGGCCAATACACCAATCGACGAGATATTGACGACTTGACCCGTTTGGCGGCTAATCATCGTCGGCAAGAAACCAAGAATAATTTTGACCGCGCCAAAATAATTGATCTCCATGGTGCGCTCAAAGTCATGAAAACGGTTGACCGACTCATGGACTGAACGGCGAATCGAACGACCAGCATTATTGACCAATACATCCACATGTTTAAAATCAGCAAGGATTTGTTCGCTGGTTTTTTCAATCTCATCCATATTGGTAAGGTCACATGGATAATAACTGGCCCTGCCACCCAATATTTCAATATTTTCTTTGACGGTTTTTAGTTTGTCTTCGGTACGCGCCAACAAAATCACATGCGCCCCGCACTCACTTAATAAAAAAGCCGTACGCTCGCCAATACCACTTGACGCGCCTGTAATGATAATATTTTTACCTTTTACTGCTTTGGTTATTGCTTTTTTCGAGGGATTAGCCATAAAAAGTCCTTTTTGTCTGTCCTATGCCAATGAATATTCGTTTACAGCATAGCAAAAAAATATCGCATACAGTGAACAAAACACCAGTAGCGGATAGTTAATTTGACGGTTTTAGAGGTTTATAGTGATATATCATCATATAATAGTGACGATGTTTAGCGCCATACTTTTTGCTGACTGATACAGAGGAGACATTATTTTGATCGGAAACCTAACCCACTATATTGACTTGATTGCCAAGATAGTCGAAGTCATTGGTGTCTTAATTATGTTTTTTGGACTCCTCTTTGCTTTTTACAAAGCATTTCGGATATCGGGCGGCCTGAACCACAATACTTACGTAGAAATCAGACAGACCGTTGGCAAATCCATTCTTTTGGGACTTGAGGTACTGATTGCCGCAGACATTATGGCAACAGTGGTGACAGAGCCGACATTACGCAGCGTCTTGGTATTGGGTATTATCGTGCTTATTCGTACGTTTTTGAGCTTATCACTACAAGTTGAGCTAGAAGGCCGATTCCCTTGGCAAAAAGAAAAGCCCACACCTGAGAAAAATCCTGATGTTATGCCTTTCAATGAAGCCGCCCCTATTGATAAAACATAGCTTTAATCAACAGGATTGAAAGACGTATCAGTGATTTATGATTATGATAAGCATGATGAAACTGTGCAGACCATTACTACTCATGCGTCTGCAAAAAACTCTCAACCACGCGGAACTGCCCTGCTGTGCTCTCCTCGCCATACATCGCTTGACGGAAGGCGTTAGAGTTGGGGATGCCTGTCGTATACCACGCAATATGCTTGCGGGCGATACGGCAGCCAGAGTACTCGCCGTAAAAGTCATACAGCTCTTGCAAATGTGCCAATACAATCTCTTTTATCTCACTGACACTAGGGGCATCTAGACGCTCGCCAGTACGCAAAAAATGCTCGATATCACGAAATATCCACGGCTGCCCTTGCGCGGCTCGCCCAATCATCACTGCATCACAGCCTGTCATTTCATAAACACGCTGCGCTTTTTGCGCGCTGTCGATATCGCCATTCGCAATGACAGGAATGCTAATGCTGTCTTTGACTTCGCGTATTAACTCGTAACGCGCCTCTCCCGTATACATATCCTCGCGCGTACGCCCATGGATGGCAATCGCGGCAATGCCGGCCTGCTCAGCACGCTTGGCGACTCGTAGGATGTTTTCGCGACCATTCTCAAATCCCAATCGTGTTTTTAGTGTCACAGGCGCATCAACAGCATTTACAGCGGCATCAAGCAGTCTTGCTACTAAATCCTCATCTTGTAGCAGCGCTGAGCCTGCCAGCTTACGACAAACCTTTTTGGCCGGACAGCCCATATTGATATCGATAATCTGCGCGCCATTATCAATCTGATAACGAGCCGCTTCAGCCAATTTATCTGGCTCTGCGCCTGCTATCTGTGCAGAAATAGGCGCAATCTCGTTATCAAAGTTGGCACGATATAGCGATTTTTTGCGTGCATAAAGTGCCGTATCAGCGATGATCATCTCACTAACCGCATGACCTGCGCCAAAGGATTTGCACAATCGGCGAAAGGGGTTATCAGTCACACCTGCCATTGGTGCGACCATCAAACGGTTTTCAATCGTCAGGCCACCGATATTTAATGGCTGCAACAATGGATGGTCAGACAAAGTCGAGGAAGAAGGTAAAACAGGAGAATCAATAGACATAAAAAAACGGCTTGATTTGTAAGGAAAACAAGCCGTTATTCTAAGGATTCCTGCACTTATTGCAAGCTATTAACGTGAATAGCTTGCATAAGCATTGGTCGTTTTTAATACATGCCATACATTATTTATCAAGCACACTGCCCTGCTCTAGCGTGATGTCATCATCATGCTCTTGCATGCGCCACGGTAGGCTATCAGGCGATACATTGAGGAAATGTAAATACTTCTCGAACTGATCGATGATGTCATTAATCACTGATTCAGATTTGTAGCCGTATAAATCATATGTCTGACCACCACGGCGTAGATACACCTCAGCACGATGATGATGCTCTTGCGGCAAGGTATCTGCACTGTCTTCAGTATAATAATCGGGCGCATCATGCTCAGATAAGCGCACTTCATACCAAAACTCGACATCGTCACCACGTTGCAACTCAAGCACCGCACGGTTATTAACCGCGTCATAGTTGACCTCAGTCGTCCAGCCGGTTTCTGCAAATTTAGACGACACTTCCATCATTGAAGGCATCACCACTTCTTTGATGTAGTTCAAGACCTTTTCACGCGTCGGCTTGTCGGTCATATAATCAATACGCTCACGCCATGCAGACGGTTTGAGTAGATGCGGTGGCAGTCTGTTGTCATTACCGAGGCTCTGATTACGATGTCCTTCGATACGCAGCGCACGCCACATACCAAACATTGAAATAAGAATAATAATCGCAAATGGTAACGCACTGACGATAGCCGCCGTTTGCAGCGCCGTTAGGCCACCTGCAATCAGTAAAACCGCAGCAACAGCACCTTCGGTCACTACCCAAAAGCTACGCTGCCACCATGGCGTATCACTGCGACCACCAGCTGCTAGCGAATCGATCACCAATGAGCCAGAATCCGATGACGTCACAAAAAAGGTAATAATCAATAAAATGGTCAATGACGACACAAATTCAGTAAATGGTAAGTTCTCTAATAGTTTAAATAAAGCAATCGCTTGGTTGTTCTGTACTTCACTGATCAATGAGGTATAACCATCGACCATAATCATGTGTAGCGCGGTATCACCAAACACTGAAAACCAAAAGAACGTAAAGAAAGTCGGTACCAGCATCACACCCAATACGAACTCACGGATGGTACGACCACGGCTAATCTTGGCGATAAACAGACCCACAAAAGGCGCCCATGCAATCGTCCATGCAAAAATAAACAAGGTCCAGCTACCGATCCAATCGCTATTTTCGTACGCTTGTAAACTAAAGGTACGCTCGACAATATTACCCAAATAGCTACCCGTATTTTCCATAAAGGCATTCAAGATAAAAATGGTCGGACCGACAACGAATACAAACAGCATCAACGCAGTTGCCAACAGCATATTTAAAATAGATAAGCGTTTTACACCCTTATCCATCCCTGCCAATACCGATACCAATGCCGCGGCGGTCACCAAGGCAATGGCAATCACCTGTACGGTCGTATTCACTGGAATGATATCTGGCAACAGATAATTGAGTCCCGCATTAATTTGCGATACTGACAAGCCCAAACTGGTAGCAATACCGAACATCGTACCCAATATCGCAAACACATCGACCGTATGACCGATAGGGCCATGAATCCTGTCACCAATAATCGGATACAGTGTCGAGCGTATTGATAATGGTAGACCATGACGAAACGCAAAATACGCTAAGGATAAACCAACAACACCGTAAATCGCCCAAATATGAAAACCCCAATGAAAATATGCAATTTGCATCGCCTCTTTTGCCGCGGCGATAGTCTGCGGATCCGACATTGGCGGACTAGAAAAATGCATCACCGGTTCCGCTACTCCATAAAACAGTAGCGCAATCCCGTAGCCTGCTGAAAACAGCATGGCAAACCATTCAAGGAATCCGTACTCCGCCTCAGCATGATCAGGGCCCAGCTTGATACTGCCATAAGACGAAAACGCCAGTACAATAATGAACATCAAAAACAGGGCCACTGCCAGCATGTAAAACCAGCCGAATGTCTCAGTCGTAAAACTAAGCACATCACTGAACAGAGCACCCGCTGCCTCAGGATCGATCGCGGTACCGATGACTAGCAGCAGCATAATGACCGCTGCAGGTATAAAAACCGGCAATAAAATGGTGGAGCGTGAACCGTTACTCATAAGCAGTGGTATCCTCAAAGCCAAGAAAATAGGAGATAAAAACGATATCCCTAAACATAATCAACATAGAACTATCAATATAGAGACTGCTAAATCATCATAGCGGTGGTAATACCGACTGATGACAGCCAAGTCATATGCTTGGTAGTGTTAAACAAGGATACTGTGTAACATAATCTTTGCCTAAACCCTAGAACGGGCGCGTATTTATAACAATAACTTAACGATTCTTACACAATTATTACTGGGCAATAAAAAAGGCAACTTGTTAGTTGCCCTTCAATCTTATATACCTATCATCCTAGCAGTTTATACCTCGATATCAGGCGGCACTAATAGCTGTAGCAAGTCGCTGAGCAATATTTGCAAGCTCACCTTGATCAGCCTGCGTTACTGCATGACGTCCTAACTCATGAATGCTTGATGGAATCAGATGCACATGATAATGAAATACCGTTTGACCGGCTTGTGAGCCATTCAACTGCATCTGAATAACGCCTTCACGTTCAAACACTTGACGCTGGGCCTGCATAATCTTTTTAGACGTCATTAATACCGCAGCGGCATACTCTGGCTCAAGATCTGCCAAATCTACTGCTTTTTGCTTGGGTATCACCAATACATGACCTTCGGCTTGCGGCATGATATCCATAAAGGCAAGCGTCTTATCGTCTTCATAGACTTTGTGACAAGGAATATCACCGTCCAGCATTTTGGCAAAAATATTGTTGTCGTCATAAGTAGTCTTTTGATTTACTTCAGTCATTATTTTTTCCTTTGGTTATTTGATTGTTGGATGCTTAACAGCTTTTAAAATGGTTTAGAGCGCTTGTCATATAGTGGACGAAATATAAGTTTAGTACAAGTTGCTATCATTTCCGTCGTTGATAAAATCAAGCTGTATACTCACTAGCTTATCCCACTAATTTATTGGCGAGTCATGCCTTTTAAATGTTATATTAACCCTCTATTTTAACAACGCTATGTTTATGGATTTGCCTACTTTGCCGACCAATACATCAGACAACTCAGATAGCCTAGATAACGGCGACCCGTCTTCAACACTCAATGACAATGCCCAAACCAATGGCAATGTCCAAACGTCTGGATCAAATATCTCTGTGCCTGATAGTACTGGCTTAGAGCAACCTAGTATTGAGTCTGACAATAGTACTCAAACTATCGATCCAAACGCTATTATCTTAGCAGAAGCTTTGACTGACAAAGCTATCAGCTGGCAAATACACAACTGTAAAATCATCAAAAAAACGGTCACGCAAGATTTGCCACTGCCTTTTCTTTATCATTACGATAGCTTAGACGATGCCGTCAAGCAGTCGCATCCACTCACCCCTGAGCTACTGCTTCAATTCAATACTCCTATGTCAGCTCACGAAGCGGCTAAATTGATTGGCATTGATGACGCCTTATTGACCAGTCCTTGGCATGTGAAAGTCATTGGTTCCTTGGTGGTGTTTAGTGAAGCATTGCAGTTAGCCGTTCGGCTACATTGGACCAATACGGGCAAAGAGACGCAGCAAATCTATACTAAGGATGCCGCCGACGCTATTATTGCCGCTTTTGAAGACTGGCAGTTTTTTGGTCGTGTCGACGTCCTTTATAAAAATAATAAGCAGACGTTAATCAGTATTGATGCGCAAAATGCCAACACTCAAGCATTACCTGCCGAATCGCTATTGACGATTGAGGCAAGTAGTGATTATCAACAACTACTAGCCACCCATGCGCTGGCAGCTATTGTGAAGTTAGAAGCCGACAAAGCTGAATTGCCTTGGTTTGATAAGGCGATTTTAGCTCGCATCGAATAGTTCCTTAACTCTATTTTTATCATATTAAACCCATTACCATTACTAAGCTATTTTCAATTATTCATATCTAATGGTATGGTAAAGACTTAGTATTATTCACTAGTCTTCATATCAGATAAAAAGCAAACTATAAGCATCACACTTGCGAGTTCACACTCAAAAAAATCTCGCCTATTTGTAAGGAATATCACATGGATTATCGCTCAAAAACCTCTACCGGCGGTCGTAATATGGCAGGCGCGCGCGCATTATGGCGTGCCACCGGAATGACTGACGGCGACTTTGGCAAGCCAATCATTGCGATTGCCAACTCTTTTACCCAATTCGTACCCGGCCATGTGCATCTAAAAGATCTTGGACAGCTGGTCGCGCGTGAGATTGAGCAAGCTGGCGGTGTGGCAAAAGAATTCAATACCATTGCGGTCGATGATGGTATTGCAATGGGCCATAGCGGCATGCTGTACTCGCTACCAAGCCGTGATTTGATCGCTGATTCTGTAGAATATATGGTCAATGCGCACTGTGCGGATGCGCTAGTGTGTATTTCCAACTGCGATAAGATCACCCCCGGTATGCTGATGGCGGCAATGCGCCTTAACATACCCGTGGTATTCATTTCAGGTGGCCCAATGGAAGCGGGCAAAATCCTAGCCAGCACCGTTGGTAAGAGCCACAATACCGATAGCAATGACAGCAGTGCCGTTCGTAAGCTTGACCTCGTCGATGCCATGATGGACGCGGCTGATGATAGCATCAGTGATGAAGATGTCGCCGCTATCGAGGCTTCAGCTTGCCCTACTTGCGGCTCATGCTCTGGGATGTTCACTGCCAACTCGATGAACTGCTTGACCGAAGCGTTAGGATTGGCCTTACCGGGTAATGGCTCACTACTAGCTACCCACTCACTGCGTCGCGAGCTATTCTTAGAAGCTGGTCGTACAATCGTTTCACTAGCTAAACGCCGCTACGAGCAAGATGATGATTCAGTATTACCACGCTCAATCGCGACCAAAGCAGCTTTTGAGAACGCGATGAGCTTAGATATTGCCATGGGCGGCTCAACCAATACGATTTTGCATCTACTTGCTGCGGCCAATGAAGCTGAGATTGATTTTAAAATGGCTGACATTGACCGTCTAAGCCGCGGTGTGCCATGCCTAGCAAAAGTAGCCCCTGCCTCACAAAAATTCCATATGGAAGACGTGCATCGTGCGGGCGGTGTCTTTGCCTTGTTGGCTGAACTTGATCGTGCGGGATTGTTGAAAACTGACGTGCCGACTATCCATAGTGCGACGATGAAAGAAGCGATTGATAAGTGGGATATCATGAATCATGATAACCATGAGGCACGCGCGCGCTTCCTTGCCGCACCGGGTGGCGTTCGCACCACCGAGGCATTTTCACAATCAAAAGAGTGGTCAAACCTTGACGTTAACCGTGAGTCAGGTTGTATCCGTAGTGCCGAACATGCCTACTCTGCAGATGGTGGCTTGGCCGTACTGTACGGCAATATTGCCGAGCGTGGCTGCGTGGTCAAAACCGCTGGTGTCGATGAGAGTATCTTAACCTTTACCGGTCGCGCACGTATTTTTGAATCACAAGATGATGCAGTTGCTGCAGTTTTAGACGACAAAATCGTTGCAGGCGATGTGGTCATCATCCGCTATGAGGGCCCTAAAGGTGGCCCTGGTATGCAAGAGATGCTCTATCCAACGACGTATCTGAAGTCAAAAGGACTGGGCAAGGAATGCGCCCTACTCACTGATGGTCGTTTTTCTGGTGGCACATCCGGTCTATCAATCGGTCATGCCAGCCCAGAAGCTGCTGAAGGCGGTGCCATTGGTCTGGTTGAAGAAGGCGATAGCATTCATATCGACATCCCAAATCGCACTATTAACATGCAAGTCAGTGATGCAGACTTGGCCGCTCGCCGAGAAGCTATGGAAGCACGCGGTCGCGATGCATGGAAACCCGTCAGCCGTGATCGTCACGTTTCTCCCGCATTACGTGCTTATGCAGCTATGACTACCAGTGCGGACACTGGTGCTGTGCGCGACGTAAGCCAAGTTGAGCGCTAAGAACTCTATCTAAACCCTTCGTTTTCATAACTTATTTATAGAAATCTATCAAGCCTGCGCCATGCAGGCTTTTTTTTCACCAAAAAACAACGCATCTGTCGTTCTGATAACTATTTTTTTCGGTAATAATTCTTTTTTATCGTCATGATAAGTCATATTATAGGCTAGATATTAAGCATCCATACCAACCATTATCAATATCGAAAGCCAACCTCTCAAAACCAGCCCTTAAAATATAACAACGTGCGAAAACCTTATGATTGAAAACTACAATTTATTTTTATTAATCTGCGGTATCGCCTTTTTATTAGGGGCATTGTTTCCTGTTATCTTTAAACGCACCTCGATCTCATTACCGATGCTACAAGTGAGCTTCGGTCTAATGATGGGTTACTGGTGGACGTCTCTATCTTTTTTGGACCCTATCAATAATGGGGTAATTATCGAAAAACTGACTGAAATTGTTATTTTGGTCTCATTGGTTGGTGCGGGGATCAAAATTGACACCGAATTCTCTTGGCGGCTGTGGCGACCCACGGTCAGGCTCTTACTCATCACGATGCCCATCGGTATTTTTGCGATGGCAGGGTTAGGCTATTATGCCTTTGGCTTGAGCCTCGGCGCTGCTATTTTGCTGGGTGCGGTATTGGCGCCTACCGACCCTGTTCTGGCCTCTAGTATTCAGGTGGGCCCCCCTAATACAGGGAGAGAAGACACTCCCCGCTTCACGTTGACTTCAGAAGCAGGGTTAAATGACGGATTGGCTTTTCCTTTTGTCTACTTAGCGATTAAAATTGCGGAAGCTTTCAGTGAGGGAAAAGCTTTTACCAGTGAGATGCTGTGGTCATGGTTCACCCATGATGTTTTGTGGAAGATTGGCGCAGGGGTATTGGTTGGTGTGCTGGTTGGCAAGGCGATGGCCAAAGTGGTATTTTCTAAACATACCCGTGAGACCACGATATCGCAAGGATATGTGGTTATTGCTTTGACTTTGGTGGCATATGGTGTCGCAGAGTATGTACACAGTTATGGGTTTATCGCTGTCTTCGTCGCTGCATTTGCATTCAGGCGTTCAGAATGTGAGCACACTTATCATCAAAAACTACACGATTTTGCTGAGCAATCAGAAGGTTTGTTAATGTCGTTAGTACTGGTTATTTTTGGTATGTTCTTGGGTCAAGGTTTGCAAGCTGGTGTTGAGCTCACATGGCGTGTCTATGTCGTCAGCTTTACTTTCCTACTACTCATACGCCCAATTGGCGGATTTATCGCCTTATCAGGACTTCATTTACCCCGTGCTGAAAAATACGCAATTTCAGCACTAGGTATACGCGGTATTGGTACTTTGTACTATCTGTCTTATGCGCTCAACACAGATTTCTTTGCTGAGGATGATGCACTCAAACTGTGGATTGTCTGCTCGATTGTGATTCTGACCTCCATCTTCATCCATGGTCTGAGCGCAACGAGGCTACTTAAAATGACACCAAAAGAGCATCATTAATCATTTATGCTGCCATTATCATTGATAAAGTGGGTTCATTTATAGAACTGCCTTTCTCAGCGTACTTCATCAACCCAGCTCAAAACCGCTTCTGTCAATGCAAACTGACGGATATCATTGAGCATGGTGGTATCAAAGTTATGGATAAAGGCAAATGACAGTTGACGCGTAGGATCACACCAAGCGACTGAACCGTTATATCCCATATGCCCAAACCCTGATAGTGCTGGATCAATGCTATTATCGATAGTATCTTTACTACTACATATACTGAATAATCTGTGGTAGCCCAATCGCCACTGCATAGGCGCTGGCATGACGGCATCTAGGCCTGTGACTTGTATTGTGGAGAGCTGCTTAAACGTAGCACTATCAATTAGCGTCTGCCCTTGCCAAACCCCACCATTGGCCAACATGGCATAGATAGTGGCTAGCGCATCCGCTGAAGCGACGCCATTAGCGGCGGGAATGATTGCCTGTAGTGTGTTGCGATTGTGATAATCAAGTGCTTGTTTTCCGGCAGGAATGAGCGCTGCCTTATAGTTTTTTAGATTGAGCTGGCTGGTATTGAAATATAGGCTATTAATACGCGCAGTATTTAATACAGATTGTATATTATCAATATTTCTGTTATCTAAATCGTCATCAAGGCTACTTTGCGTTTCAGCTGTACGCTTATCATCTAGCATTTTCTGTTGCCAGCAATGATAGCTAGGCAGACTTGCATAAGTACGTAAGGTGCTTGGTGAGTCGGATTTTAGGGTTGGTTTTTGGCGCTTGTTACGCAGTTGTACGCTATCCTCATTTGATGACTCAAAGTCTTTGGCAAGCTTTGCTACTTGATCTACTTTGCTATCTGGTACACCAAAATAGCAACTGTCTGCAATACCTAAAGGCTCAGTTAGATATTGACGTAATGCTTCGGCTAATGACATATGCGTCACGGCTTCTATCACACCGCCAAGTACCCAACCATATATCAACGCGCTATAAGCACTGCCATATGCAGCGGCGTCCTCAGGTGCTGTGATAGGCATTCCTTCAATATGACTCAGCATAACGCGCCAATCGAGCACCGTATCACTATCAACATCGATACTGGTAATCGAAAACAAATCCGCCTGGTGTGACATCACTTGCCGCAAGGTAATGTTGCTTTTACCTTTTGCGGCAAACTCTGGCCAGTAGTGAGCAATAGGCACATCGTAACCAAGCAGCTGCTGCGAAACCAATACATGCGCTAGCGTCGCTAAAATGCCTTTACCAGTAGAAAAGTTAATGGCGAGCGTACCAGGTTGCCATGCCGCATCCAAACGCGCCATACCTGTACTTGCCTGCGCAATACACTCGCCTGCCTGATACACAACCACAGCACCACCAGCGGGCGCGTCATCTAGTTGTAAATCTGTCAATAACTGCTGTAAGCGACGTTGTAAATCTATGCTCATAGATGTATCGATATTTTTATTATTTTGATCATTGCTTTGCTTATTGTCGTCCATCATTGCTACCTTGCTCCAGTATTGTGAACTGTCCTAGTATTAAAATCAGTTGGGTGCATGCGTTATAGAGATATTGTAGATCAGTATAAATGCATTGATAACCAATAAAAAAGGCCACCTATCGGTCGCCTTTTTATGCTTCAACTATTATGATAATTTAGCGCGGTACTAGCAAGCGATTATGGACTTCTTGTTCAAGCTTGGTCAAGCCGTGACTACGTCCACGCTCCATAGCAGTATCCATCTTGCGCCCACGCAACCAACCTGCGCGTAGTGCAATGGCAGCCCCTACCCTGTTGCCCGAGCCGCAATGCATGACCATCTTTTTACCATGATACTGACGCAATATATTATCAAACGCCAATATTTTAAGCTGCTTTAGCTCTTCAGCGCCATTAATAGGTAGGTGCTCATAGCTCATTCCTGCGCGCTCAACGGCGGCTGATTCATTAAAACTCAACTCATCCTCTGGCTGCAAATTAATCACCAATTCAACACCAGCTTTTGCTAGAGCGGCAACTTTTTCTTCATTTAACGCGCCGCACACAATAGTATTGGCATCCGGACGAAAATAAGGCTCAAAGACAGCGGACAAATCAACGCCATTGTCAGAGTCGCTATGGTCATCATTTGAGATATCAGTGACAACGTTGTCATTAGCAGCTGCTGTATCAATAGTCATTGATCTGTCAGCTTGATCCGTACTTGTCGCGCTATTTTGTGAATTCATGTTTTGTGCAGTCATAATGATAAATGTGTTGGTTAAATATGGCTATTAAGATATAGGTTCTGATACGTCGTACAATGCTTGCTACTTGCTATTTAACGTCACGACACCCGCCAAATGTGGCTTACTATTTTTAGAGCTATATAGTCCGAAATCACAGGTATCTCCTGCGTTCTCAAGCTTCGCTACTGGTTGAGCGATAAGCTCTACTTCAGCTGGCAAAAAGATAGGCAGTTTAAATGAGACGTCGACTGTATAAGCATCAGGCAGCTCATCCATTAGAGCAAGACACTTAGCTTTTGACCACATGCCGTGTGCAATCGCTTTAGGGAAGCCAAACGCGCGCGCTGATAGTGGGTGCAAATGAATCAGATTAAAGTCACCTGAAACAAAAGCATAACGGCGACCAATATCTTCTGGTACTTCAAAAATACTGTGTACGTCTTTTTTACCTACTTCTGGCTTCACAGCAACTGGGCGCGGCGTGCTTTTTTTATCTTTGCTGCTGGCCGTTTTTTTGCTGCGTGATAGGTAAGTTGACGTCCCTTCCCAAATCACTTTGTCCTCTGCTTTGACCGTGGTGACAAAGTCAAACTGCTGACCCTGAGCATGGTCACGCAAGTTATCAAAAGTAACCGACATGGACACCGTTTCGCGCTCACCGATAGGACGATGCTGCGTGACGCTATTGTCTACGTGTACCAGACCCAACATCGCAAATGGAAACGGCTCTTTGACCATCATATTCATCTGTAGAGTCTGTGATAATACTGAAAAATACGTCGCTGGAACTTTACCATTATCAGCAAAGCCACAAATTTTACGATAGTCGTTTAGATTATCATGATCGATATGCAAATCATCGACGTAATAGGTGGCCTGCGGCAATTGATCTTTACTGACTTTGCCACTGTTACCAATCGGTAGTAAGCTTTTGACGATATTGGCATAGGTAGTGTGCGCTTTTGGCAACGCGTCATAATGGGTGTCTGACATAAGTAAATCCTAAATGTGGCTTGAACAAGATTTTTAACGTATCTAAAGACATTAAGCAATCATTGACTAGTACCTATTATCAATAAGCACTATATTCAATCAATTTTGCAAGTATCTTTAATAGCAAAAAATAGTTTGGCTGATGGCTCTTGTGTTTTTATCATAAAAAAGCCACCCGTGGGCAGCTTTATTACAATTTATCAGCAAATATTTCGTAAGCATATGTGAGGCAAATCAAAAACAAGGGATAATACCATCACGCTATCCTCTCCTCATTTGCCACATAGTCTCATCAATAAATCAGTATTATGCGCCAAGTAAGCTTTGACCACAAACACGAACTGTGTTGCCATTTAGGCCACCCGAAGCAGGTGAAGCCAACCATGCGATGGTCTCAGCCACGTCAACTGGTAAGCCGCCTTGGCTCATTGAATTCATACGACGACCAGCTTCGCGAATAGCAAACGGAATTGCTTCCGTCATTTGTGTTTCGATAAATCCTGGCGCTACTGCATTGATAGTCATGCCTTTGGCATTGTCTTCTAACTGCTTAGCAGTCGCATCAACCAAACCGATAACGCCCGCTTTAGAAGTGGCATAATTGGTCTGACCCATGTTACCAGCGATACCTGAAATAGATGACACACATACGATACGGGCATTTTCTTTTAGCACATCATTATCAAGCAAGTAGCGATTCAGTTTAGCAATGCTGCCCAAGTTGATATCGATGACCATGTTCCACTTTTTCTCATCCATTCTCGCCAATGTCTTATCACGAGTCACGCCAGCATTATGAATGACTGAATCTAGACCACCACGCTTTTGTGCCGCATCTGCAATTTCTGCGCCAGCGTCATCGCTAGTGATGTCTACTGTCAATGCAGAGCCACTGATTTCGCTAGCAACTTTTTGTAGGTCAGCTTGCTGCTGTGGTACATCAAGACAGATCACATGTGCGCCCTCGCGAGCCAGAACGCGAGCAATTGCTTCGCCAATACCGCGACTTGCGCCCGTCACTAGCATCGTTTTACCGCCTAGAGGCTGGTTCCAATCCACATCAACTGAGTCGCCCTTGCTCACGCGTACCACTTGTCCTGAGACATAAGCTGAGCGTGCTGAAGTGAAAAAGCGCAAGGTCGAGTCTAGGTTCTGCTCAGCACCTGTTTCTACATAGATAAGCTGGGCTGTAATGCCGCGCTTGAACTCTTTACCTACTGATTTTACAAAGCCCTCAAGTGCACGTTGTGCCATGGCAGTTTCGATATCAGTGATGTCCTCTGGTGTACGACCAATAACGATCACTCGGCCTGACTTTTCTACGCGGCGCGCAACGCTATGAAAAAACTCGTACACTTCTTTTAGCTGATCCGCATTGCTGATATTGCTTGCATCAAAAAGCAACACTTTGAACTGATCGTCACCGCCTGTATTGGCTTTTGCTTCAACGCCTGCATCAGCAAGGGCGTCTTTGACATCGTCACTGCTGTTTACATATACATCAGCATGCACATCTAACAAAATACGTGCAACAGATTCACTAATGCTTTTGTCCTCACCATTAGCACGGCCAACTAGTACACTGCCACGAACCAAACGCTCACCGCTTTCAAAACGATCAAGCGTCGCTGGCATTGGCAAACCTAAGTTCTTTGCGACTTTTTTACCAATAGAAGATTGAACAAAATCACCATAACGGTCTGACATAATATATTCCCTATAAATAATGAATGGTTGAAATAATAGTAAACACTAAATGTAATACGCCTATTATATAGGCTCATCAACATTGTAATTATTGATATTTGGTAAATCATCTTAAAACTAGCCTAACTATACACTGCCATTAGAAACATGTCCAAAAACAGACAATGTCTACAACAATCTGTAAACAAGTCAGTATACAAGCTGACGACTTTTTACCGACTTACTGACCATCATAACATGTTAAAATCCGGCCTATAAGTTATGGCAAACATAATTATTGATAACAATATATTATCAAACGTATTGTTATGCAATGCTACTATCTGATACTCGTTGATACTCGCCAGTCTATTAGCGCCTTAACCAGTACGCTTAAAGCTGTCATTGAACTTATACAAGCGACACATCGTTTGCTAAAGATATACATTAAACGAGTATAAAACGACTTATCATACACAGCGATACTAAGTGATAAATGATAATATTTGATTTTTGCTTAATATGACTTTGCCACTTTTTTTATTTTTACCCTTCAATTTTTCTGCCCATACTTTTTAAGGATAATATTATGAGTAATAAAAACAACCACCCTGATAGTCCAGTTGTCGAAAGCACTGTTGTTAAAACCAGCGATGTAAAACCACAAGAAACTGCTGAAAACAATGAGCCTGCTAAAACTGCTGACGTTAAAGCCGATACTAAGGCAAATGATACCAAAGCTGATAGCGCACAAGCTGACAACACAAAAAAAGAAGCGCCAGCTACTAAAAAATCTGATGCTAAAGAAACTGATACCAAAGGCTCAGAAACTAAAGACACCACTAGCAAACAATCAGATGATGAAAAAGTAGAAACCACAGCAGCTAAAAAATCAGCGACTGCTGCTAAAAAAGCGAGTAAGACCAAACCTGCCTCAAATCAGAATCGTGTGGCAATCTTAGGTGGTAACCGTATCCCATTCGCGCGCTCGAACGGTCCATACGCTGATGTTAGCAACACAGATATGCTGACAGCTGCCCTAGACGGTTTGGTTGAGCGCTATAACTTGCAAGACGAAGTCATCGGTGAGGTGGTTGCTGGTGCCGTTATGAAGCTAAGCCGCGATATCAACTTGACTCGCGAAGCAACATTGAACACTGCACTGAACCCACACACGCCAACTTATGATATCTCACAAGCTTGCGGTACTGGCTTGCAAGCGACATTTGCTTCTGCTAACAAGATCGCACTTGGACTTATTGACTCAGCAATCACTGGCGGCGTAGATACTACCTCTGACGCGCCTATCGCTATTGGTGACGGCTTGCGTAAAGTATTGATCAAACTTGGTGCCGCCAAAGACAACAAGCAACGTCTAAAAGCATTAATGGGTCTAAATCCAAAAGATTTGATTGATTCACCGCAGAATGGCGAGCCGCGTACTGGTCTATCAATGGGCGAACATCAGGCCATCACCGCGCTTGAGTGGAACATCACTCGCGAAGCTCAAGATGAGCTTGCCTTTAACAGTCACAAAAACCTAGCACGCGCTTATGATGAAGGTTTCTTTGATGACTTGATCACGCCATATAAAGGCCTGACTCGTGACAACAACTTACGTCCAGATACCACGCTAGAGAAGCTGGGCAAATTAAAGCCAGTATTTGGCAAAAAGAACGCCAACCCAACCATGACTGCTGCCAACTCGACGCCACTGACTGACGGTGCTTCTTGTGTCCTATTGGGTACGGATGAGTGGGCAAAAGAGCACGGCTTAAAACCACTGGCTTATATCGTTCATCAAGAAACAGCAGCGGTAGACTTCATCGGTAAGTCTGGCACGACAGAAGGCCTACTCATGGCACCCGCTTATGCAGTACCACGTATGCTTGAGCGTGCGGGCCTAACGCTACAAGACTTTGATTTCTATGAGATTCATGAAGCGTTTGCCTCACAAGTATTATCGACACTGGCTGCTTGGGAAGATGAGACATTCTGTGAAGAGCGCCTAGGTCTTGATGCACCACTAGGATCGATTGATCATAGCAAGTTAAACGTAAATGGTTCATCACTAGCAGCAGGTCATCCATTTGCCGCGACTGGTGGCCGAATCCTAGCCACTGCTGCGAAACTACTGGATCAAAAGGGCTCAGGCCGTGCGCTAATCTCTATTTGCGCCGCTGGTGGTCAAGGCGTGACTTGCATCTTAGAAAAATAAGCTTCATAAATTGTGAATCAAAAATATATGCTGACTAATTATTTTAATCAGCATATATCTATCCATAAAAAATGCCCTTTAACTATTTAAAGGGCATTTTTTATTGTCTGTACTTTGCTATGATAGAACCGACCTAGATAGTAGCCTCTTAAAAAAGCCGATACGCCAAACAAAGGTAATATTTATGGGTAAGACAGAATTTCTACTTAAAAAAAAGTTTCTATTAAGAAAAATGAGGCAAATCATTTTTGGCTCTGAAAAATTGGTAATGACAAAACCCATTACAACCAGTGATTTTCAGTCTCTAACCACTAAGGAGGATTTAGATCAGTACAATCAGGAGCAAGCCATCCTTTCTGAACGTATCGAAAAAGACATTCTAGATGATGAACTGCGTCGAAAAATGCATCAAGATTTAATCGATACCTATGATGAAGAACTAGAAAATGAAATAGATGATTATGCGCGTGACTTTCGTTTTAACGGACGTGAGATGAGCGAGCAAGAAAAACTGGATCGGCGTACCTACTTCCATGAGTTGGTACGATTGCAGCGAGAACTTATCAAGCTGCAAGATTGGGTGGTCGCAAATGGTGAGCGTATCGTCGTTATCTTTGAAGGGCGAGACTCTGCTGGTAAAGGTGGAGCCATTAAACGTATCACTCAGCGGCTCAATCCGCGAGTTTGCCGTGTTGCCGCCTTACCTGCTCCAACGGAACGTGAGCAGACACAATGGTATTTTCAGCGCTATGTCGCGCATTTACCAGCTGCAGGTGAGATTGTTTTGTTTGATCGCAGCTGGTACAACCGCGGCGGGGTTGAGCACGTCATGGGCTTTTGTACCGATGCACAGTATGAGGAGTTTTTTCAATCGGTACCAGAATTTGAACGCATGCTCGTGCGATCAGGCATTCGCTTAGTCAAATACTGGTTTTCTATCACCGACGATGAGCAGCATGCACGCTTTATGAGTCGGATATATGATCCGCTAAAACAGTGGAAACTCTCACCAATGGATTTACAGTCACGCAGGCGCTGGGAAGACTACACCAAAGCAAAAGAGACCATGTTTGAGCGTACTCATATCCCTGAAGCGCCATGGTGGGTCGTTGAAGGCAACAATAAGAAGCGTGCAAGGCTCAACTGTATTGCGCATTTACTCGAGCAAATCCCTTACAAAGAAATACCTCGTGACGAGATTGAATTGCCCAGTCGCAAACGCGATGACGAATACTACCGCGAGCCTATTCCTGATGATATGTATGTACCGCCGCGCTACTAGCACTAACTGATACAAATATATGTCCCAAAAAAAGCCTTATAACTTTATAAGGCTTTTTTATTGATCACAAAGTATCACCATGATGGATATCGATAGAATAGAGACGCCTAGGTTTTTGAATGAAGTGGTATGAGCTACATGGTATAAGTCGATTGTAAGCTGTCAATTTTACCCGCCAGCAAGCGTTCAACTTCGTTCTTAATCCTTTGGCCTGCGATATCACTACCAATTTGCACCGCAAAGCCTGCTGGTCGACCACCTTGGGTTTTGGAGTTGATCCACACAACCTTACCATTCATTGGCAAGCGCTCGCTAGAGTTGGGTAATGTGATAGCGATAAACACTTCATTACCCAGCTGCTGCGGCTGATCGGAAGGCACAAACAATGCGCCGTTATTCACAAAAGATAAATAGCTGGCATACAGCGTGTCGATACTTTCAATGTGACAGGTTAAGATCCCGCCGCGTCCTGGCATTGCCATAGTCAGCTTCCTTTATCAACTGGGTCTAATATATTTTTATGAGTTATTGAGAGGTTATAAATAAAAGCGATTGTGAGTTATTAGGCACTGATGAAGCGCTATATCACGACTTTTACAAGTCAGCTAATTCTTGCATTAGCTTATCATAGGCAAATTTTTCTTGCACATTTTGTTGCAAAGCAACTTTAGCCTGCTGCAAGCTGGTAGCGAATGTCTCTAATCCGCTATCGGTGGGTTGATAAGAGTCTAGTGCAGCCGATAGTTTGATATCTTTTTGTAGCTCACCAAGCCCTAGACAAACACGGCGCATATCAAGCAGCATCAGCTCAGACAGTTGAATAAACTCTTTTATACTTAACTGACTTTGCCAATAGTCACTTGCTGCTACGCTACTACGCTTACCACTACGTAGCGCTTGCCATGTGGTCAGCCATAAGGATCGCTTGCTATACCACGGTGCCTGTGCCAGCGCTATTGCAGCGAGTGGCGCGCCGTTCGCTAGCTGTATCAGCTGCTCAATCGCCGTTTTACCAACGGCTTCGCGATTGATGGTGTGACCGAGCGCTTTTGTCACATAATCGATAGCAACAGCGGGCTCAATAGTCTGTAATGCCAACTGTTGTACACGGCTCTTAATCGTTGGTAGTAGCTGAGCAGGCGTATCACTGATTAAAAATAGATGAACTTGTGCTTGCGGCTCTTCTAATGTTTTGAGTAACGCATTGGCAGCGGCGACGGTCATTTGCTCTGCGTGATCCAACACACAGATGCGCACCCCTTGTCCGCCTTGATAAATAAAAGGCTGCAAGGCACGAATGTCATCCACTTTGATTTTAAGCGCGCTGCTGCTTGTGGTCTTGGTATTTTTTTTGTCTTTTGCGCTGCTTGGTTTGTCTTGAAGGGTGTCGCTATCCGCATTGATTGGCATACTCACAATTGGCAGCACTTGCAAGCTTGGATGAGTCCCCGACTTAAGCCATTGACAACTTTCACACGCGCCGCACGCGCCTAGTGGATTCGTATCACGCTCGCGACATACTAGCCAAGCCACCAACCGCCATACAAAGGCGCGTTTACCCATCCCTGGCATACCAGCAGCGAGCAATGCATGCGGCAAGGACTGCTGCGTCAATACTCGCTGGGTCAATTGCGACCACAACGTCTGCTGCCACGGCAATAATGGCGCAAAATAGATACTGTCTGAACGCTCTTGCGTGCCTACATTTGCTGTCAGGTCATTCATAGTTATAGCTCTATTGGCTCTATCACGTTTTTAGATATTTATTATACGGCACGCTAACGATACTATGGATAATGTGCGAGCGCTTGCTCAAACCATTATTTAGCGGGGTTTTGAAAATCAGCTAAGCTCATGGCATTTAAACGGTCTAGATCTTCTTGTGTATCGACACCAGCCGGCAGTTGACAAGCTGCTTCTGCAATGGCGATATGCTCGCCATTTTCCAGCACACGTAGCTGCTCTAGACTTTCAAGTAACTCAAGTGGCGTCTGTGGCCAATGTACAAACTGCTGTAATAGACTAACGCGATAGGCGTATAAACCCAAATGGCGATACGCATTCTTTGGTGGCTGTCTTTGATTGTCATCCGCCAATACAATATCACGATCACAAGGAATCGGTGCTCGACTAAAATAAAGCGCACGCTGTAGATCGTTAGTATATTGACTGACCACTTTTACCACAGAAGGTCGCTGGAACGTATCGTAATCATCGATAGGCTCACAGAGTGTCGCCATGACGCTGGCCTCATCCGCTACCAAAAGCGCCTGTACCTGCTCAAGCAGTAATGGCGGCACGAGGGGTTCATCGCCTTGCATATTGACCACAATATCATGATTAGCCCAGCCTTTAATAGCAGCCACTTCCGCCAAGCGGTCAGTGCCTGAAGCATGCTCGCTACTTGTCATCACCACATCAAAACCGGCATCGATACAGACCTTTGCAATTTGCTCATCATCAGTCGCGATACACATATCGTCAGCAAAGGTTGCTGTTTTTGCCTTTTCAGCCACCCAAAGTATCATCGGTTTGCCATGAATGCTCAATAATGGCTTACCAGGTAATCGTGTGCTCTTAAAGCGTGCAGGTATCACAATATGGGTTTTGGCAGGTGTGGTGACAAGCGACATGATTTATTCCTAAAAATTGTGTCAGTTTGACGTATTGACTATTATCTATGATGGCGTTTTTGTACTAACATCAGGATCAGCCTCAATACCCAAAGCTTTTAATTGCTGGTTTAGATTATCATAACAGTTATCGGATAATACGGCCGTCACAGGCAAAACCCACAACCTGCTAACGAGCTGTGCATACTCATCACTTGATGCTTGCTCTGCCGTATAGTCTGACAACAATGCTTTTATTTTTACTGCATCTTTACTAGTAACAACGATAGGATAATCGCTGTATTGTAAAAGCTCAGTCAAATTAAAGTCATAGTGATCAGGATAAGGATGCCCTATCACCTCAAAGCCAAGAGACTCTAACGTATTAAAAAAACGCTGTGGATAGCCGATACCACTGACTGCATGTACTCTGCTATTACTGGCAGGAATGACATTATCCATTTGCTTAATAGATGATTGAGGAATCCATAGACGTTGCAATTCATCAGCTTGCAGACACATAGTCAAGCGCTCAGAGCTCTGTGGCTTACTACTACTTTTAGTCGAGTCTGTATTTGGTTTTTCATGATAAATAACATGAGCACCTTCTAGTCGTGACATTGGCTCACGCAAAAATCCGGTTGGCAATAATTGCTCATTACCAAACCCTCGCGCGGCATCTACCACAATCCACTCTATATCCCGCTTGAGCGCATAATGTTGCAGCCCATCGTCAGCGATAATTAATTGCAAATCAGATTCAGCATCCAACAAGGTAGTAATCGCTTGCTGACGATTAGGGCATACTGCCATGGCAACGCCTGTCATATGAACAATCAAACATGGCTCGTCGCCTACTACGTTAGGCAAACTGGTCGTGCTGACCAATGCTGGCATTTGACTAGTATCACCACCATAACCGCGGCTGATGACGCCGACTTTTATGCCTCGTTTTTGCAAATGATTGACCAAGGCGATAATTAACGGTGTTTTGCCGCTACCACCCACACTAATATTACCAATGACCATGACAGGTATAGGTGCGCGATAACTTGATAGCAGCCCAACTTTATAAGCGTGACGACGAAGCAATATGATCAATCCATAAAGCCAGCTAATAGGTAGCAACAGCCATAACCAAGCGGCCTTACGTTGCCATGCATTAGTAACTGTCGTTTCAATACTCATGAATAATTGCCATGTATCCTATTGATTCGCTAATTGAGCGTTGACGCTTTATCAAGTAAATCTGCTCTACTCAAAGTCTCGAGCATACATTTGCGCATAATGGCCTTGCAGCTGCATCAGCTCATTATGGGTACCAAGCTCAACTATCTGACCACCATCCATCACAGCAATACGATCCGCAGATTCAATCGTCGTTAAGCGGTGCGCAATCACTAGCGTCGTACGGTTTTTCATGACGTTATCGAGCGCTTGCTGAATATAATACTCTGACTCATTATCAAGCGCACTGGTGGCTTCATCCAAAATCAATATAGGAGCGTCTTTTAACAGCGCACGAGCAATGGATAGTCGTTGACGCTGCCCGCCAGACAGTTGAAGCCCTTCGGCCCCAATTTCGCTTTGGTAGCCGTTTGGCATTTTCATGATAAAGTCATGCGCGAAAGCCGCTTTTGCAGCCTCCTCGACCTCAGCTTGGCTCTTATTAACCAAGCCGCCATAAGCAATGTTATTAAATACTGTCGTATTAAATAGTACGACTTGCTGATTCACCATGGCAATTTGCGCACGCAGACTTTCTAATTTGATATCTTCAATTGGTATATTATCTAAAGTAATTTGCCCAGAGGATGTCTCCAGAGTACGCGTTAAAAGATTCACTAAGGAGGACTTGCCCGCCCCACTTCGTCCCACCAATGCAACCGTCTCGCCTGCTTTTATATTTAACGTAAAATCACGCAGAGCAACCGTCGAGTCTGGATACACCAAACTGATATTATCCAAAGACATCTGACCAGATAACGCCTTACTGATAGTGCCTGTATCTTCCTCTTCTGGCTCATCAAGTAACGCAAAAATCGACTCACCAGCGGCAATGCCTTTTTGCAATTTTTGATTGATATCAGTCAGTGAGCGTACCGGTTTGCTGAGCAGACCAGCCGCCGCAATATAAGAGATAAACTCACCTGCTGAGATATTACTAATGACTGAAGGTCTCAGTGCAAGCCATACCACCACCGACATGGCTATCGCCATCAGCAGCTGTACTGCTGGGGTGTTGATACTATTGGTGACGACCACCTTCATGCCTTGACGTAAGTTCTTTTTTGAAGTCTTATCAAAGCGCTCGGCTTCGTATGCTTGTCCGCCATAGTTTTTTACCACCTGATAGCCACTGATGACCTCATTGGTAATATGACTGACACTACCCATCGTTTTTTGAATACCTTTAGAGAGCTTAAGATAGCGCTTGGAGGCAATACGGATGAGCCACAATATAGGCGGCAACACGACAAACAAAATGAGCGTCAAGCGCCAGTTGCTATAAAGCAAAAACCCTATCAATGCTACAACCGTCAAACCATCACGCAGTAAGGTCTTCATTGAGTCTGTACTGGCAGCAGTGACTTGCTCAACATCAAATATCAACTTGGATGAGATCGTACCAGCAGGATTGGCCAAATAGAACGAACTTGGCAAGCGCAGTAGTTTATTAAAAACCTCAACCCGCAGCTCATAAACCAAATTACGTGAGACCAAAGCCGAGTAATAGTTACCCAAAAAACTGCCCAAACCGCGTACGAAAAACAACGCAATGATGAGTAATGGAAATAACGCCTGCTTGCTTCGATCACTTTGGTTAATGGCATCAGTAATGTATTGCAACAGCTTGGCAATCCAAATCTCAGTTCCTGCGTTGATAGCAAAGCCCAAAACCGTCAGTAGCAAAGCCCACCAATACGGCTTTAGATATCTTAATAGACGCAGTAAAGTCTTACTTTTTGGCGGACTAGACGGGGCTGCTGAAGATTTTTTAGCAGAAGGTTTTGTAGAGTCAGGTGTATAAGCTTGGCTCATAAAAGCCTCAATGTAGGTGTCATGACATGAATGGGCTGTGCTTGATACACAGTTTATAGTAATGATGCGGCAAATATTATTGCGGCAAAGTTTGACCAAGTGGGACAACGGTGCTGATATTTAAGTTCAAAAATCCGAGTTTACCAGCGACATCCATCACCCGTACGACAGATTGATGGGTAGCGTTGGCATCCGCTGCGATGACAAATAGCATATCGCGATTGCTTCCTGCTTCTTGCTGCAACATGTTGGTCAGTTCAGCCTCATTGCTACTGGCGAGCGTAATACCATTGACCAAGTAACTGCCATCTTCTTGTACAGCTACTTCTATACTATTTTTTTGCTCTGTCTGCGCCACACCTTCTGCTTCAGGAAGGATAATATTTAAACGACTAAAATGATTAAAGGAAGTAGCCAGTAGCAAAAAGACAATCAAAAACAATAAACAATCAATCATCGGTGTCAGATTAATTTCAAGCGGCTCGACAGTCGGTTTTCTAAAACGCATATGGATCTCTTATATTTACCTGCTGTTACGAATGTACTTTGAGCATCAAACTTGGTAGAAAATATGACAATTATATTGTCGCCACATTGGTTTTATCTATATTTAACCGGTCAGGAGCACGCTCATCAATAGTGGTCGTACTATTAGCAGGGGCCGCTGCGTTAGCATTGTCGAGCAATTGGTAGTCGTACAATTCTTGAATCATCAGCCCTGCTTGAGTCTCGAACTGTGCATTGATGTCGATGATACGGCGCTGAAAGTATCGATACGCAACAAGCGCTGGGATAGCGACAATCATACCAGCAGCCGTGGTGATTAGCGCTTGTGAGACACCAGCAGCAAGCATCGTTGGATCTTGCATCGCACCATCAGTAATCGCTAAGAATGAAGAAATAATACCTAATACCGTACCTAATAACCCAAGCAATGGCGCAATGGCACCAATCGTACCCAACATATTGATATTTTTTTCTAACTGATGGACTTGTACGCTAGCACGATTTTGCATGTGCATGGTCATAGACTCTAGACCATACTGACGATAGAGCAAACCTGTCGCCAAGATATCACCGAGCGCCGTCTTTTCTTTGACATTCATCAATTGTGTACGGCCAATATCTCCATTTTCGCGTAAACGAGTGATGAGCTGTTCACGCAGTCTGCTAGGCACAATCTTGCTAAATTGTAGTGTATGGCTACGCTCAATAATGATAACCAATGCCAATATAGAACAGACGACAATAGGTGTCATTAGCCAGCCACCTGCCTTTACTAACTCCCACATATTTGCTCTCTTCTATATTTTTAAAAACAGTTATTACGTAGATGGATTTATACGTAAATAGTCGTTATTAATAAATCAGTCCTACTAGCTTGCATATTGTCTTAAGCCTGTGCTTCTATGTGCTTAATCAAAGCAGCTAACTGGTCTTGACTGTGAAAAAAGATCTCAACACTACCCTGCCCGTCTTTTTTGTGCTTAAGTTTTACCTCAGCACCCAGCATATCTGTCAGTCTTTGCGTGAGACGTTCTTCATCACGAGACTGTGCTTGTTCGACACGGTTGGCTTTGGGTGCAGGGTTCAAAATGGATTTGACCAGCTTTTCAGCTTCTCGCACCGTCATACCGCCATCAATAATTTTTTGTGCAATAATCGGCTGCTGCTCAGAAGACAACGCTAAAAGCGTTCGGGCGTGACCCATGTCTAGCGCGCTGTTTGCCAAATGATCTTTTACCGTATCATGTAATTGATTGAGTCGTAGTAGATTCGACACCGTTGTACGCGCCTTGCCCACCACTTCAGCAATCATCGCATGACTCATACCAAACTCTGTATGAAAGCGCTGCAACGCGGCTGCCTGTTCGATCACAGATAAATCTTCACGCTGGATATTTTCAATTAATGCCAGTGCAATAGCAAGCTCATCAGATAGCGCACGCTCAATCGCCGGAATAACCGACTTTCCTGCCATTTTTGCCGCGCGCCAGCGACGTTCGCCAGCGATAATTTCATGAGTGACAAATGCTTCACTCTTATCTTCATTGGCGAGCAATGGGCGGATAACGATGGGCTGCATCACGCCATGCTGCTCAATAGAAGATGCCAATTCTGCCAGTGCCGTTTCACTCATATCACGGCGCGGTTGATACTTACCTGCTTGTAGACGCGTGACATCGATCTGCACGAGGCTGATTTGATCCTCTGAAGCGTTTACGTCTGTGCTATTACCACGCGTTTTGTTGATAGCCGTCTTGTTCGTCACACGTGATGAACGAGTACTATTACTAACAGTAGTGTCATTATCAGTGGATTTTGCAGCCGATTTTTTACTGGCTTTGGGCGCAGCCGCATCGACGGGTGCAGTTTTCACAGGCATATTGGTATCTAGCGTTTCAGCTGGCACGGCCATATCACGTGCAGCCATATCATCTTGCAAGGCAGAGGCGGTGATTTGCTTTTCTTTCTTGATTGACCCTAATAAGGCATCTAAGCCTCGATTGGCAGCCAACCCTCTTTTCTTCGCCATGATTACCTATCCTCTAACGCTAAAATAAAAGCCTATTGATTACTGCTGCGGCTTACTAAATACAATGTTAAGTGCTTTGTTGTTCAAAAGCTTTTATAGAAAAAAACTAGCTGCTTTGCTTCATCACTTCAGCGGCCAGTTTTTGATAGGCGCGCGCGCCTTTCGACCATCTCTCATACGCAATAACTGGCAGACCATGGGCAGGTGCTTCTGCTAGGCGAATATTTCTTGGGATATGAGTCTTATACATGATATCGCCAAAGTGCGCTTCTAATTCAGCAGACACATCACGGGCAAGCGTGTTACGCGCATCAAATAGCGTTCTCACAACACCGCGAATGTATAACTTAGGGTTTAATTCAGTGAGACGCTCAATCGTCTGTGACAAATCTGCTAGCCCTTCTAGTGCATAATATTCACACTGCATCGGAATAATCACACTATCGGTTGCGACCAACGCATTAATCGTTAGTAGGTTCAAACTCGGCGCACAGTCTATAATGACATAATCGTATGACGGCTTTTTTGTATTGGCTTGATCACTGACCAAATCTGCCATGGCCGTTTTGAACAATTCATGACTGTCGGTCTTACCCATCAACGTGATATCCATGCCAGCCAAATCACGATTGGCACCGATCACATCAAACCCTGCCGGACTGGTCACAATGGCTTCGGACAACGCTACACCATCCAGTAAAACATCGGCTATGGTAAGCGTCAGATCGTTTTTGTCGACACCAGTACCGCTGGTTGCATTGCCCTGTGGGTCTAAGTCAATCAGTAGTACGTGCTTGCGCTTAGCAGCTAAACTGGCGGTCAAGTTTACCGCCGTCGTGGTTTTGCCCACGCCGCCTTTTTGATTCGCAATTGCTATGATTTCCATACACTCACTCAATTTTATTAAGGTCTGTTACTGACTTTTTCTTTTAATTTATTTGACGCAGAATTTGCCGCTCAATCTTATATGCTTATGCAGTACTACTAACTCAGCGCTTCACGAAAGGCAGCCATTTATAAAAAAATTCTTTTATAAATTACCCAATTTTCGTTTGTATATTTTCAGTGCTTCTAAATACTATGCCATTTAGGTACAAACGTAAACTGCGTTTCACAAAAAACGACTGCTGTTTCATGACTGAGAAGTATCTACCATTCAGGCATTTTTAGCAGACATTTCAATCAAATGACGACTATCATGCAGACGCGGCACTATCAGCTTAATCGTCTTAATATGCCAATCACTATCAAGCGCTTGCAGCTCTTCATCGCTCGGTGCTTTGCCTTTCATAGCACACAAATAACCGCCATCTGCCAATCTCGGCTGCGCTACTTCAACAAAATCTATCAAACTGGCAAACGCTCTAGAAGTCACCACATCATAGCTGGCTTCGTGCGCTTCAATACGCGAAGCGATCGGTTGCATATTACGTAAGCCAAGCTCACTACTGATTTGCTTAATAAAGCGAATCTTTTTTTGATTACTATCAAGGGCTGTACACGGGCGCTCAGGCTGACAAATCGCAATAATCACTGCAGGCAACCCTGCGCCTGTACCGATATCAAGCAGCGACCCTTTCGGCAAATGCGTTATAATAGACAAGCAATCAATCACATGTTTGATCAGCGCTTCTTCTGGATCGGTGATGGCGGTCAGATTATACGCCTTATTCCACAACAAAAGCTGGTCTAAGTACAATAATAACGTGCGCTGCTGTTTCTCACTTAGTGATAGACTTAGCTCACTTACGGCTTGTGCTAAGATACTGGCCAGCTTTGGCAATTGTGAGCCAAGCTTCACAAAGCCAGTCGGATCAATATTGATATTACCCGTGCTAGTAGACGACGAAGAGGTTTTAGCGGAAGCTGACATACAACGAGTTATCCAGTTTTGACATGTGAACCGCCTATTTTATCATGCAGTCTGCTCATTGAATAGTTGCAGATTGCGCCAATGTGGGACATATTATACTATCTGCACCGTTCATGACGCGTTATTCTGCGTTAATAGCATAAAACGCCTTGCCTAGTTTCTTCATTTTTCGTTTATCATGATCAAAGATTTCTCTAAATATGATACAAAACTGCGCTTAATGACTTCGCTAAAATGCGACTATATCTTGTAAGATGTCACTATTAGTTATAAAAAGTTCAATGCGGGCATGACCAGAATAAATATATTATCCCTCACACTCTTTCAATACCTTTAAAACGATCTCTCAAAAGCCTATGACCGAACAACCTTATACCCCTATATCTCAAATATCAAAAGATGCTAATAATATGGTACCACCTACCGCTGACTCACAAGACGATGAACAAACAATATCTAACGCCCCAAATCCTATTTTTACTGAGGTTCAAAAAAGTTGCCGTATTTCGGCTGAGCAACTAAAGCGTTATAGCGACCCTGATGAGTTGCCTACAGACACACGTACTGCGCCCGACTTAGATGTTGGTTTTGGTCAACAACGTGCGCTAAAAGCATTACATACAGCGCTAGATATTAAAGCAAGTGGCTATCATGTGTTTGCTGCTGGTGAGAACGGCTTGGGTAAGCGTACTGTCATTAGTCGCCTGTTGGCCCGTATTGCCGCCGATGCACCAACGCCTGATGATTGGGTATATGTGCACAATTTTACGGATCCACGTACGCCACTGGCTCTGCGTCTACCTGCCGGGCAAGCCGCTTTGCTACAACAGCAGGTCAATAACTTGTGGCAACAGGCCAAAAAGCGACTAAGCCAACGCTTTCGTAGTGACCAATACCAAAGTAAGATCGAAGCAATCAAAAACAGCACGCATCAAAAAGAGAGTCATGCTTATGACGCGTTAAACGCTGAGGGTAAGCAGTATGACTTAGCTTTGACGTTTCGCTCATTTGATAATAAGGCAGTTTTTGTCCATCCCAGTCAACTGACGACAGACAGTAGCAGCGACCATGTAAAGGCTTCAGAATCATCTAGCAACAGTGCAAATTTATCACCAATAAATGATAACGAAAACCCCAACATACTGAATAACGATAAGACTAACCATAATGAAGATCAAAACAACGCTCAAAATTCTGAGTATGGTAACAGTGAGTACGAAGCTGAGTTAAATAACTTCGTACAGAAAAACCATATGCAAAAGCGCCTCAGTCAACTAACCATTGCGTTAGAGCAGTTAGAAGACGAAGCCAACGATGCGATAGAATCACTGCATCGCAGTATCGCGCGCCGTGCACTACAGCCTTTGTTTGCGCCTGTTTATGAGCAGTTTGCCACGCACCCGCTTGTGGTTGATTATCTCAAAGCGGTATTTGCCGATATGGTTACTCATGTAGAGCGTATCGTTAACGGCGATGATGAAGAGTTTGTGACTGCTGTATTGACCACAACACCCAGCCGTTACGCGGTCAATGTCATTGTAAGCCATCTACCAGACAATGGCGCGCCTGTTGTCTTTGAAGACTTGCCAACCCACCTTAATTTGTTGGGTCATGTTGAGCAAATCACCCAATTAGGGACAGTAACGACTGACGTTAGTATGATTCGCGCAGGTGCCCTACACCGTGCCAATGGCGGCTATCTGCTGCTAGAAGCCAGCCATTTACTTGAGCATCCTTATGCATGGCAAGGTCTAAAGCGCGCACTACAGTCACGCAAAATTAAGCTCTCAAGCCTTGAGCAGATGCTAACGCTAACAGGTAGCTTGTCTTTATCACCAGCGCCCATTGATCTTGATATCAAAGTAATCTTATTAGGTGAAGCAGACTTATATTATGAGCTGCTAGAGCTTGAGCCTGAGTTTGATGCAGTGTTCAAAGTTCGCGCGGACTTTCATGATGATGTGACGCGCACCAGTGAGCATGAATTGGCACTGGTAGCGAAAATGGCAGATATCATCGATTATGCTGATCTCTATCCATTCGATAGTAGCGCGCAAGCCACGTTACTTGAGCATTTAAGCTTGCAAGCTGAAGAGCAGGACCGTTTAAGCCTACACAGTGATTTGTTGATTAAACTGTTGCATGAATCAAACCGTCACGCTCGTTTAAATGATGAGATGATGGTGACAGCAGATCATGTCATTCAGGCGATCGATGACATGGATGAGCGCTCAGGATATTTGCGCGATCTATACTGGGACGAGCTCAAAAACGGCCAGCAGCTGATTCAAACCCAAGGCAGTGCGGTTGGGCAAGTCAACGCCCTGACCGTCGTCAGCTATGCTGATAGTGAGTTTGGCATGCCAGCGCGCCTCACCGCGGTCATTCAACCCAATATTGGCGCAGGTGAAATCCTTGATATCGAGCGTGATGTAGACTTGGGTGGTAGCTTGCACGCCAAGGGTATGTTAATCATGACCAGTTATTTGCGTGCGTTATTTAGCCAACACCACGCCCTAAATTTTAGTGCTTCGCTCGCGTTTGAACAAAGCTACGCCCATATCGATGGTGATAGTGCCACCGTTAGCGAAGGTTGTGCACTACTATCCGCCTTAGCAAATGTCCCCATTGATCAATCCTTTGCCATTACTGGTTCTATGAATCAGCTGGGCGAAGTGCAAGCAGTTGGTGGTATCAATGCCAAAATTGCTGGCTTTTTTGATGCGTGCCGTGAGCAAGAGTTGACGGGCGCTCAAGGCGTGGTCATTCCAATGGCCAATGTCAAACAACTCATGCTACGTGACGATATCATTGCTGCGGTAAAAGACGGCCACTTCCATATTTATGGCGTTTATACCTTGAGTGAAGCATTGACCTTGATGACAGGCCTACCCATCGATACCATGAATAAAAAAGGTCGCTACCGCAAGGACACCCTATTTGGCAAAGTTCTAAATCGTCTGATGCTCTGGGATGAAAACCAAGACGGCGATGATGAGGTAGATGATAAAAAGTCAAAAAAGAAAGAGAAGAAAAAACGCAAAGCTAAGCGCCAAAAAAAAGAGGACAAAATAAAAAAAGAAAAACGTAAAGGCGAAAATAACGATAGTGACGTCACTGATAACCGTGAGCAAAATGAAGCTTAAAGTGTTAATGACAACACACCAAAAGAATAACTAGGACGTTTCTAGACTATGCTTAGACGGCGCCTAGACAGCGGCCTAGACGATGTCTAAATGTATACGAACGTCCCTAGACGCTTTGATACTTTTCTGAGATGATAAACAACTAGCCAAAATCTGTAGAACAATAACCTGTGACTTTATAAAGGGTGTTTTTTGATGACTGTACATTCTAATAATGCCGAGAACATCCAAGCTCAGTCAGATTCTGATGAGCAAGCGATTGCAATAGAGGCGGCAGAAAATGATGTGTTAAAAGAGATCCAAGATAATCGTCACGGGGCAGCGACAACGGCTCGTCAATGGCAAGTACTGTCACAGCTACAGCGCAATCGCTGGGTAGGTACGACACATATTTATGAACAGCTCATGATGGCCGGTTTTGACATCAGCCTGCGTACCGTGCAACGTGATTTGAACGCATTGGCCAAACGCTTTCCTATCGAAAAAAACAACGCCAATCCACAAGGTTGGCGCTGGAAAGAGGATGCGCCGCTGCAAAGCTTGCCGCATATGAATCTATCGCAGGCAGTTGCTTTTAACATGGTTGAGGCCAATCTCACTCAGCTATTGCCGCCTGTGATTTTAGATGAGCTATTCCCGTGGTTTGATCTAGCAAGACGACAGCTCAAAAACAGTAAAGTCACGCATTCATGGATAGACCGCGTGCGTATCGAGCCTGCTACCCAGCCACTTATTGCCCCAGATATAGATTTAGATAGCAAAGACAACATTTACCATGCATTGTTTTATCAGCTGCAAATCAATGCCTGCTACACTCGCAGCAATAAGTCAGAGGCCAGTGAATACACCCTAAATCCTATTTCCATTATCCAGCGTGGGGTGATTATTTACCTACTCGCGACTCGTACCGATGATCCAAACGCCACCATCCGCACTTTTGCGCTGCATCGATTTGATAGAGTCGAGATTTTAGAGAGCGCGGCACAGACACCAGATAACTTTCAGCTCGATACTTATTTGGATGAAGGCAGCATGGGCTTTAGCCATCCGTTATTCGGTGAGCTAGCTGAGCGTGGTAAAAATACAGCCGTTGAGCTACAATTTACGCAACAGGCAGGCAGAAGCCTCACGGAAAGCAAGCTGAGTGATGATCAAATCGTCACATCAAACGACGACGACACCCTGACGATAAAAGCGACTGTTAATTTGACCTCACAGCTGGTTTGGTGGTTACGTGGTTTTGGCAGTGGACTGTTGGACGCCAAGCCTGCACTCCTTTATCAAGCAGTATTGGACCAACCTGCAATGACGAATAACGAATAACACTCGAATGACAATAATCGTTAACCAATAAAAATTAAAAAGGAATATTATGCCGACCACTGCCCCATCACCGCTGCTTTCCGACAGTTTAAGAGGACTGGGCTTGGATACGGGAACGTTATTTTTTGCGCTCAACTATGAATTTACTAAGATCGAGCCAAAAGGGTTGTTTAAACGTTTTAAAAAAGACAAAAGCGCGGTAGATATCGACTTGGCTTGCGTCTTGTACGATGACAATTGCATCATTAGTGATATTGTCTGGTTCAAACAATTACGTGACAAAGCTGAATCCGTCAAGCATCAAGGAGACAGTCTAAACGGTAAGGATCGCGGAGAGCAAGCCATGTATTTGGCTCCGCTTGATCAGGAACAAATTAGACTAGAGCTAGAAGAAATCCCTTTGCATATTACTCATATCGCTTTGATTGCCAACTCCTATCACGGGCACTCACTCTCTAGAGTCAAAAAAGGTGAGATTCATTTGAGTGATGATGAGGGTAACCGCTGTTTTGAAGTCAACCTAAAGCAGCTCCCACGTGATTGTAAGACGCTTTGGGTGGCTCATTTGCGCCGATCCGTTGATGACTGGCATTTAACCCTACAAAACTTACCATTAAGCGCTGAAGATCTATCGAATGCATCACAAGAAGTCGCACATGAATTGGCACGGGCGCTACCGATTCCTCAAGGAATATAACGTCAGTCGATCATAACATCTAAAAAGGGTACTGTGTCTCAATCACACAGTACCCTTCTATGTTTCCTGCCAAACATATTTATTTCTAGAAATTTCAAGCATAAATTTCTATGATTCCCTGATAGATACTAAGCTATAAAACCTCACCGCAATGCGGGCAAAAATTCTTTTGACGCACTTCTACTTCTCTTTCTCGCCGCTCAAGTTCTTGTTCACGCAGTACTTGTAGTACGATATTTTGCGCTTGCTCTTTATCTAATCCTAGCTCTCGGCGAATCTTATCAATCATCATCTGATTTTGTACCAAATCAAAGTCGCTATCGATCAGCTGCTCACGAAAATGCTGCTCCAGCTCTTCACGGCGCTGCGCCAACTCATTTGCAAGACCCGTTGCCAAAATACCCGCAGGCAGTGCCGCTAGACCCACACCCAATATCGTAATAATAGCACCCAATATCTTGCCAGCATTAGTGATTGGTGTGACATCCCCATAACCCACGGTCGTGAGCGTTACCACAGCCCACCACATCGCCTTGGGTATTGACTCAAACTCTTCTGGCTGCGCATGATTTTCGACCAAATAAATGCCACTCGAGGCGGTCACAATCATAATAATTAATATAAAAATAACCGCTTGGAATGAGCCGCGTTCTTTACTGATGACCACCAGTAGGATACGCATGGACGCAAAATAGCGGGTCAGTTTGAGAATACGGAACAAACGCAAAATACGTAAGAAGCGCAGATCAATATTGACGAAGAAGTTTAAGAAGGCTGGAACAATAGCTACCAAATCAATGAGTGCGGAAGGACTTCTCACCCAATCCCAACGCTGTTTCCACGTTGTATTGTCCGGTTTGGCTTCAGCAACACTCCATAGTCGCAGCAAATATTCAATAGAAAAGATCACAATAGAGAAGTTTTCGAACCAAGTAAAATAATCTTGATAAGGGTAATACCAACTATCGACTGACTCGGCAATCACAGCTGCCACATTAGTCATAATCAGGAATATGAGAAAATAATCAATATAGCGGCTAAACAAAGTGTCATGTTCATCATTTTGCAAAGTATCATAAACAAAATGACGCAAGCGCCTTATAGATTTGAGTAGCATGCCATCCCTATTCGGTGAAATACCGGTGTTATATAAATAAAATAAAGCCACTATCGTAAAATATGTCTTGAATGCTCTATCACAAAACAGCTCATCTCAATAAAAATTAAGATAGAGATAGTTTCAAATTGCCAATAGCAACACTGACTTGTTGAGGATCTACTACAATCAACCCTCATGTGACATGCAAATAGTGGACATAGACTGCTATTAATAGCACCAATACTATTACTAAAACAGAAAATCGTAAAAACTGCTCATCAGCGAGCAATTGCTGGGTTATGTCTTGGGCAGGCACCAAAAATAAATGACATTCAGGGCAACAAGAATCTACCTGATTCAGTATCTTTGCAGAACGCGCATTCTCACAGCGTAGTGGAGAGTTGCTACAATAACCGAGCATAATATATTACGCCTCTTGTCATATTATGAATATCAATTCAGTAAGCCATCACCATTTATTTCCAATTCTACCGTTTAGACATTAGCAATCATCAATATAATTCTTAGCTACCTATTTTCAGAATATCACAATAATCATTTTTTTAAATAATCAAAATAATTATACAGTTATCGTCTTTACTATAAATAATTAAATAAAACTTAGTAAAGCATAATTAAAACCTTACAGAAATTATGGTTTTATACTATAATAGAGTCATAATGTTACCGCTTTATCATCCATTATAACATTATGTATCAGTGTGCAATGTCATCCCTCATTTAGCACTGATAACCTTTTAATATATTAAGGAACAAAATCATGAAACTACAATCCCTAGTTTTAGCCGCTGCTACTGCCCTTACCATGACTACTGCTTTTGCTGTACCTGCTGGCACTTGGTCTATTGCGGCTGGTGCACATTATGTTGACCCTAAAAGTGATAATGGCACTCTAGATAACGGTTTGTCTGTTGATGTTGACGGCGATATACAGCCAACTATCAGTGGTGAGTATTTCATTGCCAACAATGTCGGTGTTGAGCTACTCGCAGCACTTCCATTTCATCATGATTTTGATCTAAACAGTGCTGATGGCACACAAGTTTTAACAGGTAAAACCCAACATTTACCACCGACTCTTTCTGTGCAATATCACTTTGACTCTGACAACCTGCCAATGAATATCAAGCCATTCGTTGGTGTTGGCGTGAACTATACGACCTTTTTTAAAGAAAGAATCTCTACTGGTGGTGATTTAAATCTTGATGACAGCGTTGGTGTGGCCGGTCATGTCGGTTTGGACATTCCTTTCGCTCCAACTGAAGCTTTCCGTATCGATGCGCGATATATGGACATCAAAACAGATGCTACTTTAGATGGCAGTGACATCGGTGAAATCGATATCAGCCCTTGGGTATATGGCGTTGCATTTGTTAAACAGTTTTAATCACAAACCGTATTAACCTCGATAATCTAAGTATAAAAAGCCAGTTTTAGCGCTGGCTTTTTTTTGGCTAATGGTTACTCATTTCAAATATAGTACTGCTCAAAAAAAAGACCACCCTCAGGCAGTCTTTTTTTGGTTTTAGCTTTTAAAGTAGCGTATCAGCTATAGCAAAATACGGCGTGGATCAGCAAGCAAGGTAGCAACATAGCGAGTAAATACCGCTGCATCCGCACCATTGATGACGCGGTGGTCATAAGACAATGACAATGGCAGCATCAAGCGCGGCTCAAAAGTCTGTTTAGCCGCATTCCAAACAGGCTGCATAGTCGCTTCTGATGCGCCTAAGATACCTACTTGTGGCCAGTTGACCAGTGGCGTGAATGCTGTACCGCCCAAGATACCTTGGCTTGATATGGTAAAGCTTGCACCTTGCATGTCTTTAGTGGTGAGCTTTTTGTCACGTGCTTTGCCTGCCAACTCACCAATTTCGATGGCGATCTGCTTGATGCCTTTGTCCTGTGCATTTTTAATCACAGGAACCACTAGGCCGTCATCAGTCGCAACCGCAATACCCATATTAACGCTCTTACGCAAAATCACTTGCGTATTGTCATCACTCAAATGACTGTTAAAGCGTGGGTGCTGAGTCAAAGCATAAGCAGTTGCTTTAACAATAAAGGCCAAAATAGTCAGGCCAATACCTTGCGCTTTCATGCCACCTTTTAGCTCACCGCGTAGTTTTTCAGTTTCGGTGATATCAGACAAATCAAACTGTGTGACTTGCGGTAGATACGTATTGTAGTTCAGCTGCGGGATTGACACTTTTTGCAAGCGGCTTAAATCTTGGGTTTCTGTTTCGCCCCAAATCTCAGTGTTGCTCATATCAGGCAGCTTTGGCAGACCTGAGCTAACAGCGCCCTGAGCAGCTGGTGCGGCTTGTTGGGTGGTCAAACGGTTTTTAACATGCGCAAACAGATCTTCTTTTAGAATGCGATCGTTTAGCGCTGAACCATTTACCTGTGTGATATCCACGCCAAGCTGACGGGCCAGTTTACGTACAGCAGGACCTGCATATACATCAACCAACTTTTCATTCACTTCCGCTTCGCTCAATTTTTTGCCCGCAGGCGCAGCAGTTGAGGTCGGTGCAGATGCTTGCTTTGGCTCGCCTGTTGGGGCTGGCTGTGACTTGCTTTCAGTTTTCGGTGCAGGCTTGTCCGCTTTATCTTCAGTTTTAGCAGTATCCGCTTTCGGTTTTGCCCTAGGAGTACCTGCCGCTTTAATAACGATAAAGTCTTGACCGTTGGCAACAGTGTCACCAGCATTAACCAAGATTTTTTCGACCACACCTGCTTCTGGTGCAGGCACTTCGACTGAGGCTTTGTCTGACTCAATCAGTAAGATAGACTCATCGGCACTGACCGTGTCGCCTACACTTACCATAATCTCAGCCACTTGCGCTTCATCAACGCCTATGTCTGGCAGTGCATGGGTAGTCGATGCGCCTTCGCCAGCATCATCAGTCGCTTCTTCTGCATCATCTTCAACAGGTGCGTCTTCATTATTATCGTCTGCTTGTTCTGAATCAGTTACTTCTTCGGCAGTGTCGTCATTATCATCGCTTGCGTCAGCACTCTCTACTTCAATCAACACCATGCCTTCGCTGACTTGATCGCCAATTGCGACACTGATTTTGGTGACTTTACCAGCAGCAGAGCTTGGTACTTCAACTGAAGCTTTGTCAGACTCTAGCAGAACGATGTTGTCATCTTTTGCGATGACATCACCCACTGCTACCATAATTTCGCTGACTTCAGCACTATCGACACCCAAATCGGGGGCTTTAATGTCCATGTTTTATCTCCTAGTCTTATGATTATTATTCTTTGACATCACCGTCATTGAGCAAGGTCGCATCTGCTTGATCTTCAGCGCGGCCTTCATTGCTGATTTCTTCATCGTCTTCAGCAACGAACTCAGGCACAGGACTTGGGTTGACTTTGCCTGGTGCAGGTGCATCTGGAGAATGATCATAATAAGACTGTTGGTGCCATGCAGGTGGCTGATCTGCATCGATACCTAAGCTTGAAATTGCATCTTTCACCAAACGCATCTCGACTTCACCCTCATCCGCTAAGCGCTTAAGCGTAGCAACAACGATGTGAGCCGCATCAACGTTGAAGAAGCTGCGTAGGTTCTCGCGAGTATCAGAGCGGCCATAGCCATCTGTGCCAAGTGTGGTATAAGGACGGTTGTCTGGTAACCAAGCACGGATCTGCTCTGAGTAGTTGCGCATGTAGTCAGTCGCTGCAACTACGATACCTTCGTGCGGTGCTAATTGCTCAGTAACCCATGGCACTTTTTCTTCATCCATTGGATGTAGACGGTTGTAGTCATCACAAACCATACCATCACGAGTCAACTCGTTGAAGCTGGTGACACTCCAAACGTTTGATGTGATATTGAACTCATCTTTTAGAATCTGAGCCGCTTTTTGTACTTCACGTAAGATCACGCCTGAACCCAATAGCTGTACCTGAGTTGAGCCATTATCTTCAAGTAAATACATACCGCGCTTGATACCTTCCTCAGCGCCTTCTGGCATGGCAGGCTGGTCGTAGTTTTCGTTCATTAGCGTTAGGTAATAATAAACGCGCTCGCCTTCTCCATACATACGGCGTAGGCCATCATGTACGACAACAGCCAGCTCATAACCATAGCAAGGATCATAGGTCACGCAGTTTGGTACCACGTTAAATAAAATCTGTGAATGACCATCTTGATGCTGCAAGCCTTCACCATTCAAAGTCGTACGACCCGCAGTTGCCCCTAATAAGAAGCCTTGCGCCTGACAGTCACCTGCCGCCCAAGCCAAATCACCTATGCGCTGGAAACCAAACATCGAGTAATAGATATACATCGGAATCATTGGCAGCGCATTCACAGAGTAACTGGTTGCTAAGGCAATCCAAGTACTCATCGCACCCGCTTCGTTGATACCTTCTTCTAGCATGTGACCATCGATGGCTTCTTTATAGCCCATCAATGCTTCGCTATCTTCTGGCGTATATTTTTGTCCAACTGCAGAGTAAATACCCAATTGACGGAACATACCTTCCAAACCAAAGGTACGCGCTTCGTCTGGTACGATTGGCACAACGCGATCTTGGATGTCTTTGTTTTTCAGCATAGCTGATAACAAACGCACGAATACCATCGTCGTTGATTGTTCTTTACCATTACTGCCTTTTAGTACGCGATCAAATATCGACAGCTCAGGGATATTCAGTGGAATATGTCCACTACGGCGGTTTGGCAGATGACCACCCAATGCTTCACGGCGACCTTTTAGATACTTCATTTCCGCCGAGCCTTCTTCAGGACGGTAGAATGGTAGGGTTTCTAATTGCTCATCAGTAAATGGCAAATCAAAACGATCACGGAAATAAACGAGCGCCTCTTGATCAAGTTTCTTGATTTGATGCGATTTATTGACCGCTTGTGTTGTGCTAGACAAACCATATCCTTTAACAGTTTTGACCAGTACGACCGTTGGCTGACCTTTGGTTTTCATCGCTTCGCTAAACGCAGCATACACTTTTTGTGGATCATGACCACCACGGTTTAGGCGTGCAATGTCTTCATCAGTCAATGCATCAGCCATTTCTTTTAATTCAGGATATTTACCAAAGAATTCTTTGCGAGTAAATTCAGGCGTACGCGCTTCATATAGCTGGTACTCACCATCGACCACTTCTTCCATACGATGTTTGAGCACGCCAGTATCATCATTGGCAAGCAGGCTATCCCATTTACCACCCCAAATGACTTTAATCACACGCCAGCCAGCACCGCGGAATACCGACTCTAGCTCTTGAATAATTTTACCATTACCACGTACTGGGCCATCAAGACGCTGTAAATTACAGTTAACAACCCAAATCAGATTGTCCAACTTCTCACGACCAGCAAGAGAGATTGCACCCAGGCTTTCTGGCTCATCCGTCTCACCGTCACCTAAGAATGCCCAAATTTTGCGACCTTCTTTCTCTAACAGTTTGCGGTTTTCCATATAACGATGCACGTGAGCATGGTAGATCGACATGATCGGACCTAGACCCATCGATACCGTTGGGAACTGCCAATAATCAGGCATCAAATATGGATGTGGATAGCTTGACAAGCCTTTACCACCCACTTCACGGCGGAAGTTATCAAGCTGATCTTCGGTTAGACGACCTTCTAAATAAGAGCGTGCATAGATACCTGGTGCTGAGTGACCTTGATAATAAATCATGTCACCACCGAAGTGATCACTTGCCGCACGGAAAAAATGGTTGAATCCTGTTTCATAAAGCGTGGCACTAGAGGCGAATGACGCTAAGTGACCACCCAAATCATCATCGTTTTTGTTGGCACGCATCACCATTGCCAAAGCGTTATAACGAATCAACGCACGAATCTTACGCTCCATACCAAGATCGCCTGGATACATTGGCTCGTCTTCAACAGCGATACTATTAATATACGCGGTATCCAATCTATTAAATGGTAGCCCTTCTTGAACAGCCATATTGTACAAGGCTTTTAGAAGAAACTGAGCGCGATCCTTATCTGCATGTTTGAGAACAGACTCAAAGGCTTGTAACCACTCTTTGGTCTCGGTGCTATCAGCATCCTTGTAATAATTCATTGTTGTCGATCCTTTTATATCAGTCATACCTACCTATTTATAAGGTAGGGCTTTGTTAAATACTGGTGTGAAGTGAGATATCGGTTTACTTATGACTTCCTTGCTATGTCCAAGCATTCCCTTGTTTCATAAGGTGAGGTACAGCTAGATTATACAAAATAGTGCCACTGAGAATTGACATATGCGTCAAATGGACGAAACTACGAAACAGATCATACTGTTGTCCCTGTATATTCAGTCATGGATGATTTTGACACTCTATTATAAGCGTTTGCGAGGCAATTGTTTATGGCTGTAGAGAAATGGATAAATAACAAGTATTTTTTAAATAAATAATGATTAGTTTTTTGAAAAATGATAATAAAAACAGTGTGTCTCTTTACTCAAAAGACAGCTATGTGTAATTCCTTAACCAAAATATACTTCCTGTCATGCTAAATCGACCATTAGGAACTTTGCACTGGATTTAACATAAATTGCTTATTAGTATCTCATACTGGTATATTTGTATAAGTATAGTTAAGCTCCATATTGACTGAGCAACCTTGATTCTTAGGAAGAATGACATGCATAAAGCTAAAAAACCCTCAAATATAATGAATGCTTTTTCCTCCAGTAAGTATCAATCTCAAATACTGAATTTGATAGGCTTTGTAATATTGTCATTGATGAGCATCTCATCTCATGCGCTTACTCTAAATAATGGCTCTGCTACCACTTGTCCTGCTGGCTCAACTAAAGGTATTTTAACTAATTCTAGTTATAATAATCTTGTCACGAGTTTTAGCAGTAGTAACTATCAAACTGTATCTAGTGAGAGCACAAACGGATCATCTGTCTCAGTCCCTCTAAGAATCAAGATGAGTATTGCTGATTTTAATAACAGTAGGAGCAGTAGCGTTGCTACGCTAACTAGCGGTAGCTATACTGCCATTAGGTTTACTGGAAGCGCGGCTAATACCTCAGTTCGCAATGAAATCTCACTAGAATTTCAAAACAGTTCAACCAGCGAACCTCTTTTCTTGAACAAAGTCGCCCTCAGCGTTTTTGATATTGATAAATTAACTAGTACAAGCAGTTATTGGGATGATAATGTCAAGTTTGTCGGGACCACGCAAAGTAATGCTCCTATAAGTGGTGTATTTCAGACGATAGCTAACTCTAGCGTCATCAATACCAATGGGGAAGGCTTACGACTAGGTACAGACTTTAACTGTGGAAGCACTCTAGAATCCACCTGTCAAGGATCGGTAGTTTTTAGTGAGCCTGTAAAGTCAGTAAAGATAATCTATACCAATACAAATAATGATGTAAGTACCAATATCACCAGTCGAATAATTGACTTTCGTTTAGACAGCTATTGCTATCAGCCCGCATCATATGAAATTACCAAAGATGACGGTATATCCAGTATAGGTACAAGTAGCACTACAAATTATATTATCAAAGTGACTAATAATGGTAATACGCCATTATCCAATATTATCTTAAAAGATCCGATTGTTACTGGTCTTACCAAACAAGACAACATTACCTGTGATACGACAGATAATACCAACACTTGCACCACAGCACCAACCAAAACGCAGTTGGAAAGTACAAGCGGTTTTACTATCTCAAGTCTTGCGACAGGAAAGACTTATAGTATAAAAGTGCCAACTAGAATAACAGCCTCCGAAGGGTCAACAGTTACCAACACTGCTACTATACAAGCAAGCAATCTAGAACTAAAGAGTGCAAGTGATACTAATACCGTTACCTCTATATTTAGCGGTGGCTCTCCTGTAGCACCGGCTAGCTGTCCGAGTGGGCATAAGATGTTCTATATTGGTAGTAACCCTCCAAGCTATACTCCTAAAGAGACACTACCAATTGGTTGGACATCTGGTGAACTAGAAAAAACATATACTTTTAATAAAACAGAGTTCAAACTTTCTTTCACAAATATTGTTAATTTGGCTTCAGGCTACCCCTCTTCTGTTGATGTAACGAATACAACCTCTAATGCATTAAATATGTTTCACAATAGCTTTCGTACAAATATTGATCATAGGCTGACAGCCACTATCAACAAGCCTGTATCCAAATATGGTTTCGTTGTTCAAGATCTAGACGCTAACGAAGCCGGACAATATATAGAGTCGATATCACTAGCTTCTCCTGGCGGTGTTTTTTCGAGAATAGAGAGCAAGCCATTCCAGCTCTCTAATGGTAATCAAACCATTTCAGGTACTGCTTGGGATAACTGCAATACGGTTAGTCCTTGTAATTTCAATATAGACTGGGGCTATAAGTCTGCGCAAACACCTTTTGCTATTACACATGGCAACCCATCTGTAGGATCTGCTTCTACTGCTGCTGGTGCTTATGTTGTCGGCTATTCTGATTTTTATTTCTGCCTAGCACCGCCAAAACTTATCGTAAAAAAATCACTAAGCGCTAGCCGAGTCAATGATACTGATACTAAACGTGATCAATTTGAGATAAAAGTTACTGGAAACGCTTTAGATGCTAATACTTTTACCACTACCGGTACTGCTAACACCATTACTAATGGTACTAGTGATCTGTTAAGCTTAGCCGAATCTACAACATATACTATTACTGAAAATGTAATTAATGGTACAACTCTTGGTGATGTAGCAAACTACAACGCGACTTATGCTTGTACCAACGCTACAACTAATAGTACAACGGTTATGCCCACTGTCGCTATGAGCTATGACGCGACAAACAAAACTCGCTCATTTACGCTCGCCAATGTCAACTATGGCGATGAAATCACATGTACGATTACTAACAGTCCTGCTACATATAACTTCTCAGGCTTTGTCTTTAACGACAACGGTGGGATTACTGCTAGTAGCAGTACTCAGTATGACACTTCAGCGACCTTTACGGGCAATGGCAATTATGCTAACGGCGTATTTGATAGCAACGAATCTGGCATTTATGTCAGTGGCTTACAAGTCAGACTGACTGATTGTAGCGGTAACAATCTCTCTACGACATCTGCCAACCCGCAAACGGTCTCAAACGCTGCAAGTACACTAGGCCAATACAGCTTTACGGTATTACCAAATGTGCTATTGAATAAGACCAAAGTCTGTATTATTGAGACAGAGCCCAATACTTGGGAATATCCGATAGACACTACTGCAGACAGTAGAGAAGTAACGCTAGCGTCAAATGTCTACGACTACAAAACAGAAAAAAATACGTCTGGGGTTATTACGCGTAATCTTGATTTTGGTGAGCTAAAATCACAAAACGCGACGCTGGTATTAAAAAAATCTCAGTACGTCCATCAATGCAACGCATCGCTCAATTATACAAGTATCGGTGACACCAATGATCCTAATACTGGCTTTAGTATGAATGCTGCCAACAACGTCAAACCTGGTAACTGTATCGCTTATAAGATTGATGCTTATAACCGTGGGCATATTGATATCGTCGATGTACAGATTAAAGATATATTGCAAACAGCACCCGTTATATCGACCTTTCAGTTACCAAAGCCAACAGGTAATCCTAGCAATGTTTATCAGAGCAGCAATACTTCAGCTGTTATGGGCAACAACGGTACTATCGTGTCAGACAAGTTTGATTTGGTCAAAGTGCCTACAGCCACAACAGTGCCGACCAAAGCTTCGCTTTATTTTAATAGCAAGTATGGCACCACGACCAGCACCCCATAAATCAACTTAATGAATTAACTTTAGTATTTTATTTTTTTGATAAGAACACCTCAATAGGCACTATTGAGGTGTTTCCATTTGCCCACCTGAAACTACCTTTTGTCATTTTTTTAGTGACTGTATGTAATTGTTTTGTAATAATGCCAGCCATAATAAATGCTCACTACTATCAATCAACGTTTATTTATTGATTGTCCATATTTACAGGAAGTTATCTGGCTTGTGTCTGACAATAATGAACTAAACAAGGAATCTCGTATGAAGCCGTTTTATCGTTTACGCCACGCTCTGATTGCGATTGTCGCCTCTACTGTATTGCTCAATAGTGCTTATGCTGCTGACGCATTGCAAATGGAGCTAACCGCCAATAAGGTTACTAAAAACGCAGATGGCAAAGTCAGCTACACTTCGGTACGTAATGCACCAGCAGGTACAGTGATTCAATACAAAGCAAACTACACCAATACTACCAATCAAAACATCAGTGATCTTGCAGTCACCTTACCTATTCCTGCGAATATGACTTTTACTGGTGAAGTGTCTCCTGCCAGCGCACAAGCAAGCACAGACGGTAAAAACTATGCCGACATGCCGCTAATGCGCAAGGTAAATGGCAAACTGGTGAAAGTCCCATTGTCAGAATACAAAGCACTTCGCTGGAACATCAAATGGCTACCTGCCAATAAGTCAGCAGACGTTGCTCTAAATACTGTCGTTAACTAAACCCAACCGTTATTTTGTGTCAGACACCTAGGAGAACCAACCCATGAGTAAACGTTTATTCAAACAATCCGTACTAGCCGTCAGCGTTATCAGCGCGTTCGGCTTGGCTGGTACTGCAAACGCGGCAAAGTCTACCGCTGACTCGACGCCGACCATTGACAACATTGCAACAGCGACCTACAGCATCGCTGGTGTCGCACAGAACCCTGTACAGTCAAACAAAGTCACCGTAAACATCACCCAAAGCGCGGCGTTCAGCTTAGTTGCTAAGAATGATGACGGCGACTTGACTGATGACTATAACAAGGGGCTTACCGTAACTCCTAAAGGTATTGTGACCTTTAACCATACCTTGACCAACTCAGGTAACGTTCAAGACACTTATACTCTAAGCCTAGCTCAAGGTGGCAACATCCCAGGTAGCCCACAAGGCAGCGGTGCTTATGACTTGGCAACGAGCAACGTCACGTACACCATCTACAATGCTGATGGCACGCCGAAGAGCACGACAACGGTTACGGGTACTGAGTTCCAAAGCCGCGCCATTACATTACGCCCGAACGAGTATGCAGACATCTCTGTCGCGGCAAAAACCTCGGGGAACGTGGGCGGCGACACCCAGAATCTAACGCTATCTGCAGTCAGTACTTTCTTCAGTAGTGCAGACACTACCAAAGCGACCTTAACCAACATCAACAACAGTACAACTAAAGTACCTGTGTTTAAGATTACTAGCACGGTCAGCAGCACGCTAAACCTAAACGACCCAACCTCGAAAGTGACGTACACCATCAAAGTTCGTAACGACGAGCGTGCCGCGTATGCTACAGCCGCAAATAACATCGTAGTGATTGACAACCTGCCAGCAGGCTTACGTCTTGCCGAGCAACCAAACCTAAGCGCCAGCAACAACGCTACCATCGTTGCAGGTACTAATGGGGCAGGCACAGGTTTTGAACAAGACAGTATTCGTGTGACTTTGCTTAACCTAGCACCAGGTCAAGAAGCTATCATTACCTTTGATGTGCAAAAAGACTCAGAAGAAAACCTTGCCAATTTGAAGAGCACAGTCAATCATGCGGTCGCAACGCTTGATTTGGGTGGCGGTCAGGTCATTTATGATACCACTGATCCAACAGACACCAATCAAAATACTGCTAATTTCTACCCATCAACAGATGACAGTGAAGTCATTAACGGTACTGCGAACAATGCGATCGGTGGCGATTCGACCGCACCCTTGGTGGCAAACCAACGTGCCATAAACCTCGAATCACCAAGTAGTAAACAAATCCCAACCACAACCACCACAGGTACACAAATCACGCAAACCGCTGTGATTAAAAACACGGGTAAAGAAACTGAAGGTGATCAGGCAGGTGAAATCAAATTCACCATCACTGAGGGTGCGAACGACAAGATTACACAAGTTGATGGAAGTGTACGTATTGTCTATGATGCGGATAACAATCCAGCAACGCCAAATGCAACGTACACTCTTGTTAAAAATGGTAATGGTGAATACGACTTATCTACCGCTACGCCTGTCGATGGCGCACCAGCATGGACAGGTATGGCACCAAATTCAAGCGTAACCATCCAGTATAACGTGTCATCCTCTAATGCACTGCTTGACTCAACAGAAACTACAACCGTTAACCTAGTGGTCGGTGGTCAAGACGCGCCAGCCGTCGGTGATCGCTCAGTACAAAACACCACCACAGTCAAAGGCTTAGGTCTAATTAAAGAACAAGCATTAAACACCACGTGCTCAGCAACAGCTTCATTGACCTTTACCCAGTCACCAGTAGCGGCAAAACCTGGTGATTGCATTGTGTACAAAATCACAGCGTTCAACCAGTTCGCAACTACTGATGCACGCTTTAGCTTTGACAATGTCGTGATTAAAGATACCACCGACCGCTTTAACAATAAAGCGCAGGTGCTTAGCAGCAGCACGACTCCTGCATACGCTATCAGGCTAGACGATGTGGCAAATGCTACCGCGATACCTGCAACTAATAAATACAGTGCCGCCAATAATGATGGTACGGCAGTAAATGGTACCGTAACCACACTAGCGCCACAAACATACGCGGCAATGGTATTTGCTGTGAAAATCAACCCAGATGGTACTACGCCATAAGACTTGATAATTTGTAATATCAGACTGTCCATAGCATAGATTATGGACAGTCTACCCACCTCATAGCGATGAAAATAATGATGATTGTCGCTGTATTCTCTGATTTGATTGCATAGGCACGCATAATGATATCAAACTGCATTGTCCCGTCTACTCATTTAGTAGCTAAGCTATCGGCTTTGACAGTAGCTATGTTGCTTATGCAATCACATTCTGCATTTGCAGCACCTGTGATAATTGATACTATCAATAACACTGCAGATGCGCGCTATACTATTAACGACACACAAACCACCTTGAGCGTGGCATCAAATACCGTCCAACTACAAACTGTCAATGCTGACCAATACAGTATATCTTTTGACGCTGGCAGCAAACAAACTGTCATGGCAGGTAGCAAAGTTACTTGGAAAAACACCATCACCAACATGGGCTATGATGCGGTTACTATTAATCTAAATTTTAACTACCCAAGCAGCCTATCGAGCTTTGAAGTCTATCAAGACCTTAATAAAAACGGCATTATTGATGCAAGTGACCGCCTTATCACAGGTCTTGACCAAATCAAATTGGGACAAAGTGAGCGTCTTGATTTAATCATTCAAGCCGTCACCAATAGCAATTCCAGTGATGGTAGCAGCACCGACATCAAAGTTGGCGCAACAGTATTAGAAGACAGCTCAGTAACCGCCTCAGTAAAAGACAGCTTCGTCATTGTTGCCCCCGGCGTACACTTTACCACCCCAGATTTTTTATCTGACAAAAGCAGCACACAAATCAATGATAATGTATATCTTGAAGCTGGTTACGCGCAATGTAATGTGCAGGCGGATAAGCCTGATCAAATTTGGGTGACCATCACCTCACCTACTACGGGCGACACTTATTCATTGAAAGGTGTTGAGACGGGTAATAATACCGGCAAATACCGTCTGTCAGCACCGACCGAAAAAAATGCCAATGCTATTAAAGACAGCATTATCCAAACGATGACTGGCGATACATTACAAGCTAAATTGGTTGCGTGTATCGATCCGTCTGTCAGTTTAGATGAGACGCCGAGCAAAAGCGACTTTACCACCAATATCAGTGGTTACAGCAGCGAGATTAGTATTGTCGATAACAACCCAAGCCTACAAGTCAAAAAAGAAGGCGATCTCAAATCGGCAGCGCTTGGTGACTATGTCAATTACACTATTAATATCACCAATAATGGCGCAGCTACCGCTTATGACGTACAGCTAAAGGATGCCCTACCGCGCGGCTTTGAATATGTGAAAGGCAGTGTACGCTATGCGGATAACGATTTGCTTATCAATAGCATGCAAACCACAGAGTTTCAGGCAGAAGGCAAATACCAAGTGCTGCACTTGGGAGACTTACCTCAAGGTACGAGCAGAGAGATTACCTATCGCGTTTTGATTGGGTCATCAGCGCTGGGTGGCGATGGAGTCAACCGTGCTGTTGCCACCACGCGCATGAATAACGACCAAATCCTAAGCTCAAGAGAGGCGCAATGGCATGTCGATGTTGATCGCGGCGTAATGAATACCGACGGTATCATCATCGGTAAACTATATCATGACATCAACCGCGACGGCATCCAGCAAAAAGATGATGGCGAGCTAGGTGTGGCGGGCGTACGCATTTACATGGAAAACGGTAACTTCATTGTGACCGATCCTGAAGGTAAATATAACTTCTACGGTGTCAGCGCCAAAACTCATGTGCTCAAAGTCGACCGTACAACACTACCTGTTGGTACACATCTGATTACCCAAAGCAGTCGTAATGCTGGTGACGCAGGCAGCCGCTTTGTCGATTTAAAATATGGCGAATTACATCGTGCAGATTTTGCTATCGTTGGCGGCATGGGCGACAGCACAGAACTTTTAAACCAGCATCTTCTTGCACGTAGCAAGCAAGTTGATGCCAAAAACGATGCCCTAGAGCAGGCAATTAAGCGTGATCTGACCCTAGAGCCAGACTACAACCGCGACTATAACGATAATATTGATGCTAGTGGCTGCAAATCTAACGATGACCTAGATAGCGGCTTAAATTGCGATTCAGCCATCATAGCAGATACCAACAGCACCACACCGCATATAAAAATGAGTGTGAGCACCATCACGCCACCAAAAGCCATCGAGCTTGAAGAATACCTCAAAAAAGTACCTAATAACGAGGTCTTATTTCTCAATCTACAATCCGGACAACAGCTGGCTACTTATAAGCAGTTGGTGCAAGTTCAGGCACCGCTTGGAGGTCGCTTCACACTTTACGTCAATGGCAAAGCCATATCTGATAGTCAAATTGGCAAGACCGCTGAGCAAGAAAAACAGCAAGTCACGGCTTTCGACTATTATGCCGTGGCCCTCAACCGTGGCCGCAATACTTTGCGCGGCGTCGCAACCGATGTCACAGGTAGCATTATTTCCGAACAAAGTATCGAGGTGATTGCCCCTGATAGTCTGCAACGCATTGACTATCGTACCCAAGACATCTTTGTCGAAGCTGATGGCTTCAGCGAATATCAAGTGGTCATTAGCCTAAAAGATTTGGGTAACCTACCCTTTATTGCCGATACCCCCATCACTTTAGATACCAATATCGGTCGTATCAATTTACCCGACACCAACAAAGACCAAGCAGGCATACAAGTAACCGTCAGTGGCGGCGAGCTGCTCATTCCTATCACTGCGCCAACAGCACCTGGCAAAGGGGAGCTGGTCATCAACACTGGAAACAATAAGCAAGTAATTCCACTACAGTTCACGGCTAAGCTGCGTCCACTCATTGCTGTGGGTATCGTCGAAGGTGCTATCTCACTCAAAGACTTTGATGGTAGCAGTATTACAGATGCTCAAGGCGCCTTTGAACAAGAGCTGAATGATTTTGCCGGTAATGATGACTATACCGCATCTGGTCGTGCGGCGATGTTCTTGAAAGGCAAAGTACGCGGCGACTATTTGCTGACGCTGGCTTATGACAGTGACAAAAAAGGCGAGCGATTATTCCGTGATATCGAGCCTGGCGAATACTATCCTGTCTATGGTGACTCATCGGCTAAGGGCTTTGATGCGCAATCAACCAGCAAGCTCTATGTGCGTCTAGACAAAGGCCGCTCGTTTGCTATGTATGGCGATCTAAAAACACAAATTGACAATGATGAAGGCATCAAACTGGGTCAGTACAACCGTACATTGACTGGTCTAAAGGCGCAATTTGAAGATAATAATACCCGCGTGACTGCATTTTTGGCAGAGACCAGCACTAGCCAGCGCGTTAATGAGACTCGCGGCTTAGGTATTTCAGGTCCCTACCCATTGGCGGAGAACTTTGACGCGGTACTAGAAAACTCTGAAATCGTCGAAGTTATCACTCGTGATGCCAACAATCCCGGTCTTATCATCAGCCGTGAGACGCTGACTCGTTTTGCTGATTATGAGATAGACCCGATTAGCCGCAGCTTATTTTTGAAATCACCGATTGCGAGTCAAGATCTCGAAGGCAATCCTATCTATATTCGTGTCACAGTAGAGGTCGACGAAGGTGGTGAGGACTATTTGGTTGGTGGTATCGCTGCCAAACAGCAACTGACTAATAAAATCTCTATCGGTGGTAGCTACATCAATAGCGACGACCCATTGAACAAAGAAGAGCTGGCTAGTGTCAATAGCGTTATCAAGTTCAACGACAAGCTAAAGCTGGTCGCTGAATACGCAATGAACAAAGCTGAGAACCCTAATTTTCAGCCAAGTAATCAGATCAACACCACAGAATTAGACGATAACAATGTTGAGGGCAATGCCTTACGTGTTGAGCTTGACTTTGATAATAAGAAAGACACACGTGCCAAGGCTTATTACAATGATGCAGATGAAGGGTTTGTTACTGGTGCATCACCACTTACTGCTGGACGTACGGAGTCTGGCGTAGAAGTCATCCATACATTCAACGACAAAAAAACAGCGTTGAAATTAGAAGGTGTACGTACCAAGGATCATACTACTAACGCGAGTCGTGAAGGCGTACAAGCCAGTATCGAGCAACGTTTGAGTGAAAACGTCGTTGGTGAAATCGGTGTGCGTTACTACAAACAAGATGCCACTGCTGCCTCACGCAATAACCAAGCAGCCACAGACGTGGTAGATGTTACTGACGACACGCTGTTCAATGATGACATTATCAACCAATCAGCATTGAATGGCGTTAGTGATGCGGATAAAGATATCGAAGGCACCACGGTTCGTGCCCGTATCACTTCTCGCCTACCCAAGCTAAATAATAGCTTGGTATTTGCAGAGTATGAGCAGGATATCGAAAATAGCTCACGTAACGCGACGTCCATCGGTGGTGAGACGCCAATCGGTGGCTTGGGTCGTCTGTATGCACGTCATGATTTGATCAATAGCTTGTCTGGTAGCTATGGTCTTGATGATACTGATGAGCGTCAACGTACCGTTGTTGGCTTTGACGCCAATTATATGAAAGACGGTAAAGTATATAGCGAATACCGCATGCGTGATGCGATTAGCGCACGCGAAGCGGAAGCCGCTATCGGTCTAAAAAACAAGTGGTATGTACAAGAAGGTCTGACTCTAAATACGTTGCTTGAGCGCGTTGAGTCATTAGAAGGCGAAGAGAACAACACCGCCACTGCGGCAGGTTTTGGCGTTGAGTATCTTGCCAAAGAAAACTACAAAGCATCAGGACGTGTTGAGAAACGTTGGGGCGAAACAAGCGACACTTTACTGGGTAGCGCAGGTATTGCCTATCGTTATACCGATGAGATTACCTTATTGGCTAAAGATACCTATTCGCGCATCGACTATAATGATGGTGATCGCACGATTAATCGTTTCCAACTTGGTGCCGCTTATCGTGATTACGACAGCAACCAACTAGACATGCTTGCAAAGCTTGAGTATCGTTTGGATGACAATAACACGGGTGATGATACTTATCAAAAAGACACCACTGTCTGGTCATGGAATGGTAACTACCATCCAACGCGTGCCCTAACCTTGTCTGGTCGCTATGCGGGTAAGTATACAGAATATGAAGCAGACAACATTACCAGTGACAACACTGCTCATGCCGTTTATGGTCGCGGTCTCTACGATATTAGCGAACGTTGGGATGTTGGTTTGCAAGCGGGTACTTACTGGAATAAGCAAGCAGATGATTTAGCTTATATGTTGGGTGCTGAAGTTGGCTATAGCCCAATGACCAATCTTTGGTTGTCACTTGGCTATAACTTCATGGGCTTTGAAGATGAAGACATCGCCTACGACGACAGTACTCAAGAAGGGGCTTATTTTAGATTGCGCTTCAAGTTTGATGAAAATCTATTCAAGCGTGAAGACCCACGTAAGAACAAGCGTTTAAATAGTGACTCTACGCAAGTTAACACAACTACCTTGTAAGCCAATGATAGTGTCTTAACTCCTGTCTAATGGCAGTATAATAAGCGATTAGAAAGGAGTCGCAGAGTCAGCCCTAATAATGGTAAATACCCACACTCATTACCTTCATATAAGGTTTGCATCATGTTTAAAGCTATTATCAAAACTGTTGCTTATAAACAACCAGTACATACTGCACTCTCAGCACTGTTACTTTTGAGTGTCGCATCCCTTGCTTCAGCACAAGATAACATCGCTATTAATACGGCTCAAATCGATGGGGTAGATAATACAATAGACTGTCGTAATGATATTCAAGCTCAAACGCCTTCTTATAAATATCAAAGCACACAGCAACGTGTACTCAACTGTATGGTTGAGCAACTACAGCCCTATCAGCAAAAAGACAAAACTGCTCATCAGCAGTACCTCGCTTACAAAGCGCAAGCATGGCTTACTTATGCGATCCACCAAGACAGTATGAATAGCCGCTCAGCTGCTGGCCCATTAGCAGTAGAAATGGCCGAGTCTATACTACAAGCACTAAAAAATAATACAGCACAAAACATCAAACTACAGCAAGACATCCCTACTACCTCTGCTCTAATGCGACCTGATCTATGGGCCACGCTGAGTGCGCTAAAAGACAGTGGCGGTATAGAGTCAGCGCCACGTGAGATGGCATTTAGTGAAGTGGCATTAATTTGGGCGGCGACCAATCAATGTAAGCGAGGTTGGCGTGAATCAGGCATACATTTTCGTATGGCAGACCGTTGGCTTGAGCAAGCACGCGAAGCTTATGTGAATGCTCACGATTCACAGACTAACGTGGCTTTAGAGCAATCTATCGTCAGCTACTACAAGCAGTATGCGCCTTTAGATGCCAGTGATGATATCTGCCGCGGACAAGATCTAACGCCTGATAATTAAAGCGCCTTACTAAATGACAGATATAAAAAAGCCGACAGATTTGTCGGCTTTTTTATGTCTAATATAGATAAAATTAGCGGTTTTTACGTGGTAGTTTTTCTGGTAGATAGCAGCGTAAGTACGCGATAAATGCTGTATTTGCTTCTTGAATATAGTCTTCAGTGATATTCTGATGACGACGATAAGACAAGGTAAATATCGCATTAACAATGCTATAAGCAATCAATAACGTGTTTTGGATATCCTCAAAATTTGGCATCTCATAACGCTCTGATAAACGCTTATAGACCAAGTCAACAATTTGATGGTCCATATCTTCGCCAAATTCATCACCTTCAAAATCAGGCGTATTGGTGTCATAAATGAGTTTGGCTTTGGTCTCATCGTTATGGAATATTGTCACGCACTGATCAATCAGCGCGGTTAAATATCCTTGCCATCTATCGTAGTTACCGATATCAACGGTTTCTACCATCTCTAATATTTCAATCGCATTCAAAAAACGCAATGCTAAAAATATTGCTTCAATGTTAGGGAAGAAATGATAAGCAGAAGCTCTTGGTATGCCTGCTTCTTCACACACAGCTGCCAAAGTAATATCATTGATGGCTTGTGTTTCACTCAACTTTTTGGCACCAGCCAAAAGTTTTTGACGACGTGCGCGGCCCTGCTGACTGGTAAACTTAAACTTGTTTGGTACAAGTTTTTTTGCCAGTTCCGAGTCTACCAACACATCTTCAATTTTTTCGTCTTTGTTATCACTCATTATAAGTCTCTTAATGTTACGCCCTATTTTATAAATATAATCTTCATCGAATAGTATTCATCCTAAGTGACCGGATTACGATTCATTGACTGTAATACAAAGCCAATATTATCGCTACTAACCTCAATGAGGAGGCATCATAAACGCTTGTACACTATCAAGCAAGGGACATGAATGGGTTAAAAGTTAATGTATCGATTAACACTCTACTAGAGTTAACTATCTAATTTTATGAAGTTAATCATTCAGTTTAATTTTCGCTCTTATAATACCATGATCAGTCACCCTATCTGAATAATCCCACTTAAGATGGTCATTGAAATAATCAACTCTTTCGACCTGACCGAGCGAAAACTTGCTATCAGGTAAGAACTCTTCTGAGACAAATAACTGATCGATCACTTCTGGCATACCTTGATGAATATGGGTGTAAGCCACATCTTTCATCCAACCGTAGCGAGCTTGAATACGAGCGGCGTCAAAAAGTGCGACATCACGCATACTTTTATCATAATTAACCTCGCCAGTCTCAGTCATCAGCTGGGTCGTTACGCTACCAGTCACATCATTCATGTCGCCAAGCAGTATCAATGGCTCACGCGTGTGATGCAAACGCTCCATAACCGACATACGAATAGATGCCGCCTCTGCAGCACGCATGCACAAACTGCGAAGCTTGGCACGAATACGGATATTTGGATCATCCATGTCTTCTAATAGGTGACCATTTTCGTCACGTAAGAAAAACGCACGTTTACTTTTTAGATGCGCCGTGATGATCGTTATCGGTTGACCATATGCGTCAACACGCAATATCAAAGGTGGACGATTAAAATGCTGATGAGGCCCGATATCAGGGATATCAATCACAGCTTTTGGTGCAATCTCCTCTAATAAGGTCGTCTCTAACTGCTCAAATCGACTAATAATACCAACGGCTGGCGTATCCTGTGCGCCTCTACCTTGAGTATATGGGCTTGCAGTATCATTACTTGCAAGCGGAATGACCACCTGCTCTGGTTTGAATCCTAGTGAGACAGCTAGTGCTTCTAGTGCATTGCTATCCCATACTTCTTGTACTGCAATAATATCAGCGTGTGCTTTAGCCAGTAGGTCTGTCAGACCACTTAGCTTATGCTCATAGGCTCTATTGTCATAAGTTGGGGCATTCTCATAATAAATGCGATTAGGGTTAGCAAAGTTCAATAAATTAGCTGTGGCAATATAAAACTGTTTACTACCGTCATTATTAGTCATAAATCCCCTGTTTTTCTTATATTATATTATATTCATACATATAGATTCATAGCAAATTTTATGCCAAAAAAAACTTCCAAAGGTTGACTTTGGAAGTTTTAAAATAACATAAATACTGCTGGTCAAAGTCATTAATAGAACCAATCGTACAATCAATCTATTTTCAGCAACGAAATAGTAATCTCTTGTCAGCTTTTTTAAAAGACCGATCGCCTATCAAACTGGCTATCTATTAAAGTCATTGAGTAAACAGTAGTCATATTCTTAAATATTTTTAACATTTAACTTTTTTGTAAAATATGTACTACGATACACGATGCCATGCGTCACGTGATGCTAGACGCGCTTCATCCCACGCCAAACGAGAATCACCTTTCACTTCATGCCATGAACGCTCTAAGTCAGCTTCATGATCTTCGAAACGTGCATCTACTGGATAGCGAGCGCGGTTTGCATAGCCTACTGCGTACGCTGGGTGCATATCGCGATCAAAGTCATACTCTTCTCTATGGTAGTCAGCGTTTGCATATTCTGCACGCCAGTAAGCCTCTTCGTGTGTTGGATCGATGGCTTCGGCTGCTGCATGACCTGCGCCGCCACCAACGATAGCACCAATAGCACCACCAATTAGTGTTCCTAATGGACCTGCCATTGTACCGATGGCTGCACCTGCTGCTGCACCGCCTACACCGCCAATACCTGTACCTACTGGATGTGAGCCTGGCTCACCCGTGATGATGTCTGCATTCAAATCTTCTTTTGTCTCTTTAGACATGTTTTTTACTTCACTGCGATCGATAGCGTCATGGTTACTCATAGTATTGTCCCTAAATTATTTATTATTTGTTGAATTATTTATTTGCTAAAAGATTAGCGATCTTGCTAAATCCAACTGAAGTATAGAAACTTATAGGTAGAGACAGATAGCCTGATTATGTAAACTGTGTCCGTATTGCGATTGCATTGCGTTACAGCCTGTATCTTTATGACGACCATGTACGGTGCGCTCATACTTTGGGTAATCATAAGAGATTAGCATTGATAAATTTACTATAAAAATCAACCCTATATCTGCATTAATGACCTTGCAATGGCACGTTGCCATTTATCAAGGTGTTGCTCACGAGCATCAATAGACATGCTTGGCTCAAAAGTACGATCTACTTGCCATGAGGCTTTCATAGTTGACTCATCGTAAAGCCCAGTCTTTAAACCAGCGAGTAATGCTGCACCCTTTGCCGTAATCTCCGTGTCTCTTGGACGTAGCACCGGAACATCTAGCAAATCTGCCTGAAACTGCATCAGCAAATCATTATTTGCCGCGCCGCCATCTACTCTCAGCTCAGTCAAGGGATGAGGGCTGTCTTTTTGCATGGCGATGAGCACATCATAAGTCTGATAGGCAACTGCTTCCAACGCAGCACGGGCAATATGGGCTTTGGTAGTACCGCGGCTCATACCAGTGATGCTGGCACTGATATCAGAACGCCAGTAAGGCGCACCTAATCCAGTAAAGGCAGGTAATAGCACCACATCTTCGCTACTGTCTACTTGGCGAGCTAGGTCTTCGACATCGCTACTTTGTTGAATCATACCTAAATTGTCACGTAGCCATTGGATGATAGCTCCTGCCATAAAAACGCTACCCTCCAAAGCATAGGTGACTTCTTTTTTGGGTGGCTGTAGCATTCGCTTACCTGATTGCACGATTTGATCAAATGATAAATTGTCTGGACGAGTTGGCGATATTTTTCGCTGCCATGCAATGGTGGTTAGCAACTTGTGCTCGCTCAGTTTTGGCTGCTGACCAATATTCATCAGCATAAAGCAACCTGTGCCATAGGTGTTTTTGGCCATGCCAGCATCGAGACAGCCTTGACCAAAGAGCGCGGCTTGTTGATCGCCGAGCACCGCTTGAATGGGTATTTGCTTTGCAAATAGGCCTTTTTTGGTTTTACCAAAATCACCGTCAGATGGCAGTACCTTAGGCAATATATTCATAGGAATGGCAAACCGATCGCAAAGCGTCTCTGACCAAGCCAATTTATGAATATCAAATAGCAAAGTACGAGAAGCATTGGTCACGTCGATGACGTGCTCGCCGCCAGTTAACTTGTAAATCAGCCAGCTATCGATGGTGCCAACGGCAACCTCACCTTTACTAGCACGTACGCTGATTTTGGGATTATTTTCGAGCAGCCAAGCAATTTTACTGGCACTGAAGTACGGATCTAAGCGCAGACCTGTGATGCGTTGTACTTCCGCTGCCATATCATGTTGAAGGTCATTGTTGAGATCATTATGATTGGCACTTTTATTCATGCTATTGTCGGCACTTTCAGCAGCGAGTGTCTTGCAATAGTTTGCCGTGCGTCTGTCTTGCCAAATAATAGCGGGTGCGAGCGGTTTGCCTGTTTGCTTGTCCCACATGACAATAGACTCGCGTTGATTGGTAATCGCGATACTGGTGACATCAGTGGCAAGCAATCCTGCCTGATTGATAACATCATGCGCACAGCTGATCTGAGTTTGCCAGATTTGCTGTGCGTCTTGCTCAACAAATCCCGCTTTTGGCGTTTGCAGCGTTGTTGGCTGTTGTGCCATCTTAATAGGGCGTGCATGATCATCGTATAATATCGCTCGACTCGATGTTGTCCCTTGATCTAACGCCAAAATATATCCTGCCATTACGCATACCCTCTACTGATATTGTTGGTTCTATTTGATGAAAACCAGTGGCTATTCATTGTTTGCTGCTAATCAATCACTGTATATTTTATAAATGATTGGCCAAATTATTTAATGATAAAAATAAAAGCACGTTGATTTAAATTGGTTAGCTCTAAGCTATGATGTTACTTATAAACGAATATTTAAAAAACAGCTCAAGCCTCTATCATACCGCTAGGGATGACACAATAGAGAATAGCAGAATACTGAGCATTGACCCGTCACCGTTGTGGCTCTACAGTGTACGCCTTATTTTGAACGATGCGTTTTTAGCGCTTTCGTATTAGCACGCACTTTATTAAAAAGCATTCTGATATTTCAGTACAAATACTTTATTTCAGCATCATTTATTCGCTCACTAGCAAATCGTTTATAATAGTATGACCGCTTTATATTCTGAGCGATAAAATCTATTGATGCTGTCCGTTATTTTATAATACCTTACATTCTAATTAATGGCTTATGTGACTTATGAAATTCACTTTATCAGCGCTACCGACTGCTATGATGACAGTTGCACTCATGAGCGGCCCTATAGTGACTTATGCGAGCACGGGCTCAGATAATATAGAATCACCAGATGACATGACACCGGTGACTGTGACAAAAATTGTAGATGCCGATGGTCAGATTAATAATCAGACAGCTCAGACAGCTCAGACAGCAATGGCACCTAGTCATACATTAACAGAGACTCATGCTGAGCACAGTGCATTAAACACCCTTACCGATCCAATCACACATAAGGCCGTGGATAATAGCTATCCATTAGAAGTCTCTAGCTTTTTAAGCCTAGAACAAGCGCAAAAGCTTTTGGTTCAAGTCTCGCCCAAAATGGCGGCCAATCAAGCAGCCATCGCTGCCAGCGAATACCAAACTGACGCCCTCAGAACCATCGACAATCCCCTCGTATTTGCGCGCGTCTCTGCCAGTGCTTACCATCTAGATGAGGATATAGATCTATCGTCTCTTAGAAACGGTATCGTCAACGAAGTAAATAATACCGTTGATAACGCGGTTCCTCCGATTGCAGATCTGCCAGATTTACCAAACTTTGGGGAGTTGGTCGGTGAGCGAATTCCAGACTCTTATAATATTAAGCGCTCAGGATCGACAACGGGCGCAGGTCTTGGTGTGGTCTGGCCTATTTATACCGCTGGGCGTACGGATGCACTGACTGGCGCCTCAGATGCACGCACCCAAGAAGCGGTCGCCGATAGCATCCTTGATAAAAACGAGCTCTATAATACGTTAATTGAACGGTATTTTAAGGCCCAATTGGCGATCATTGCCGCTTACTTACGTGAGGATGCTTACGATACCTTGCAGCAAACGGATCATATGGCAGAACGCTTGTTTGAAGAAGGCTTTATTTCGCGCGTCGATAGACTAGAAGCACAGTCTGCGCTTGCCGATGCCAAAAGCGAATCCGTCAATGCCAATAATGACGCTCGCTTAGCTATGATTGCGCTACAGCGATTGCTACGTACTGATTATCGTATTAAACCGACGACGCCATTATTTGTCTCTAGCCGACCCCTACCGGATGTCAGCTATTTTCAGGATTTGGCACTGAATAATCATCCAGGATTACAAAAGGTCGCCGCCAAACGCGCGCAGGCTCAGCAGTTGCATGCATTATCAGATACTGGCTACAAGCCGACCGTCTTGCTATATGGTTATGGTCAGCTCGAAAAAGACCCAAGCTGGGTCGCTGGTATCTCTGCCAGTTGGAAGCTATGGGGCGGACTGGATAAAACCGCATCATTGGCATCAAGCAATGCTCAAATACGTCAGGCAGATCTTTCTGAGATTGAAGTCAGCGACAACCTGCTACTGCTGGTAGAAAAAAACTGGCACGATGTTAATAATGCTCAATCACGCTATCAAGCGCTACAAAGTAACGTTGATTTGGCTGCAGAAGTTTTAAGATTGCGCCGCTTAGGACTAAAAGAAGGCGTGAATACCACAGTCGATGTGGTACAAGCACAAACGCAATCGCTCAAAGCACGTACTGAGCAAGCGCAAGCTGCCAACAGTTATGTACAGTCATTGGCCGCACTCATGCAGAGCTGCGGTACGCCGCTTGCTTTTAACGCTTATCTTAATGCCGCTGATATCCAGCTGCCGACTTTGTACACTGAATGATGATTGTATATGAAAGCTTATGAAGTATACGAGTAAGCGCTATGTCGTCGTTTCAATTTTAAGTGTTACTAAGCTAATGAGCGAAGATATATACCAAATCAGCATGACGCTACCAAAAAATAACGCTCAATAAACCATACTATTACTATAGTGAATCATTGTTTTATGAAAAAACCAACGTCCAAATCGATAAATAACTGGCTACAAACTTTATTAAAAACGTGGCCTATTGCGAATACCACTAATGTTTGGGCACATTGCGCCAGTGTCGGATTTTTTGGTTTTTTATCCATCTTTCCAGCAATGGCGGTATTTGTGCTGATTTATGGTCTCGTATTTTCACCCGTTGAGATGCAGGAGCATATCTCCATTTTGCGTCCGTTTATACCTGATACAGTGTACGAAGTCCTCAATTCGCGCCTGAGCGAATTGGTCTCTAATACCAAATCCACACTGACGTTTAGTCTGATCATATCGACCTTACTTGCCCTTTATGCTGGCTCCAAAGGCATCAAATCTTTAATTGCCCTTGTCAATCTCGCTTTTCATATCACCCAAGAGCGCAGCTTTATACAAGGCACGATTCGAGCAGTGAGCCTAACCTTTGGTGCAGTAGTCGTCTTGATGATAGCGGTGTCTTCTATTGCTATCATCCCTGTAGCAGCGAATTATTTCCCTTTTCCTCAAGTGGCTGAAACGGTTGCACTGTGGGCCAGATGGCCTGTATTGGCGGGTATTATCTTTTTAAGCTTTTTAAGTCTCTATCGCCTAGCACCAAATCGCGATGCCGTTGCACTAAAAAAACTGGTTCCAGGAGCAACGCTCGCGACCATTCTTTGGATTATATTGTCCGTACTGTTTTCGATTTATGTGCAAAACTTCAACAACTATAGTGCTGAATTTGGGGCGCTGTCAGCGGCGGTGGTCATTATGCTTTGGCTGTATTATTCAGCCTTTATCGTCGCTTTTGGTGCGATTTTTAATTCTGAAGCCATAGACAATGCCAAACCTTATGCTGTTCGAGTGTACTAATCATAAATCCTTTGTTCTCAACTTTGCTGCTTTAGGAATCACACCGTCATGACTGAATTTCCAAACGAATCAGACAACTCAAATAAATCAGTTGATTCAACCGAGTCAGTGACCTCTCGAGATGCAAAAGCCTCCGTCGATCCAGTAGAAAATGTATCTAGTGGGTCTGACGTTCCAGAGCAATCTGTACCCGCTTATAGTCGTGGTAACGCAAAAGCTGATAAATCTGCTCGTATGAAAAAGATATTGCTCGTACTGTTTGTATTAGGTGTTCTTGGCGCAATTGCATATGGTTTATATAAAAGCAATCAGCATAATGAACCAGAAGTCATTACCCTCCAAGGACAAATGCAAATGCAGCAAACCTCTATCGCTGCAAAGGTAGCAGGCCGCATTGCTAACATTATGGTGACAGAAGGCGATACGGTTACGGTGGGTCAACAACTCATCGAGATGGATTCGCCTGAGATTAACGCCAAAATTAATCAAGCACGTGCTGGTAAGCAAATCGCGCAAAGTCAATTAGACAAAGCAGAAAACGGGGCACGCCCGCAAGAGATCGCTCAAGCCAAAGCCGCTTGGCAAGCCAATAAAGCCGCGTCTGATTTGGCAGAAAACACCTATCAACGTGTCAATCGCCTGTATGAAGAAGGATTGATGGCACGGCAAAAACGCGATGAGGCTTATGCGCAATACCTAGCCACTCAAGACCAAACTGAAGCTGCACGTTTGCAATATGATTTGGCATTAGAAGGCGCTCGTAGTGAAGACAAATCAGCAGCTACCGCTCAAGTCGCACAAGTTGATGCCCAGCTAGATGAAGCACTGGCAGCAAAAGAAGAAGCCAATCTAAAGAGCCCTATCGCTGGTATTGTGGACAATGTCATCGTTAGTGCTGGAGAAGTCATTGGTCAAGGCGTTCCTTTGCTAACGTTGGTGGATACCAATGACCAATGGGTAGTGCTCAATGTCACTGAGTCATATTTAAACCAGTTCGCTATTGGTCAGACATTTACAGGTACTATTCCCGCATTGTCATCAACAGATAAGCCTTATAACAAACAGTTCACTGTTTATGCGACATCGACCTTATCTGATTTTGCCACTTGGCGACCGACCAACAATGATGATGGTTTTGATGTGCGTACCTTTGAGGTCAAAGCACGACCATCCACGCCCGATACTCGCATTCGCTCAGGAATGAGTGTGGTTGTACATATTAATCCTATCAATCAGAACCAAGAGTAGGCCATGCACTTGACTAAGTTAAGTGAGGCTTTTTTACGTAGCGCCGCTTACGAGCGCCGTTTTTTAGCCAAAAACCATTGGGATTTAAGCATGGTGGTATGGATACCACTAGCCACAGTGCTGCTGATTTGGTGGATATTTTCACAGACCCAAATTACTGACTTACCCATTGGAGTGATCGATCAGGACAATAGTGCTGTTGCCAATACTACCGTACGTTACTTAGAAGCCAGTCCTACGCTTACGGTTAGACAGCTTTATTATTCACCAGCGGATGCAGAGGCTGCAATCTTGCAACGCGATATTTACGCGGTTGTCATCATTCCTGAGGACTTTTCGCGTAATATTTTATCTAACAAGCCTGCCCCTTTAGTCCTACAAGTAAACGCCCAGTACGGTACACACTCTGGCATCATTCAAACCGCTGTCCAAGCAGTCGCTAGTACATTGTCAGCAGGCGTAGAGATCAAGCGATTGATAAAGCAAGGCGTAGGGCCGTCGCAAGCCATGACTGCTTACTCGCCTATCAGTATCCAGCGTATTAGTTTGTTCAATGCTGCAACCAATTATCAGCAGTTTTTGGCATCAACCGTCATACCTGCACTACTACATATATTAGCGATGGTCGTCGGGGCAACTACCATTGGTCGCGAGCTGCGCGATAAAAATATTGGTCGCTGGTATCGCTTTATCAGTACAGGTACGACTGACTTAGCCTTGGTTAAATCTTCTAAAAAAGCAGCTGCGTTGAACACCACACAAGATAGCACCAATAACACTGCACCATCATCAGACTCAAAAATGCCCAATTCTGTCAGCATATCAGTATTGTTATCTGGTCTATTAGGTAAGTATTTTTGGCCAATATTGGCCTATAGCTTATGGTCGGCTTTGGTATTGTGGCTTATAACGTCGAACCAAAATATAAGCATATTATCAATCATCGCAGTATATATCGGCCTATTATGCTTGATGATACTGTCATTCTGGCTTGGTGCTATCTTTACTTTGAACTCCTTTTCACTGCGTATGGGTTTATCAACCACTGGTTTTATTTCAGCGCCTTCTTATGCCTTTGCTGGTGTGACCTTTCCTTATATTGCGATTAGTGATAGCGCGCAATACTGGTCGAATGCATTGCCGCTGACACATTACCTCAAGCTACATATTGCCCAGTTACAAATGCAGGCACCGCTTGCTATATCCCTACCCATTGTCTATGGTTTAGCGGTTGCTACCATAATAGCCATGCTACTTGCAGCCTTATTAACCAAACGCGCATTGGCGCATCCTGAACGTTGGGGAGCACGCTAATGTCCGCACAATCAAATAACAAGCGCAAAGAGCCTCAATCAGCCATCGCTCCAGCATCTCAAGCATTTTGGACGAGCTTTCTTCAAACTTTCAAAGACGTTTTTGGGGATAAAGGCGTACTTTTGATGTTGATTATTGCCCCGATTATCTATGGGTTTTTTTATCCTTGGCCCTACTCAACTGAAGTGGTCAACCATGTACCAGTGGGTATTGTTGATTATGATAATAGTAACTTGTCGCGCACGCTCGCCCGTTATGCAAGTGCCAGTCCATATCTAGATACTGAGCACTTTATCAATGAACAAGCAGCTAAAGAAGCCATATGGTCCGATCAAATCGCAGGCTATATGGTGATTCCAAGCGGCCTTGAAGAACAAGTCATGTCAGGACAGCAAGCACATGTCAGTGTCCTCGGCAATGGTGGCTACTTTATTTTAAATAAGAACGTCCAATTGGGGTTCTCTAAAGCAGTTGGTACCGTATCAGCGGGGATCAAGGTAAAGAAAAATATCGCGAAAGGCGCTTATGCATCTACCGCAGCACAGAGCACTCAAGCGGTACCGCTACAAATCATGCCACTTTATAATCAAACTGAGGGCTACGGTGCCTACGTCGTACCAGCCGTCTCCGTCATTATCTTACAGCAGACACTATTGATGGCGACCGCCATGCTGATTGGCACTTGGTATGAGCAGCGCCGTCATGCTGCGAGTGTACGCGGTTGGCTCGGACGTATCGCAGCGCTGAGCACGCTAAGCTTTACCATTGGCTGTTTTTATTATGGCTGGACTTTTGAGCTGCATCATTATCCACGTGGGCAAAATATGCTCGGAACGCTATTGTTTTTAGCACTGTTTTGTCCGACAGTCGCAACGCTGGGCTGTGTACTTGGGCTATGGTTCCGGCAGCGTGAGCGCAGTATGCAGATCTTAATCTTTATTTCACTACCGATATTCTTCTTAAGCGGCTACCCTTGGCCAGCCGACCAGTTGCCCCAAGTTTTGCAAGTAATACGCTGGATCGTACCAACTACGCCTGCGATCAACACCTCTGTACAGCTTAATCAAATGGGTGCCAGTGTCTCTCAGGTCGCTATAGGATTTTATGCGCTGGCTGGCTTATGGTTGCTCTATTTTGTTTTATTGCTATTTTTACGCAAGCGTATTCCGCAAAAAAGAGCCTATTTATAAATCTTCACATTAATTAAATCTATGAGCATAAAAAAGCGCCTGCTAATAGTAGTAGGCGCTTTTTTATTTATACGATATAAATAGCGGTGGTTTAAAACACTCGGTTCAAACCATTCAATGCCGCCACACGGTATGCTTCTGCCATTGTTGGATAGTTAAAGGTCGTATTTACAAAGTACTCAAGCGTATTGTTGCTCTTACACTTCATCACAGCCTGACCGATATGAATAATCTCCGAAGCGTGGTTCCCGTAGCAATGAATGCCTAAAATCTCCAACGTATCACGATGGAACAATATCTTTAGGACACCCGAGCGTTCACCAATAATTTGGGCACGTGCCAGATGTTTGAAGAACGCTTGACCCACTTCATATGGAACTTTCTCATCTGTTAGCTCCTGCTCTGTTTTACCGATACAAGAGATTTCAGGAATGGTATAGATACCAGTCGGTACACTAGATACTGGTTCCGCATCACTGTCACCAACCATAAATGCAGCGGCACAGCGACCTTGATCGTAAGCAGCTGAGGCTAGTGATGGCCAACCGATGACATCACCCGCAGCATAGATATTGTCAATACCAGTACAATAAGTATCATCTACTTTTAGCTGACCACGGCTATTTGCTTTTAGTCCAATGGCTTCTAAATTCAGGCCTTCGGTGTTACCTGAGCGACCATTTGACCAAAGAATGGCATCGGATTTGATGCGCTTGCCACTCTTTAAATGTAACACTACATAATCATCATGAGTTTCTAGATGATCAATCTCTTCATTACTACGGATAAGCACACCGAACTGCCTAAAGTCATGCGCGATCGCGTCACTGATTTCGCTGTCTAGATAGTTGAGCAACTGATCTTGGTTATTGATTAGATCGACCTTGTAGCCAAGACCAGTAAAGATAGACGCATACTCACACCCAATCACCCCTGCACCATAGATGATGATTTTTTTGACCACATAATCCATTTGTAGGATTTTGTCAGAGTCAAAAACGCGTGGATGATCGAAGTCTAGAATATCCGGACGATAAGGACGACTACCGACAGTGATGATAGCTTTATTAAAGGTAATAGTTTCGTAGACATTGTCGTCGACTTCAATGCGCAGCGTATGAGCGTCAATGAAACTTGCCCAGCCTTGAATCACTTCGATACGGTTGCGCTCATAAAAACGGGTATGGGTACTGACTTGACGACGAATTACTTGACGCGCCTTAGCCAATACTTCATTTAGCGGAACTTGCTTATACTCCATCGCTTTGGTAAACATTGGATCGCGACGGTAGTTAATTAAGTTAAATACAGATTGGCGCAATGCTTTGCTTGGAATGGTGCCAACATGGGTAGAGTTACCACCTACCTGATCTCGCGGATCAACGACTACCACTCTTTTGCCAGATTTTGTCAGCTTCATGGCAGCCGCTTCACCAGCAGGACCAGCCCCTAAAACCACCGCATCATACTCATACTCATGATCGTCACTTTTTAGTCGACGAGAATCTTTGGTAAATCCAGATTTGATATCAATACGAGTGTCATCAAGCGGGTTGATGAGGTCAGGGTGGTGCATGATATCTTCAGTGACCTGCTCATGAGTCTGCTCGATTTTTTGTTTTGTGTCTTTACCTTCAGTATGTTCAGGACTGGGTGAACGGCCATTAGATTTATTCGATACTTCAGTATGGACGTCTTTACCAGTATCATTGGTTGCGTCACTTATATTCTTACTTACCATCATGTCCTCTTTATGTATTGTTTGCTCTATTAATATCTATGTGCACGAGTTAATATTTTTAATATTCAAGCAACTTAGTGAAGTTGTACTCACAATAAGGCATGAATATACTTTTTACAAACTTGATGACGATTACATATTATAAAATTAATAGTCCATTACCCAATGCGGCGTTTAAGACCTGTCATTTGTAAGATACGCGTCGCAATCTCTTCAACAGACATCTCTGATACATCTAAGCTTGGGATACCATGCGTGATATAAATCCCCTGAATTGCACGCTGCTCTTGCTGGCATTGCTGATAACTTGAGTAACGACTGCCTGCACGGCGCTCTTGACGGATTTTTACCAAGCGATCGGTATCAATGAGTAAACCAAACAGTTTGTCTTTATGCTCACGTAGTGCCTTTGGTAGTTGATTGTCGTACAAATCATCTTCAGTCAAAGGATAGTTAGCGGCTCGAATACCGAATTGTAATGCCAAGTATAGAGAAGTCGGTGTCTTACCAGAGCGTGACACACCCACCAAAATAATATCTGCTGCATTATAATGACGAGTACGCGCGCCATCATCGTTGTCTAAGGCGAAATGGACTGCATCGATACGCTCTTTGTATGTCTCAGAATCAACATCATCATGCGCATGACCTGAATGACCATCTGGCTCTACGCCAGTCTCTTCCGCAACACGACCAATCAACCCTTCGTACATATCCAAATTACAGCTGTGTGCTGAATTGATTTTTTCACGAATCTCTGGATTAACGATCGTATCAAACACTAACGGTAACGACCCATCACGTTGATACGCCATGTTGATTTGCTCCACAGCATCATCAGCACGCTCTAGGCTATCGACGTATGGCAACACTCTTGTCTCAAAAGGGACCGAGGCAAACTGACTCAAAATAGCGCGTCCGAGAGTCTCAGCCGTAATCGCGGTGCCATCTGAGATAAAAAACGCCGTTCTAATGGCTTGTGAGCTATCCAAATTCAACGCATGACGATTTTGGATAGTGGACTTAACTTGTTCAGATGGATTGCTTGAGTACATAACGTTGACACCTCGGTTGAAAACTCAATAATGATCTTCATTTCATTTTTAGTATTGATCTAATAGCATTTATCTAACTTTGGCTGCCTTATCTCTTTTAAATGCAGAACGATGGCAGCGCTGCTATTGCACATTTATATAGCCATATGCATCACTTATCTATCCGCTACATTATACGCATATTAGCACCCTAATAGAAATCAATGTTACAGGTGTACACTTAGAGACTCATGCTGTTTTAAGTTCATACATCACCCCTAATTTGTGTTCAGTTATCTGCTGTTGATATCACATGCCGTATATAAAGGTAGAAATTTTGCGAATAATTCGAATAAACCTGCTTTAGACATGTCTATTTTTAACCTCTTTAGCAATTATTAATACATATCATCATCTCTACTACTGATATTTTTTATCTTGCTAAGGGTAATATCTTTAGAAACTTGCCTTAATTTATATGGCAATTCCTACAATTTGTGTATTTTTAACAAGTTTTTTGGTAAAACCCCTCGAATTCCTCCTAATATGGCGGTATAATTCACCGTTATAATCTTTACTAAATAACCTTATTTTCTGGAGTTATCATGGCAGCGCAATCTACAGCACTTGTAATCAATCTTGATCAGCTAGGAAAAGACGACATCGAAATGGTTGGTGGCAAGAATGCCTCACTTGGCGAGATGATCAGCCATCTTTCTGATTTAGGCGTTAGTGTTCCAGGCGGCTTTGCCACCACTTCAAATGCATTCAATCGCTTTTTAACAGAAACAGGTTTACTAGAAAAAATCAACAGTGAGCTAAACACATTGGACGTCAATGATGTTAATAAGCTTGCGGCGACTGGTAAAAAAATCCGTACGTGGATTATTGAACAAGAACTGCCAAAAGATCTTGAGCAAGAAGTACGCGAATCATTTGAAACCATGAGCGGCGGCGAAGACATCGCTGTTGCTGTACGCTCTTCTGCTACCGCTGAAGATTTGCCAGATGCGTCATTTGCTGGTCAACAAGAAACTTTCTTGAACATTCGCGGTATTGATAACGTCCTAATTGCTATTAAAGAAGTATTTGCCTCGCTATATAACGACCGTGCCATCTCTTACCGTGTACACAAAGGTTTTGAGCACGAAGGCGTTGCATTGTCTGCTGCCGTACAGCGTATGGTACGTTCAGAGACTGGTGCGGCTGGTGTTATGTTCACGCTAGATACCGAAAGCGGTTTTGATCAAGTCGTGTTCATCACGTCAAGCTATGGCCTAGGTGAAATGGTTGTACAGGGCGCGGTTAACCCAGATGAATTCTATATCTCAAAACGTCTGCTAGCCGATGGTAAGCCTTCTGTTATCCGTCGCAACCTAGGCAGCAAGCACAAGAAAATGGTTTATGGTGACGAAGGCAGCACCGCAAAATCAGTGAAAACAGTCGATGTTGAAAAACAAGATCGCATGCAATTCTCTTTATCTACTGAAGAGCTAACCTCTCTTGCCAAGCAAGCGGTCACGATCGAGCAGCATTACGGCCACGCGATGGATATCGAATGGGCAAAAGACGGTGACAGCGGTGAAATCTTTATCGTTCAAGCACGTCCTGAAACTGTTAAGAGTCGCCAAGACAGCAATGTCATGGAGCGTTATGTCATCGACACGACTGGCGCAAAAGTATTGTGTGAAGGTCGTTCAATCGGTCAGCGTATCGGTTCAGGTAAAGTCCGTATCGTTACTCATTTAAACGAGATGGACAAAGTAGAAGAAGGCGACGTATTAGTATCAGACATGACTGATCCAGATTGGGAACCAGTCATGAAGCGCGCTTCTGCCATCATCACCAACCGCGGTGGTCGTACATGTCACGCAGCCATTATCGCGCGTGAGCTAGGTGTGCCAGCCATCGTTGGTTGTGGTAACGCCACTGAGCTATTGGTTGACGGTCAAGAAGTGACTGCGTCTTGTGCTGAAGGCGACACTGGTTTTATTTATGAAAGCCAGATTGATTTTGAAGTGCAGACTAACTCGGTTGAGTCTATGCCAGAGCTTGCATTCAAAGTCATGATGAACGTTGGTAACCCTGATCGCGCCTTCTCATTCACCCAAATGCCAAACGAAGGTATTGGTCTTGCGCGTCTTGAGTTCATTATCAACCGTATGATTGGTGTGCATCCAAAAGCGCTACTAAACATGAACAGCTTGCCACGTGAGATCTCACAAGCCATTCAAGAGCGTATCGCAGGCTATGCCTCACCTGTTGACTTTTATGTTGATAAATTGGTTGAAGGCATCTCGACCTTAGCCGTTGCTTTCATGGATCAGCCAGTTATCGTTCGTATGTCAGATTTCAAATCAAACGAATATGCTAACTTGCTTGGTGGTAAGCTGTACGAGCCATCAGAAGAAAACCCAATGCTTGGTTTCCGCGGTGCTAGCCGTTATGTGTCTGATAACTTCCGTGACTGTTTTGAGCTTGAGTGTAAAGCGCTAAAACGTGTTCGTGATGAGATGGGCTTAACCAACGTCGAGATTATGATTCCATTCGTCCGCACCACTGGCGAAGCGGCGCAAGTAATCGAGTTACTTGAGAAAAATGGTCTAAAACGCGGTGAAAATGGTCTACGCATCATCATGATGTGTGAGCTACCAACCAACGCGCTATTAGCAGAAGAGTTCCTAGAATACTTCGATGGTTTCTCAATCGGCTCTAACGATTTGACTCAGTTAACGCTTGGTCTTGATCGTGACTCAGGTATCGTCTCACATCTATTTGATGAGCGTGACCCTGCTGTTAAGAAATTGCTCACTATGGCTATCGACGCTTGCCGTAAGCAAAACAAATATGTCGGCATCTGTGGTCAGGGCCCATCAGACCATCCAGATCTAGCGTTCTGGCTAATGGAGCAAGGTATCAGCTCGGTATCATTGAACCCTGATTCTGTACTAGATACTTGGTTCTTCCTAGCTGGTGAAGAAAAGTAGACCGTTACGTTCAGTCGCAACGGTAACTCACACAGTCATTAAAGATACCACTATTAGGGTCTATTTGATTTTTTCAAATAGACCCTAATATAATGTCTTAAGACATGACTAACTATGCAGGCAATTATGCAGATTTTCCTTGCTCGAAATAACGTACAAGCTGGTCCATATAATTTGGAACAGCTTAATATCATGCTGGCATCAGGCGAAGTATTGCTTGATGATTTAATCTGGCATGAAGGCTTAGATCAGTGGCAGCGCGTAGGAAATGTGACCAATAATCAAACGGTTTATCGACCGACTGGTGCCACCACCCCTGATGCGAATGATTCTATTATCAATAATGTGACCGTCTTCCCTGAGGAGACGACCAGCAATACTAAAGATAATAATTCAGTATCATTAGATAGACTATATGGCAAGCCTGAACGTTCTAAAAATGTGAAGGCCGATATGACGACCAATCGTCATCAGACGCCACACAATAATGTATCATTAAGCAAGCCGACTATTAAGAAGACTGCCACGGACAAAGATAAAACCGTGGGCAACGTGGTACTTGCCCCGATTATGTCGCGAGTATTGGCGACTGCGCTTAATGGGCTGCTGTATGTATTGGCCATATTGCCATTAGTAATGGCATTGACCAAAATGGATGTGGACTATACCAAATTTCAAAACATCCAAGATATGGATGCTGCTTATCAATACTCAATGACATTGATGGAAAGCCTTCCTAGTAGCACGCTCATGATGTCGCAAGTTATGGTTTTTGGCTTGTTTGCACTGCAGCTGGTATTTATCACCATGCGTGGTCAATCCCTAGGCAAAGTAATCACTGGTATTCGGGTTGTGGATCAGACCACACACCGTCTACCCTCGTTTATTAAGCTTGTCGGCACACGTACATTACTGTTGTTTATTATTTATAATCTACTGTTTTCGTTTACTAGCTTTTTAGGTTTTGTGATTATTGCCATTCATTATTACATGGCATCAAAAAGCCCTGAAAATATTGGTTGGCATGACAAACTTGCCAAAACCTTAGTGGTCAAAGCTGACAGCAGTCAACTGGTAAAGAAATCAAAATCTGAGTAAATGTTTTTTAACCATATAATTCATGATAGTCATGAAAAAGCTGCGCATGATCGCAGCTTTTTTATTGAGCAAACACAATAATTATATGATCTCTAAATTTTATTGACAGCCGCTTGGTTATTAACCTTTGTTTTAATCGCCAAGTACTGTTATAATACGGCGCTTTATAAACTAAGCTTATTTCTTACTATATTTTTAAGAACGTGGGCTTACCTTATAAATCTCCTTGCTATTAACATAGGGTTAATAGCTACTAATCCGTAAGGAGTCATAATGCGACATTACGAACTGGTGTTACTTGTACACCCAGACCAAAGCGACCAAGTGGTTGGCATGGTTGAGCGCTACATCAAGTTAGTTCAAGACAACAACGGTGTTATCCATCGTCTAGAAGATTGGGGCCGTCGTCAATTGGCTTACCCAATCAACAAGATTCACAAAGCTCATTACGTTCTTTTCAACATTGAAACTGACGGCGAGACTTTGGCTGAACTTGAAGAATTATTCCGCTATAACGACGCGATCATTCGTAGTCTAGTTATGCGCCGTGACGAAGCTGTCACTGAAGAGTCGCAGTTAGCCAAGAATGCCGATGAAAAACGCGCACGCAAAGCAACTACTCGTCGTCCAGACAATCGTGAAAACGATAATGACGACAACGACAACAGTGAAGACTAATTAAAGGAGAATACTCATGGCACGTTTCTATCGCCGTCGCAAATTCTGCCGTTTCACTGCTGAAGGCATTACTCACATCGACTATAAAGATGTTGAATTGCTAAAACAGTACATTAGTGATAATGGCAAAATCGTACCAAGCCGTATTACCGGTACGTCTACTAAATATCAGCGTCAACTAGCGACTGCTATCAAGCAAGCTCGTTATTTATCGCTACTTCCATACACTGATAACCATCAAGGTTAACCGCTAACTAGGAATGACTCATGCAAATTATTTTGTTACAGCGTATCGTCAACCTTGGTAAACTCGGTGAAACTGTCGATGTAAAACCAGGTTACGGTCGTAACTTTCTTATCCCTCAAGGCCGCGCTCTACCTGCGACTAAAGCTAACATTGAAAAGTTCGAAGCACGTCGTGCTGAGCTTGAAGCTGAAGAAGCAAAAGAGATCGCAGTTGCTCAAGAGCGTGCTGATGCACTAACTGACGTTAATGTTATCATGCGTGCGAAATCAGGTGACGAAGGCAAGCTATTCGGCTCTATCGGTACTCGCGATATCGCTGAAGCATTGACTAACTCAGGTCTAGAAGTAGACCGTGCTGAAATCAAGCTACCTGAAGGCACTCTACGTCAAGTTGGCGAATACAATGTTGATATTCAGCTACACCATGACGTTACTGCTAGCATCTTAGTTACTATTCTTTCTGAAGATGGTAACAACGAAGATTCAGCTGACGAAGAAGAAGCTGACGAAGATTATTCTGAAGAGTAATCTTCTAGATAATTAGACTCAGTCTATAAAAAAGCCAGTGACCTTGTGTTGCTGGCTTTTTTATATCTATATATTCTCTATTGACTAATTGACTAGACGGCAACTCTCGCTACACTCATGCCACTAAAATTACTATCCTATCTCGACTTTTGACCCTGTTATGATCATGATATATACCAGTAACCATCTGCAACAACTAACTCAAAAACATCATACCAAACAATAAGATACTGTCTATGTATTACGAATATAATTTTAGCCGCAAACAGCATTCAGATACTGCTCCATATTATTTATAAAAGGCCATCATATGATAAACGACAATGAGATACATACCGATGATAAGTTAATGTGCATTCAAGGCAATACCTTTTATTCGAAGGGTCAGATTTACACGGTAGGTAGAATCGTTAATGATAAATACTTTCAGATACTGACCAGCGGCGATGATGATCACTGGTATGCAACGCTAGATGATAAAGGTATTTATGTAAGCTTCGATTCTATGATAGCCACTGACAATAAAGCGTTCTTCGATAAGATTGCTTAGATTGGAATTTATATAAAAAACTCATCTTGAACAAAAAAATAAGCGATACCTTATAAAAGACTGGCCATCTATAGTGGTCAGTCTTTTTTTTAGCGAAAAACCTTGATTAAAGGCGGTCTGAAATTCGAAAAAACGATAACCCTGCAGGCACAATAATGCCACTACTCTCATCAGAAAATGTTCATATCGCCATAACAAACAGCATCTATTTGACAAATGTATTTCCTAGTGACGCCTATTTGCTATAAAATATGCCCCTTCAAAATTTCGTATCGTTATTGATGCCTGTTCGCATGAATAACTCATTAAGATATAAACCATATTGAGACAGTGATGATTGTATTTTGGCTTTTGCTGACCATTCTTTTTATTATTTTCGCTACCGCAAAATTGAAGTGGCATCCTTTTTTAGTGTTAATTTTGTCCGCTTTTTTGGTCGCGCTATTTTATCAAGTACCACTTAATACGGTCGCAAAAACGATCTCTGATGGTTTCGGTGGTATTTTAGGCTATATCGGTCTGGTTATCGTATTTGGTACGATTATCGGCTTAATCCTTGAAAAAACGGGTGCTGCTATCGTGATGGCAGAGTCAGTCATCAAAGTATTGGGGCCACGCTTCCCTACTTTGACCATGTCTATCGTCGGTGCGGTCGTTTCGATACCTGTATTTTGTGACTCTGGCTATATTATCTTAAACTCTCTGAAAGAGTCTTTGGCTGAGCGCCTACATGTATCAAGTGTCGCGATGAGTATTGCCTTGGCCACTGGTCTATATGCTACCCATACCTTTGTCCCGCCTACGCCGGGTCCAATCGCGGCAGCAGGTAACTTAGGTCTAGAGTCCAACCTAGGTTTGGTCATTATGGTCGGTGTGGTCGTGACAGCAGTTGCAGTACTGGCTGGCTGGTGGTGGTCTAATCGCTTTCTTAACGCGACTCCTGATAATATCAATGCGGTGGATGCTCCAGCAGCCATGCCTGAAGGAATGAAAACTCGTGACGATTATAGTCACCTGCCTTCAGCGACAATGGCGTTTTTACCTATCATTGTTCCTATCATTCTAATCTGCCTGTCGTCGGTTGCTAATTTCCCAAGTGCACCATTTGGCAGTAGCATGGTAGCAGAGATTTTAATATTCATTGGTAACCCATTGACTGCGCTACTTATCGGTTTGTTCTTATCCTTTTTCTTGATTAAATCAAGCCAAAAAACGCAAGAAATCAGCGAGAGCATCTCGCAAGGTTTGGTAGTAGCAGCCCCTATCCTATTGATCACTGGTGCTGGTGGCGCGTTTGGTGCCATGCTAAAAGTGACACCCATTGGTGACTACCTAGGCTCAACGCTATCTGCTTTGGGTTTAGGTATCTTTATGCCATTTATCGTCTCTGCTGCGCTAAAAACAGCACAAGGCTCGACCACAGTGGCATTGGTTACGACTTCTGCTATGGTTGCACCACTATTGAGTCAGATCGGCCTAGACAGTGAACTTGGACGCGTGTTCTGCGTGATGGCAATTGGTGCTGGTGCCATGACCATCTCACATGCCAATGACAGCTTCTTTTGGATTGTTAGCCAGTTCAGTCGCATGAGCGTGGCACAAGCGTACAAAGCCCATTCCATGGCCACTGGTATCCAAGGTGTGACTAGCATCGTATTTATCTGGTTGTTGACCCTAGTGTTTATCTAGTTCATGAGATTGGGTACGTATACATACGTTTATTTTATGATTGCTAAGTAAACGTTTTAAAGCATGACACTATCGCAACGATCGTGTCATTAAGATATTCAAAGAGAGCCGTATGAAAGTTTTGATCGCCCCTGACTCGTTTAAAGAAAGTTTAGAAGCACTGGACGTGTGCCATGCTATTCAATCTGGCTTTAGCCAAGTGTTTCCAGATGCTGACTACAAGCTATTGCCAATGGCCGATGGTGGTGAAGGTACTTCAGCGGTATTGTCTTATGTATTGGGCGGGCGCTGGAAAGAAGTCAGAGTACATGACCCATTGATGAGACCGATTACGGCAAAGTATCTGTTATTGCCTGATGCGACTGCTGTTATTGAAGTGGCTCAAGCGTGCGGATTGCATCTACTGACAGCTGATGAGCGTAATCCTGTTATTGCGAGCAGTTATGGTGTTGGGGAGCTGATCGAAGATGCATTAGAAGAAGGTGCTAAGCGTATTGTCATTGGTCTAGGTGGTAGCGCAACCAATGATGCAGGACTTGGTATGCTAATGGCGCTAGGCATCACCTTTCATGACATTAATGACAGCCTACTCACTCATGGTGGTGGCGCACTTGCCAGCCTACATAAGCTCGATAATACTAGCCTGCATGCACAGATATCAGACACGGTATTTGAGGTTGCTTGTGATGTGACCAATCTACTATGCGGTCTGCTGGGTGCAAGCGCAGTATTTGGCCCACAAAAAGGCGCCTGTCCAGAGCAGGTTAATACCTTGGATAAAGCACTCAGTCACTTTGCTACCATATGTGGACAGCATGGCTATGAAGACTGTCAATACGTTGAAGGCGCTGGCGCTGCTGGCGGTCTTGGTTATGCGATGATGACTTTCTTTCAAGCTCAGTTAAAGTCAGGCTTCGATACGGTTGCCGAAGTGGCTCACCTATCACAGCATATCGCAGAGGCTGATCTCGTCATCACTGGCGAAGGCAAGCTCGATGCGCAAACAGCCATGGGTAAAGTGGCAGGCGGTATCAGCCAAATCGCTAAGGCTAGCCGTACTCCTGTCATCGCTATCTGCGGCAGTGTCGACGGACTAAAACCTGCCCAGACCAGCCAGTTCGATGTGGTCATGCCAAGTATCCAAAAAGTAGACACGATTGATAATGTGTTAGGCTCTGCTTATAACAACATTGAAACGACTGCTGCTAATATTGCTGCAAGTATCAAACTTGGGCAGACTTTAAAATAGACGCAAGTTTTAAAATAGACGGCAATCTATCAAGAAGACTCTTTTGTTAAACGCACAGCTATTTAACCTTTTATTAGCCCTTTGTTAGCTGTGCATTTATCACTCTCAATATATCTACAGGCATTTTTTTACTTCATCAATGACCGTCTGCATTCTATTAGAGAGTGCCTGCTGTCGTCTGACTGCCAGATATAGCGTTTCTCTAACGGCAACTGATAGATAGTGACTGTTAATCAGCTCAGGCTTCGGATAAGCAGCTACGGCATGTGATGGCAAGACAGTAAAACCTATTCCTCTGCTGACTGGCTCTAAAATCAGGCCAATCTGATTCGAAAAGCCCTTTTTCTCAAAATTATTAATATGCTGGAATTGCTCATAATTGGCGGTCAGTAGCATGCCTGCATGATGAGCGCCATCTGGATGATCGATAAATCCCAGCTCGATAAGTTGCTCCCAGCTCGGCTCCACTGTGGCCGCAGGAGTCACTAGTATCAATGCTTCTTGTGCCATAGGTCTGCAGCTAACCGTTTCATCATCTGAGATATCCGTCATAAAGCCGATATCAATCTCGTGATTAGCCAGTGCTCGCTCTATATCAGAATTGGGTGCAAAACGATAATCAATGACTAGCTTTGGGTGCTGCTGCTGTAGTGTCAAAAGCTGCGGATACAGTTTAAGTCCCACACTCCCCGGTGACATCAACCGTACCAATCCTTCATAAGGCGGATCTTCACCGATACGTTGCTCTAAATTTGATAGACGCTGCAATATCTCGCCTGCCTCCTTATAGAGCTGCTCTCCTGCATTGGTCAGTGAGAACTGCTTTCCTTGTCGAATCAACAAGTCTGTATCTAGTTGCTCCTCTAACTTACTTATGTGTTGGCTCACACCAGACTGCGTCATATATAGACGTTCAGCTGTGCGGGTAAAGTGCCCAACTTCAGCAAGCGTACAAAAGGTGCGTAACCATGTGATATTTATCATTACGTTTTATACTTATTTATATAATATTTGATAATTTTACATAATGAATGTGCGTTTGTATACTGGTCTCACGTTAAACAAGCGTACAGCAAACAGGAGCACAAGTTATGAACAACATTTATCCAAGAAGCTTTTCGCACATCGGTCTATCAGTCCCAGACCTAGATGCTGCCGTAAAATTTTATACTGAAGTAATGGGATGGTACACCATCATGGAACCAACTGAGATTGTCGAAGATGACAGTCCGATTGGTGAGATGTGTACTGAAGTATTTGGTTCTGGTTGGGGCAGCTTCCGTATCGCTCACTTGTCTACTGGTGACCGTATCGGTGTTGAGATTTTTGAATTCAAAAATCAAGAAAACCCTGAAAACAACTTTGAATATTGGAAAACAGGTATCTTTCACTTCTGCGTTCAAGATCCAAACGTGGAAGAGTTGGCTGAGCGTATGGTTACCGCAGGCGGTAAAAAGCGTATGGAAAAACCACGCTACTACTATCCTGGTGAAAAACCTTACCGCATGATTTATATGGAAGACCCGTTCGGCAACATCGTCGAGATATATAGCCACAGCTATGAGCTTATCTATAGCGAAGGCGCATACTAGGTTCAGTATAAATACAGCTTATATCTGATTAAAAATCCAATAGCGTACTCATAATCTGAGTGCGCTATTTTTTTGTGAGCTTTCTATGTCAGTCATCTATTGTATAGGATATGAGCCATGCTACTATTTAGTTAGCTATATATAAAATTATAAACCAACCCATTATCAAGGATGATAAATGACTCAATCTGACATTACTCTAGACCTAGACGACCTTTTGGTTATTAGAGAAGACAGTACAGAAAGTGGCGTCGTCACACTTACCTTAAACCAACCCAAACAATTCAATGCGTTGTCCGTTGAAGTACTATCTACCATGCAAGCAGAACTGGACAATATCGCTCAAGACGATACGATCAGAGTGGTGGTTATTCAGGCGACGGGCAAGGCGTTCTGTGCGGGTCACAATCTAAAACAAATGCGTGCAAACGATGATGAAGCGTTTCATCGTGCCCTATTCCAACAATGCAGCCAGATGATGCTTACCATCAACCGTATGCCGCAAGTTGTTATCGCAAAAGTACAAGGTATTGCCACAGCCGCAGGATGTCAGCTAGTCGCAGCTTGTGACTTAGCCGTTGCCGCTGATGATGCGAAGTTTGCCACCTCTGGGATAAACGTTGGACTTTTTTGCTCTACGCCTGCCGTTGCCGTCAGTCGTAATTTGCCCCGTAAGCAAGCATTTGAGATGCTAATTACAGGTGAATTTATCGATGCGCATACTGCCTTACAATATGGATTGATCAATCGAGTTGCGCCAGCAGAGCAACTCGATCAAGTGCTAGACGCTCTGATCATGGCCATTACTGCTAAATCTCCAGTAGCAGTAAAAACTGGCAAAGATATGTTTTACAAACAGCTGGATATGAGTGTCGAAGACGCTTATGACTATGCCAGTGAGGTAATGACTTGCAATATGATGGCAGACGATGTGGGTGAAGGGATTGATGCTTTTATTGAGAAACGCCAAGCAGTATGGAAAGGGTGTTAGCCTATATAATATTAATCATTGTATTGCTTAGCTGACATTACACAGCGCAGGCTTTATTTGGAAAGCTAGCATATTCCTCTTTAATAATCGAGTTGGCTTATTGCTACGTATAGAAAAGGCCATGATAGCGATATCATGGCCTTTTTTATTTCTATTTGATACAGGTGCTATAGGTACTATGAGCAGTCTTTACTCAGCAGCGATAGCTATCATTTCAACCAATAACTCAGGACGTGCCAAAGCTGACTCACCACAAGCGCGAGCTGGTGGCTGAATACCTTCAAACCACTGGTCGTAGACTTCATTCATAGCAGCAAAGTCTGCCATGTCTTTGATCCAGACAGTTACTGATAGTAGCTTTGATTTGTCGCTACCCACTTCTTCTAATAGCGTTTGGATTTTTTCCAAGCAAGTCAATGTTTGCGCTTTGATATCGTCTTCTGCATTACCGACCTGACCACACAAATAGATAGTTTGGTTATGGATTACGGTTTTGCTCATACGTTGATTGCTGTGTAGCTTCTTAATCATGTCTATACCTTTTATTTATTAATTTAATTCTGTGCTAACTATAGTCAATCCACTATAAAAGCGTTACAGCGTTAACCTCGCTTGAAGTATGACATATACATCTGCACTCGGTTGCCTTGTACCGCTCTTAAATTGGATCAACTATATATTAGATACGCGCTTAGTTAGAAAAACGCTGAGCGCTAAATGGCGCTAAATCGACCAATGCTGGCTTATTATGAATCATCTCTTCAACCAGACGGCCGGTCATTGGCCCTAATGTAAAGCCTTGATGGCTATGACCAAAGGCGAACCAGAGCTTATCATGCTTATCAGCAGGACCGATGACTGGCTTCATGTCAGGCATACAAGGACGTGAGCCTGCCCATGCTTCACTCTCAACCGCATCTTCTAATGGCAAGATTTTTTTAGCAAGCTTCAATACGGTTTGCAATTGACCAAAGTTCTTTGGCGCATTCATGGTAGTCATCTCAGCACCCGTGGTGATACGAATACCCTGCTGCATTGGCCCCATGACAAAACCTTTGTCCATATCAAACATACTGTGATGGATGGTATTTTTTTCTGTCACTTTGAAATGCTGATGATAACCACGCATTGGGAACAGTGGCAGATTGTAACCAAGTGGTTTGATCAAATCGTTTGACCAAGGGCCTGCTGCGATGACCAATTTATCACTATAATACGTATCTTTATCAGTGATAACTTTCCAGCCGTCCGCTTCTTGGACGATTTCTTTTACATCATTTTCTTTGATCGTACCTTGCATGTCTTGGAAGTTTTTCGCGTAGGCTTTTACAAGCGAGCTTGGGTTTGATACTTGCCATGAATTTAACCAATGAATGGCACCAACAAAACCTTCGAAATTGGCACGAGGCTCCATTGCTTTTAGCTCTTCAAGGTTTAATACATTATGCTCAACACCTTGGTTACGCGCATCAATGGCGGATGCTTGCGCTTCTTTGAACGTCTCTTCTGAGCGATGTAGTTGTAACCAACCATCACGAGTGATCAATTCATCAGCACCAGAAGCGCTAATCATGGTTTGGTGCTCACTAGTGCAATGCTCAATCAACGTCTGCCACTCTGACTCGATTTTTTTGACAGACGCAGGCGTAGAGTATTTCCAGTATTGCAGTAGCGCTTGATGATAACGCAGAATGGCTGGAATACGATAACGAATATCAGTACCTTGGTTCGGCAATACTCGGATCATCTCTGTCAGCTGACGAGGAAAAGGATGCGTATGAATCGCTTCGCGCTGAATCAATCCTGCATTGCCATATGAGGTCTCTGACCCTGGCAATTTCTTGTCTAAGAGTAATACATTTGAGTTATTTTTTTGTAGATGCCACGCGATTGACGTGCCAACCATACCTGCACCGATAACGATAACTTCATAGCGCATAACCTATCCTTTTCTTAGAGTGTTAATACAGAGTATCAAATATAAAGGTCTAACCAAATTAGGTGGTAATAGTAACGCATTGTGCTCAATATTAAACCCTTATCTGAAAAATATTTTTACTATTAAATACTTTTGGCTATACCTTTATTTGCAGGTCATTTTTAAAAGGAATAGTTGGCGTATGAAGCCATGATTTGGCGATAAACACAAAGCAACATTATCTGAAATTTAGAACAAAGATATTCGTTAATGACAATTAGAAATCACCACCACATTGGATCATCGTTATCTATGACAGGCAGCTTGGTTGTTTCAACTGTCACTTCATTATCAGATAACTCTGCAATAAAGCGTGAGGCCATGTCAAAGTATCCAGAATAACTAGAAAAATAATTCGGCGCGGTCAGATACAGCTGAGTTTTTGCACGGCTACAAGCCACATAAAACAGCTTGCGCTCTTCTTCTAATGCTTCAAAGTCGTCCAGCGAGCGGTGATGCGGCGTGATGCCATCGACCAATGAGTTGACGAACACCACTGGCCACTCTAGCCCTTTTGCGCTATGAATGGTTGAGATAGTGACTTTATCATTACTTTGTCCATCTTCAGAGCTTCCCATGACAGCAACTGAGTCATTCGGTGGGTCTAAAGCTAGATTTTCCAAAAAGCTATCAAGGCTAGCGTGTTCTGTCGCTAAGTTTTTTAGTACGCGAAAGTCTTCGGTACGCTCACGCCAATTGTCTTCAATCAGCTTTAATACTGGAATATAAAACTCAAGAATATGCTCAATGGCTGTCTCAACCGTTTCCGCTTGCTGTGCATTGGTAAGCGTGTGGTAAAGCGGTTTCAGCTGATCGCTTTTTTTGGCAAACGGTGCTGCTAGTAACGGCTCAAACGCATTATTGTCAGCAGTAATGGCTTGGGTTAACCGTGTCGCGGTGACTGCGCCTACTCCTTTGAACAAGGTCAAGATGCGGTGCCAAGCAATCGTATCATTTGGATTATAGAGGATTTTGACAAATGCTAACACGTCTTTGATGTGGCGTCTTTCAATGAACTTAATACCGCCTACCACGATAAAGGGAATATTGCGCGCCATAAATTCTAGCTGCACATAGTTGGACTGGAAAGACGTGCGGCATAATACAGCAAAGTCGTTGTAGTCATACTCTGGCTTTAGCGTGATGATCTTGTCAGTTATATAGCTGGCTTCTTTTGTCTCTTCGCTGAGTCGTCGGAATATTGGCTTCTCCCCTTCTATCGGTGCGTCAGAGTAAAGCTGCTTTTGATAGCCTAGCGTGATTTGTGCTGACAACGCATTGATATATGTTAAAACTGACGGCGAGCTACGATAATTTTGTTCAAGCTTGATAAGTTTGGCATTGGGATACGTCTCACCAAAGAGCAAGATATTTTCGTAATTGGCGCCGCGAAAGGCGTAGATGCTTTGATTGTCATCGCCAACGACCATTAGCGATACTGACTCAGGCTCACATATTAAGTCAATTAGCTGCTTTTGCGGAATATTGGTGTCTTGATATTCGTCAACCATGACATAACGATAGGTGTTTTGGAGTCGCTGCCTAAAGGTGTCGTTGGTTTTTAGATGACGTACCACTTGACTGATGATATCGTCAAAATCGTATAAATGATTGGCGCGCTTATACTCATGAAAATCGATTGCCAATTGCTCGATGATAGGAATGTGTACGGCAATATCAGGATAATTAGTCTCGATTAAGTCACGAATATGAATCCGTCTATTTCTAGACGTCGATATGATATTTTGCAGCGTTTTTTTGCGCGGAAAGGCTTGATTTTTGGTCTGCGTGGAATACTTTTTTTCTTTATGTACCAAGTCGATAGCATCCTCGCTATCGCCAGTATCTAAAATCGTAAATCGTGGATTGATACCGAGCAGACCAGAGTATTGACGCAGCAGCATATTGCAAAACGAATGAAAGGTACCACTCGTGATGCTGTTTAAGGCCTTGTCGGTTGGCAGCTTATCTTCAGCCAATGCATCATCAGATAGCTCTTGATTTGAAAGACTACTTGCCAGCAAAGACTTAGCGCGATCTTTGATTTCGTTTGCCGCTTTGCGCGTAAAAGTCAGCAGTAATATCTCTTTAGGCGATATACCGTTTTCGAGCAAATAACTGGTGCGATAGGTCAAAGTCTTGGTTTTGCCCGATCCTGCACCCGCAATCACCAGCACTTTACCTTCGATAGTAGTGGCAGCCATGAGCTGATCGGGATTGAGCTCACTGGCATAATCTACTTTCAACCTTAAATGACTATCCAATCTTTGCGTCAACAAATTCGTGTTTGCTTGATCATTAGCATCAATGAGGTTTGCCTCTAGCTTTTTGATGGCCTGTTCAAGTCGAGCAAGTTTTGGCTTCATCTCAAGGAAGTTTTGTGGATATTTATAGCGGCGTGTGTCAAAAATCGAGGTTGTCATTATCGGATATTGCCTTACATTTTGTTTTGGAGCGAGCTGATTGTTTGAAAAAAATTAAACCAGCCAGCAGATTGCACTTACTGTTTGTGAGCCTGATGCCACTATTTATCTATGATAACTTACTATAGCAAAAAATACTGAATACCAAATCGAACACAACTTATCTAAATAAAAAGCAACCCATTGTATTCACTTTTCAGCGTCTGACATATCCTAACCTTAGTAGAAACACACCTGCCATCGCTGAGTAAAAACCTAAGCATATACCGTAACAACCTCACCCCTATTCCGGTAAATTTGCTACAATGTGCCCAATTTTGATTTACTATTTGACTAATATTTCAAACAAGCTGAGTTTTAGATGAACTCAGTTTTATCCTGACTAAATATCAAGTCTTATATTAGCTCAGTACCAACTATTTTATTAATACATTGAGAGACTGTTATGGGTTTTAATTGCGGCATCGTCGGCCTACCAAACGTGGGTAAATCCACCTTGTTTAATGCGTTGACCAAAGCGGGTATCGCCGCTGAAAACTTTCCGTTTTGTACCAAAGATCCCAATACCGGTATCGTACCAGTACCAGATCCACGTCTAAAGAAACTGGCTGATATCGTTAACCCTGAACGCGTATTGCCAACGACGATGGAGTTTGTGGACATCGCAGGTTTGGTCGCAGGCGCGTCAAAAGGCGAAGGCATGGGCAACCAGTTCTTGGCTAACATCCGCGAAACTGATGCGATTGCTCACGTCGTTCGCTGTTTTGATGATGACAACGTGGTACACGTCGATGGCCGCGTTAGCCCGATTGATGATATTGAAACCATCAATACTGAACTGGCATTGGCAGATTTGGAAGCGGTTGAACGCGCGATACTGAACTTGACCAAAAAAGCCAAAGGCGGCGACAAAGACGCGAGCGCCATGCTGGATGTGTTCAAAAAGATTGAGCCATTATTAGCAGAAGGCAAAGCGGCGCGCGCGGCCAACCTAGACGCTGATGAGAAAAAACTCATCCGTAGCTACGGTTTAATTACTCTAAAGCCAACCATGTATATTGCCAACGTTGCTGAAGATGGTTTTGAAAACAATCCATATCTCGACGCTGTTCGTGATTACGCGACTGGTGAAGAATCTATCGTTATTGCCCTATGCAACCAAATCGAAGCTGAAATTGCCCAGCTTGATGAAGAAGACAAAAAAGACTTTTTGGCTGAAATGGACATGGAAGAGGCCGGTCTTGATCAAGTGATTCGCGGTGGTTATGACTTACTTGATATGCAGACTTACTTCACCGCTGGTGTCAAAGAAGTACGTGCATGGACCGTCGCTATTGGCGCTACTGCCCCGCAAGCCGCTGGCGTGATTCATACGGATTTTGAGCGCGGCTTCATTCGTGCCGAAGTCATCGCTTATGATGATTTCATCGAATACAACGGTGAAAAAGGCGCTGCTGCCGCTGGTAAGTCACGCCTAGAAGGCAAAACTTATATCGTTCAAGATGGCGATGTCATGCACTTTAGATTTAACGTGTAGCTTTAGCTAGTCAATACTGTCTGATAGCTAATCAGCCGATGTTGGATATTTTCCAGCATCGGCTTTATTTTATCGACTTATTGTTATAATATAACATATCTTTATCTTACTTATTTGAGGGCTTATATTTTGACTGACTTTTTCTCTTTTTCCAAATTTGCAAGCGCTGCTATAGTAGGCAGTGTTATGACAGTTTCACTATTAGGCTGCCAGCCAAAAACAGACGGTGAGCCAGCAGTATCTGAAGACGTGACAACCGTAGACAGTCACGAAGCGCACGATGAACATGTCCATGAGGGGCATGACCACGAAGCCCATGATGATATGGAACACGATCATGAAGGACATGACCATGAAAGTCATAATGACATGGACGTTCACGAAGGACATGATCATTCTGAGCACGCTAGCAACAGCACACCATTCTCTTGTGAGCCTACTGCTACTATCGGCGTATACTATCATACCGATGCCACACCGCAGACCGCGCACCTACTTATTGACGGTATCGAATACGATTTGACAGCTGCCTCTGGTAGCGACGCCCTTACTGACAAAACCATCTATACAAGTGATATTGGATTAGATAACACTCATGGCATTATATGGCAAGTGGATGGTGACAACGCAACCTTGCTAAACAAAACACTAAATAGTGATGTGTCTATCGAAGAGGAAGACGTTCTTTTTGATTGCCAGAAGTCTTAGTAGCTGTACCAAGGGCGCTATTTTGTTATGCTAGAGGCTCCCTTGGTTTCGGATGTTCCAATATGCTAAGTACCCCAACCTCTTTGTCGTCTTCTACTGCGCAATGGTCTCATCTTCTCAACTCACAGCGTCTTGGCGCTGCCAAAAAATTCAACGCTAATACGAGTACTCGCTCTCAGTTTCACAAAGACTATGACAGACTGGTGTTCTCTCACTCATTTCGCCAGTTGAATCAAAAAACCCAAGTCCACCCATTGACCAATCAGCTAGGTATCCATACTCGCCTGACCCATTCGCTTGAGGTCTCCTCTATTGGAAGATCTTTGGGCATGATGACCGCAGAAAAGCTCCATGATAAGCTAGGCAATGGTCTACTAGCAGGAGTTTCGCCATCTGATATTGGTGTGATCGTACAAGCAGCCTGCCTCGCTCACGATATTGGTAATCCGCCGTTTGGTCATGCTGGAGAGTACGCCATTCGTGATTGGTTTCGGCAGCCTAATCCTCAAGCGATTTTGCAAAAACTAAGCAGCAATGAGCGACTGGACTTATTGGCCTACGAAGGCAATGCACAAGGGTTTCGGTTACTAGTACGCAATGAGCACCATCCTGATAAAGGTGGCATGCGTCTTACCTGCGCAACGCTAGGCGCTTTTATGAAATACCCTTGGCTTGCCACTCACAGCAATGATGCGAATGACAACGCCCATAATGTACAGAAATTCGGCTGCTTTTATAGCGAGGCCTCTCAGTTAGAGGAGCTGGCAGCATGTTTGCATTTGCCACGCTCAACACATCACGATGGCTTTGCACGCCATCCGTTGGCGTACCTGTTAGAAGCTGCAGATGATATCTGTTATGCGCTGATAGATTTAGAAGATGGTATTAATCTGAATATGCTAACCTATAGTGAGGTTGCCACGATATTTTACGAGCTGATTGGCGAGCGTCCTGATAGCGTGAGCTTGCCCACGCATATGTCAGTCAGGCAGAGTCTGGCCTCTTTGCGATCACGCGCTATGATGCGCTTGGTCAATACGATCACCGATGCTTTTGTGGCCAATAGTGAAGACTTGCTGGCAGGTACGCTCCAAGGCAGCTTGTTTGCGCATTGCGACACCAGTGTGCAAAACGGTATCTTGCAGGCCAAGCAATTGGCCCGCGAAAAAATATTTAATCATCCAAACAAAGTAAGAATGGAGTTAATGGCCAATCAATGCTTGCATCGCCTAATGGATGCCTTTGTACCACTGGCTTGGACGGGCACTGAGGCATTAGAAGCTGCTGCATCATCTATGTCGTTTGAACAGCAGAGTCTACTAAGATTACTACAGCCACACTTAGGTGAGCATCGCCGCGTGTTATCAGACAATATTTATCACAATATATTGAATATTTTAGATTTTATTACAGGTATGAATGACCACGAAGCCTATCGATTGGCGCAAGAATTGCAAGGTCACTGGGGTACGGTGGTTTAAAAGATTAATTAGTGCAGGCTTAGTAAATTAGCACGAATTGTGCATTTCAGTCGTATTTGTGCGCTGAAATGAGTATGATAAACCTCTATCGGACAATTTTGAAACATTATGAGCAGTCGCGAACAAAAAAAACTTCAAACTCGGCACGCTTTTTTTAATGCCGTACTCGATCTATGTATGACAGGGCAATCTTTTAGCTCTATTAGTCTTAGACAAGTCACGCGTGAGGTTGGCGTTGTGCCGACTGCGTTTTATCGCCATTTTGATGATATGGAGTCGCTCGGTCGCGCCTTAGTCATCGAAGAGTTGGGTGGTACGCTCGCCACACTTAGCGATAGCCTACAAATTGGACGCAAGCGTAGCTTTGATCGTCAGATAGCGAAGAGCATTCAGCTGTTCTTGTATATGGTCAGCGATCAGCCTTATTACTGGCAGTTTTTGGTCAGCGAGCGCTACGGTGGCTCAGAATCTGTGCGAAAAGCCATCAATGAGCTGGTTAAAAAGCACGCCCAAAGTTTGGCAGATGACCTAGCATTACAGCCAGCATTTACCCATATCAATGATTATGACCGTCGTCTATTGGCTGAAGCTGGCGTAAATATGTTCTTTTCTTGGATTATCGACTGGTTAGAATTGACCTACACTGAAGATCACGATGATGAGATCGATCTAAATGTCATCGAAGAGAATAAACAGTTGATGCTACATAACTGCACTCGCCAAGCGCAGATGTTATTTTATGGGGCATACAACTGGAAATCTAGTGAAGAGACCCGCTTGAGAGATTAATGAAAAGCGCACTACCATTCATCAAAAGCTAGGACGAAACGCCCATAGTCGCTGCGTGACCACTTTGACTTCTTTGGGCTTTTCGCTAGTGATATCGCTACTGTTACCACTAGTGTCATTTGTGGCTTGACTGTCGTTCGCTGCGTTTTTACTAATCAATACGGTAGCAAAGCGCTGTCTTGCCTGACCAACAGTTGCATTATCACTCGCGGTAATAAGCGCCATAAAGGCTTGACTATCAACTGCCAACAAAGGCGTCAATGCTGCACGCCGCTTTTCATCTAAGCCATTCAAAATTGGCAGTTGCCATAGCTCATCGATAGACGTGAGCGCTTGCTTACTGCGCGTATCGACTATCCCTTGCATCTGCTGACTGGTTGCGCCATCGATCAGTGCGGCAAGCAATGCAGGGCTCGCAGTATTAATATTGATAGGCAAATAATAAGGAACCGCCGTCAGATAAGGTCGTAGTGTCGCTAGCACTTCTGCACTCACCCCTCGAACCTCTTGTAGCTGATCAACGCTAACAAATGGCTGGTTTGGTAATGAACCACCTACTGAACTGTTTCGCTGCTGAGTATATACCGCACTTTCATCAACGCTATCTAGATAGACCTCACTGTCCGTATCTTGCCAATCAAGGACGGCAACCGCAATATCTGGTTCTAAATTCAACTGTGTTAAGAGACGCTGAAACACTTCTAAAGCAGCAGTATCAACCGTACCACCTTGGTACAAGTTATTGATATTAAAACGCCCCGCCTCATCACGCAGCTCGATGCTGACACTATGGTTTGCTAATGTGTATGGCGGTATCGGCTGTGCCCAGATATCTTGCTCACTATCGGTGTCGTTGAGTTTGCTGTCCGCACGAATCATGGTCACTGCTAACTGCTGACCGGCATCGATATCTTGCAATAGCTGATTTTGATCAAACAATAATCCGCTACGCCTAATCGCAACTTTTTGGCTAGCAAGCATCGCGCCTGCAACCACAGTGATGCTCACCACCAATAGCAAGATAGTGAGCAGCGCCACACCGCGCTGAGAGTTTGCTTTCATTGTCATAGAGAGCTTATGTTGCTGAGCAAATGATGCATGTTAAATACTACCTTCTCAATTACTGTTTTCCACACTGCTATTATCTGTATTACTACCGCTATTACTGTTGTTACTGTTATTATCATTGTTACTACTATCGTTGCTATTGGCAGCCTTTGCGCTACTACGGGGTATTGGTTGTGGCGCTAGGGCCCACTGCCAAGTGATAGGCATGTCTTGATAAATAAAGTTGACGGCAATCCCTTTCGGTAGCAAAACAACATCGGGCTTAGCACCCGCTGCTTGCCCCAATGCTATATTTGTATTGCTACTATCATTGACGTCATCGCTTGGAAATTCGGTGCTCAGCTCTGGCAAATAGGCTTGCCAACGCCCAGCAGTAACACCTTCTAATAATACGCTGTCTAGACTGACGCTATCGCGCTTATCTTCAAGACTGGTATATTGACGACGTATCAGGCGCTCATCTGCAAAAATATATTCAATATGCTGTAGACTAGTGCTGCTTTGATAACGTGGATCAGGATCAGCAAAGCGTACAAAGCTGACACGCTCACCCTCTACCCTCATAAAAGGCTCAGGTGCTATTTCATTTTTTTGCTCGCCTGCTTGGTTATTGTTGTCTGTACTGTCGTTTGTACTGCTATTTGCCGCACCAATATTCTGAGTACTAGGCGCTTGATAAGGAATCACTTGCGCCATGTCTTGCTGCAGTTGTAGATAGGCGTATTGTAGTACGGCCAAATTATCAGCATGGAACTGTGCTCGCTCACGCGCGCGGTTGACACTGTCAAATACTTGCCAGCCTGCGACTGCCAACATGGCAAATATTGCCATAGCAACCATCAGCTCAAGCAGCGTAAACCCGCGCTGTAGTCTCACACTCACAAGCCGCCCTCTGCTTGCCCGATACTACTTTCACCACCCAAATCTAAACTGCCCGTATCTTGGTTGGCATTGCTTAACATGACACTAATATCAGTGACCGACGCGCCTGTCTGTCCGTCTATGATAGGCACCACTGCGATATTTACTTGTTTTAGTGCAGGTGTGATGGCATCACCGACAGTCATGACTATTTGCCAGTCACGCCCTTGAGCGTTAATCGTTTGAGTACGGTTGGCGGTCAACCATGTGTCTTGAATACGTAAATCAGCAGCGGCATTTTGTGCAACAAAATGAGCAAGCGTGCGGGTGCGCAATATATCAACCGATTTCAAATATGCACTGCTAGCACGGCTCGCCGCGACGGCTACTACTGCCAGAATGGCTAAGGCAACCATTACCTCAATCAAGGTAAAGCCACTCTCGCGCCCAGACTTGAGTGATATAGACTTGAGAGGCATAGACTGAGCCTTCGTCACAGAATATTTGGACAACTTATTCACTATAATCCCTGCCCTATCATCATACTACCATCGGGCATTATCGTAATTACCTCACCCACCAGACGCGAATCGTGAATCACTTCTATGGTGACTGGCGTCGCTTGGCCCGTACCAAACCACAATACCTGCGGCACGCTTTGATTACTAAACCAAGGCTGTAGCGTTTGCGTCTGCCCTGTACTCGTTGAATTACTAGTATCCAAGCTCTGCACTCTGATACTCACGCCAGCGGGCAGCTCAGGCAAGCTAACCTCTGGCTCAACCTCCCAGCTCGGTGTTGGCTGCGTCTCTCCAGTAGAGTCTGACAGACTGCTCAAATCAGCAGACAGCTCCATTGCGTTCTTGGGCTGGCTGTCCCTGCTACCTACTGCAATATCAGCCGTTTGATAGGCAATATAAGGATTCGATAAGGTAACGATTACAGGCGCTACCTGCCCCTGCTTATCTGCCTGCAAACGCAAACCCATCGGCTGCATACGCTCAGCTGATAGCAAACGGACGTAGCTCAGTGAATCAGTGAGATGTTCATAAAAGGCGCGGTTTTTGCGAGAGTCACTACTGCCGACAGACAGACTCATCATGCCAGCAAATATAGATAGAATAACCACCACTACTACGATTTCAACGAGCGTAAAGCCAGCCTGCCTATGACTGCTTATTGATAAGGTATGTTGTGAGGGACATGCATTACTTGATAGGGAGAGACAACTACAATCAGACGATGTAGCTAAAATACCAAAGCGATTTGGACAAGGCGTTTGACCGACTATGGCTAAAGGGCAATTGGCCGCTGAGCTGGACTGAGTCTTGACAGTGACCGGCATATTGCACCTATAAGCCTGTAATTCAGTTTTGTATATAGGACGATAACGTTCATTTTTATGAACGCTCAGAAAGATAGATTTTGACGTGCTGTCATATCAGGTATGACAACACATAACACTAAATAATCAATGATATCGAAAATCAGTCGACATTCTAATAATTGGTATTGCGATGCTCTTCTGATTCAGTATCGATCTGCTCTACTAATTCTTGCATATCTTCATCCATGACTTCATCTTCTTCAGCAGGATAGTGACTGGGCAATTCTAGCATTTGCTGAACAAAGGCGTAGCGCAAGGTATCACGGCGACCCAAATAACGCTGATAAAAGCTTGAGTTTAGTAGACCCGCACCGCCTTGACCCATCGCCCAAATAGAAGATAAATAATCGCGAGTACTCAGACTACTATGCTCGTCTTTCAGATAGGCACTGATAATATCAATCAAGCGCTTCATACGCTGGCGACGAATATCATACAACTCGCCAAATAAGCGATTCAGACCAGTGACCGATGCTGCCAGACGCTCTTCGATTTGATTCAATAGCATGGCTTTTTGCGGATTAAATAGCTGCTGAAAAATCATGCGGGCAACGCCTGCCGATGGGCAGTCATCAATACGGTTGATATCAAATAGCTGCTCTTCGTAACGAATAATAATACGCAGATAAAGCTCATCTTTACTAGAAAAATGCTTATATAGCGTGCCTTTAGCCAAGTCGAGCTGATCTGCCAAACTATCCAAAGTAATATCACCATCGCCTGACTCAAGTAGCAATTGCTCTGCCATCGCTAAAATATTTTCTTCTCGTGCCTTAAACTGATGCTGACGACTCATAATCTCTCCTAAAACATGACAAGATTAAGCATACAACCATCATTTACGGCAGTACATCGGCAATGAAAGTATGGGACTGTACCAAGACTGCTCGAGGACCACAAAAGGGAATATGCTTATGTTTGCTAAATAGTCATTGATAATCAGGTGGCTATATTTAGTATGATAAATACCTAAGGGGATTGAACCACAAGACTATCGAATAAATGACTGAGTGGTCATAGCATAACCATTTTAATGATACTGTGCCAGTAAATTTTCAAAGTTTTTTGCCGTCAGTGCACCGACTTCCTCGCTACTACATCCATACATGTCTGCGATACAGCTTGCCACGTAGGGAACATATGCAGGCTCGTTTGGTCTGCCGCGTTTGGGGACTGGCGCCAAATATGGACTGTCGGTTTCAATGAGTATTCTGTCTCTAGGCATTTTTTGGGCTGCATCTTTGATGTCTTGCGCACTCTTAAAACTCACGATACCTGAGAATGAGATATAAAACCCTAGATCTAGCGCGCGCTTCGCCGTCTCCCAATCTTCAGTAAAACAATGAATGATGCCATGTTCAGCACCTTCACTTTTTAGAATATCAATCGTGTCTTCTTTGGCATCACGCATATGGATGACGAGTGGCTTTTTTGATTGTTGGCTGGCATGAATATGACGTGCAAGGCTGGCTTGCTGCGCTTTTTTATTTTCGGTCGACCAGTAGTAATCCAAACCAGTTTCTCCTATGGCCCATACATGATCGGAGCTAGCGGTCTCTATCAGACGCTCTACGGTCGCTGACTGTAATATACCCATGTCCTCACAAGGATGGATACCGACGCTCATCCCTAGATTTAGCATCTCGTCACCATAGGTGCTGACAATATTAGCGATTTCATCATATTCAGCAAAATCACACATAATGGCCATCGCGCGAGTCACATTGGCAGTTTTCATGGCATCAATCGCGCCGGACAACTGGCCATCATATTTGGTTAAATCTAAACGGTTGAGGTGGCAATGCGTATCTGTAAACATAAATAATCTCGTTATTGGAACAATATCAGTAAAAGTTATTGAAATTTAAAATTCGTTGATAAGTTGATTGCTATAAAGGGTGCTGTTTTCAAGTAGCGCAAATGTGAGCGTTTTTAAAGGCTTGCGCATAAATGCCTAAAATCAATGCAGCGGCACAATACTCAGTGCAGCGGCACGACGCGCATCACTTCTTCTATCGTTGTCACCCCTTCACTAATGCGTTTTGCACCTGATAGACGTAGAGGCTGCACCCCTTCTCGGTACGCTTGCTGCTTGAGCACATCCAAGTTAGCATCGGCGGCGACCAATTTTTTTAACTCATTGGATAGCGGCATAATCTCGTAGAGTCCGACTCGACCTTGATAGCCAGTATGTCGACAGTGCTCGCAGCCTTGCGCAGTATAAATCTGTGTGGGTACTGGCGCGCGCCAAGGTTGTACCAACTCTTGCCACTGGATGGCTATTTCGCTGTCCGGTGTCACCTCTACTGCTTTTTTGCAGTGCGGACATAGCGTCCGTAACAAGCGCTGTGCCATAACCCCTAATATAGTCGCTGACGTCAAAAAAGGCTGGATACCGAGATCATGCAAGCGAGTGATGGAACTTGGCGCATCGTTGGTATGTAATGTCGAGAGCACCAAATGTCCTGTAAGTGAGGCTTGTACTGCCATATTTGCTGTTTCTGCATCCCGAATCTCTCCAACCATAATGATGTCGGGATCTTGACGCATCAGGGAGCGAATACCATCCGCAAAGTACAAATCGACACCTGGGTTGACCTGCATTTGGTTAAAGGCAGGCTCAATCATCTCAATAGGGTCTTCAATCGTACAGACATTCACTTGCTCAGTGGCTAGCTGCTTGAGCGTGCTATAAAGGGTGGTGGTTTTACCTGATCCGGTTGGGCCCGTGACCAAAATAATGCCGTTGGGATTTGCGGTCAGCTCATGCCACGTCTCAAGCTGCTTACCCGACAGACCAAGCTGCGCGAACGAGCGCACGAGCACTTCAGGGTCAAAGACTCGCATGACCAGCTTTTCACCAAAGGCAGTGGGCATGGTAGAGAGACGTAGCTCAGTCTCTAACCCTTTCGGCGTACGGGTTTTTAGTCGACCATCTTGCGGCTTACGTTTTTCTGCAACGTTCAGACGCCCTAAGATTTTGATACGTGCCGTCACTGCCACGATAATCGCGAGTGGCATCTCGTACACCGTATGTAGCACACCATCAATACGAAAACGCACTTTGCCCGTCTCACGGCGCGGCTCTAAGTGGATATCACTGGCGCGCTGCTCAAAAGCATATTGTAGCAACCAATCAACGACTCTAACGATATGCTGGTCATTGGCATCAGGGTTGGTATTATCACCCAGTTGCAGCAATGCTTCGACATTAGTAACATCAGCCGCGGCACGTTTGTGAACACTATTTGCCCCTGCTATGGCTTGCGTGACTTGATAGAACTCTTGGCGGTAGCGATTGATTTGCTCAGGATTAATATAAACCGTACGATAGCTTTTTGATTTAATCAGCTTTTCGATATTTGAGTGCCAGTCGGTATAAAAAGGCTGATCTGTCCCGATGACCACTTCATCTAAAGTGACCTCAATAGGCAAAATATACTGTGAGCGTGCATATTCAAAAGACATCAGCTGCGTCACTGCCGGGACGTCAACTTTTAATGGATCAATACGAACGAGTGGCATGTCTGCTTTGGCCGCTAGCCACTGATTTAGCCATGCCAGCGTCAGCTTATTGTCAGAGTTACCATCGAGGGCGTGTCCATTGGGCAAGCCAAACTCACTAATCGTCAGTAGTGGATGCTGTGCTTTGTTTCGGCGGCTGGTAATTACTAGATTATAGCCACGTTGATCAATGACTTTATCTGCCAATAACTCATCTAGGCACCAGCGTAAATCAATCACTATCGAATAATTCTGAGCAGCCATATTTTTCTTCTTTCATTGTTTGGGGTACGTTGACAAACATGCTATCGATTCATATCACTTATATTGCCACTACCGCTGTTATTTGCAACTGTCCTGAATCTATCAACCAAAAGCTCACATCAACAGACTTATAGCGCATGATAAAGGAGGTTTCTTTCTCTTTACGGCGGTATGCAGGCCTTGGATCTTGCGCAATTAACGCTTTGATAGCATCAATATCAGAGACTCGCAATTGGCTTTGTATTTGCTCAACTATCGAAGCAACTGTAGCACTTTTCGATACATTCTTTACAGAGCTATGGCTTGCATCATTATTACTGATTTCAGCAGGCTCTCCTACGCTCGCTAGCAGCATAAATTGTTCGTAAGCCACCTCTGTCATCACTACCTCTAACAATGATGGCGCAATTGGCGCAAATCCACTTTTTGCATCCGAAAGCGCGTCGCTGTAAGCCACGTACGGCTTTATATCGATAATTGGCGTGCCATCTATCATATCAGCACCCTTGATGATAAGTAACACGCGACCTTGTACTATCTCGATACGCTCAAGTTTGACGACGGACAGTCCCAGCGCTGATGGGCGGTACATACTGCGACTGGCAAATACCCCTATCTTTTGATTACCACCCAATCTTGGTGGCCGCACTTGCGCTCGAAAGCTACTATTGGCTTGATTACTGTCCTTATGTCGGTAGTTATGGTGAAACTGCCAACTGATCCATATATGGCTAAAGGCCTCTAAACCCTCAAACGCGACTGGCATATCATAGGGCGCTAGCATTTCAATGACACTGGTCAGCGCGACCAAATTCGGCTGCCTCGGCGCACCAAATTTCTGCGAGAGTGGCGCACGATGGTAGCCAATAATGGGGACTTGGTGAGAGTTATCTAAAGACATATTGTCATCAGACATAGAGCAGCTCCAGTAATAAAAAACGGTCCTTTTTAGACAATTCGGCCAAATGATACAAAATTACTCACTAACGATATTCCATTTTATCATGCTGGTGGGTAGCAGCTAGACGGATTTTTACTTTAAAGTTTGGTATCATGTGCAAGAAATTTTTTGATGAGAGTCTTTTACATTTGGCTTATTTGTAACTCCTCTTATCAATACTGATGATTTAACATGCACAAAAAATAGTCTACAGGCCTATCGGCTGGTAGATACACTTTATTATTGAATTTTACGGTAGGTACGTTTTAACATTCAGCTTTTTCGATAACTATTAGAATACTGATAGGTTTTTATATTTTTTAATCTATCATTGAAAATTTTGATTTAATACGTATTTAAACCTAACGACACCGATAGCAACCTATTAATTAACGAGGACTTTATGTCAAAACTTCGCACCGAAACGGTCACAGAGGTTCATCATTGGAATGACTCTCTATTTAGTATCAAAACCACTCGTGACGATGGCTTACGCTTTCGTAATGGCGAATTTGCGATGATTGGTCTTGTTGTCGACGGTAGACCACTGTTGCGTGCTTATTCGATTGCCAGCCCTAATTACGAAGACCAGTTAGAGTTCTTTTCTATCAAAGTGCAAGACGGTCCGCTCACCTCACGCTTACAGCACATCAAAGTAGGCGATGAGCTATTGGTCAGCAAAAAACCGACAGGTACATTGGTATTAGACGATCTACTGCCGGGCAAGCATCTATATATGCTGTCAACAGGTACCGGACTTGCCCCTTTCTTGGCATTGGCACGTGACCCTGAAGTATATGAGCGCTTTGATAAAGTCATCCTAGTACATGGTGTCCGTCACGTCCATGATTTGGCTTATCGCGACATGTTCGAAAATGAGCTGCCGAATGATGAAATCTTTGGTGAATGGTTCCGCGAAAAGTTCATCTACTACCCGACTGTCACTCGTGAAGAGTTTAGAAACCAAGGCCGAGTCACAGACCTGATGAAGTCTGGTAAATTATTCGAAGATATCGGTTTACCACCGATGAATAAAGACGACGACCGTGTCATGATTTGCGGTAGCATGCCGTTCAATGCTGAAATTTCAGCCATTTTGGATGACTTTGGCCTGACCGTTTCACCGCGCATGGGTGTGCAAGCAGACTACGCGGTTGAGCGTGCTTTTGTAGGATAAAATATTTTTTTGAATTAATATTAAATAATTCTTGACGAAGAAAAATAGGCTGCTATAATACGCAGCCTATACAGAGTTAACCCTGTACCAAATTCGATAATATTTATTTAATAGACATTATCTTCTAACATGCCAGTGTGATGGAATTGGTAGACATGACGGATTCAAAATCCGTTGCCTTTAAAAGCGTGTCGGTTCGAGTCCGACCACTGGTACCAATATGTAGTACAATCTAACCTCCCTTTTCGGAGGTTTTTTTGTGTCTGTTAATTTTATACCTGTGATATTTTTTGTTTACATCGCTACTTCAGATTCTCTAACAACACTTATCTTGATCGGTACGGCATAGCTCCATGGCATGCCAGCACTGCAATAAAAAGACCCATCACGAAACGACACAATATATGCTGTAAAATCATTACCACAATGATCCATCATGGCTTGCTCGTCGCTATCATCGCAAACTGCACACCATATTCGTTTTTCGCCGCGCGCTAGCATTGCCCGTGTTAAATCGCTCCCTTTCAATTCGTTATTCATTTTCTGCTCCTTGATCGTTCTGAACTCTCTAGCAACGATATGTTTTTAAAGAGTTGATCTACCAGTACTCCATTCACAAGTTTGGTATAAGAGCTACAAACAACGTCTTTCTACAGTACTAAAAATATATGAGGCGTTATCTACTCTTGTTACCTTGCCTATCATTGTGAATACTTATAGTTTAAAACTTTAATGTGCTAACTGTAATAGATATCCATCGAATTTACGATGAATAGCAAATCTATTAAGATAGACGGTTTATTGAGATAAAATAACTTGACAAACGCTTTCACAAAAGAGGCCGATAGAAAACAACTGTTTGCTAATGTCAGCGTAAGTATTAGAAAGCTGTGTTATTTACTGTACATAATCTTACACTATATTTAATTACTGATATATATCAATAATTAAATATTATTGTGATTTAGTCAAAAATTTATGGGAAAGCCACTTTGGGCTCTAACAATTGATAATAGAAAAAGCCATTAATTCAGGTAAAATACTGAACATGACAGACTCCAAACAATCAAATCCTCGTAAAATCATTCATATCGATATGGATGCCTTTTATGCCAGTGTGGAGCAGCGTGACTTTCCTGAACTGCGTGGTAAACCATTGGTGGTTGGCGGTGATCCTAATGGTCGCGGTGTAGTTGCTGCTGCCAGTTATGAGGTGCGTCAATTTGGCGTACGCTCAGCCATGTCTTGCTATGAAGCTCGCAAACGCTGCCCAGAAGTTATATTTGTAAGACCACGTTTCGAGGTTTATAGAGCCGTCAGTGGTGATATTCGCCGCATTATGCATAGTTTAACGCCCCATGTAGAGCCGCTATCATTAGATGAAGCGTATCTTGATGTCACAGGGCTATCTGTACACAAAGGCTCAGCGACATTGATGGCCAATTGGTTACGCGCGCAGATATTAGAACATACAGGATTGACTGCTTCTGCTGGTGTGTCATTTAATAAAATGCTTGCCAAGATTGCTTCTGACATCAATAAACCTAATGGTACAGCCATCATCACGCCACAAGAGGCAGATCACTTCATCAGTACATTACCTATTGAGCGTTTTCATGGCATAGGTAAAGCAACGGCAAAGCGCTTACATGCGATGGGTGTGAGTAATGGCGCTGATCTTCGGCGTACATCGGCTGCCGTGTTGGTAAAAGAATTTGGTAAACGTGGTCAGTTTTATCATGATATCGCTCATGGCCGCGATGAACGCCCTGTCAAATCTGAACGTACGCACAAGTCTGTTGGTTCAGAGACGACATTCAGAGACAATCTGAATGATGATGACGCATTACTCACGCAAATATATGAGCAAAACGCGGATGCCTTTAATCAAATGTACCAAAAGCAGCTAGTCGCTCATACCATTACTCTAAAAATCAAATATTCAGACTTTACTCAAATCACCCGCTCACATACGCTTTCGACGACGTTTGATAGCGCCGAGTCTGCACATTATTGGCTAGACAAGCTATTTTTGGATATTCCGCGTCAGCTCCCCATTCGACTGGTTGGTGTGACTTTTTCTTCGTTAGCACCTGCCGCTCAGTTACTGCCTCAGCTAAATCTGTTTGAGTAAATTAATCTACAACTGATAAAAAATTCGTTGTAAATTAACATAGCCAATAATATTTACTTAGGCTATTTATAGGTTTGAAATATATCTTATACATGATTACTGCTGAGCAAAGTATCCTCTCACAAAGGTATTTCTGCTACAATTATGCCAAAATTCCTATCCATTTAAAGACTGATTATGACCGACTCTCACATTGACTCTGCTGATACTAACGCACCAACTGATACCGACAAAAACAACGACGTCTTGGATTATCTGAGCGTTGAAGATTATGATTATGAGCTGCCAGATAGCCTGATTGCACGCTACCCATTAGCGCAGCGCTCTGCTTCAAAGCTTTTATACTTGCCAGCTCATACTCAAATAAATGACACTCGTGTAGAAGATCGTTTGTTTTCTGAGTTGCCTGACTTATTAGAAGCTGGAGATCTCATTGTCTTTAATGATACCAAGGTGATGAAAGCACGCTTGTTTGGTCAAAAGGATACTGGCGGTAAACTTGAAGTACTGATTGAACGCCTAGTCGATATCTCGGACTTAGATGAAGTGACACTGCATCTAAAAGACACCAATGATGAAGCGGTCAATCAAGAGCATATTGCCCTTTGCCATGTCAAAGCCAGCAAAGCGCTCAAGCTTGGTCAACGCTTACAACTTGCCGATGGTCATATGAGTGGCACAATGATTGGTCGTCAAGACAACTTATTCATTTTGGCGTTTGATGCGCCGATCTTGCCGAATCTAGAGCTTTATGGTGAATTGCCTATCCCGCCCTACTTTGAGCGTCATGCTGATGACACTGACAACACTCGTTATCAAACCGTTTTTCATGATCCGGCCAAGCTCGCCAGCGTGGCTGCACCGACAGCAAGCTTACATTTCGATGAATCCGTACTAAGCAAGCTTGACGAGAAAGGTATTAACACCGCTTTTGTCACATTGCACGTTGGCGCGGGTACCTTTGCTCCCGTCAAAACAGACAATCTGCTCAATCACACCATGCATAGTGAATATGCACATTTGCCACAAACGACTGCAGACCTCATCAATCAAACGCACGCGAATGGCAAAAAGGTTATCGCGATTGGCACAACAGTGACGCGTGTTCTTGAAACGGCTTATCAAAAAACTGCCATTGATGGCCAAGCACTCTCTAGTTGGTCAGGCGATACAGATATATTTATTTATCCTGGGTTCAAATTCGGCGTTATTGATCGGTTACTGACTAACTTCCACTTACCTAAATCGACACTACTGATGCTAGTATCGGCATTTTCAGGTAAGTCATCTATCGAACACGCCTATCAACATGCTATCGAAAAACAGTATCGATTTTTTAGTTATGGCGATGCCATGCTACTAGATAGAAAAGCTGATTGAACACTACAAAGACATTTTGTGCATTGGACACAACAGTTGTGAAATAAACTGGTAAACTAAACGGTATTTTGTTATAACAGCAAAGACAACTTATTTATACTAAAGGGCTGCTCATGTCTTGTCATCTATCTCGTCGCTTGACTACTATACATCGCGCGGTATCGATGGCACTACTTTGTTCTGTAGGGTGCGCCGTCTTAGTACCGAGCGTACAAGCAGCAACCATTGGTAAGACGGTGGTCACTTCAGCCCAGCATGAGCCTTTAGTAGCAAGCATCGTCGTCAGTAATATTCGAGCCGCTGACTTTTCTGCCAGTTTGGCAAACTCGACCATTTACCAGCAAATGGGTTTGACCCCGACTGACTCTATGACGGTACGCTTTCAGCCCACCTCCGCGACCAGCGGTCAGGTTTTTATTACCACATCACAGCCGGTATCTAAGCCTTTTGCTGATGTCGTATTAGCGATAAATGATAATGGCCAGCGTAACATGGTACCCAAAACGCTACTGATGCCATTAAAAGATAGCGTGCCTATCAATACTGGTAAAAATATCGCCACAGGTGCCAAGAAGCCAAATTTGCCTAGCGTTTCTGCAAGTAATGCCATGCCTTTGACGGTCAGAAAAGGCGCGCCGCCGCCATTGATGTCTACCCCTGCTATATCCTCGCCCAAGTTATCAAAGCCAAACAAACCAGCGACTGAATTGTTGGCTTCTACATCACCCGCACCTAATATTCAGGCGCCAACAGTGACAGCTACCTCACAGGTCAACAGTCTTACTTATACACCTAGCCGCCTCAATAATGGTCGTTTAAATAGCAGTGCTGACATAAACAATAGTACCAGTCGTTCAACTGCTATTGGTAACAGCCAAAGCTCGGTAAACACTTTGGATAACAGTGCATTAAGTGTAGCAAGTAGTAATAGCGGTACAATGATACCTGATAACAAAGGCGGTACTGACGCGCGCGCTTATAACAACCGCGCTTATAATAATGTAGTTGCGGCGGATAAGCAAAGTACTGACAAGCAGCTTGATATCCTAAACATACAAGTGACGCGCCAAATACAGCCAAGCAGTAAAGCAGACTCTGACCTCATGGCAAGCTCACCTGTCAAAGCAACAACCACTAAAGCGATAGATAAATCAAAAAGTGTAATCGACTCAGATAGCACTGTTATCGCCACAGCTCAAGGCAGCAATATACCTGCTAATACAGCATCATCTGTGCCATCCAAAACGACGACTAATCCAAGTACAGCTAGCAATAAAGTAACGAGTAATGCGACCACTCAATATCAGGTGCAACGCAATGATAGCTTGTGGATGATCGCGGAGCAGATCGCGCGCGAGAACAATCTAGATACGCCAACAGTGATGAAGCAGATTCAGTCACAGAATCCTGATGCTTTTATCAACAAAGATGCTGATCAGTTAAAAGCCGATGCTAAGCTTAGCCTACCTAGCTACGATGTCATCCCTTCACAGCAACATTTAGAAGCTGCCATCAATGCCCAAAGACAATACAGTCGTAGAGCGAATACGCCTGTGGTAAAAAAGTCAGCGCAGACAGTGTCCAAAAAGTCGTCTGAGACAGCACAAGTGGCCAGCGTACCTAAGAAACCAACCACCACTAAAACACAGAAACTGCCACAAGCACAGTTTTCTGTCCTTGCCCCTGGTCATGATGGTAATGCAGATGGCACTCAGGCGAAATCAGCGGCAGATAAGGGCAATGGTCTAAGCACCGATATATTAGCAACGCTAAAAGCCTCAAGACAAGAGACTGCCTCACAAGCTCAGCGCCTGTCAAAAACCAGCAGCGCGCTGGACAACTATACGAAAAAGATCCAATTACAAAATCAAAAACTGGCTGAGCTACAAGCTCGTCTCAAAAAACTACGCAATCAATAATTGCCTAACGGATCAACGCACGATGCTGTGATCTTGGGAGTAGGAATAACTATGGACAATATGCTATATATCATCGCCGGATTGGTGCTTATCCTGTTAGTCGCTGGTTTTTTATTGCGCAAAAATAAAGCACAAAAGCAAAGTGCACAACCACCTGTAAGCTCAGTAAGAAAGGCCGCTGCACCAGCATCAAAAACGGATTATGGCACTGCTGCCCAAACCAATCAAAATGATAGCAATAAGTTTGACCACATTACGATTGCCCAGCGTTTTATGGATCAACAGCGCTACGACAAAGCCATTGAAACGATCAATCGCGGACTAAACGAAAAGCCTAATGACTGTCAGTTATCTATCAAGCTACTGAGCATATACGCTACGCTAGATCAGCCAGAAAACTTTCATGATGTCTATAACCGCATTAAAACGCATAACGATGCTAAAACTATTACGCTTGCTGATGAATTGAAAGATTTATACATTGGAGAGCAAAGTCCAGTAGCCACGCCAAAAGTAGCAATAGAAGATAATAATGATCGTTTTGATAGTCTAGATTTCGATTTATCTACCACTAATCAAGCCGATGATACAGCTGACATATCTGATCGTCCCGTTATTGAAGATAATAACGATGCTGTAATAGATGAACCTATTGATAGCCCAGTGTTTTCAAGTGAGCCTACTAAAAACGTAGACGATAGCTTTGATCTGACGCTCAGTGATTTAGAAGATGATTTCAATGAGTCAAATGCTACTGGTGAGACTCCCGTTACATCATTGGCCACAGATGATGATAGCCTTCATATTTCTACAAGCGACCATACTGATACCATCAAAAATAACGAGGTCAAAAATGATGAGGTCATAGAAGACAATGATCTTAGTGACTTTGAGTTCGATTTTGACTCACCTGCAGAAAACACTTTAATTGAAAATTCTGACGTATCAGATGTCCAAGACGGTGAAAGCGAAGCGTTAGTGTTAGAAGACGACTTCATCTTAGATTTTGATGATTTAGCAGCCGATGCAGATAAAGATACTTCTGTTAATAAAAATGAAGAAGAAGCTTCTAGCAATGCTGTTCAAAACAATGAAGATGACTTTACTTTGTCTTTAGACGATCTGGATGAATCAGACGACAGTGATACCGTTAACACTTTCGCGATTAATGAGCCATCTACTACTGACGTAAGTAGTGATATCGATGGCTTTGTTTTGGAAGATATTGACTTTGAAAACGCTGATAATGACAGTAGTACTCTCGAAGATGATAGCGTTGCAGACTTAAGTTTTGAAGAACAACTGATCAACGATGACACCGACATTGATGCTTTTGAAGCATCAGATACTACGCCAGTTACGTCGTTAAGATTTGATGATGACACGCCTATAGCTGATGACTTCGATATCATAGACACTGATTCTTTATTAGATTCTTCTGTAGCGACGTCCCCAGCCTCTACCGTTGCACCAGTGGAATCTGAAACAGATATCAGTCATGAAGCGGTTGAATCAGCAGAAGATTTTTCATCGCGCTTTGCAGCAGATTTTGACTTTGTAAAATCATTAGATAGCAATCAAGTGACGCTAGATTTAGCCAATCAGTATTTACAATTAGGCGAATATGACAGTGCCAAACGTTTGCTTAATGAAGTGATCGCTCAGGGTAATAGTGAGCAGAAACAACAAGCACAACTATTACTTGAGCGCACAGCATAATCAGTCGTCCGGATGCATATCAGCAAGTACTCTCTTATTATCGGAGGCTTGCTGATTTTTTGCATTTAATTCTGATACTATCTATTACTGACCTCTCAACCTGTCACTAATAAACGCTCTGGCGCTTCTTTTTTCATAATTATTTACTGTGTTGATACTATGCCATCTTCTTTTATGACCAAAAACATGTCTGACCCCGTTCAATTGATCTATGCTGGTGGTACCTTTGGTAGCTACGGTAAGCCGCTCGCGCCTTTATCGGCAGACGTCTTTTTACCTACGCTACAAAAGTTACTGACTGAGCAAAGCAATACGACTGGTTCACCAGCAATTTCATGGCTAGACAACACGCTGATCAAAGACAGTAGCCAGCTTACGCCAGTTGATTTTGTACATTTTTATCAGCTATTACTGAATGCTTATGGTCAAGGTGATAGACGCTTTGTCCTGATTAGTGGCACTGACACGTTGAGTTATTTAGGTGCATTTTTAGCAGAAGCTTTTGCCGGTAGCGATATTTGTATTGTAGTCACTGGAAGTATGCGGCCGTTATTAGATAGTGAAGTGCTGCATTCCTACGATATCGATGCTGATAGCGATGCTTGGGGCAACCTTAACGACTCATTGAAGTTAGCTGCGGCTGGTGAATCAGGTGTCAAGATTAGTTTTGGCGGCGAGTCATGGCCTGCACAAACCGTGCAAAAAATTCACAGTCATGACCTTATGGCATTTACTGGGCATTCTCGAGCAGCATATCCAGCCAACAGTTATATAAAAAATCTATCAGATACTCGTAGGCAGCATTGGCTGGATGATCAGAAAGACTTACTACTCAATATTAAAGCAAGTGCTGAACAGGCCAAGATCCATGCTTTATACTGCTTACCTAATGATGTTCAGGTGATCAATGATCAACTACAAGCATTATTATCACAGCCGCCATGTGGCATTATCCTGCTAGGGTTTGGCGCTGGTAACATTCCTTATTCAGATACGCTAGCAGATACGCTCAATCTTGCTCATGAGCATGGACACATGGTGATATCTGCCAGTCAATGTCCGTTTGGCGGTGTGAGCGACAGCTACGCGGCGGGCAGTTGGCAATATGACTATCATGTTATTGCTGGTGGACGCTTAACCATTCCTGCTATTTATGCACGGTTGTTATGGTTGCTACTGCGCTATGATAGTCCAGCAAGACGTCGACAGCGCTGGTTGAATAATGTCAGTCAACCTGGCACAAGCATCAAAAAGCGATAAATGCTCCTTAATTAATTCCAACTTTATAAGCTTAGAAACCAAAATGTCTAAGATTGAAACTATCGAACCTGAACGTTCACCAACTTATACTTTAGCGATTGCGATTGAGTTTTTGGGTACGCACTATCATGGTTGGCAGCGGCAACGAGAAGTGCTGGGTGTACAAGAAGCACTAGAAACCGCTATCGGCAAAGTCGCCAATGAATCCGTCGAAGTCATCGCCGCTGGGCGTACTGATGCCAGTGTCCATGCCAGCAATATGATTGCTCATTTTACCACTCATGCGTATCGCCCTACTCATAACTGGTTACGCGGTGTCAATAGCCTACTACCTGACGATATTGCTTTGCGCTGGATTCAGCCGATGCCAGCTGATTTCCATGCGCGTTTTGGTGCGATTGCTCGTCGTTATCGTTATATCACCCTTAATCAAGCGCAGCGTCCTGCGATACTCAATCATCAGGTTACCCATATCTATGAGCCTTTAGACCTAGCAGCGATGCAAAAGGCAGCTGCCGATATCGTTGGTACTCACAATTTTAGCAGCTACCGTGCGGCGGCCTGTCAGTCCAATCAGCCAGTACGTACCGTCAGCCATGCCGACCTTTTCGCTCATGGTCAGTTTATTGTGTTCGATATACAAGCAGATGGATTTTTACATCACATGGTTCGTAACTTGATGGGTACGCTATACGCGATTGGCAGACATGAGCTAGAACCAGCAGACTTTTTAAATATTTTGAGCAAAGAGGATCGGACAATTGCGCCGCCTACAGCCTCAGGGGATGGCTTATACTTCATTAATGCCTATTATCCTGAGCATTTCCAGCGCCTATTGCCGCAGGCACCCCTCACACCGATTTGGTTAAACTTACCTGACTAAATCAGTGTAAATTAACATACATATCACTTACATGCTGTCAAGTCAAAACCAGGTTCTGTATTGCTTTAATCTGCTAACTTACGTATAATATGGGCTTATTTTTAATTGATTGATACAAATTATGGCAAAAGACGATATTATCGAATTTGAAGGCGAAGTCATTGATACCCTTCCTAACACTTTGTTCAAAGTTCGTTTAGAAAACGGACACGAAATCATTGCACACATCTCAGGTAAGATGCGTAAGCATTATATTCGTATCTTGACAGGTGATAAAGTTAAGGTTGAAATGACCCCTTATGACCTATCTAAAGGTCGTATTACTTACCGTGGTAAAAACTAAATACTCGCCAACTCATATGGTTATGAAAGTATTTATAAAAATACAGCCAATAGCCGAATAGCTATTTTATCGCTGATAGCTGACATAGACGCTTGAGTGGTTTAACTGATAATAATAATGAAAACGCTAACCTGCTCATTATTGCCTATCACTGTTTTAGTTATTTAGTATTCGCTGTTTGTTTTACAATAAAAAATACCGCTCAATATCAGCGGTATTTTTTTGTCTGCGTTTTATGAAATAATTAAACGATGAGTTATTTGAACTCGACAGTGGCATCGTTCTTGATAACACCTAGCAGACTCAGTGCATCCCAGTTAGTAAGGCGAACACAACCTGCTGATGCTTGACGGCTGATACGTTCAGGATCAGGCGAGCCATGAATGCCATATGATGGTTTGCTAAGGCCAATCCATACCACACCAACAGGATTATTAGGGCCTGGCGGGATAATAGATTTTTTGCCATTATCGCTAGTATAGGTGTAGTTTGGCTCGTGAATTTTAACTTTGACCTTATGCGTACCCGTTGGTGAAGGTGTCGCTGTGCTACCTACTGTGGTTGGATAACTGGCAACCAGATTGTTACTGTCATCGTATGCATATAAGGTTTGCGTTTCTTTATCAGCGACCACTCGGCTCACTGGTGTTGTATTAGGGTTGCCAGGGTTATAGACGATGATGGTTTCGCCACTTCTGAAATTGGCATTGGGGTTAAGCGATTTGAGATAATCACGACTGATATGAAATTTTTCGCCCAAGGCTTCGAGGACGCTTTCATAATACATACCATCTAGCTTGGCTTTGGCTTCAGCACTAACAGGAATTTGGGTAGTTTTGACATTCACATCAGCATCTGTCAGCTGATAACTGACCAATACAGGCTGTGAAGTAAGCGTAGAGTTCTTAGTCAATGCTTTCCACGTCTCTTCATTGACCGCTTCGGTTACTGGTAATCCTTGAGCCTTTTGAAAAGCTTGCATGGCTTTGCGCGTGTTCTTGCCCCAATAGCCATCCACCGCACCCACACCACTATGATTCCAGTTCAGTAGCGCTTGTAATTTGGTACCGACATTACGATCAATTTTGGTATCAGCTTTCCATGTTGCTTTATTTACCTTTTCGGCAGTTTCTGATAGATTTTCTGTACTGTATTCAATTTTAGTTAATAATTTATTTAGCGAATTTGCGGCTTTGCTATTACCATCTATTTGCTGACTAACACCATTGGTTACTGGACTGATATCGTTACTATCAGTCATCGTGCTGTCCATCGTATCAGCATCCATATTTTGACCACTAGTTTGGTTACTAGTAGATTGATTGCTACTAGTACTCATCTCTGCTTCGGTGCCTGCATTGTTATTATTATCTTTTGTAGTGTCTGTCATACCACTGTTAGACGACTTGCTCTCATTAGTCGTTTGTACGCTATTTTCAGTACTGTTAGCATTGCTGCTGCAACCCACTAATAATGCAGACGCTGTTCCCATCGCTATAACAAGGCTGCCAACCTTAAGTAGTTGAGACATAAAAAAACTCCCTAAATAATTACCATGTATCAAAAAATATCTAAAAATTTATTATAGAAATATATTGCCATAGCTTTACCACGATTCCCTAACAGCTTTATGTTAATAACTGACTCTTCCTACTGTGCATTTGTTAATAGGGTGAACAAACACACTGATCCGTTTACAATAAGGCATGATTCAATACCATATAACAGAAAAAACCCATAAATTGCTTAGCAACTTATGGGTATAAAATGAACGAGATTAAACTGTAAAAACTACATAAAAATGGTCCGCATTAGATTAGCTAATTTATACCAGTTTAGCCAATACCGCTTGCCCCATCTCTTGGCAGCCCACTTGCTTGAGTCCAGCTTCACTGCTATCTAAAATATCAAGTGTACGCAAGCCATCATCAAGCACATCACTAACTGCTTGCTCGATCGCTTGTGCGGCTTCCTCTTGCTTAAAGGTATAACGCAGCATCATAGCGACAGACAAAATAGTCGCCAATGGATTGGCTTTATCTTGCCCAGCGATATCAGGCGCGGAACCATGACATGGCTCATACATACCTTTGCCAGACTCATCTAAGCTCGCTGATGGCAACATACCAATAGAACCGGTCAACATTGCCGCTTCATCAGATAAGATGTCACCAAACATATTGCCTGTTACCATGACATCAAATTGCTTAGGATCTTTGATCAACTGCATACAAGCATTGTCAGCATACATGTGGGATAACGCCACATCGCTATACTCTGCTTGCTGCATCTGAATCATTGTTTGCTTCCAAAGCTCAGTCACTTCTAAGACATTGGCTTTATCTACTGAACATACTTTGGGCGCTGTACCTGCAGCTTGAGCGCGCGTTTTTGCTAACTCAAAAGCAACTTTACCGATGCGCTGAATCTCACTGGTGCTATACACCATCGTGTTATAGCCTTGCTGCTCACCATTTTCTAGTGTGCGAATACCACGTGGCTCACCAAAATAGATACCACCTGTCAGTTCGCGAACAATCAGCAAATCTAAACCAGATATAATTTCAGGCTTGATACTTGACGCATTGGCTAGCTGCGGATAAAGCTTTGCCACACGTAAATTGGCAAACAAACCCAGCTCACCACGGATTTTAAGCAGACCGCGCTCAGGGCGCTTACTGCGTTCAATCGTATCCCATTTAGGGCCGCCGACAGCGCCTAATAATACAGCATCTGCTGCACGTGCACGCGCTAACGTTTCATCAGGTAAAGGCTCACCTGTGGCATCAATAGCCACACCACCAATCAATCCAGACTCTAATGTCAAATCAAGTGAAAACTTCTCATTGACCGCCTTGAGTACATCAATGGCTTGAGTCATGATTTCAGGGCCAATACCATCGCCCGCTAATGTTAAAATCGTTGCCATACTAATCCTTTTAGATATATTTTTATTAATTAATTTTTATTACGCTGTGGTCTTTTTAGATTTAGATGCTGACGTTACTGTTTTGACCATGCCTGTCTCTACAAACTCACCTTGGTGCTCAGACCCTAACTGTTTACAGAATCGGCGCTGCACCTTATTACCTTGTAATAGATCAATACATAGAGGCTCAGGCGACGCTGTATCCAATAAACTGCCAGATTTTTCACTGCTTTTCTTTTGATAAGCACGTAACTGATAAGTACCCGCGTCCGCAAAATCATGAATCATCGCAAAACGCTCAACGTATCCCATGTTATTCTCTGGATAAAAATTGACATGGACTTCACGTTTTGCAGGCATCATCCGTGCATAATAGTTGGTCAACCCTGGCATACCAGATGCGGCTAATGGCACTATCTTTATAGATTTTTTACTCATGAATGGTGTCATCTCTACGCTCATTTGGGGCGTTGCAGCGCCTTTATAACTTGGTAAAGACGCTACAATCTGAGGATTAACTGGCTCATGATTGTCAGGAGACACAATCAGTGTCTTATCTATTTGCACGATTTCACAATGGTAAGTACCCACGCACGCGATGTTCACTTCGCCAGCAACGGGTTGAATCTTACCTACCCACGCTTTCGCACTTTCTGCCTCATCTATTTTTTGATAGCCTGTCAATAGCTGGCAGCCTGACAAAAATAAGCTTGCAGCAACAATCGTACTTGTCGATAGAGCATAACGTTTTTTATTCATAATGGCGGCTACTATTCATAAGAGAGATAATAAAGTATGGTAAAAACTACCCTTCATTTTAGCTAGTTCACCGCCATAACTCAACGCTGCGTTGCGACTGGCCAGCAGTTTTGTGAGCAGTAAATCATAAAATCCTTACCTAAGCGCGTACATCGTTAAAGATCCACGGCGTTTTTTGCATCATTTTATGCTCATAGTCCTTGATAGCATCGCTTTGCTGCAAGGTTAAACCGATATCATCTAGCCCATTTAACAAGCAATGTTTGCGAAAAGCATCCACTTCAAAAGCATACTCTTCACCTGTTGGCGTAATGACTACCTGACGCTCAAGATCTGCCGTCAGCTCATAGCCTTCATTGGCAACAGTCGCCTTCATTAAGGTATCTACAATCGCCTCATCTAGTACAATCGGTAACATGCCATTTTTAAAGCAGTTATTGTAAAAGATATCAGCAAAACTTGGTGCGATAACTGTACGAAAGCCATACTCAGAAAGCGCCCAAGGTGCATGCTCACGACTAGAGCCACAGCCAAAGTTTCTGCGTGCTAGCAATATAGTAGCTCCTTGATAGCGGGGTTTATTCAATACAAAGTCTGGATTGATAACGCGTGTGCTGTTGTCTTGGCCCGGATATCCTTCATCAAGATAGCGCCAATCGTCAAATAAATTCACGCCAAAGCCTGTACGTTTAATAGACTTCAAAAACTGTTTTGCGATAATTTGATCGGTATCGACGTTTGCGCGATCAAGTGGGCAAACGATACCCGTTTGAGTGTTATAAGCTTGCATAAAATTTCCTATCAATTATATTCTTGGTGTCAAATGACGTTTATAAGCGAATTAGACAGCAACCAGCTTCTCACTGCCTCTGACAACGCGCTTTGCAGGAATAATAGACACGCAGGCACATTGTCAGCAACTCTAGCCAGCTCTAAAACGTACGAACGTCTACAAAATGACCAGCTAACGCAGCGGCGGCAGCCATCGCTGGACTGACCAAATGCGTACGACCACCATTACCCTGCCGACCTTCAAAGTTACGGTTAGAGGTCGATGCACAATGCTCTTGCGGCTCAAGTTTGTCAGCATTCATGGCAAGACACATTGAACAACCCGGCTCGCGCCATTCAAAACCCGCTTCGGTAAACAAAGCATCTAAACCTTCAGCCTCTGCTTGCAGTTTTACTTGTCCAGAGCCTGCAACCACGATGGCTTCTTTGATATTATCCGCCACTTTGCGTCCTTTGATAACTGCCGCAGCGTCCCGCAAATCTTCGATACGCGAGTTGGTACATGAGCCAATAAATATACGATCAAGCTGAATGTCCGTGATTTTCTGACCAGCCTCTAAGCCCATATAAGTATAAGCGCGTAACCAACCCTCTTCTTGCGCTTCATCAATGGCTTGGTCAGGTGTTGGTACTGATTGCGTGATATCAACGACCATCTCAGGTGAGGTGCCCCAAGATACTTGCGGTGCTATTTGGCTACCATCGATCTCAACCACTGTATCAAATACTGCGTCATCATCTGAATATAATGTACGCCAGTAGGCTTCAGCTTGTGGCCACTGCGACTCGTTTGGCGCGTACGGGCGACCTCTGACATAGTCTATCGTCGTGTCATCAACAGCCACCATACCTACGCGAGCACCAGCCTCAATTGCCATATTACAGACGGTCATACGACCTTCCATACTCATGTCTTCAAACACTTGACCTGCAAACTCAATCGCATGTCCTGTGCCACCTGCCGTACCAATTTTTGCAATAATGGCCAGTACCACATCTTTTGAGGTCACGCCCGCACCAAGTTGACCAGTGACGCGGATTTGCATGTTTTTTGATTTCTTTTGGATCAAGCACTGCGTTGCCAATACATGCTCAACTTCAGAGGTGCCGATACCATGTGCTAAGCAACCAAGTGCACCATGTGTCGCTGTGTGCGAATCACCGCAAACAACGGTCATGCCTGGCAATACAAGACCTTGCTCAGGACCAACGACATGCAAAATGCCTTGACGCGCATCATTAATTGTAAATTCTGCGATATCAAATTTGGTGCAGTTCTCGTCCAAAGTGACAACCTGAAGACGTGATACCTTGTCTTTAATACCAGGGACACCTGCTGAGCGCTCTTTGGTGACTGTTGGCACATTATGGTCAGGACTGGCGATATTGGCAGACAGACGCCATGGCGCTCTATTGGCAAGCTCCAATCCTTCAAACGCTTGTGGACTCGTCACTTCATGCAACAGATGGCGATCGATATAAATTAAGCTCGAACCGTCGTCACGCTTGGTGACTTCGTGAGCATTCCAAAGTTTGTCATATAAAGTTTGACCGGCCATGATGCTATCCTTTATTAATTACTACTGACTTGATTTTCGCTTGCTCACCTGTTGGTAAGCTAAGGTTCTGTTTGTTCAATTAACGATTAGATTTATCTATAATGTTATATTTAACCGCATGATAGCTCTTTATGATTTGTGTGAGAGCATCACTTTGCAATAATTTCTACTTAATCAATGATATTGAAATATATATTCTGTAATTGCTATATTTTGTGTAGTATAAATATTATTCATTAATAATTTTAGATTTGTAGCTGTAATCAGCGCCCAAAACACGCTTGAGACTGTAAATAATCAACTTAAAAGAATAAATATGTGACAATACGCCTTGATGTCTTGTGATTATAGCAGGCAAATCCTATAATAATAATTGATGATTTTTAACTAGATGCAAACTTTTATTTCTAATACGTTATAATTGGCTCAGCCCACTTTTATTTATAGCTCACAAAGTAGCTAAGGAAATCCGTTTGAACACCACAAACTTGACGACATTCGTTACCGTTATGCACACTGGCAGTATTTCAGGTGCCGCAGAAAAGCTGTTCATCACTCAGCCTGCCGTCAGTAAGCGCATCAAAAACTTAGAAGATGAGTTTAATATTACTTTATTTGATACGGTAGGCCGCGGGATTGTGCCCACGCAGGCCGCCAGTGAGATGCTGCCACATGCAAAACGTTGGTTAGAAGATTATGAGAACTTCAAGATTAACTTGCAGCATTCTCAGCATATCGTCTCTGGCAAGCTCGTGATTGGCACGAGCCATCATATTGGTTTGCATCATCTAGCACCTGTGCTTAAGCATTTTATTCAGACTTATCCCGCTGTTCAGTTAGAAGTTCATTTTGTCGATTCAGAAAAAGCACACAAAGCCGTATTAGATGGTGATTTATCGTTAGCATTTGTCACGCTACCTCCTGTATACGATAAACGCCTGACCTATCACACGCTTTGGTCAGATCCACTTTATTTTATGACGGGTACTTTGTCACCTTTGGCAACTAAATCTAATGTCACTTTAGAGCAGTTAGCACGCTATCCTGCTATTTTACCTTCTGCTAATACCTTTACCAGTCAGATTACTTTGGCTGAGTTTGCTAAGCATAACCTAAAACCTTATGCCACGATGAGTACCAATCCGCTTGAATCCATTCGGATGCTGGTTTCTGTTGGACTGGGTTGGTCAGTCCTTCCGCAAACTATGGTCAGTCAAGACTTGGAACGTATCGATATGGCCGACAATATTGAGTTACAACGTTATTTAGGTGTGGTTATCAATCCGAAGCTAACACAATCTAGTAGCGTAACCGCACTACTCGATTTACTCGCGCCTATTGAGTAAAAACATCCTAATATAACAATTTAAGTATTTAAGCTATTCGCATTTGTGACTCTCATACGTTATAATATGCTTGACGTTGTTTTAATAACAAAAATTTACCACAAGGACACTGATAGTCATATATTGAATACTTCTAGTAAGATATGATGGTTAACAGTAGGTTTAATGGTTTCACTGATTGGTTATGTAGGTTGCTAATACTCATATATAAATAGCAGATGCGAGCAATAACAGTATATAAGTGGAATGCGAGGTTCCCATTGTTCTCTATCTCTATATGAGTGCTAGCCATATAACGACATCAATCATATAAAACTACAAAAGATACTGAAAAAAGCCATTATGTCTTAATTAATGGCTTTTTTTGTCTTTAAATATTTTTTGAGACATCTTGTTTGAGGCATCGTCTTGTAGGACAGAACTTTTATAGTTAAAAAATAATTAAAGCCAACGATGTTGGTTAAGGATAACTTATATGAACGGAGTTTCTAGTGGCGTGCTCATATCACTTGGCGCCTATTTTTTAGTGATGATTGGGATTGGTGTTTACGCTTATTTTAAGCAAGCCAATGATACCGAGGGTTATCTTTTAGGAGGACGTAATCTAGGTCCAGCAGTTACTGCACTTTCAGCAGGCGCATCGGACATGTCAGGTTGGTTGCTACTCGGACTACCAGGCTATATGTATGCAGATGGTGTAGTGAGTATTTGGATCGCACTTGGTTTGACCCTTGGTGCCTTCTTAAACTATATCATCGTAGCACCGCGTCTTCGTGTTTATACTGAAGTCGCTGATAATGCTATTACTTTGCCTGACTATTTTGCCAACCGCTTCGAAGATAAATCGCATATGCTGCGTGTAATCTCTGCTTTGGTTATCATTCTATTCTTTACCGTCTATACTGCTGCAAGTCTCGTAGGTGGTGGTAAGCTTTTTGAAAGCTCACTTAACCTATCTTACACCACAGGGCTTTGGGTGACTGCTGGCGTCGTTGTCGGTTACACACTATTCGGTGGTTTCTTAGCAGTATCGATGACTGACTTTGTTCAGGGTATCATCATGCTGTTTGCGATGGTCATTGTACCTGTCGTTGCCTTTACGGATCTTGGCGGTGTTTCAGCTACAACTGAAGCCGTTAGAAACATTGATCCAAGCCTACTAAATATTACTAGCGGTATGAGTGTCATCGGTATCATTTCACTTATGGCATGGGGTTTAGGATATTTTGGTCAGCCGCATATTATTGTACGTTTTATGGCAATCCGCTCAGTCAAAGATGTGCCTACTGCACGTAATATCGGTATGAGCTGGATGATTGTCAGTCTTATTGGTGCGCTAATGACTGGTTTTGCTGGTCGTGCTTATGTACAAAAGACGGCTATGACGTTAGATGATCCTGAGACTATCTTCTTAGTATTCACTCAGTTCTTATTCCACCCGCTGGTTTCAGGTTTCCTATTAGCAGCGATTTTAGCAGCTATTATGAGTACTATCTCATCGCAGCTATTGGTAGTATCAAGCTCACTAACCAAAGACGTTTACAAATTGTTCTTTGATAAAGATGCACCAGAAGCTCGTCAAGTATTAGTTGGTCGTATTTCAGTTGTGGCCGTTGCTCTCGCCGCTATTATGCTAGCCGCTAATCCAGACAGCTCAGTTTTAGACTTGGTTTCTAATGCTTGGGCAGGATTCGGTGCAGCATTTGGACCGTTGGTCATCTTCAGTCTCACATGGCGCCGCATGAACCGTAATGGTGCTGTAGCTGGTATGGTTGTTGGTGCATTGACTGTGATCTTATGGATTTATGGTCCATTCCAAATGAATGGTATGGCACTTAACAGCTGGTTGTTTGCTATCGTTCCAGGCTTTATCTTAAGTACTATCGCTATCTTTGCAGTAAGTATCATGACTGGTGGCCCAAGAGAAACGGTATCTGCTAAGTACAGAGAGATGGAATTGAATTTAAACAAATAAGTTTATACAGTAACTTTACCTTATCACTATAAAAAAACCTCGCCACTAATGGCGAGGTTTTTTATTGGTAGCTATTAATTATGATCTAAGTAGCTACTACTATAAGTAGGAAGGCTGCTCTAACCTTCTATTATGAGTATCTACTCTTAATAGAATAGCTATCTATAGTACTATTGCTAAATGCATCTGTCTAAACACGCACCCTACCTATATGGATAGCTAACTATCATATAGGTAGCGACAATGGATACATTACTTACCATTTAATAAACTGGAAGGTGGCTATCACACGTATAACAACATATGAGCAGTAAGTAGGTTATATCTATCAGTTATTAATTTACTCTCTATAAAACACTCTAAGTATCCATTTATATCTAAGAGTTTTTATTCAATTCAAAATATTGGAATCAATAAAAAAGCGACCTATGACAGGTCGCTTTTTTATTATCTAACAGTTATGTGAGCAAACTATTTCCCTTGATAAGAAATCTTCAAACCAGCGATATAGCCATCATTATCCTGGAAATCACCAACGATTTTTCCACTAGGTAGACGGCCTTTTGCATCACCGAACCATAAGTATTTACCACCAGCGGATACTGCCCAGTTTTCCGTCACGTTGTATTTAGCACCAAGACCGACGCTATAATAGCCATCGACAGGACCTAACGACGTTGTTGGATCACCAGCACCACTATCCCAACCAACAGTACCACTAATGGCAAGTGCAGGTGCGACACGCTTGGCAAGACCAAGCTCCACTTGCCATTGGTCATCTTCGTATTCAACCAAGTTCAAGCCATCAGGACCATAACTTATTTTACTAGTGTCGTTATAAAGTGGTGGTGTAATGACAAAATCACTCCACGGTACCCAACGTACTTTTGCAGTGGCTAAAGTCGTTGGGTTAATACCTGTTTGAAAATCAAAATTTACTGATTTAGGCGTGGTAATTTCATATGTACTGTCTCTATTTGCTGCTGCTGCTGCTTGTTCTGGAGTAGCTCCTGCTGCTATAGCTCTAATTGCTACTAAAGGATAAGACTCGGATATTTCTATATCATGGTCAATCTCAGAACGATAAGTCAACGCCGCTTTTAAAGCAATTTCAGGCTTGCTATAGGCAATACCTGCTATATAACCGTAATCCATATCAGGATTGCTGTTTGAGGTATAACCACTAGCAGGTCCATAAGCTAAGCCGCGCAGTTTAGTTTCAGATTGGATACGCTGGGCAACTGGACCACCATAAATTTGGAAGTTTTTATTCGCGCCGAACTTCATACCAAGGATACCCGTTAGGCTTTGGCTACGAACTTCTACATTGGTATTTTCACCTGCAGTACTTGCTTCGGCTAGTGCTACTGCTACTGCTCCACGCAATCCATCTAATTGAGCTTGCTGTACTGGGGTTAGTACTCCAGCTGTTTCTCCTGGGGTAAGCGCATCGATTGCACCTTGAGCTGCTGCAAAGCTAGGAGCACTACCATTAGTGATAGAAGCAACAGAAGCATCTAAATCTCCTTGCGATACGAAATTACTTTGGGTATATTCAGCAGCTGCACCGAAAGGTTCGTCATATAAAATACCAACACTAAAGGTATCGTTAATGTCAGCTTTTACGCCATAGCGGAAAAAGTCATAAGACTCAGCGATATCACCTGTCTTATCACCACGTACGTAGTCATTCTGAGAAGGGTTAGTGTTAGCACTATCATAACCACTTACATCAGCATCAATATAAGTATAGACGGCTTCTGCATAGGTACCATCTTGAAAGAAAGCAGTGACATCTTGGCCTGAACGATCAAGACCAGCAGCATTAGTCATGCTAGCAACAGAGAGAGTAGCAATTGCTACTGCAAGGGTTTTTAAGTGAAAGGTAGTGCGCATTGTATATCTCCAACGGTCCTTGTTGTATTACTACTTTACTAATCATTATCTAGCATTACTGTGCTTAATATTGATATTACTAAAGTCGTGTCCTAAGTTGAATACTAATGCCTTTTTGACACTAAAACAACAATTAAAGTGCTTTATTTCTCTATTATGACTAAACAGTACAAATAAGATATAAATAGAAAGTTGACGTTTACTTCTCGTCTTCACTATGCTTTTTTAAAATGTTGCGTATGAATAGTAAATAAGCATTTACTTTGCTTGAAATTTTTTAAGTATGATTTTTCGCTAAGAAATAGTACATAAAAAAAGCGATCCATAAAGGATCGCTTTTTTCGTTGCTAAATGACAAGTATCATCATATAGCTAATTTATAATTTACTGGGCTTGGTAAGAAACTTTTACACCCAATACAAAACCGTCATTGCTTTCAAAATCACTAACGATGGTTTTACTTGGGATTTGACCTTCGGCATCACCGAACCATAAGTACTTACCACCAGCAGATACTGCCCAGTTTTCGGTCACGTTGTATTTGGCACCAAGACCCGCACTATAATAGCCTTCGATAGGTCCTAGTGAGGTTACAGGATTACCTGCACCGCTATCCCAACCTACAGTACCACTAACAGCCAATGCTGGCGCGAGGCGCTTGGCTAGACCCAACTCTACTTGCCATTGGTCGTCGTCATAACTGACAAGCGCTAAACCATCAGGGCGAAACGCTGGATTAGCTGTACTAACTTCGTTATATAGTGATGGGACGATAGCAAAATCACTCCATGGCACCCAGCGTACTTTTGCAGTTGCTAGTGTCGTTGGATTAATGCCCGTCTGAAAATCAAGGTTCACTGACTCTGGTGTAGTAATCTCGATATCATTATATCTAGTAGTTGGCAATGCTAAGCCAGCTGTAGCTCCAGCAGCAGTAGCAATAGGATAAACCTCAGCAGCTTTTGCATCATGTTTAATCTCTGAGCGATAAGTCAACGCTGCTTTTAATGCAATTTCAGGCTTACTATAAGCCACACCGGCGATATAGCCGTAATCTTGATCTGGATTAATATGTGTTGTATATCCATTGGCAGCACTATAAGCAGAACCACGTAACTTTACGTCAGCTTGTACGCGCTGGGCTACTGGACCACCATATACTTGGAAGTTTTTGTTTTGACCAAATTTTGCACCAAGGATACCAGTGATGCTCTCTGTACGCACCTCTACCTGTGTGGTTTCGCCTGCAGTATCTGCCAGTCCTTTTGCAGCCTCAAGTGCGATCAACTGACCCTGAAACTCTTGTAGTTGCTCAGGTGAAAAGTTACCTGGATTTCCTGGAGTAAGCGCTCCTTGAAGCTGAGTGATATTTTGGTCAACTAAACTTTCATTTAAATTAGGATTGCCTGTGAACCCTTGAATAAGAGCATCTGCATCGCTGTTGGTAACAAAATCATTGTTACCAGTATAATCAGCTGCTGCACCAAAAGGTTCGTCATATAAGATACCAATGCTGAAAGTATCATTGATATCTGCTTTTACGCCATAACGAAAAAAGTCATAAGACTCTGCGATATCATCAATCTTGTTACCTGAGGTATCTTTACCGTTAACGTCAGCATCGATATAAGTGTAGACAGCTTCTGCATAAGTGCCGTCTTGTAGGAATGCGGTGATATCTTGGCCTGAGCGATCAAGACCAGCAGCATTAGCCATGCTAGCGACAGATAGAGTAGCAACAGCTACTGCAAGAGTTTTTAAATGAAAGGTGTGGCGCATTTTATATCTCCAAACATCCGCATTGTTTTACTGTTTTACCTAATTTTCATAGATAAGCAGTATCCGAGGTGGAAGATAGTAAAGATTTTTTAACACTAAAACAACTACAAAAACACATTATTTCTATGTTATGACCACATAGTCATCAGAGAGTATCTATATATAAAAGCGCGTATATATTTTCCACTATTAAAGGCTTTTCTTTTCAAATCTTACTTATTAATAATGTGGTGGTCTGTCTGCCATTACATCGAACGGTGCAATACCACTTTCCGTATCCTGACCCTCGATTTGTTTATAAATAAGCTGTAGTTGACGTTGCAACGTATGAATATATCTGTCTTGTCGCGTAATTACGTCATCCAGTCGTTCGACCGTTACTTCAAGATGCGCGAGGCTCATTTGTAAATCGATCACTTGGGCTTGCAAATCATTTTGAATATCAGAAGTATCATCTGTAATTTTAGGTTGGTTCATATTTTTCTCTAAATTATAGTAAGTATTAAATTGAAAGGATGGATTATTAAAGGGTTTGAAGGGTACCGTAAATTAGCGATAAACCTACAAACATAGTCATGGAATAGCAGCAGTTAGTAAAAGCAATAAATAGTACTGATAAAACTATTTACTCGCACTACAGTAACGCGGTGGCATGTTATACTGCAGGCAATTTTGCAACAACCCCTACCTCACTATTATATAAGCTTAAGATACTCTATGGCACTGATTCATTTAAAAGACATTCACTTAGCCTTTGGCGTCGCGCCTGTTCTTGATGGTATTGATTTTTCTATCAATACAGGCGAGCGTGTGTGCTTGATTGGCCGCAACGGCGAAGGTAAATCCACTTTGTTTAAACTGATCAATGGCTCATTGCAGCCTGACAGTGGCGAGATTATTACCAACAGTAGCATGCGTGTAGCGATGCTAGAGCAAGACGTTCCTGAGACCAGCGGTCGCATATTAGACATCGTTATGGGCGGTAGTCGTCGTACGGCTGATTTGCTCATTAACTATAATAAGCAAGTCGATATGTGTGCGAATGGCGATATGGATGCCTGTGAGCATATGGCGACCCTACAACATGATATCGATGCGGTACATGGCTGGGACTTAGAACGCGATGCCATGCGTCTGATTACGACCATGGGTCTTAATCCAGAAGATGACTTATCATCACTATCTGGTGGTCGTAAACGCCGCGTGTTGCTTGCTCGTGCGCTAGTTACCAAGCCTGATGTACTACTACTAGATGAGCCAACCAACCATTTGGATGTCGAAAGTATCGAATGGCTAGAGCGCTTTTTGCTGGATTGGCAAGGTTTGACGTTGTTGTTCGTGACTCATGATAGAGCATTCGTCAATAAGCTATCGACTCGCATTATTGAGCTTGACCGTGGCCAATTGACCAGCTATGACGTGACACAAGGCGAAGGTGGTTACGCGCGCTATCAAGAGCTAAAAGAACTACAGTTACAGGCTGAAGAAAAGAACAATGCCAACTTTGATAAAAAACTGGCACAAGAAGAAGTTTGGATTCGCCAAGGTATCAAAGCACGTCGTACCCGTAACGAAGGCCGTGTCCGTGAATTAAAAGCCTTACGTGAAGAGCGTAGCGATCGCCGTGAGCAAGTGGGCAATGTAAACATCACCATGGGTCAAGGCGAGAAAAGCGGTAAGCTTGTCTGTAAAGTTAAAAACTTACATCTTGAATATGACGGTAACGTACTAGTAGATGATTTTACGACCACTATTATGCGTGGCGATAAGATTGGTATTGTCGGCCCTAACGGTGCGGGTAAAACTACGCTTATTAAAGCCCTACTCGATATGTCTGATGACGAAGTCACTAAGTCTGGTAGTGTCGAATTAGGTACTAATCTGAAAATCGCCTTTTTCGATCAGCTGCGTGATCAGTTAGACCTTGAAGCAAGCGTTGCACAAAACGTTTCGGAAGGTTCTGACTTTGTCGAAGTTGGCGGTCGCAAGACGCACATCATGAGCTACTTGCAAGATTTCTTATTTGCACCAGAGCGCGCACGTACACCTGTTAAAGCACTGTCTGGTGGTGAGCGTAACCGAGTACTACTGGCCAAACAACTATTAAAACCTGCCAATATTTTGGTACTCGATGAGCCAACCAACGATTTGGATATGGCAACACTTGAGTTGTTAGAAGAATCCGTCGCCAGCTTTGGTGGTACGATTTTGCTGATCAGTCATGATCGCTCATTCATGGACAACGTCGTCACCTCTACGTGGGTGTTTGGCGAAGATGAAGATGGTAAAGGAGTGGTCAGTGAGTATGTAGGTGGTTATCAAGAGTACCTCGTACAAAAGAACCGTGAAGAAGCATCCCGTGCTGCCAAAGCACCTGCCAACAATGCAGCAAGCAGTAAAGCGGCAAACAAGTCTGGCGCAGCAGCGAAACCAAATAAGGCAGCCAAAAAGCTAAATTATAATGATCAACGTGAACTAGATAACTTGCCAAAAGAAATCGCTGCACTCGAAGCCGAACAAGCTCAATTGCAAGAAAAGCTGGCCGATGGCTCTTGGTTCAATACTGACTTTGATGCGGCGACAGCTGCTAGTGAACGTCTTTTAACCATCGAAGATGAGATGATGCATAAGCTTGAACGTTGGAGTGAGCTTGAAGGCTAGTATTGGCAACTCTCTAGCTGAGTTTATTGGAATATCGCATGTGTACTTTGCATTGCGTATTTCGATAAACAAGTTTCTTATAGTCTGACAAAATATTATTAATTATTATGAAGACATCACCACTTTATTATATAGAGTGGTGATATTTGTTTTACAGCAACTTACAAAGTAGTTAGATGGTGAAAGTTAGTGAACATTACCTTAATTTCAAGTATCATTCGCTATTGCTGAAAATCCTTATTATTTATAAGGTCATCACATCATAATCCTTGTTAAAGCAAAGTTAGCGTTAAACGTTGATAATCCAACTGTTTTGGTTTGATTGTCATATTCAACCTTCTAATATGTCCTATTGAGGTTGCTTTATTTTTAACGCAATAATTTATTTTATCACCGAAATAGCTTAGAATAGTAACAATTAGCAAAATTAGGCACAGCTAAAGTGGCTTGATATTGTATATTTTCTAAGCCACAAACCCAGTGTGGGATAATCCCATTTCATTCACCTGGAGGAAGTATTAATGAGCCAAGCCGAAGGCGTTAATGTACAACGCCGTAGAGTTCTTATTGCCTCAACTGCCGCGATTGGTGCAGCTGGGGTAGCTGCCGTGGCGACACCTTTTGTCCGTTCTTGGTACCCAAGCGCTAAAGCTGAGGCTGCAGGGGCTGCAGTGACCCAAGATATTGGTTCTATCGAAGATGGACAAATGATCGTCGTCAAATACCGTGGTAAACCTATTTATGTGGTTAAGCGCACCGAAGACATGGTTGCAGGACTTGAGTCAGTCAAACCTCTATTATCTGACCCTGAGTCTGATGCGTCTCTACAACCTGAATATTGCAAAAATCCTACTCGCTCTTTAGATCCAACCGTATTGGTTGTCGAAGGCGTTTGCACACATTTGGGCTGTGCACCAAACTACCGTCCTGATGTGGGCGCGGTGGATTTAGGTGGTAATGATTGGTACGGCGGATTTTTCTGTCCGTGTCACGGGTCAAAATATGACTTAGCAGGTCGCGTGTATAGCGGCGTCCCTGCACCACTTAATTTACCCGTTCCAGAATATGGTATGGATGGTACCATCTTGACGGTTGGGGAGGCTTAATATGAGTATGGGTAAAAAGTTAATGCATTGGGTGGACGCGCGTTTTCCAGCGACCGAAACCTATGAATACCATATGTCAAAGTACTACGCACCAAAGAATTTTAACTTTTGGTACTTCTTTGGCGTGCTATCAATGATTGTATTGGTCAACCAATTGGTGACTGGTATATGGCTTACCATGATGTACAACCCAAGTGCCGAAGGGGCATTTGCGTCTGTTGAATACATCATGCGTGACGTAAAAGGTGGTTGGCTCATTCGCTATATGCACTCAACCGGCGCATCTGCGTTTTTCGTCGTTGTATACCTGCATATGTTCCGCGCCTTGCTATACGGTTCATACCAAAAACCTCGTGAGCTTATCTGGCTCATCGGTATGGGTATCTACCTAGCACTTATGGCAGAAGGTTTCTTCGGTTACCTACTACCTTGGGGCAACATGTCATTCTGGGGTGCTCAGGTTATCTTGAACTTACCTGCAGCGCTACCAGTGATTGGTGATGGCCTTGCTGAATGGGTACGTGGTGACTATATTATCTCTGGTATTACCCTAAACCGTTTCTTCGCTCTACACGTTGTTGCTATTCCATTAGTACTCGTGGGCCTAGTATTTATGCATATTGTGGCGTTGCACCATGTGGGTTCGAACAACCCTGATGGCATCGACATCAAAAAGCTAAAAGATAAAAATGGTGTGCCATTAGACGGTATTGAATTCCATCCGTACTACACCGTGCATGACATGGTTGGTATCGTAGTATTCTTTATTTGTTTCTTTGCAGTGGTATTCTTCTTCCCAGAAGGCGGCGGTTTCTTCCTTGAGCCACCAAACTTTGAGACAGCGAACTCACTAAAAACACCAGCGCATATTGCACCAGTATGGTACTACACGCCTTTCTACGCTATCTTGCGTGCTGTTCCTGATAAGCTTGGTGGTGTTATCGCAATGGGTGCTGCAATTGCTGTATTGTTCTTGATTCCATGGCTTGATAGATCGCCTGTACGCTCTATGCGTTACAAAGGTATCTTGTCTAAAATCGCGCTTACTGTATTTGCTATTAGCTTTGTTGTATTGGGCTACTTAGGTGCGACGCCTGCTACCCCAACGGCAACTATCATGGCTCGTGTATTCACGATTCTATATTTCTTGTTCTTCTTACTGATGCCGTTCTACACTGCTATTGAGAAGTGTAAACAGCCACCAGAACGCGTTACCGGAGGTCACTAATGAGCACGCTAATTAAATCCCTAGCTGGTCTAGGCTTGGGCGCGGCATTGACGTTGACTGCTGGTACTGCAATGGCTGAAGGTAGTGGCTGTGGTACGTTCACTAATGCTGATGGCGTTGTTGAACATCTGGCTTGTAGTACTGCTCCTATTGATTTTACCAATAAGGGCTCGCTACAAAACGGTGCAAAAATCTTTATGAACTACTGTGCTGGGTGTCACTCAGCTAAGTATGTTCGTCACTCACGCATTGCGAAAGATTTAGAGATACCGCCTGAGTTGGTTGAAAAGTATTTGATGGTTACCACGGATCAAATCGGTGACCACATTACTGCTGAAATCGATCCTGAGATTCAAGCGTCTTGGTTTGGCGCCGCGCCGCCTGATCTATCACTTGAGACACGTCTACGTGGCGATGATTGGGTATATACTTACCTACTATCGTTCTATGAAGATCCAAGCCGTCCTTGGGGTGCAAACAACTTAGTACTGGCCAATGCAGCGATGCCTCACGTATTGCATAATATGCAAGAAGAGTTGAGCCAAGAAGAGTTTGAATCTGAGGTTGGTGACTTGGTTAACTTTATGGCGTGGATGGGCGAACCTGCTCGTCATGACCGTCAAGTAATTGGTTTCTTTGTAATTCTATTCTTATTAGTACTGCTCATCCCAGTTTACTTATTGAATAAAGAATTCTGGAAAGATGTCAAATAAGTCATAGTCAGCAGACCGTTCTGAGAATTAAAAAAAGCACTACTCCGGTAGTGCTTTTTTGTGCCTTGATATAGAGTGTAAATACTAGATCAGCCGGGAAATAAGTCGCTCAGCGCTAATGTTTACGTACACTACCTTGATAAACGTTGCGAGTTTGTTTACGATGACAACCTTCACTATTAACATTAGGCTTTCATGATTGATGCGAATGACATTCCAAGTAGTCAGCTAATTTTGTATGCTGATGACGGCTACGACAGTCATGTGGTACGCCTATTACTTGAAGAAAAAAAGCTCGCTTACTATTTGTCTCGCTTACATTCTGAGCGTCCTGAAGACTTGACTGAGCTAAATCCTTATCATACCTTACCTGTATTACAGCAGCGTGAGATTGCGCTTTATGAGATTAATGTGATTTTTGAATATCTTGAAGAGCGTTATCATACCAATAAACTGCTTCCTGAGACACCGCAAGAACGTGCACAGTTTCGCCAATTGGCTTGGCGCATTCAACGTGATTGGCTCGTACTCGGTAAGCGCCTCCTCACGCATCCAGATAGTTTTAATAAAGCACAAGCTGCTGTTGCCAAAAAACAGCTCAGTGATTCGTTGATTACTCTATCACCCCTGTTCGCTCATAAGCCTTATTTTATGGCTGATGAGTTTGGTTGGTGTGACGTACTATTAGCACCACTATTATGGCGATTGGATGAGATGGGTATTGAGCTGCCACGTGCTATTAGCCGTCCATTGTTTGAATATCAAACGAGAGTGTTTGAGCGTAATAGCTTCCAAAAAAGCGTACGTTGATTAGACAAGTATAAGAAGCTGCCTTGGAATAAGTACCAATATAATAGAAATTGACTTGCACTTATTGTGCGATAATTTGCTAAATAAAATACCTTTTCATTATTGAACATCATTAGTATAGGAAATCATTAGATGAGCGAAACCACCTCTATTACACCTACCCGTCCTTATATGGTACGTGCACTATATCAATGGATAGAAGACAACGCCTTGACGCCATACTTGATGGTCGATGCTACTGCTGATAACGTACAGATACCAACAGAGCATGTGCAAGATGGTCGTATCGTATTGAATATCGCCAGCCGTGCTACGGGTAATATGAGTATGGAAAATGACTACATACATTTCAGTGCGCGCTTCGGCGGCGTCTCACAGGAGATTTGGGTACCGCTCACGGCAGTAATGGGTATTTACGCTAAAGAAAATTCGCAAGGGATGTTCTTTGATCCAAAAGAATATGATAACTATGTACCAGAAGACGACGATGCACCGATTGCTAGCAAAAAACCTACTACCGCACCTAAACCGAAGCGTGATAACAAAGCAGGTTTAAAAGTTTTAAAGTAATTAGAGTTTCACACCCATTACTTTTCACATAATAAAAAAGCCAGTCATGTTTACTATGACTGGCTTTTTTATTGGCTGCTCAAAGACTTGACACTTTATCTTTAACTAGGTTCTTGGCAAGGTCACGCCGCGCTGGCCTTGATATTTACCGCCGCGGTCTTTGTAGCTGGTCTCACACACGTCATCCGCATCACTTTGGAAAAACAGCATTTGTGCCACGCCTTCACCCGCATAAATACGAGCTGGTAGATTGGTAGTATTACTGAACTCAAGTGTCACATGACCTTCCCACTCAGGCTCAAGCGGCGTGACATTGACGATAATACCGCAACGCGCGTAAGTCGATTTGCCTAGGCAAATAGTCAGTACATCGCGTGGAATACGGAAGTACTCCATGGTACGTGCTAAGGCGAATGAGTTTGGTGGAATGATGCACTCATCACCAACGATATCGATAAAGCTTTTATCATCGAAGTTTTTAGGATCAACAACGACTGAATGGACATTGGTAAAAACTTTAAATTCAGGCGCACAGCGTACGTCGTAACCATAGCTTGAGGTACCGTAGCTCACCAAACGCTCGCCTGCATCATTGAAGCGCACTTGACCTGGCTCGTATGGCTCAATCATGCCGTGCTCTTCGGCCATTTTACGAATCCAGCGGTCAGACTTGATAGACATTGTTATTCCTTAGCAAATATTTAATAGCGACGATTATACGGAATTGATGGCTGAATTTATAGGGTCGCAATGACTTTAAAACTGACGACCTTATAAAATAACTTTCGGCATGAACACATTTTTTAACCAAGTGTTTCAAGCATCAAAAAATACGCTTATCATCGACAGGTTTGGCAAATTTATTGATATTGGTTTCGATGTTTTTGGCAATGCTCAAATAATAGGTTGCAAAATTGTCGTCAGCCAATACGCTTGGCACGCCTTTATCGACTTGGGCGCGGATACCACTGGCAAGCGGTAGCTGCCCTAATAGCGGCACCTGATACTGCTCAGCGATAATCTCACCACCGCCAGTACCAAAAATCGCTTCGGTATGGTTGCAGTTACTACAAGTGTGTAACGCCATGTTTTCAACGACACCAAGCACAGGAATATTAGTTTTGTTAAACATCTCGATACCCTTCTGCGCATCAAGTAATGCAACGTGCTGCGGCGTCGTGACGATGACAGCGCCTGTCACTGGGATACGCTGTGCTAAGGTCAGCTGTATATCTCCTGTACCTGGCGGCATATCTATCACTAAATAATCTAGCTGCGGCCAGTTGGTTTGATTATATAGCTGCATCAATGCACCCGTTGCCTTCGGTCCACGCCATGCAACAGGGGTATTATCTCCATCAAGCAAGCTACCGATAGAGAGCATTGCCATACCATGCGCATCGACCGGTACGAATTGTTCGTTTTCTAGTTGCGGCTTCACATCAGCAACGCCTAGCATCGTTGGCATACTAGGACCATAGATATCGGCATCTAGCACACCAACGCGATTGCCAAGCTTCTGTAGTGCTAAGGCGATATTGACCGTGGTGGTTGATTTGCCAACGCCGCCCTTACCTGATGCCACAACAATAATATGACGGATACGAGGATGCGCTGCCAACGATGCTTGCGTAGGTGCAGCTTTCGTAATCGGTGGCTCAGCGTTAGTGCTACTAGCGTTGTTATTAGCGCCAGATGAAGGCTGGGATTCCATCGCATTGGTTGTCTTTGGCATCTGCTTTGGTAAGCTCGAGCCTGAACCTTTTTCTGGCGCAGGCAGACGCACATTCATATGAATCGTCGTAATACCATGCGGATGTAGCAACTGCCCGAGCTCCTGCTGGATAGCTTCAGGGTTGCTGTCTTTTGGCAAACGCAGGTCTAACGTAAGTGCTTCGCCATCACGCTCAAGCCCTGTAACCATTGTGGCGATACTGACAGCACCTATTTCATATCCAAGTAGGACTTTGTCAACGGCGCTATCACGCTCTGCCTGCTGCTGAGGCGTTTCGGTTTTTGTGGTTTTTTTCTTCATAAAGTTAAACATAGCTACTATTATGGCCTATACAAGTGGGTAGATCTGGCAAATCGCTCAAGTCGTCTCATTGCGTATCTCACAACCGATAGCGTTGATGATTATATTAGCCAAACCTTCTATCGTGACAGTGTAGCTGAATTGGACTCATAAAAAAACCACAACGCCAGTAGGTCTGACGTTGTGGTATATGCAAATTGTACATATATTAATTCATAAACCAACCATGACTGGCCACGATAGATTGTCCAGTGAATACATTGGTTGGGAAAGCCGCCAAAAATAGTGCCAATTGGGCAATGTCTTCTACTGTCGTAAACTCTTTATCTACGGTATTGACCAGCATAATATCGTTAATAACCGACTCTTCACTGATGCCCTTTTCAGCTGCTTGCTCTGGGATTTGTTTTTCTACCAATGGCGTTTTGACAAACCCTGGACAAATCACATGCGAGCGTACCTTATGCGCTGCACCTTCTTTGGCCAATACACGGCACAGTCCTAGTAGTCCATGCTTAGCAGTCACGTAAGGGGCTTTATATAATGAGGCCTCATGTGAGTGCGCAGAACCCATATAAATAACTGTGCCGCCCTTATCGCCTTTATACATGTGCTTAATCGCGGCTTTGGTAGTCAAAAAAGCGCCGTCTAAGTGGATATTAAGCATTTTTTTCCAATCGCTAAACGCCATTTTATCGATAGGATCGATGATCTGAATGCCAGCATTAGAAACCAAAATATCAATACCACCAAAAGTATCGACTAGCTGTTGTACACCATCGTTTACCGCATCTTCTGAGGTCACATCCATGGCAATTGCTAGAGCACGTCCACCAGCAGCTTCAATAGCATCAACGGTTTTTTGTGCCGCTTCGAGATTGATATCAGCAATACCCACCGCTGCGCCTGCTTTTGCATAAGTTTCAGCGATATCACGTCCGATACCACTTGCAGAGCCAGTGACTAATGCTACTTTGCCTGTCAAATCTTGTTCTAATTGGGTCGCCATACATATTCCTTATCATGGTCTAAAATATTATTAGTTTTTATAAAATTGAACTGAACAAATACGCCACTATGATTATAGTGGCGTATTTATTTGCGGGATAAAACATATTAATCTTACGGCAGTCACTTTACTGTACAAAGTTTACTGAATAATACTTACTGGTGTTTTTTCTTGTAGCTCGTCAAAGCTCACACCATCTGCTAATTCAACCAGCTTTAGGCCATTATCAGTAACATCTAATACGGCAAGCTCAGTAATGATACGATCAACCACGCCTTTACCCGTCAATGGTAGCTCACAGTTTGCCAAGATTTTTGGATCACCGTGTTTATTAACTTGCTCCATCAATACAATCACACGCTGCACGCCTGCGACCAAATCCATCGCCCCGCCCATGCCTTTGACCATCTTTTTGGGAATCATCCAGTTGGCAAGATCACCTTTTTCTGAGACTTCCATTGCACCCAATATGGCCAAGTTGACATGACCACCACGAATCATAGAAAAAGACTCTGAGCTACTAAAATAGCTAGCACCAGCTTCTGCGGTTACTGTTTGCTTGCCAGCGTTAATCAAGTCCGCATCAACGTTTTCTGCTGTAGGGAACTCACCAATACCTAGCAAACCATTCTCTGATTGTAGCCATACGTCCACGCCTTCAGGAATGTAGTTAGCGACTAGCGTTGGTAGGCCAATGCCCAAGTTGACATAATAGCCGTCTTGTAGCTCTTTTGCCGCGCGCTGCGCCATTTGCTCTCTTGTCCATGCCATGCTGATTTCCTTATTTTTTGCGATATTCTATTTTTATTCATTTAGACAGCCAGTTATCGAATCAATTAGCTGTTTAAACTATTATCAATCTAAAATTAACTATTGATTTCACTTACGATTAAGCGTCAACCACGTTTTTATTTACGCGCCTTCTACAGCTTTAGTCGTGGTCTTTTCGATACGTTTTTCAGGGCTAGCATTCAATACAATACGTTGAACAAAAATACCCGGTAGATGCACTTCATCTGGATCAAACGTACCCGTCTCAACGATTTCTTCGACTTCGACGATCGTGGTTTTACCGGCCATCGCGCAGTCTGGGTTAAAGTTACGAGCCGTTTTATTAAATATCAGATTGCCCGCTTTGTCAGCTTTTTGCGCTTTAATTAGAGCGACATCAGCGCGTAAGGAATGCTCCAACACATAAGTACGTCCATCAAAATCACGAGTCTCTTTACCTTCAGCGACTAATGTACCTACGCCCGTTGCGGTATAAAACGCAGGAATACCAGCGCCGCCTGAGCGCAGTTTTTCAGCCAATGTCCCTTGCGGCGTCAACTCAACTTCTAGCTCCCCTGCCAAGTACTGGCGCTCAAACTCTTTGTTTTCACCCACATAAGATGAAATCATTTTTTTGATTTGACGTGTTTGTAGCAATAGCCCTAGACCGAAGTCATCGACACCGGCGTTGTTACTGATACAAGTCAGCTCTTTAACTTTGCTATCACGCAGCGCTTCGATTAATGCTTCTGGAATACCGCATAGACCGAAGCCACCGATCGCGAGCGTTTGCCCGTCACTGACGACGCCTTTTAGCGCTTCTTCGGCACTGTTATATACTTTTGATTGACTCATACTTGTCTCCTATGACTGTTATTTATATTTTTAATCCGTGCATAAACTAATGCTGAATTAAGTGTCTCAATTATCCGTTTGATTGTTGATTGTTATGAAACTCAACAGCAAAAACTCATTATGCTTGTTTTTCTTTGGCGCGTTATAACCTTGTATAGTCAATTCAATTTAAAAATAGTACAAGGCAACCGAATGTAGATGTATATTAAATACTTCAAGCGAGGTTAACGCAGTAATATTTTTATAGTGGAATGACTATACCAATAGCCAAAACACGCTCATGATAATAGCACCAGAGACTGCCAGTACTATCAGGCAGTAGCCCATGATAGCGCGCGCATCCAAACCTGCGATACCTAACAATGGCAGAGCCCAAAACGGTTGAATCATGTTGGTCCACGCGTCACCCCACGCAATCGCCATCGCAGTAATGGCTGGGCTAACACCTAGCTCAATACCAGCAGGAATCATAACAGGACCCTGTACTGCAAACTGTCCACCGCCCGATGGCACAAACACATTGACCAAGCCAGCACTTAAAAATGCAAAAATCGGAAAGCTGTCTGCAGAAGCTGAATTGACAAAAAACTCGGTCACTTGCGTACTGATAGAGATACCATCTGCATTTGCGCCCGTCATAATGCCCATGATGCCGCCGTAGAACGGGAACAATAGCACAATACCCGTGATGCCACCTATCCCTGAGTGTACGGCACGATAATAACGCTCTAGCGTGCCATGCGATAGCAAACCTATGAACAAGAATAAACCAATGACGATGTTTAGCCCTAGGTTAAAACCGTTACTACCAAACTCGCTAATATAGTACATCAGTGCTAAGGCCAATAAGATGACAGCGATAATACGGCTATCATCTAGCTTTTGTGCAGGCGTGTCTCTTTGGGGTGCGACGTAGAGCTCTTCTTTGATCAGTTTAGGATCAATAACCGTAGGGTTTTTAGGATGCATAAAGCGATTGACGAGTGGCAAAATAACGATAAGCAAACCTACTAGCAGCATGTTGTAGCCTGCAAATACCGTTTGAGATAAAGGTACTGCTTCGGTCATGGTATTGCCCGACAGCGTCAGTAGCGTATCACCGCCCGAGCTAAGTGTCAGCGGTATCGAACCTGAAAAACCGCCATGCCAAATCACAAAACCTGAATAGGCAGCCGCGACCAATAGCGGATAATCGACGTTAGCCACTTTTCTTGCCAACGCCTTTGCAAAGATTGCCCCGATGATTAAACCAAAGCCCCAATTTATCCATGAGCCGACTAGCCCAACCAATGTTGATACGATAATGGCGGTCGTAGGAGAGTGAACTCTACTAGCGAGATTGTCCAATAAGCGCTGAATAAATGGTGCACTAGCAAAAGCATAGCCAGTCACTAGGACCAACGCCATTTGCATGGCAAAGCTATGTAATGACCACAGTCCATTGCCCCAGTGCCCTGCCATAGCAATCATGTTTTGGCCAGTAGTAGCCAGTCCTACAGCAAACGCGATAAGGGTCAAAACGATCGAAAATACGAATGGGGATGGTAGATAGCGATTGACTAACTGCACGCTCATATTAGTGATGGCACTAAACATATTCACATTCCTTGTAAATTTGATGTTTGGTTTTAAGAGTTGTTATTAGCGCCTTGTTGAACGCTTATCAGATCTAAGTGCGGTTATTGCCACCACATCTGATATAGGGCAAGCATTATATTTTATATTGGTATTCATAACAATACATTCTATCTCGCTATATCATGCGTGAAACACTTGTGCTAACTTAACATATTATTTTCGTAGCGACTAGAAAATAACCATCAGCTCATGTGAGTCAACGCTGTGCAGGAGTTAAATTGTCGAGATATTAATGGTTAGCAGTCTACAAGTCTAGATTTATGTTTGATAAAACAGACGAAATAGGCTTATTTTGATTAATTTTATTGACCTATATCGACAAGCACGGCATACTCGCTGCCTTATTTTTTTTGCCAAGGAGGGCCGTCATGTTTAGTACACTTGCTATTGTCATTACCCTATTATTACTCATGTTCTTTGCTTATCGCGGTTATTCTGTGCTGATCCTAGCACCGATTATGGCGACACTAGCAGTCTTACTGTCAGGTGACTTCTTAAGTACCATCCCCGCCTATACCGACATCTTTATGGGCGCACTCAGTGGATTCTTACTCAAATTCTTCCCTATATTTCTGCTGGGCGCACTGTTTGGGCGTTTGATGGCAGACTCTGGTGCAGCAACCGCCATTGCCAATACGGTGGTCGAAAAACTCGGTGCCAGCAAAGCTATCCTTGCGGTGATTTTGGTCTGTGCTATTTTGACCTATGGCGGCGTATCGTTGTTCGTTGTGGCTTTTGCTATCTATCCAATCGCCAAAGACTTGTTTAGAGCCGCAGATATTCCAAAACGTTTGATTCCAGCAGCGATTGCTTTAGGATCATTTACGTTTACGATGACTGCACTGCCAGGTACGCCAGCTATTCAGAACGCTATTCCAATTCCTTATTACAACACCAACGTATTTGCCGCGCCTATTTTGGGCATCATCGGTGGTACGATCATGTTTGTTTGTGGTTGGATGTGGCTTCAGTCACGCGCCAGAAAAGCCAATGCGGCAGGGGAAGGCTATGGTCAGCATGACGAAGAAGATGTAGGCGGCGTTGGCGCAACGGCAAAAGAAGCTGAGGTGTTAAACACTCACCATACTTCTTTTACCATTGCGATGATTCCACTCGTACTAGTCATTGGTTTAAACGCTCTATTGACCTATGTGGTTTTCCCATCAATAGATTTCAGCAGTCTACAAACTCAATTCCCAGATTTAAATGTCGCAGGCTCGCTTGGGTTGTGGTCAATTATTATCTCGTTGGTCGTGGCTTGTGTGGTGTTAATTCTGCTGCGTATCGGACATTGGAATAATCTACAAAAAACCATTAACCGTGGTACTTATGATTCTATGTTGCCGATTTTTAATACCGCATCAGAAGTGGGTTACGGTGCGGTTATTGCTTCCCTCGCAGGCTTCCTTATCATTCGTGATAGCATTCTAAACCTAAACCCTGATAACCCTCTGATCTCAGAAGCGGTCGCTATGACTACGCTTGCTGGTATCACAGGTTCATCGTCTGGCGGTTTGAGTATTGCGCTGTCTACATTGGGTGAAGATTATCTAAGAATGGCGGTCAATGCCGGTATTGACCCTGAGCTTATGCACCGAGTAGCCGTCATGGCGGCAGGTGGACTTGATACACTTCCGCACAGTGGCGCTGTCATCACCCTACTAGCAATTTGTGGTTTGACCCACAAACAGTCTTACTTAAACTTAGCAATGGTTACGATGGTCATTCCGTTGGTCGCTGTAGTCGCTGTGATTATCTTAGGTACGATGTTCGGTTCATTCTAAGCTAGCTTAGTAACTTAGCTATTTATTGTGACTAACTATTGGTATCTAGGTGAATAATGGATAAATAAAAAACCCACTCGGCATACTGCTTGGTGGGTTTTTTCATGGCTGATTGATAACTATTCTATAACTATCAAATACGATGCAAGGCTATTGTTTATGGTCAATAAATGCCTGCCAAATGAGAAGTAATTACCAAGGAATATCACAAATTTATTTGATTTACGGTATCATAGGCACACTTTTTGAATTTTTATTATTTTTAGAAGTTTTTAGCATTAACGATGTCGCATCAATGAGCGATGAACCGCTTGAGATGTTCGATAACTAACCCGTTTATATAAAAATATAGGTGATTTTGTGCGTGAGATTCTAGTAACCAGTGCGCTGCCCTACGCCAATGGCTATATCCATTTGGGGCATCTTGTAGAATATATTCAGACTGACATTTGGGTACGTGCGATGAAAGCGCAAGGCCATCAGGTCACCTATGTCTGCGCGGATGATGCACACGGTACGGCAATCATGCTCAAAGCAGAGGCCAACGGCGTAACGCCAGAGGAACAAATTGCCTCAGTGAAAGCCTCACATGAAGCGGATTTCTCAAAATTCCTTATCAACTTTGATAATTACCACAGCACTCATTCAGAAGAAAACAAACAGTTTTCTGAGCTGATTTATCGTCGTCTCAATGATGCTGGTCATATCAGCACAAAAGATGTCGAGCAACTATTTGATCCTGAAAAGCAATTATTTCTAGCGGATCGCTTTGTCAAAGGGACTTGCCCAGAGTGTGATTCACCAGACCAGTACGGCGATAACTGTGAAGTATGTGGCACCACTTACGATGCAACGGATCTAAAAGACCCGCACTCGACACTGTCTAATGCAACGCCTGTGCTCAAAACCTCTAAGCATTATTTCTTTAATTTGCCAGAGTTTGAACAGTTCTTAAAAGACTGGACGCGCAGTGACAACCGTTTGCAAACGTCAGTGGCTAATAAATTGCAAGAATGGTTTGAGGCAGGACTTGCCAGCTGGGATATCTCGCGTGATGCACCCTACTTCGGCTTCCAAATTCCAGATACTCCAAGCGATGAGCCAGACAAATACTTTTATGTATGGCTAGATGCGCCAGTTGGCTACATGGCAAGCTTTAAAAACCTATGTGATAAGCGTGCAGGGACAGACCAAGCACTTGATTTCGACCGCTACTGGGCACAAGAAAACGAGCATAAAACCGAGGTCTATCACTTTATCGGTAAAGACATTGTTTACTTCCATGCCTTGTTTTGGCCAGCCATGCTAGCTGGTAGCGAATACCGTACACCGACTGGCGTCTTTGCCCATGGCTTCTTGATGGTCAATGGCGAGAAAATGAGTAAGTCACGCGGTACTTTTATCAAGGCCGAGACGTATGCTGAGCACTTACATCCTGAATACCTGCGTTATTATTTCGCCAGTAAACTGTCTGACAAAGTTGAAGACATCAACTTAGATTTAGAAGACTTTATGCAGAAGGTAAACTCTGACTTGGTTGGTAAAGTCGTCAATATCGCCAGTCGTAGTGCAGGGTTCTTGGTTAAGAAGTACGACGGTATGCTGTCAGAAGTTTGCGTCGAGTCAGAGCTATTAGAAGACATCACCAAAACGGGTGATGAGATTGCTGCTGCTTATGAGAATCGTGAATTCTCACGTGCTATGCGTTTAATTATGCAATGTGCGGACAAGGCCAACGAATATATCGATGCCAAAAAACCATGGTCATTAGCGAAGCTAGAGGGTACTGAGCAAGAGGTTCAAGACGTCTGCTCGGTCGCTATCAATATTTTCCGTCAATTGATGGTTTATCTTGCGCCAGTATTGCCTGAGCTGACCACTAATGCGAAAGAGTTTTTGAACCTTGATGACTTAAGTTTTGCCAGTCGTAACGAGTGGTTGCTAGGTCATAAAATCAATAAGTTCAAACCACTGATGCAACGTATCGAAGAAAAAGATATTGAAGCAATGGTAGAGGATTCTAAAGCATCCTTAACTCAAGCAGACGCTCCTGCCGCGACTGAAAGTAGCAAGTCTGCCGCAAAAGACAAAGCATCTGCAACAGATGCTAGTACTGATGCTGAACAAACTGACTACATTGGTATCGAAGACTTTGCCAAAGTTGAGATGAAAGTGGCACACGTTTTAGAGTGTAACCATGTCGAAGGTGCTGATAAGTTACTACAGTTCACGCTAGACGTTGGTGAAGACAAGCCACGTAATGTGTTTAGCGGTATTCGTAAGTTCTATGAGCCTGAGCAATTGATTAATAAGAAAGTCATTTGCGTGACTAACCTTGCTCCGCGTAAGATGAAATTTGGCGTATCAGAAGGCATGGTATTGTCAACTGGCGAGCCAAAGACAGGCTTAACTGTCGTTACCTTACCGGATGCTTGTGTTGTTGGTGATGTATTGGCTTAGCTGTTATTTTTAGGAATAAAAAATAAAAAAAGATGCCCTGAGTGGCATCTTTTTTTATGACTGATTTAGCAAGTGGCTAAAAACCAAACCTGATACTTATCTACTCAAAATATCGATAATCTGCAACGTATCATTAATCACCGTCACAATGTTATTCTCTGGCGTACGAATACGAACGTAACGGTCATCATAACGGTCTAAAACGATAGAACGGTCATAATCCCTTCTATCTATCTTGCCGACTACTCTATAACCGTATCTATCAAGATCACGCTTGAACGAAGCATTTGGGCTAGCATTGCGATAGGCGTTAATACTTGGGTGAGCATTGCCATTATGCTTATAGTTTTTACTGACATGGGCAGAGTTACCTTTGCTATTACCATGTCCATTACCGTGCCCGTTTCCATGACCATCTTTTGCCATAGCAGGCAATCCAATCAAAGAAGTAGCAGTGATACCAGCGATGGTTAATAATTTAAGATTAGCAGTGTTCATAATATTATCCTTAAAATAGTCATTCGAAAAAGTTAGATAAATAATATCGTCTATTTCATATCCACTATGGCAGCACAATGTCACCAAAATGACTGGATTATCCTTAGACCCATCACATTTCTCGTATGAAAATTAGCTTACGTTAATTATGAAGTGAGTACGTAATAGATGCGTTGCTAGGATGTAAGCCTTTTGCATATGGTTTGAGCAAACAAAAGTACCCTAGCGGCATCCGTTATATTTAGATCTACATAAAAGCTTCAATGCATCACGCGTCTTAATAAGATAAAAAGAAGTGATGATTTTTTTATTATCCATCACCATGACCGCTACACATTAATTTCTTATTGCGATAACTTACATTACTGTCATAATATGAACATAATAATCGATGGAACGATTACTTTATTTAATTGTTAGCCTGCTATCTCAGCATCAACATAGCATTGACTTGGCTAATCTGCATTCTTCAATATCATGGTAAAAAACCAAAGTACACCAAACAGATGAGCAAAATGACTACTATATAAATTAGTAGGCTCAGTCAGTCTGGCGGTATCTACTTGGTTTTTCGATTGATATAACCTATGAGTTAACCTAATAATGACTATCGCTTCTACTCTACGCTTAAGCCTATATGGCGTTGCTCTTAGTGCCATTAGCACACTTGGACTAATCGGCTGCTCAAACTCCTCTACCGAGACCGCAGCGACTGCTGAAAATAGCACGGCTACAGACAAACCTGCCAAATCAATTGCCATTACTCAAATCGTTGAGCATCCATCATTAGATGATATGCGCCGCGGTATTATTGATGAATTGGCAGATAATGGTTATGTCGAAGGTCAAAACCTAACTGTTAACTTTCAAAGTGCGCAAGGAAATACAGCGACTGCAGGACAGATTGCCAAGCAATTTGCAGGAGACAACCCTGATGCGATCGTAGCAATCTCAACGCCTTCTGCGCAGTCAGTAGTAGCCGCGACCACCACTATCCCTATTATCTACACTGCTGTGTCAGATCCGCTAGGTGCCAAGCTCATTATGGCAGATGGCAAGCCTTTTCAGAGCAATTTGACTGGACTCTCAAGCCAGTTGCCACTAGAGCCGCAGTTGGATTTGTTACAGCAAATAAAGCCTGACTTAAAGACCATCGGTTATGTCTATAGCCCAGGTGAAGCAAACTCAGTGTCATTGCGTGAGAACCTAAAACAAGCTTTGCCAGCACGAGGTCTGTCACTATTAGACATTCCTGCCAATCGTCCAACGGATATCGGTATGGCGACGCGCAGCTTGCAAGGACGTGCAGATATCATTTATACCTCATTTGACAACAATGTTGCTTCTGCCTTTGAGGCCATGACCCAAGCAGCAAATGAGCTAAAGTTACCAATTATCGCGTCTGATGAATTCAGCGTAAAACGCGGCGCGACGGCTGCGCTTGGCGTTAATGACTATGACTTTGGTCGTACCACTGGCAAGATGGTATATCGCGTATTAAACGGCGAAGCGGTCAACACCATCAAACCTGAAGTCATGAATGACCTGACCTTATATGTCAGTCCTAAGCACGCCAAAACACAAGGTGTCAGCTTACCAGCAGAGTTGCTAAAAAACGCCATCAATGTTGATATTGATGCCGAAACCAAATAAAAAGTAGTAAGCTATCTATTAGCTCGTCAATTATTTATATAGTGTACGGACACACTATTATTTTAGGAGTAAGACCCATGTTGTCTCAAAATCGTTTTGGTCGTTTTAATTTCGGTAAGGCTTTATTATTAGGCGGTGTATGTACTGCTATCTTGACTGGTTGTAACCAATCAGCACAAGATGATGGCTCCATGGATGCTGCCGCTAATGGTGATACAGCGACGGCTATGAAGACCGTTGCTATTACTGCTATCGTCGAACATCCAGCGCTTGATGATGTACGTAAAGGTGTCATCGACGAGCTAAACGAAGCAGGCTTCAAGGACGGTGAAAACTTAACCGTTAACTTCCAAAGCGCACAAGGAAACACTGCTACTGCTGGTCAGATTGCCAAGCAATTTGTCGCTGATGCGCCAGATGTTATCGTCGCTATTGCAACACCGTCTGCGCAGTCTGTTGCCGCTTCTACTAGCAGCATTCCATTGGTATTCTCAGCAGTTACTGACCCAGTAGCAGCCAAACTGGTACCTAAGCTAGATGGATCTGGCACCAACGTTACAGGCGCATCAGATGCCCTACCGTATGAGCCACAGATTGATTTGATGCGTCAAATCATTCCATCATTAAAGAACGTCGGTTATGTCTATAGCCCAGGTGAAGTCAACTCAACGATTATCTTAAAAAATCTAAAAGAGAAGCTAACACCACTAGGTATCAATGTACTAGAAGCGCCTGCACAGCGTAGTAACGACATCGCGATGGCAGCGCGTAGTCTCGAAGGTAAGGTCGATATGATCTACACTTCAACTGACAACAACGTGGTATCAGCGTACGAGTCACTTTATCAAATCGCCAAACAAAGTAAGATTCCTCTAATTGCCTCAGACACTAGCTCAGTTGAGCGCGGTGCTGTTGCTGCTCTAGGTGTGAACTACTATGAGCTTGGCCGTGAAACTGGTAAAATTGTCGTACGTATCTTGAATGGTGAAAAAGCAGGTGCTATCCCTGTTTACACTCCACAAGCGCTTGATCTATACGTCAGTCCAAAACACGCTAAAGAAGAAGGCATCACGTTGCCACAAGCGGTTATCGATAAAGCAAAAGAAGTGGTAGAATAACGCACCTTTGTATTTGGCTCACAATAGCAGGTATAAATAGGAAAGCGACACGAATCAATACTGTGTTGTCTACCTTAAAATATACGGCTAATGATTAAATAAGAAACCCAGCTATGAGTCATTAGGCTGGGCTTCTTGTCTAAACAGAGTCTTTTTTGGAAGCATGTTTAATAGTGCTGTATTTGTCTGACAATTTATCTGATACTTGTTAAGTAGAGGATAGGTCTATTGATTGCATTGCAGTGCCTTAAACCATCGCTTCAAACCAAGGTAGCTTATGATCGCTGTTAATCGTGATATGTTTTGGTTTACCCTAACCGCAGATTGCTTAATCTGTTAAATTCACCGCTTAGCTGTTTAGCAGGTAGATGATTTTGGCAATTGCCATTTACTTATCTTGGTACCATACGCTAGACACTTGGTTATGACTTACTGATCCCTTATGTCTTTAATTGCTTTTTTTGGTGCGCTTGAAAGTGGTCTGATTTATGGCCTAGTAGCACTCGGTGTGCTTATCTCATTTCGTACGCTCGACTTCCCTGATTTGACCGCTGACGGTAGTTTCCCATTAGGTGGCGCAGTCGCTGGTATTTCTATCATCGCTGGTATCAACCCATGGTTGGCCTGTGCTTTTGGGATGTTAGCAGGTTCAGTCGCTGGTATCGTCACGGCATGGCTACATGTCAAACTTGGCATCTTGCAGCTGCTTGCCAGTATTTTGGTCATGGTTGCCTTATATTCTGTCAACCTACGCATCATGGGCGCGCCAAACCTGCCCCTACTTGGTGAAACCACAGTGTTTAGCACCTTGGTGACCGATGGTAATGGTTATTGGATGCGCTGCCTGATTATTGGTGTCGTTGTCGCAGCTGCCATGTTATTTTTGAACTGGTTCTATAGCACTGAGACAGGTCTATCGATGCGCGCTACTGGCTCAAATCTAAGAATGGCACAGGCGCAAGGTATCAATACCTCGTGGATGACCATCATCGGTATGGCGATTTCTAACGGTTTGATTGCCTTAGCGGGAGCACTATTTGTCCAGACTCAGGGTGGCGCGGACATCTCAATTGGTATCGGTACAATCGTCATTGGTCTAGCAGCGGTCATCATCGGTGAGACCATCATTCCTGCCAAGCGTATTTGGCTGATCACCTTTGCCGTTGTTGTCGGTGCAGTATTGTACAAACTGTTTATTCAGGTTGCGCTATCAAGCGATACGCTACGTAGTATCGGCTTTGGTCCACAGGATTTGAACTTGATTACCGCACTGCTCGTGGTACTAGCCTTGGTATTGCCAAAAGCGAAAACCAAGTTTTTATCACGTAAAGTTCGCGCCTAATGACAGTCGAAGCAAGTATTGATAATACTTGTGACGCTTGAAGAGATAATAAGGAATAACGATTATGATGCAAGCCACCGATTTACGGTTGACCTTTAACCCAGGCACGCCTATCGAAAACCCTGCCCTACGTGGTATCAGCTTAAACATTGCTGATGGTGAATTTGTCACTGTCATCGGTACCAATGGTGCAGGTAAATCTACTTTTTTGAACGCAGTAAGCGGTACGACACGCGTCGATAGTGGCTCAATCTTGCTCAATGGTATTGATGTGACTAAGAAATCCGCCCATCAACGCGCGCATTGGGTTGCTCGTGTCTTTCAGGATCCGATGGCTGGTACTTGTGAAGCGCTAACGATCGAAGAAAATATGGCTTTGGCCTACAAACGCGGCGGTAATCGCGGTCTAAAATTTGCATTGAACCAGAACAACCGTGATTTGTTTCGAGAAAAACTATCCGTTTTAAAATTAGGTTTAGAAAATCGTCTAACCGATCGTATGGGTTTGCTCTCTGGTGGTCAACGCCAAGCGGTAAGTCTGCTAATGGCATCATTGCAGCCCTCTAAGATCTTGTTACTTGATGAGCATACTGCTGCTCTTGACCCTAAGACTGCGGCGTTTGTCTTAGAATTGACCGATAAGATTGTCACGGACAATAAGCTGACTACAATGATGGTTACCCACTCTATGCAACAAGCATTGGCACATGGTACACGCACCGTTATGCTGCATCAGGGTCAAGTCGTATTAGATGTGGCTGGTGACATTCGCAAAGGCATGACCGTACATGATCTACTCGATATGTTTGAGCAAACACGTGGCGAAAAAGTTGAAGATGATAGCCTGATTTTAAGCTAAGTTTTGAGCTAATACTGCTAATGACTTACGACTTATAAATTTGTACCTGTCGAATATAACCATTTCCGACAACATCAAAAACCTTCAAGAGAATTGATTTTTCTTGGAGGTTTTTTGTTATCTATAGTTAATGATCATATGAACTTCCCACTAGCCATTATATAGTTGTCGTCTATCAAAGCTTCGCCGTTGTCACTTACTATATGAGGTCTGTCATGCGCAAAATTCCTATTTATTCCCACCCTGCTGCTGGTTGGCCTGCGCTGATCTCATCTACCCAAAAGCTAATGGACTATAAGACATTTTTGCGCGGCGGTATAAGTGTATTTAAAAGCAATCAGCCCCAAGGCGGATTTGACTGCCCAGGTTGTGCTTGGCCTGACCATAAGTCGCACAAAGCTATCGATGTCTGTGAAAACGGCATTAAAGTCATTGCCAGTGAGACCATGACCCACAAAGCAGATGCCGAGTTTTTTGCAAGACATACCGTTACTGAACTACAGGGCTGGACTGGTTACGAGCTTGAGCACAGTGGTCGTTTATCAGAGCCGATGTATTACGATGCGGCGCAAGATCGCTATGTTCCTATCCCTTGGGAAGCTGCTTATAGCCTAATCGCTGAGCAGTTAGGACAGCTAGATTCACCGGATGAGGCATTATTTTATACATCAGGTCGTGTGACTAACGAGCCCGCCTTCTTATTTCAGTTATTTGTACGCTGCTTTGGTACCAATAATTTGCCTGATTGCTCAAATATGTGTCACGAGCCAACCTCAGTAATGCTAAGCAGACAACTAGGTATTGGTAAAGCGACCGTGATGCTAGAAGATTTTGAGCAAGCCAAGCTGATATTGATGTTTGGACAAAACCCAGCCACCAATCATCCACGAATGCTAGAAATGCTCGCCCATGCGCATGAGCAAGGGTGTCGAATCATCTCAATCAACCCGATGCGTGAACAAGGTTTAAGCAAGTTCAGAAATCCGCAAAAACCAACACATATGGCAGCTGGTCAAAGCGATGATATGGTTGATGATGTCATTCAAATTCAAATCGGCGGGGATGCCGCGCTATTGACGGGCATTGCCAAATGGCTGATTGAAAACGATAAAATCAACCACGATTTTATCACCACTCATACCTCAGGTTTTGAACCGTTAAAACAATGGCTAATAGCGCAAACTTGGGAAAATGTCACGCTTGGATGCGGTATCTCTCAAACAGATATTGTCAATCTCGCTAAGCTAGTTGCTGACAGCCCAGCGACGATTTGTACTTGGGGCATGGGCATCACCCAACACGTGCAAGGCGATGACAATGTCGCGATGATTACCAATCTGCTGCTGCTGATGGGTATGATCGGCATTGAGGGTGCAGGTGCCTCTCCTGTTCGCGGTCACTCCAATGTTCAGGGCGATCGCACTATGGGTATTCATGAGCGTCCTAGCAAGAGCTTGCTGGACAGTCTTGAGCGTGTCTTTGAGCGCCCTATGCCGCAAGAGCATGGCTATGACGTCGTTACAGGTGCCAAAGCACTTATCGCGGGTCAATTAAAGGTCTTTATGGGTATGGGCGGTAATTATGCTGTAGCAGCCCCTGATACGAGCGCTATAGAACAAGCATTAACCACCACTAAGCTCAATATATTTGTCGGTACTAAGCTTAATGAGACGATGTTATATCCAGGTGCAAACAACATCATTTTGCCTTGTCTAGGTCGTACTGAACGTATTATAACGACAAAAGGTGAGCAGTTTGCCACGATCGAAGATTCAATGTGCCAAATCGTTCCGACTCAAGGTAAGCTCAAGCCCGTGAGTGATACTTTAAAATCTGAAGCACAAATTGTGGCAGATATGGCTATTCATGTGCTCGGTACCGATTCATCCATTCCTTGGCTTGCAATGAGCGAAGATTTTAACCTTATTCGCGACTATATCGCCCAAGCTATTAACGGTTTTGAAGACTTCAATCAGCGCATTCGCAATTCGGAGCGCGGTTTTCATTTGTATCATGCGGCGCGTCACCGTGTGTGGAATACCGAGAGTGGCAAAGCGCAGTTTGAAGTACCACAATACCCCATTACGTACGTTGCATCCCAAATGGAAGATGCTCAAGGCATTGATGACGAGAATACAACGCAAAACGTAACGCAAAAGGTTTGGCAATTGACCAGCGTCCGTAGCCACGATCAATTCAATACCATGATTTTCGGGTTTAAAGACCGCTATCGCCAAACCAATCGCCGCGATGTGCTATTTATGCATCCAGATGAGATAAGCTGCCTAGGCTGGCAAAAAGGTGACCGTATTATGGTGACTCGCCAACGTGCTAAAGACAGTTCAGCTGAACCACGCATACTAGGTCCACTAATATTAACAGAGATGGACATTGCCTCTAACGCCGTTGCTGCTTACTATCCTGAGTGCAATAACCTATTCGATTTGGACACACATGCGCCAGACTCTCATATTCCAGCGTACAAGTCGACGACCGTTACTTTGGAGCGCGTCAATGCAGATACTCGAATAGCTGAGCCTGCATAAATGACTATGATAACTGAAGATAGCGTTGAGCAAAATGAGTTACCTAGCACCACCGATATGATAAATAAAACTAACGTGGTTACGACAGATTTATCTGAAGATACTGCAGCGTCTGAGATGCTGCTTGCTCGCAACCACTTAGCGCATAAGCATTATTACTCATCAGATGATGACGGACTCAATAGTGAGGACCATACTGCTCAAGCTCATATCGAATCTCAGACCACCAGTTTAGCCATAGAAGCAGCGGTGTCAATCATCATCAATGGGATTCATTATGCGGTATTGATGGCCAGCCCTTACCAACTAGAGTACTTAGCTGTTGGCTTCTTATTTAGTGAAGGATTAATTCAGCACAGTCATGAGTTACTCGACTGGGAAGTGACTCATCTTACGGATATTGATAGCTACCAAAAGTTTGCTCAGGCTTCAAGAGACGATAGTTTCGAACCATCATCATTTGAGCAAAGCTTACAACGACTTCAAGATTATGATATCTATATCGTAGAGCTGGTCTTAAGCCAGCGTTGCCATCAGCGCATTCAAGCTCAGAAACGTCAACTAGCAGGGCGTACAGGCTGCGGTATGTGCGGTATCACTGGTCTGACTCAAGCCCTGCCCGACTTGAGCCACTACTCACAAGCAAATATCCATGGCTCTAAGGCGACTGTACCAAGCCTTGACTATCTATTGGCATTACGTCAGCAAGTCGATGCCGCACAGCACACACACCAGCTAACAGGCGCTGTGCATGCAGCAGCAACGATGTACAATGATCAGCTATACTTATTTGAGGACGTGGGGCGCCACAATGCGCTTGATAAATTAATCGGTTGGCAACTGCGACAAAAAGCAGAGGTTGATTGCGTACTAATGACCTCACGACTATCGATTGAATTGGCACAAAAATCTATTCGTAGTCGCATTCCTTGGCTCGTTGGCATGTCAGCACCGACCAGCACCGCAGTACGTGTGGCTGAACGCTATGGACTTGGGTTAGCGGGATTTTTGCGTAATAACCGAGTCACTTACTACTCGCAGGTCTGATCATCCACAGATACAAACAATACCAAAAAGACCAAAGGCAACGATAAAGAGAGCGCTCATCAGGTTAACATTAGATGTTTAACACTACTTTGTCCTTTTATTCTCTAATTATAACTAAATTAGTAGCAACCCAACCAATTGAAAATAAAGAGTAAATACATATTAATCAAAAATAACCTTCGTTTGCATGAAAAATGACTTGTAATTTGGCATATTTTTGCTAATATAGTCCACCTTGATTGGCTGGATGGCAGAGTGGTCATGCAGCGGACTGCAACTCCGTTAACGCCGGTTCGATTCCGACTCCAGCCTCCAATTATTTATTAACTTTACGTTAATTTTGGCTTGCATTATTATCACAACCGATTATAATAGCGACCACTTATCTAGTAACTAGATGGTCTATCAGCTAGTTTACATGTTAGATAACACAAGTTTTGCCCGGGTGGTGAAATTGGTAGACACAAGGGATTTAAAATCCCTCGCTAGCAATAGCGTGCCGGTTCAAGTCCGGCTCCGGGTACCATTACATAGTCCTATTCTATCTTATAGAATAGCTAAAGCCCCTGATATCAGGGGCTTTATTGTATCTGGCGTTCTATACTGTCCTGCTCTATTTATTATCGCTCGTAATTCTGATATATGTCGATTTTCAACGCATATCAGGGGCGTTTAGAATGCACACTACTTTACGAAAATACCATCACATGTCCAACAATACATCACCATAGTCATCACGCAAATCTTTCTTCACCATTTTTCCGGCACCATTCAGTACGATGTTCTCTACAAAAATAACTTTGTCAGGTATCTGCCAGCTAGCAATTTTATCTTCATAAAAACTCAGCACTTGTGACTCATCGAGTTCTGCATCCTCTTCTTTTACCACAATCAATAGTGGACGTTCTCCCCATTTTTTATGTTTTGCGGCGATAGCAGCTGCCATTTTTATCTGTGGATGGGCGGCAGCGATATTTTCAAGCTCTACTGAGGAGATCCATTCTCCGCCAGATTTAATTAAATCTTTTGATCGGTCACGAATATTCATATAGCCATCAGCATCAATGGTTGCAATATCACCCGTGTCAAACCAGCCATCTTCCGTAATGGCATCAGGATTCTCTGTATAATAATCGTTGATAATCCAGTGACCTTTGATCTGCAAGCGACCCTGAGACACTCCATCCTCTTTGACTGGCTTAAGTGGCTCATCAGTATCTATGAGACGTAACTGAACACCATACGGTGGACGTCCTTGAGAGTTACGTAGCTCGTTAATCTCATCTTTACTCAGTGATTTATGCTTAGCCTTTATTTGATTCATCGTTCCAAGTGGACTGGTTTCTGTCATACCCCAGCCGTGTACCGCATCGCAATTAAAATCTTCTCTAAACGTTTTAATCACTGATGGTGGACAAGCGGCGCCACCGACAATGGTCCGTGTCATACTATCAAGCTTACTGCCTCTGGCTTTAGCGGCAGTCAATAGGCTTTGCCAAATCGTTGGAACACCTAAAGCGACCGTCACCTTATAATCATCGATGAGAGACACTAGGCTATCACCATCCAAATTGGGACCTGGGAGCATCAGAGAGCAGCCAGTTAATGCAGCCGCATAAGGGGTGCCCCATGCGTTGACATGGAACATCGGTACCACAGGGAGTAGTACGTCTTGCGCAGATAAACCCGACACATCCGGCATGCACAGTGCCATCGCATGAAGCACAGAAGAGCGGTGCGTATATAAAATCCCTTTAGGATTGCCTGTCGTTCCTGATGTATAGCAAAGTGAGCTGGCAGTGGCTTCATCAAACTGAGGCCAATCAAAGTCAGCATTATGCTCTGCTAATAACTCATCAAAAAATAATACATCAGGCAGTTTTGCGACGACACTGTCCTCTCGAGCGCTCAAGCAAATAAAGTGCTCAATCCCTTTAATGTCTTCTTTAATCGCCATAATAAGCGGTAGGAATGTGACATCAAAGAATAGCACGCGGTCATCAGCATCATTGATAATGTAGCTAAGCTGCTCAGGAAATAGACGTGGATTAATGGTATGGCAAACCATGCCACTGCCTGAAATCGCATACCAAGCCTCTAGGTGACGGCGATTGTTCCAAGCCAATGTGGCTAAGCGCTCTGATGATTTCAATCCGAGGGTAGCCAACGCATTGGCCAACCGTTTTGAGTTATTCGAAATCGTAAGCCAATTAGTATGAGTCATTTGTCCATCGACTTCTTTGGACAAAACTGCCGTATCACCGTGATATCGGGCAGCGTGTTCGATTAGACCACTGATCAGCAATGGCTGATACATCATTTTTCCTAACATAGTACATTCCCTGTCGTTGTTTGAAAGTCCGCTTATTTTTATTCATGTATCCTCTAATACTAAAAATAAACCACAATTAAGAATAATCAGAATTGTGTGTCAAGACAAGCTAATATTATGATCGCCATCGATTAAAATAGATGACTGTTCATTATTTATATATTGCTGCTAATACTCTATTTTTCCTTTCCTATGGTTTTACCAAACCGTTAGCTACATTAATCATCAATAAAAAATCGTTGAATGACTCTACATTTATCAAATTTCTTAGATGTTTTAAGCAATACTATATAACGCAAAAAAACCGATCAAATTAAATGATCGGTTTTTTATGTTTGGTGGAGTAGCAAGAACTAAATACTTTATACTTTGATAATTTTTTAGAAACCAACTTCACTTTGCGTTAGTGCACGTACCTCAATTGGTACTGCATAAAACCAACCATTATCTGCGGCGCAATAAAACTGCCCGTCTCTAAAATCTACGATACACGCTGTAAAGTCGTTCCCTACTTGATCTTCCATAGCGTCTTCATCGCTCACATCACTCACGGCACACCATATTTCTTGATACCCATTTTCAAGCATTGAGCGCGTTAATTCACTCCCCACCACTCCACTATCCATACCACTGACTCCTACAATGAAGATGATTATTTAGGCAAACAATCAGGACTATAAGAGCAATCGCTTGACCACCGCTAAGACTTTGATTTTCAATCATGAATTATAGTGCTGTAATACGGGTGCTGATATTTGCATATCATGTTGGCGTTATTATTTTTGTCGTGCAGTTACTCAATAAACGCTACTATTCAGCGTCAACAATTAAACTAATCTATATTGACTGAGCACCAACCGTTTTTAACTATTATTAATCATAAACCCACTTCATTCTGAGTAAGCTCGACCTTTTTAACGGGTACAGCGTATTGCCATAGATTGCCTTTATCACAAACAAAGCCATCATCACCCAAGGACACGATAGACACTAATAATTCGTAATAACCATTATCGATGGCTGTCATAGCATGATCGTCACTGACATTGCTCACAGCACACCATACCTGATTGTCATCCCGCTCTAATATTGTCTGAGTCAATCTACTACCCTGTAGTTCGATAAGCATGTCTAATCCCTCATTTTTAGTCTGTTATTTTTATACTTTACAGATAAATTCACTTTCTGCAATATATTTTTTAGACTTGAAGGTTACAAATAGACATACTGGAGAGCAATTCTAGCTTGTCTTAAGTAGCTTTTTAGCTGATAAGCATGAAATATTTCATGGTGAAATCTATGCTATGTAACGTGATATAGGTCAAGGATATCAGAGTATTTTTTGTTGGTATTGAACAGCTGGAAAAGCTTCAATACCAACAAAAACCCCAACATTCTATATGCTAGCCATCCCTTTAAAAGGTAAGAAAAAGTCAAAAAACACGCAAAATAAAGGGCTGACAATCTATGACTGTCAGCCCTTTATCAATATTTGGTGGAGATGGCGGGAGTTGAACCCGCGTCCGCCAGCATTACGCTCATGAATCTACATGTTTAGTTTCTGTCTTTAAATTTAATCCGCACCGATCCGACAGTCAGGATGGATTGGACGATTCTCTACTTTTGAACCCAAGCGATTGAGACAATCCCTTGTGGCGAGCCTACATGCGGACGCTTCAACTTAGTTAACCAACTGTAGGTGATCAGCAACTAAGTAAGCAGGGTTTAAGCTGCTAGAGCGTAAGTTTCGTCGTTTGCGACTATAACAATATATGTTTGATTAACGAGAGGACATACACTCTCGACATGCATCATTGAGTTTCATCACCAGCGTCGAAGCCAGAACATCCCCAATAAGGTCGCTTATTATATAGGAAAATCAGGCAAGTTTTCAACCTATAGTAGACTTACATTACATTACGTTACAGCTTAATAATTTACGCCAAAACAGTGTTTAACCATTTGCCGATATTTTGAATCTGCGGCATACAAACCTGATGCGCCATCGGATAAGTGTTGTAAGACACATTATAGTCTTTTGCTGATAATAGCTGATGTGCTTGCTCACCTAGGATGACAGGCACGACTGGATCATGCGTACCATGCTCGATCAAAATCGGCATGTCTTTATTGGCAGCACTATACTCAATATTATCATTGGTCGCTAAGTAAGTAGAGAGCGTCATCAAGCCAGCCAAACGTTCTGGATAGCCAAGTGCCACATGATATGCCACTGCCCCGCCCTGCGAAAACCCTGCGATGACGATGTGCCCTGGTGATACGCCGCGCTCAATCTCACGGCTAATCAAATCTTGTATCTGCTGAGCAGACTCTTCAATCTGAGCCACGTCTACTTTACGCTCTAAGCTCATCTCTATGATGTCGTACCATGCTGGCATCACCATGCCGCCATTTACCGTGACTGGGCGTTTAGGGGCATGTGGAAAGATAAAACGTACTGCCATGTCATCAGCCAAGCCAAGCTGCGGTACTACTGGCTCAAAATCATGACCGCTAGCACCTAAGCCGTGCAGCCAAATCACCGCGCGATCTATATTTTTTTGAGAGGGGTTATGCTCAACGACGACGGCATCTAAATAGTTACTCATAGTTATCCTTAATAATGTAGTGAGATATGCCCTAAGCATTTCTATATTTTTTGCCAAAATAATGTATGTATCATTATATGGTCAATATCATCTGTTAGTTTGAGAATATGGTCAATAGTGGGGTACTAAATGGACAATAGCAAAAATGAGAACAATCAAACATGTCATGACCTCTAGCTACTTTTAGCAAACAACAACCAATAATCAAACGTTAATTTTTTAATTCCTATCCCTACGTCCGATGGGGTTTTTTATAATTTTGCAGGAACATTTTACATGACAATTTCTAATAAATCAGCGCTTGAGCTGAGTAAGCACACGCTGGCTAAAGTTAATAAGATGAATCTCGCCTTACCTCTAACGCTTATCAGCTCATTATTGATAGTAGGCTGCACTACTGATAGCCACTCAACACTCACATCAAAAGCTTCTTCATCAATAGCGCAGCCTCAGCCTCAGCCTCAGCCACAATCGTCCTCACCTGTCGCATATACCTATGGAGTGCGCCCGTTTTATCTGATAAATGATATGGATGAGGGACCACTAAAAGAAGAGCTACAGGCATGCAGAGGGCAACTGCCAAGTAAGACGGACTTCTCTATTGCGCATCGAGGTGCGCCATTACAGCTACCTGAACATACCTACGACAGCTACGTGGCGTCAGCACAAATGGGCGCTGGCATCTTAGAATGTGATGTCGCTTTTACCAACGACGGTGAGCTTGTCTGTCGTCATGCCCAGAACGATTTGCACACCACTACTAATATATTAGCCACGCCGCTCGCCAACCAATGCACTGTACCGCCCATCTTCGATGCTAAAGGCAAACTTACCAATGCCGATAGTATCGAATGCCGTACCTCAGATATCAGTGCCGCTCAGTTTAAAACCTTGACGGGTAAAATGGATGCTGCCAATAAAGAAGCAACCAGTATTAGCGAATATATGAATGCGACTGCACCTTGGCGAACGGACTTGTACTCGCAAAACGGCAAAGTATTAACATTAAAAGAGCATATCGCATTGGCACGCCAGCTAGGTATGAAGCACACACCTGAGCTAAAAGCGCCTGCAGTGAGCATGCCATTTAATGGCTATCGTTTGGACGATTACCGCCAACAGCTGATAGATACTTATAAAGCAGCGGACGTGCCTGCAAGCGATGTATTTGCCCAGTCATTCAATATAGAAGATTTGGATTACTGGATCAAAAACGAGCCAGCTTATGGGGCTAATGCTGTCTATCTTATTGATGACAGCAATGAGACCGCTAAGAATAAAACATTTGATAAAGATGACGCAAGCACATGGAAGCGCTCATTGGCTGATATCAAAGCACGCGGCATTAACACCATTGCACCAGCACTTTGGTTGTTAGTCACTACTGATGGTAAAGGACATATGCAACCATCAGAATACGCAAAACAAGCCAAAGCCAATGGTCTAAAAATCATTACGTGGTCGATAGAACGTTCAGGACCATTAACCAATGGTGGCGATTGGTACTATAGCGGTCTTGGCGATGCTATCAACAATGATGGCGATATGATGAATTATATTGACGTACTAGCGCAAGACGTCGGTGTCCAAGGTATTTTCTCAGATTGGCCCGCTACAGTGAGCTACTATGCCAACTGCAAAGGTCTTAAATAGATTTTCCCTTTATCTATTAATAGATAATCACGCTTAGTTTGTATTACCAAGGCCAGCCTATTCATTGAGCTGGCCTTTTTTTGAATGCGTTAAAATGATTACATCGCAAACCACCTATTTATCGCCCTACTTTTCCATTAACTTTTCACACCATTCGATTCCTAGTAGCAGGAGCACCCTACTGTTTTGTGCTACGATAATTTACTAAGATTATAAGACGATATAAAGACTATGACCCATATTTTACTGGTAGAAGATGATCCTGCGATTGCCATGTCACTCAAAGTGACTTGTAAACGTGAGGGCTGGCGGATGACTTGGTTAGATAATGCCAGCAGTGTGTTGCCGATGCTACATAGTCATGAAGCACAAGATCTATCGGCGATCATTATGGATGTCGGTCTGCCAGATGGTGACGGCTTGAGCCTGTGCCAACAAATACGTCATACATCTGATATCGATGCCTTAAAAGATTTGCCCATTGTATTTTTGACCGCACGTAGCGATGAGGTCGATCGTATTTTGGGGTTGGAGATGGGCGGTGACGATTATTGCGCCAAACCCTTTAGTCCACGTGAATTGGTCGCGCGCTTAAAAGCCATTTGGCGACGTGAACAGCTGATTCAACAGTCAGGCTCTCATACCCCAAATTCAAATGACAGTACTGATAATACTTCCTCGAATAATCTATCAGGACAAGCGTTAACGTTTGAAAATCAATCTGGTGTTTGGCATTATCAGCCGCTTAATTATTCATTAATGTGGCAAGAACAGAAGCTGGAACTTAGTAATACTGAGCGCAAAATTTTACTGACCTTACTACAAGCACCGTATCAAGTCTTTAGCCGTGAGCAGCTGCTTAACGCAGTTAGTGATTATCCTGATCATCGCCTAGCACGCACGATAGACAGCCATATCAAGTCAATTCGTAAGCAACTTGCAACCGTTGATACGAGTATTGAAGTCATTCATACGCATCGAGGACTGGGTTACGCCTTATGTCCAGCTTAACAATGGCTGCTAACTTATGAATCATAATGCAAATAACGCTGAGAGCGCTATTCATAACGACCAAAGCAATTGGTATGCAAAACTGCACCCCATTGGCACGGTGCAGCAAGCTCCTAAACGTAAACGACTGCTCAATTTAAGTATCTTTTTTAGGATTTGGCTTGCAGTCGCTTTAGTGCTCGTCATATGCGGCGTGGTTGTATTTACTCAGTTGTTTGGCTACGTCAAGCCAACCGCGCAGCAAGTCATCGAAGACACGCTCCTAGACACCAGTAAGTTACTTGCGGCCAGTCTCCAGATGCCATTATCTACAGGACAACTATACGATGAGGCTTATCAAGCGCAACTTGATGCAGCCTTTGCTGGCATACCAGCGATTAACGATAATTTAGGTCCCGTCTATCAAACCAAAAGCTATAGTAGCTTTCGGGTATATGTAACAGACAGCAGCGGCAGGGTCATTTATGACTCGCTACCCAAACCTGACAATAATGAAGGGCAAAACTATGGGCGCTGGAATGATGTCTATCTCACATTAAGAGGTCAATACGGCGCAAGAAGTACGCTGCGGGATGGCCAACAGCGTGATGGCTCGGTCATGTATGTCGCACAGCCAATAAAAAATATGTCTGGCGAGATTATCGGCGTGGTCAGCGTCGGCAAACCTGTCGCCAGCGTGCTTCCTTATTTGGACGACACACGTAACCGCATGCTGATCACAGTGCTATTTATCAGCATTGCTGCCCTCATTTTAGCGGGTCTCATCGCATGGTGGCTCAAGCAAAGTATTACCTTGGTGACTCAATATACCAGTGCGCTGGCAGAAGACACCAAAAAACCCTATTTTTATCTGGGTCATGAGCTAAATAGTCTGACAGATACCATCGAGACTATGAAACATCGACTAGAGAATCGTGCTTATGTCACTGATTATGTCCATACGCTCACTCACGAGTTAAAAAGCCCTTTAACCGCCATTCGCGCCAGTAGTGAGCTGTTAGAAGATGATGGATTAGATGGCCATATGCTTGATAAAGATGATCGGCAGATGCTCATTGAGACGGTTGGTGAGCAAAGCGTAAAAATGCAGCAGCTCATCGACCGACTACTGTTACTTGCGAAAGTTGAACAGCCTACTTTTAAGCTCAATCATCAGCTAACGCCGCTACTGCCATTATTACAGAGTCTAATAAAAGATAATACTGCCAAGCAGCAACAGCAGAATTTACAACCTATCGATATATACATCGATGATCAGCACATGACAAACACTACAAACTTGCCAGCAGAGTTGTTGGCCTCTACCAGTGTGTTTGCTGACCAATTTTGGTTGATACAAGTCCTACAAAACGTGCTGGATAATGCCATTCATTTTGCTGATAGCACTGTTAACATCTCTTTGCATAGCACAGCGCGAACGGTAATTATCGATATATTTAATGATGGAAAGCTATTGCCTGACTATGCTATTGAAAAAGCTTTTGAGCGTTATTTTAGCCTATCTCATCAAAGCCAGTCTGTTCACCAAGTGAAAAATCAGAATACAACCTATGCGCTAGATGCAGGTTCAGTACATCAGAAAACTGAATCAAAACAGCCCGATAGTATCCTCAAAAAAGGTACTGGTCTTGGACTCACTTTAGTGAAGCAAGTCATTGAGCACCATGGCGGTCAGGTAACTATTGATAATATCCATGCTAATGATAATAAAATTGGCGCTGATAAAAATCATACTGGTAAAACTCAGCGTTCTGGTGTGATGGTTAGTATTACCCTGCCACTAGCTTAAGAATGAGCATTGATAACAGTTCATCAATTTTCCATCATGACTGCATAGGATTTCTACTTCTTTATTTTACGATAGTACTAGGATCTATTGAACCATCAAATTCGTAAAGCAAATTAGGAGGAGAAAACCTATGTCACATCAATTAACTGATAACCCTATCATTAAGAACCTAATCGGCCTTAGCCGTCATCACTGTGCACAAATTTTATTGAGTCAAGGTGTCGGTAGTATTGAGTTTGGACATTGGTTAGCGGTGCCTAGTCAGCGATTATTACTGGTCTTTCGGCATCAGCAATGTGTGGCTATTGATGAATATCAACTGGCAGCCTAATACCTTGCTAGCTCAACACTTTGATTATATTTAAATATAATTTACATTATAACAAGCTATAAAAAAGCCCTTTATCATTTCTAGTATCAAATACTCAAAATGATAAAGGGCTGATTATTCTAAGGCAAAAATACTAAGTGATCGATTGTACTGGTGGCTTTACATCCGCGTTCTGACCACGGTGACGCAGATAGTGATCGAGCACTACAATCGCTAGCATCGCTTCGGCGATGGGCGTAGCACGCACACCCACGCAAGGATCATGACGGCCTTTGGTTAACATATCGACTGCTTCACCTTGAGTATTAATACTCTTGCCAGCGGTGGTAATACTAGATGTTGGCTTAAGCGCAATACTCACACGGATATCTTGCCCTGATGAGATACCGCCCAAGACACCACCCGCATGATTAGCCGCAAACCCATCTGGCGTCAGCTCATCACGAGCGCTATGCCCGAACTGACCTGCTACCGCCATCCCATCGCCAATCTCGACCCCTTTGACCGCATTAATACTCATCATCGCATGAGCGATATCGGCATCTAAACGATCAAATACTGGCTCACCAAGACCTACAGGCACACCGCTCGCAATAATATCAAGGCGTGCACCGCAACTGGTGCCTTCGCGGCGCAAGTTGTCAATCAATGTCTCAAACCGGCCAATCGCTTCTTTGTCGGCACAAAAGAACGGATTGCTATTGACAAATTCCCAATCGATCTGGTTCGGGTCTAGTACATTGCTATGCTCGTTACCGATTTGGGTCACATGACCACGAATTTGTACGCCCAGCCGTTCTTGCAAGTATTTCTTTGCAATGGCACCCGCTGCCACTCGCATAGCCGTCTCACGTGCTGACGAGCGACCGCCACCGCGATAATCACGAAAGCCGTATTTCATGCTATAAGTATAATCGGCATGTCCTGGGCGAAAGGTGTCTTTAATATCGCTATAGTCTTTTGATTTTTGATTGGTATTGCGAATCAATAAACCGATAGACGTACCTGTGGTTTTTCCTTCAAATACGCCAGAGATAATCTCAACTTCATCAGACTCACGGCGCTGGGTTGAATACTTAGACGTACCTGGTTTGCGACGATCCAAATCTACTTGTAGGTCGTCTGCAGATAATGCTAAACCTGGTGGTACGCCATCAACGATTGCCATAAGACCTGCGCCATGTGACTCACCGCAAGTGGTGACCGTAAAAACCTGCCCAATACTATTGCCTGCCATAACTGTCCTTAAACAAGTAAACGCTACTGATGACTATTTGACCAATCACTCATAACTATTGTTTGTATTGCTTGTCATGAGTGATCGTATTGTTGCTTATAGTTTCGGCTAGTGTAGCCGAGGCCCATTCAAGCTAATATTTAGCTATTTAAGACTATCTAATAGCTGAACATAAGAGGCAAACAAGTGACGGTTTGAGACTAGCTCATCATAGGTAATCGCAAAGACACCATGCCCGCCATGTGCAAACTTCAACCAATCAAACTGGATTTCAGGATAGGCTTGTTTTAATGCCCATTCGCTGTCGCCCACTTCACAGACCAGCAAACCATCTGGGCTCAGGTAATCTGGTGCTTCAAATAAAATACGATGTACCAAATCCAAGCCATCTTGACCCGCGGCTAATGCATGCTCAGGCTCATATAAGAACTCAGGCGGCAAATCTGCCATGATAGCCGCATCGACATAAGGCGGATTGGTAACGATAAGCTCATACTGGTTCTCAGCAGGTATCTTGGCAAACAAATCAGACTCAATTACGTTTACTTGATGGCCAAGGTCATGATGATCGACATTGACCATTGCCACGTCCAGCGCGCCTTTATCGATATCAACAGCATCGACCAACGCATCAACGAAACGGGTGGCAAGCGCGATTGCGATACAACCAGAGCCAGTACATAAGTCTAAGATACGCTCAGGCTGCGATAATTGCTTCACATCTAACCCATGGTCATAAAATACTGCTGACTTTTCATTCGGGCTGACACCCAGTGGCTTGGCAAGCTCAGTCACATCAAAATACGGATGGAACTGCTGACGAATCAACTCTGCGATTGGCGAGCGCGGGATAAGCACGCGCTCATCCACATAAAAAGGCAGATCACAGAAATATGATAAGTTAATCAAATAACTCAGTGGCTTACGTTCAGCGATACGCTCTTCTAATAATCCGAGTACTGCCTGCTTCTCTGACGTGGTCAAACGGCAGTCTAAAATTTGCTCATTGGCTGACCAATCTAAAGACAACGAATGCAATACGATGGCTGAGGCTTCTGCAAACTCATCGGTCGTGCCTTGTGCGACAACTACATCATAGTTACGCAATTGTGTGACGGAAAAACGAATAAAGTCGCGAATACTCACCAGCTGCTCGCGTGCTTCATTAAGCTCTGCTTGCAGGTTAGCAAATTCATCGTGCTCACCAAGAAGTCCAGTCTCTAAATCATACTCCATCTCACCTTCTAAGCCCTTAGACTCATCATCGTTGAAGTATTGGTTTTGAAACTCTTCTGCGCTCATTGTTTGGTCTTCTGACATATCGCACCTTATGGATTCACTATTAGCGGGTTAAATGGCTTTTTGCTAAAAATCGATCTATTAATGAAAAAATTAATCATACATTATAGACGTAAACACCAAATAGCGCCAATCACTGTCGTTTTTACTGAAACAAAAAATAGTGAAAATAATGAGGAGTTTGCGTAAGAATTTAGCATGGCGCCATACACACCTTAGCTAAATTATTACCCAACTGTAGCGAATACGTCAGCAGTTGACGTTTAGCCAGCTCTAAATGCAAAAAGATATACCAAAAGTTTGCGAAGCAACCGAATTATGCGCATAATAGCCGCATTAGTAGCAACCACAAGTGATTCAATATGATGAAAATAAAGCCTATTATTACTGCTATATCTATCGCTGCCATGAGTGCCAGCGTTGGCGCGCTTGCCGCCACTGCTGATAATGCTCGCACATTGCCAGTGCGCACATCGAACGCTATGCCAGGCCTTGCCCAAAAGGTTAGCCTCAACGTGCAAGAAAACCGTAGCCGCTCAGATGGTGCTGCTACTGTACAGTTAAATACAAAGAATGCAAAACCCGCTGATAGCATGAACCAGCTTATTAATACCAAGCAAGAAGCCAACCAAAAGACGCCGGCGCCAGCTGCTGACAATATGAGCGCAGCAGAACTGACGCGTAAAGATGAGCAGTCAGATAGCACTGATGATATTAGCGAAGGTCAAGCCGTTGCCGCTCCTAGCGATGTCTCATCTATTGACTCATCTGATCCGCTCGCCTTTGAGTTACCGGAAAGTGAAAAGCGTCAAGACTTCAGTGATGATCCGACCATCAAAAATATCGAAGATAAAGATGGTAAGAGATATACCACATTAAACTTGTCAAATTACGCGCAACAAGTAAATAACGCTGTCTGGTCGCCTAATATGAAAGTCAACTCAGCAATGACGATCAAAATGCAAGCGTTGCTCGATTGGAACCATGCCTCTCCTGGTCCTATCGACGGTGGCTGGGGTATGAACAGCAAAAAAGCCCTCATTAATTTCCAAGCGATGAAAGGCTTGCCAACCACAGGTAAAATGGATCAAAAAACATGGGATGCCTTGGTTAAGAACATTCCTGCAACCAAGCCTGTACTGGTCACTTATACGTTGACTGATGATGATATCAATACTAACTTTGCCACTACGCCTGCTGGTGCAGAAGCCAAGTCAAAAATGAAAGGACTGTATTATCAAGACATCAAAGAGATGCTTGGTGAACGCTTTCATATGGACGTACGTTATTTAGATAAGCTAAATAAGAACAAAGAGTACAAAGCGGGTGAAACCATTACCGTGCTCAATACCCGTGGAGCGCTCAATCAGCGTATTAACCGTGTGGTTGCCAATAAAGCAGACAAAACACTGTATGCCTATAATGGTGATAAGCTAGTTGCCACCTATCCAACAACTATTGGTAGTGATGACACACCTTCACCGCACGGTACTTTTAAAATTATCAATAAAGTAAAAATGCCTTGGTATAAAGCAACAGTCGGTGAAGGCGCTCAGAAAAAAGTGCATATGTTACCACCAGGGCCAAACAATCCAGTCGGCGTGGTATGGATGGGCTTATCTAAGCCTTCGTATGGTCTACACGGCTCACCAAAACCTGAAGGCATCAGTCGCCAAGCGTCACACGGTTGTATCCGTCTGACCAACTGGGATGTGCTTGAGGTTTATGCCAATATCGAAAATGGCGCAACGGTTGAACTTAAATAGTTATTTGTCATAGTTAGCGGTTTATCATTATTTATCAAAAAAGACCTCAATATTGAGGTCTTTTTTATATCTAGTCGTTTTTTACTTATAGGCCAACAGCCAGCTGACCACAAAACATGACCCTTATCTTAAACTATGCCTCATACCCTTCTTCATTACCCGTGATACTGCCAACTTTTTTGGCGAAGTACATCGTTATAGGTATAGACGCGAGGGCACCTACTGCGACCGCTACTTGCATATGAGCTATCTCATCAAAACCCATAATGAGCGTACCAATGATGACCATCCCTGTAGTGACGGTTCCCGCTATGATGTAAATGACAGCAAATAATGGCCAGTTCATGATTTAATCCTTACTTATCTTGTGGGTATAACTACTTTATACGTTATATCCCTACTAAAAGTAAGTATTTAATATAGACGCCGGATGCATACATATTAACTGACTTTCAAAGAAACCCATGTTAATATAAGGGGATTTGATATCACTTTAGTATTGCCGTTAATTACCGTGCTCTCCAGATATTCAACCTGTTTTTATCATAAGCTCCTACCTTTGCTCTAAATCTCGCACCTTCTGCTACGTATCTCTCTATTTTTTCATCTAATACCTAGATCATTGCTTTTGCACAAAAAAAAGACAGCTTATCGCTGATTTTTCATTACAATAATGGTTTTATTTCATCTGACTAATAAAGCCCAATCGCTATGACCGCTTCTGATAATACGTCACAACAAAAAAAACCAGACACCGCTTCTTCAAGTTCATCTGATATGACAAAAGAGACATCTGAGAGAAAGATTGATGACGCTTCTGAACCAGAACAGACCACTGAGCAGGAGTATGCAACCGAAAACAGTGAAGAGGATTCACTCTCTGAACCAAAGATCGTCATGACGTCACCAGAGCCTGATGTCGTCATTGCCACGCTAGACGCACCTGATGATGACTCAAATCAATCTGAATTATCCAGCGCAGATGCAGACACAGCCTCCAGCGCATCAGAGACAGCGTCTGAGGCTTTTCATCAAACACAAGAAGATCCAGACACTTCCGAAGCGCCGAACAATCATGTTAGCCAACCTGTCGAACCCATTTCGATCGATCATAGTATCCATGAAAACGACCCTGCCATTGCTGACGTCGATAATCATCTAACCGCAGAGTCTACAACGACAAACAACAGTGGTGAGGATGTGGAGAGTGATGACGACGAGCAACAGTCAGAAGAAGAAAAGATCAAAGATGAAAAAGAGGCCAAGCTGGAATCTTATAAACAGTTTGTGGCTGAGCAGTTTAGTGATCAAAAGATAGATTATCCCGAAGTCCGTGTGACCATTGAGGCCAACGCCCTACCTAGCAAAATGTACTTTGTGATGAACATCCTCTCAGCCATCATTGCCAGTTATGGCTTGGTGACCAATTCGGCAGCAGTGGTTATCGGCGCGATGTTGGTCGCTATGATGCTCGGTCCGATTACGGGTGTCGCCCTAGCAATCATTGACTACCGTATGCCCCTATTGCGTAAATCTTTACTTACTGTGTTAGCAGGCGTGTCTTTGGTTATTTTGGTCGGATTTGTGGTAGGTCTCTTGCATCAAGGACAGCAGCTGACCAATGAGATTTTGTCTCGCACCCAGCCCACGTCTATGGATTTGATGATTGCACTGGCTGGCGGTACGGCTGGTGCGTATGCGATGGTGTCTCCGCACCTGTCCGTCGCCGTTGTTGGGGTTGCCGTAGCTACCGCCTTGGTGCCACCGCTCGCGGCTAGTGGGATTTTATTTGCCAATGGTGAAATACAGATGGGGCTTGGTGCTGCCTTATTGGCACTGACCAATATCATTGCCATTCAGTTTACCAATGCCATGGTACTGTGGTTTTTAGGATTCAGACGTTTGGTCGATGATGATTATAAGTCTGGTACTTATTTAATATTTTTTCGCCGAAATGCGGTCACACTACTGTTACTGGTCGGCTTAGGTATTTACCTTACCCTAAACCTCAATAGCAATGCCAAGCAGCAAACCTTTGAAAACAATGTCAAAGAAGCCATCAATAATCATTTTATTGATCAAGGAAACGTACTGACCAACACTCAGTTTGATAAAAATAATGGGTTTCAGATCATTCGTGCTGTGGTACGCGGTGAGACCAGTCCAAATTCAGAAGACGTACAGCAGATAGAGGATGTAATTACCAAAGACATGGCAGAAAATTTCCCAAAATACTTGCCTATCAAATTGCAATTGCGCTACTTGCCAGTGCAGGTCATTGAGTCCGATCCATTGATAAAAGACAAGCTTGATGAGACCGATGCGGCGATTTTGACCAACTCGCCTTAATTTTTCTCTATGAATCTGCAAACTACGGAGGCACAATCACCTAGCAGTTATAACTCTTGTACCAAGAGCTTGGGCGTTTGTGCTAAAATCGCTTGCAAAATTATTTTATGTCATTTACTCAATTCTATCCGTCAGTAAGGAGCCGCTGTGAGCCAGCCATTTCGCTCAGCCGATATTCGCCAAGCCTTTATCGATTTTTTCATAAGCAAGCAGCACACCCAAGTTTCATCGTCTAGCTTGATTCCACATAATGATCCGACATTGTTATTTACCAATGCCGGTATGAATCAGTTTAAAGAGACTTTTTTGGGCATGGAGCCACGTGACTATACACGTGCTGTGACCTCGCAGAAGTGTGTCCGCGCTGGTGGTAAGCACAATGATTTGGACAATGTCGGCTATACTGCCCGCCATCATACGTTCTTTGAAATGCTGGGTAACTTCTCATTTGGTGATTACTTCAAGCAAGCAGGTATCGAATATATCTGGGAGTTTTTGACGTCAAAAGAGTGGCTCGCGATTGATAAAGATCGTCTCTATGTCACCATTTATGAAACCGATGATGAAGCGTTTGATATTTGGAACAAGACCATCGGTATTCCAAGTGAACGTATTATTCGTATTGGTGACAATAAAGGTGCGCCTTACGCGTCTGATAATTTTTGGACGATGGGTGACACGGGTCCTTGTGGTCCTTGTACCGAAGTCTTTTATGATCATGGTGCTGAGATCGAAGGCGGCTTGCCAGGTACACCTGAAGAAGACGGCGATCGTTATATTGAGATTTGGAACTGCGTATTTATGCAGTTCAATCGTCAAAAAGACGGTACGCTATTGCCACTACCTGCGCCAAGTGTTGATACTGGCATGGGGCTTGAGCGTATTAGTGCCATTATGCAAGGCGTCCATGGTAACTATGAGATCGATTTATTCACTCATTTAATGGATGCGGCAGCTGAAATTTTAGAGATTGACAATGAACAGCAGTCATCACTAAAAGTCATCGCCGATCACATCCGTGCCGTGTCGTTTTTGATTGCTGATGGCGTGACGCCAAGCAATGAAGGTCGTGGTTATGTCCTACGCCGTGTCATTCGCCGTGCCGTACGCCATGGCAACAAGCTTGGCGCGGATAGTGAGTTTTTCTACAAAATGGTTGCCCCGCTCGTGGCTGAAATGGGCAGTGCCTATCCAGAGCTAGTAGAAAAACAAAACGTCATCGAAAACGCGATTCAAAAAGAAGAAGCGCAGTTTGCCAAGACATTGGCGCAAGGTCTGCGTTTGCTTGCCAGCGAACTTGAAGGTTTAAAAGATGGCGATACGCTATCTGGCGAAGCGGCCTTTAAACTCTACGACACCTATGGCTTCCCGATTGATTTGACAGCAGATATCACGCGTGAGCGCGGCATTGCCATTGATGAAGCCGAATTTGATGAGCACATGCAAGCACAACGCGAACGTGCTCGTGATGCGGGTAAGTTTGATGTCGATTACAGCAGCGTCATTCAAGTCGAGACGCCAACGACCTTTATCGGTTATGAGCAGCTCGAAGAAGATGGCGTAACGATTGATGCCCTTTATCAAGACGGCAATCCAGCAGATAGCTTAACGGAAGGTATGGAAGGTGTGGTGGTACTTGATCGTACGCCATTTTACGCGGAAGGCGGTGGTCAAGTGGGTGAGCTTGGTGAAATCCGCACCAAATCAGGTGTCTTTGAAGTACAAGATACCAAAAAATCTGGTCAAGCCATCATTCATTATGGTGTGGTGACCATGGGTGATATCAAACCCAAGCAAACGGCGGATGCCCACGTACTCTCAAGCATTCGTGCAGCCAGTGCCAAAAACCACTCTGCCACTCACCTATTACATGCAGCGCTAAGAGAAGTGCTGGGCGATACCGTCACGCAAAAAGGCTCATTGGTCTCAAGCGACGTACTACGTTTTGACTTTGCTTATGATAAGCCTGTCAGTGCTGCCGAAATTTCGCGCGTCGAACGCTTGGTCAATGAGCAAATCCAAGCCAACACCCCTGCTCGTATCGAGCACATGTCGATTGATGAGGCCATGAATCAAGGCGCAATGGCGTTATTTGGTGAAAAGTACGGCAGTGATGTTCGTGTACTCACCATGGGTACAGACAGTGTCGTTGATGGTCAGCGTAAGCCTTTTTCTATCGAGCTATGTGGTGGCTTACATGTCGAGCGCACTGGCGATATCGGTATGCTAAAAATCACCAGTGAGTCAGGTATCGCTGCTGGTATTCGCCGTATTGAAGCCGTCACGGGTATGAATGCGGTCAAAAACATTCAGCAAAGCGAGCAACAACTGAGTGAGTTGGCAAGCCAGCTAAAGGTCAAACGTCCTGAAGTTGCCCAACGTGTACGCACCATGGCAGATAAGCAACGTGAGCTTGAAAAACAGCTAGAGCGCTTAGAGCAAAAAATCGCCAGTGCCCAAGCTGCCAACCTGCTTGATGACGTGCAGACTATTGCAGGTACGCCCGTCCTTATCAGCACCTTGAGCGGTATCGATGGTAAATCCATCCGTACGCTAATGGATGACATCAAATCAAAACTGCCTGATAGTGTGATCATATTGATTGGTGATAAAGATGACCAATTAGCTCTCGCAGCGAGCGTCGCTAAATCTGTTACTGCTAAAATCAAAGCGGGTGATATCATTCGTCATTTAGCAGGCGAGCTTGGTGGTAAAGGTGGCGGTAAACCTGACTACGCACAGGGCGGCGCACCAAAGTCTGGCAACAGTCCTGCCGTAATCAATGCCCTACCTTCTTGGATTGAAACCCAGCTTAGCTAGTCATAAAAGGCCTAGTAACTCAGAGCCTTACTCTGGTTTACTTGGCATGGGATATGCGATTGGTTATAGCAACTATAACCAATCGCCATATATCTAAGCGGTACTGATACTTAAAGTTATGCTGTAGATATGGTATAAAGGTCAACGTTTGACAATATTGCTCATGTATTACCGTTGATGCAGTACCACTAAACGAATGACACATATAGTGCATAACTCTTATAATCTGGCTTTATCTATACACGCATTGACGAGTATCACATTGACACTTATCAGTGATAATAAAAGGTCATTAATGAATAACAGGTAGATTTTTATGGCGTTAATAGTACAGAAATACGGCGGCACCTCGATGGGCAGTATCGACCGCATCAAAAACGTCGCCAAACGAGTCAAACGTTGGCATGATAATGGTCATCAAGTCGTGGTTGTGGTCTCAGCCATGAGTGGTGAAACCAACCGTTTGATTGATCTAGCACGCCAAATCAGTAACAACCCTGACCCACGTGAGTACGACCAGATGGTCTCAACCGGTGAGCAGGTCTCTATCTCACTACTCGCGATGGCGATTAAAGAGCTTGGTATTGGTGCGCGTTCAATGACTGGTCGTCAAGTCGCGATTAAAACCGATAACGCCCATAATAAGGCCCGTATCGAAAGCATCGATGATAAAAACATACGCGAGCAGCTAGATGCTGGCAATATCGTCATTGTGGCAGGCTTTCAAGGTATTGATGAAGAAGGCAATGCAACCACATTGGGACGCGGCGGCTCTGATACGACAGGCGTTGCGATTGCGGCGGCTTTGGGTGCTGATGAATGTCAAATTTATACTGACGTTGATGGCGTTTATACCACTGACCCTCGTGTCACCTCAAAAGCCAAAAAGCTTGAAAAAATTACCTTTGAAGAAATGCTTGAGATGGCAAGTCTTGGTTCCAAAATCCTACAGATTCGCTCAGTAGAATTCGCTGGCAAATACGGCGTGCCACTGCGCGTCTTATCTAGCTTTGATGAAAACACTGACGGTAGCTTTGACCAAGAGTTTCAAAACAACGTGGGCACCCTAATTACGATAGACGAAGGAGACAATATGGAACAGGCAATCATCTCAGGTATCGCATTCAACCGAGACGAAGCAAAAATCTTAGTACGCGGTGTACCTGACCATCCTGGTATCGCCTCTGCTATCTTAAGCCCAATTGGCCGCGCCAATATCGAAATCGATATGATTGTCCAAAACCTCTCGGACAACGGGACCACTGACTTTACGTTCACAGTTAACCGCACTGACTTGGACAAGACTCTAAAAGTGCTTAATGAAGAAGTCAAAGACGAGATTGGAGCCAAAGAGATTTCAGGCAACAGCGAAGTGGTCAAAGTCTCACTAGTTGGTGTTGGTATGCGCTCACACGCAGGGGTTGCGAGCCTCATGTTCCAAACACTGGCTGAGAACAATATCAATATCCAAATGATATCGACCAGCGAAATCAAAGTGTCTGTTTTGATTCAAGATCAGCACTTAGAAAAAGCCGTCAAATCATTGCATACTGCCTTTGGTCTTGACCGTGAAGACGGTGAGAGCAAAATCGCTGGGCTATAAGGCCAAAAAACTGCTAAAATACAGCTTTAGCATTGATGGTTATCTACTAGCCGCTATGAATGACTCTACATCGTATGTAAATAAATAGCGTTTAAATAAATAGCCTCCAAATAAAAACATTACTTAAATAAAATAGGATCTTTTTAGGTCCTATTTTTATTTTTTAGCATAGTTGAAATGAGCATTTACCTAATAGTTTTGTGAAAAAACCGTGACAGTATCTGTTATGCCACCTATAATGGGGCTTTCATTTGGGCTAAATGAATCTACCTATCATTGCCGCTATTGGCACAACGTCAAGCATCGTAATAATTGATACATGACATGTTTAGTGCTGCGGTGATGTTCTGCAATTGAGAAGTAATCTGATGAGTAATAATTTGTTGATGCGACATAAGGAGTGTGACGCATGTTAATTTTGACACGCCGCGTGGGCGAAACGCTAATGATTGGCGATGAAGTCAGTGTGACGGTTTTGGGCGTCAAAGGCAATCAAGTACGTATCGGTGTGAATGCACCTAAAGATATTGCCGTACACCGCGAAGAGATTTATCAACGTATTCAGCATGAGCGCTCTGTACAGTCGCAAATGCAACATCTTGAGCAAGGCAACTTTTCGCCTTCGTTCGATGACGAAGACTACTTCAATCGCTAATCTATAATACTTAATGCTCAACGACTAATGAGCATACATAAGCATTATATTTTTTATTTTTTAAACTGCTCTGAGGTCATTTATTTATGAGTATCCGCCAATCAGATGTATCGGCATTACTTAATGGTTTGAATAAAAAAGCCATTGGATTCAATGATGTCATCAGCTTTATCGATGATTTTTATCGCTATTCGCCTGCCCCATTTGTGAATGGAATGGTACATAATGCCGCTGGAGAAAACGAAGGCAGTGCAAAGATTTTTGGATTTGCTAAGCATCACGGTCTAAACCAATTGGATACGCTAAAACTATTCGGCGAACATTATGCCAAAGTTCAAGCAACGCCTAACGGTACCGACCATGCTAATATTCGCAACTTTTTGCATTGGGGATGGAAAGGATTTTTGATGCAAAAAAATCCGCTAACGGTTCGTCCTAGTGTCGACACGACTGCAATTTAAATATGTGTAGTGATTGAATGATTAATAAAGTAAAAAAAGCCACGCTCATTAGCGTGGCTTTTTTATTGACTGTTTATAGATTTATTTATTACGAAATTTCACAGGTTGTACCGCCCCTTTCGGGTTCGGCATATTAGGATAATGATGCTCGTGCTCGACGTCACATTCAGCACCAACCACTGAACCGTCGTCTTTCACTGGTTTGTGGATGTAGCCCGTACGCTCGGCAGGTGGTAGATGCTCGTGCTCCCATACCATCACTGCTTGCATGCAGGTTTCTCGCTGCTCAGCGGTAATTTTACGACCATCAGGCCATTTACCTAGCTCAATTGCCATGCGGAATTTATCAACCACTTCCGGTGTTAGACTGGCTAGTATTGTTTGTTTATCCATCTTGCCTACTCCCCACTACTATTTTTGCATCATATTTTTTGATGACTATTGGACGATTTGAAGACATGCCCTAATAGATACGCTCATTCATCATCTATAATATCATCATCGACATCCAGACTGAATTCTTCGGCATGTACGTTCCAGTGCAGCTTGGTACGACAGGCTTCATAAAAGTCAAACCCAGGCGGATGCAGTAAAGTGAGCTTATCAGGATGCTTACGAATATATAGGCGCTGTTCTTGCTCAAGCGGTACGCTTGGTTTGCCATCTGCGCTGACCATCGGCTGCGTGCGATTGTCTTCGTGAATACGAATACAAACCTCACTATTACCACTGACCACAATCGGACGACTAGAGAGCGTATGCGGATGCATGGGCACCAGACAGATGGCATCCATACTTGGATGAATGATGGGGCCACCACCGGACAAGGCATAAGCGGTTGAACCTGTGGGTGTCGCTGCTATCAAGCCATCACTATGTTGTCTATAAACATCATGTCCGTCAATCTTCATCTGAAAATCGATCATATGTACAGATTTACCAGCGTGCAGTACGATGTCGTTGAGCGCCATGTCTTCATGAATGATTTTACGCCCTTCTCGTATCTCCATCGTCAATAAAAATCGATGATCCAGCTGATAATCGCCCATCAATACTTGACGTAGCTTAAATGCTGCTTCGTCAGGTTTGACATCTGCCAAAAACCCGAGGCGACCACGGTTAACCCCTAATACCGGGACACGGTAGCGTGCCAATGCTTCAGCAGCATGCAATATCGACCCATCACCACCAACAACGATGACCAAATCGCAAATCTCACCAATCAAGCCACGTTTAACGATTTTGACTCTTTCTACTTCTGTGAGGTTAAGCGTTGGTAAGTTGGCAGTCTGTACATCCATGATCAACGTCAAATTCATATCGTTGATGGTTTGGGCAATCTGCACTAGGCTTTGCGTGACGCTGCGTTTACCAGCACGGCCCATCAAGCCAATACGCCTAAAAGCAGGATTTTTGATAGCGTGGAACAGCTCTGACTCGTGTAAGTGTGGCAATCTTGCTGACTGCGCTGAGTTTTCCATAAAACGACTCGGCATAACGGTGAAGTACAGGGCAATAATAGCGATAAATGCGCGCTTAGACTAGCATGTTTATGAATTATCGTTGTTAACTGTCGTAACTGGCCCCATATAAAACATATCAGATGCTTTGCTCATACTTGCTTGTCTGCTTAGGTTTTGATACTACTAGGTTGAGCTGTAACGGCTGTCACGCAAACACAGTTGACAATAACGGCGGTTTTGCTAAAGTAGCAGCATCTCTATTTTTATATTTTATTATTAAGGACTTATGTATGGCCAATCCTATTGTCAGTCGCGCAGAACTTGCGATCGGCGGTAATCCAATGACGGTCAAAGGCGTTATTCAAAAGACCAGCCTGTTACTTGGTTTATCAGCTATTACTGGTGTGGGCTTTTTCTTTTATGCGCTTATGGCAGGTTTATCGCAAGGTTTTATTACCATGGCAGCCTTCGGTAGCATGATTGCTGCGTTTGTTCTCGCTCTTTTTATCACCTTTAAGCCACAAAAAGCAAAGACGTTGGCGGTGCCTTACGCATTGCTAGAAGGTATCTTTTTGGGTGGTATCTCATTATTCTTTATGAGAATGTATCCAACCGTACCGGTCACTGCAATGTGTGCGACCTTCGTCACAGCAGCAGTCATGCTAGGACTGTATCGCTCAGGTTTGGTTAAGGTCACTGAAAAGTTCCGCTCTATCGTGACCTCAGCCGTGATTGCGATCATGCTTGTTTATGTAGCACAGTGGGTATTGTCTCTAGCATTTGGCTCAACCTTGCCATTCTTGTTCGAAGGTGGTGCTATCGCTATTGGCTTTAGCTTATTTGTGATTGTTATCGCTTCTTTTACGCTGTTGTTGGATTTTGACAATATTGATCGCGGCGTGGCGATGGGTATCTCTGAAGACTACGAATGGTTGTTCAGCATTGGTATTCTTGCCACTCTAGTCTGGATGTACATTGAGTTCATGCGTCTATTGAGCTACCTTCAAGACTAATTGAACAAACTGTCTAATAGAAATTTAGTACAGAAAAAACCGCCTTAGCTATTCATAGTTGCAGGCGGTTTTTTTATGGGCAGGTTTTACAGTCTTTCTTAACTAAGCGCGTTTTAGGCGTAGCGCATTTAACACGACAAACAATGAGCTAAGTGACATCCCAATTGCAGCAAGCCATGGTGGTACATAACCTAAAGCCGCTGGTATCAGAACAATACTATTGTAAGCAAGCGCCCAGCGGAAGTTTTGCTTGATAATACGTTCGGTTTTATCAGAGATACGTTTGGCAGCAGTGATAGCCTCTATTTGTCCATTTAAGATAATACTGTCGCTAGATACTTGTGCCAAATCTGCAGCACCGGCAATCGAGGTGGATACATCAGCCGCTGCTAGCACTGGTGCATCATTGATGCCATCACCCACCATCAGTACGACAGCGCCTTTAGCTTGCAACTGCTGAATATGATTGACTTTATCAGTCGGTGATAGACCATTATAAGCTGACTGTATCCCTAAATTCTCAGCCATCACGAGCGCTTGCGGGCTTGGGTCACCCGTCAACATCACAGACTCGATACCTAGCCCTTTGAGCGTATCGAGCATCGATTGGGTACTATCACGTACCTTGTCATTAAAATAAAAGCACGCCAGCGCCTGCCAGTCATTTGTATCAGATTTCTGGCTCGATAAGACAACCGCTGAGCTGGCACGCTGCGCTACTAAGTCAATGGTCAAATCATTGTTTTTATCGATACTATTTATATCATTGTCTAATGCGAAATTCTTATGACCGATACGATATATAACACCGTCAATCATGGCTTCTACCCCGCCTGCAGGATAGTGCTGCATGGCACTCGTCGGTGGTAGATGTAACTGATAGGCAGCGGTAAGCAGCGCGTGTGCAATGGGATGACGACTCCCTACTTCTAAGGCAGCTGCGATTGCCAATAGCGTGTCTTTTTGTGCTGTTGATGGTGAGGTAGCAGAATCAGTCTGGTTTACTGGCTCGATTATCTCAATATTTAATAAATTTGGTTTGCCATAGGTCAGCGTACCTGTCTTATCAAAAGCGACATGCGTGATTTCAGCCAATGTTTGCAGCGTATGCCCGCGCGTCGTCAAAAAACCATAGCTGGCTAAACGGTTCGTCGAGACGGTCAAGGCAATTGGCGTCGCCAATGACAAGGCGCAAGGACAAGTAGCGACCAATACTGCCACCGTTGCCCAAATAGCTTGACTTGGGTCAACGATATACCAACCTAAAAATACTAAAACTGACAGCACTAAGATACGGGCGACAAACCAACGTGCCAGCTTATCTGCTTGCTGCGCCAGTTTGGGTTTTTCGCTCATGGCGCGGTTCATCAGCCTATCAATCAGCCCTATTTGACTGTCTTTTGGTAGCGCTGTCACCAACATCTCAAACGGCTGGCTGTCGTTTTGCGCACCGCCAACAATATAATCGCCTTGGGACTTGATGATTAAATCACCTTCGCCCGTCAGTAGACTTTGCGAGACGGTTGCAGTGGGACTTAACAAAATACCGTCACTGATAATCTCAGAACCCGCTTCAACCAAAATAATGTCACCCACTTGCAAGCTATGAGCCGTCACCATCTGCTTTGATACCACATCACCTTCTAATTGTGCTGTCACATTCTGTTGGTTACGTGACTGCTGCCAATCTTGAGCGATACGCGATGTGAGCTGATGGACATTGACATCAATACCCTTCATAAACTTAGGCATCATTTCTGCCGTCGCATCTGATACCTTTTGAGTCTCAACTTCGATGGCTTCACTTTTTTGAGACTCATTGTCTCTGATCTGCTGCAAAATACGCGCTGCCGCTGCTTCGTCTTGGGCAACTTTTTGTACCAATACTGGCTCTACTACGACCAGATCATTAGCCATGGTCGCGGCTTTTAGACGGGCATTGTGCTCGATATAGCGTCCTGCCAGCAAAAAGAAAATAAACATGCTGACGGAGTCATAGTATGTCTCCCCTTGTCCAGTGATGGTGGCGTATAGACTGGCAAAGAAGGTAATAATCAAGGCAAGGCTAACAGGCACATCCATATTGACCTGGCGCGCACGAATCGCTGACCATGCGGATGTGAAAAAAGGAATACCAGCATAGAAGAAAACAGGCGTACTAACGAATAAAGACACCCAACGCAAAAAATCACGCTGGAATATCAACATGTCGCTATATTCACCAAAATAAAGCGCAACGGCATACATCATTGCCTGCATCGAACCGAGTGCCGCGATACCGAGACGCAGTAACATTTGATTGTTATGACGCGCCAGCATGGCTTCGTGGGTATCTTGCCGATAAGGCTTGGCTTCGTAGCCAATCTCATTGATGACCGCTAAAATACGACTGATCGGTAATTTGTCTTCATTCCAAATCACTCGCATACGCTGGTTGGTCAAATTCACCTGACATTTACTAATGCCCTCTAGCTCATCAAGACGCGACTCAATCAGCCATGTACAGGCCGCACAGCGTAAATTATTAACAGACAGCTCCGCCACCGACAGACCGTCTTGCGCATACACGAACTGCGACTTTATCTCGTCATGATCATAGACTTCGAGACGCGTCAGCTGGGTCGGTAAGCTTGCTGTACGATTAATCTCCGAACGGTCAAGATAATACTGCTCGAGCCCAGCTTCTACAATGCTCTGAGCTGCTAACTGACAGCCCATACAACACATCTCACGTGACTTGCCTAGTATCTCAGTATAAAACGGCGGCTGAGGCACTGGATCACCGCAATGAAAGCAGTGGTCAGCAAGGGGTAGCACCAAGCCGTCAGTAATAGAGTTGTCTTCATAAGAATGATTGGTAGCAGATGATACTGATGATGGAATACTAGACATAATCGGACGTACTTCCTTTGGATAGGCTTGTTTAAAGGGTTCTCACTCTAAGCAAGGTTTCTATCATTGACTGTACTTAAGGTTTTTCAAAATAGTTAGCAGCAACGACGGATTCATACAAAATACATCGTGACAGTGATCATAGATTGTTATCTTATATGGCGTTTATTAACCCAATTGAAAGATGTTGATACTTGATTATAAGTATCAGTATTTTGATAGAGATTATACTACAAGCAATCACCCTAGGCAGTACCATTGCTTATGGTCTAATACCAATGAATGCGCTCGTTAACGATGATAGATTGAAAAATTTGTCAATTTGCGTCATTATGAGGCAGTTTTTTATCCAAAAATGGTGCGACATCCGTGCAAAAATCCAATTTTAAGTTACCAAGTACCAAGCTATCACCATCATCTAAGCCTGCTATGAATGCCTTACCTTCACAGCAGCGCGGCTTGGTATTTAGTAGTCTTCTCTTAATTATCATCATCGCTGGCATGGTGCTATTTGCACTGTATTTGGTCAAGCTTGATCGCACCATTACCCATAAGTTCGAAGGCAAGCGCTGGGATATTCCAGCTAAAGTGTACTCACAGCCGCTTGAGCTATATCAGGGTGCCAATATCGATAGAGATACGATGAAAACATGGCTAGAGTTACTTAATTATCAAAGCAACAAGTCTTATGATCGTACTGGCACTTATCATAGATCGGGTAATACTTATTTTATCCATACACGCGGCTTTACCTATAGCTCGAGCGATATAGATGCTGAGCAAGTCATCAAAATGACCATTGCTGGTAATAAAGTTGACTCTATTCAAAGCACTTTACCTGCCAAAAGCGGCATCATTCGTCTAGAGCCAGTGAGTATCGGTGGTATCTATCCAGACAGTAACGAAGATCGAATGGTTGTGTCTTTAGATGACGTGCCTCAGCCACTGATTGATGCCTTGATTGCCACCGAGGATCGCGCGTTTTATGAGCATAAAGGCGTCTCGATACGCGGTATCGCTCGTGCCGTTTTCAATAACTTCTCTGGCGGCGCTAGACAAGGTGGCTCGACCATCACCCAGCAGCTGATCAAAAACTTTTACCTCAACTCAGATCGCACCCTCAAACGCAAAGCCAATGAGGCGTTGATGGCGGTACTGCTTGAGCTGCATTATAGTAAAGATGAAATTTTACAGACCTATCTGAACGAAATTTATTTGGGTCAAAACGGCAATCGCTCTATCAATGGTTTTGGTTTGGCCTCACAGTTCTATTTTGATAAACCACTTAACGAGCTGCGTATAGATCAGCAAGCCATGCTAGTTGGTATGGCAAAAGGCCCAAGTATTTACAACCCACGTCGTAATCCAAATGATTCAAAAGCTCGTCGTGACGTGGTGCTTGGTAACATGCTCGCAATGGGCACGCTAAGTCAAGAAGACTATGACAAAGCCCTAAAACAGCCGCTCGGTATCGTGGACAAGCCTGCTGAGGGCAAGAGCCAGTTCCCTGACTTTTTGGACATCGTCAAACGTGAGCTCAATGATGTCTATTACTCTGATGATCTCAAAAATGAAGGTCTAATCATCATTAGTACCCTAGACCCTATTGCTCAGTTGGCAGCAGACAAGGCGGTTGATAGAAAACTTGGCGAACTACGCCGCAGCGGCAGCAAAACCAAAGATTTACAAGGCGCGCTCGTCAGTGCCAACCCTGAAACTGGCGAGTTGGTGTCTGTCGTCGGTAGTGGCAGTGAGTTCACAGGCTTTAACCGCGCTGTCGATGCCAAGCGTCAAGTTGGCTCTCTATTGAAGCCAATCATTTATATGACCGCGCTTGAAAGTGGTCGTTATAACTTAGCAAGTTCGGTGGATGACTCACCTATCACAGTCAATCTGAATGATGGTACCGATTGGAGTCCTAAAAACTATGATAACCGTGATCATGGCTATGTACCACTGACCACAGGACTGTCGCAATCCTATAACCAAGCGGCGGTACGCTTAGGTATGGAATTTGGGGTTGATACTTTTGCCAAACAGCTAAAACGCATGGGCGTTAAAGAAGAAATACCACCATACCCATCGGCATTATTAGGGTCTGTCAATCTGAGCCCTATGGACATGTTAGGTATTTACCAAGTCTTTGCGACTGGCGGTTTCCGCACGCCTATTCATAGTATTCGCACGGTTATTGATGATCGCGGCCGTATTTTGCAGCGTACTGGACTCAATACTCAGCGTAGTATTCCACCTGAGACCAACTTTTTGACCAACTACGCGCTACAACAAGTGGTGTCAAACGGTACCGCTAGACGTGCTCAATCACTTGGAAGCAATCTGAATCTCGCCGGCAAAACTGGTACTACCAATGATTACCGTGATGCTTGGTTTGCAGGCTACAGTGGTAACTACGTTAGTGTTGTTTGGGTTGGTCGTGATGACAACAAGCCCATTGGCTTGAGTGGTGGTACTGGTGCTCTACCGGTTTGGGTCGATTATATGAAACGCCTCAAACTCACTCCGGTGGCGCTACCAGAGCCAGAAGGTATAGAATGGTTGTGGCTCGAGAACAACTCAGGCAAGCTGTCTAACGAACGTTGTGCCAATGCTCGCTACTTACCTGTCATGTCAGCACATTTACCAGAGGAAGCCAGTAGCTGCGCGCTTAACTTATATCAACAAGACCGTGCTCGCGAGCAATCGCAATTCCAAAATCAGCAGAGTGCAATCAATGAGCAACGTCGTCGCGAAGGTTTAGATATCCCAAATGGTGAAGCGGTTGATGCTGGTGATTCAGAAGACAGTAATGGACAAAATAATGAAGGTCAAAACCGCGCTGATACGTGGTATGACCGTGCTATTGAATGGTTTTAACATTGTTTTTAATATGTAGCGTCTGATATTTAAAAAAGGTCTCAACATGGTCTCATTTCTACAGCAATCTGCCTCTGTGACACAAACATTGTCTTGGTGGCAGAAAAAATTTGCGTCAGTGAATACTCTAGTTGTAGGTGGCATCGTTTGCAGCATGCTAAGCCTCAGCGCATGCCAGACTGCGCCAGATAGCTCAGCTGCAATGAAAACAACACCTATTCAAACAATCCCATCATCACAGCCGCCAGTGACATCGACCACCACTGTGACTCAGGCACCCATTGTTGAAGCAGATGATGAGAACGAATACCCAATTAAACCTTATACTCCACCCGAACAGCTCGAGTCACCGAACCCACTGACCCAAGAAACGCCTGTATTTGAGCAACCTACTCCAGTGGCAACAGAGCCTGATCTGGGCATCGCCATACCATCGCGCAATGACTATATCATCTCTGAGCCGTCAGTACCGTCACACAATGACTTACTGGAACAGGCAAGGAAAAACTCGCAGCAACGCTCTCAACAATCGGCAAGTAATAACAGTAACTTGCCTGCATTTCGTAACTTGATGCAGGTGGGCGTTAATCAACTGAAATCAGGACAATTAACGAATGCTGAAAACAGCTTTACCCGTGCACAGCGCTTGGCACCCAAATCGTCTGCCGTATATTTTTATCTGGCGCAAGTGGCATTGAAAAAAAACCAACCTCGTAAGGCAGAAGCGATGGCACGTCGTGGCCTTAGCGTTTCTCAAGATGCCAGTCGCAGACGAGCGCTGTGGCAAATCATTTTACAATCAGGGCAAGCTCAAGGTAACTCACGCGTCGTTAGTGAAGCAAGACGAGCTTTACGCTAATAATCGCTCACTACAGTTATCACTTATTCAAAACATACATTTATTTTTATTTTAGCTTAGGGTTATCGTTATGGCATGGCAACAACTGCATTTACAATGTGAAAAATCAAACGTCGATTTAGCTGAAGCGCTTTTATTAGAAGCTGGCGCACTATCTATTGCCTTAGATGATGCAGGTGATCAGCCTTTGTTTGAACCACTTCCCGGTGAGTCACCGCTATGGGATGAAGTCATACTGACAGGGCTATTTGATGCCACCACTGATGCTGGTAGCCGTCAGGCTGTTGAGCAGCTCAGTCACGAAATCGCCGCACAAGTACAGGCTACTCGTATTTGGCTAACGGCTGTTGATGACAAGGATTGGGAGCGTGAATGGATGAGTAATTACCATCCTATCGAATGCGCTAATGACTTATGGATTGTGCCAGACTGGCTCACACCGCCCAATCCAGAGGCGACCAATATCATTATGGATCCAGGCTTAGCTTTCGGTACTGGCTATCATGCCACGACTCGTCTTTGTCTTGACTGGTTAACAGAGCAAGACCTGACAGATAAAGTAGTCATCGACTATGGCTGCGGCTCAGGTATTTTGGGTATCGCTGCCCTATTATTGGGTGCACGCCAAGTGTATGCAGTCGATATCGATCCACAAGCTGTACTTGCAACCAATCAAAATGCGGTACGCAATCATGTTGGTGATCATCTACAAGCGTTCTTACCCGAAGAGTTCACAGACTACTGCTCACAAAACGATGTTTTACCTGTAGAAGTGATTGTCGCCAATATTTTAGCCAAACCCTTAATTGGCTTAGCACCTTACTTTTCGACATTGATTGCATCGAAAGGTCGCATCGTATTGGCAGGTCTAATCGAGTCTCAGACTGAACAAGTCATGGAAGCTTATCAACCCTATTTTGCACTCGATCCAAAGCATGCCTTTACCGCGCAAGAGGACCAGCATTGGCAGCGTTTATCTGGTACATTTACTAGCTAGCAACATTTAATTACATCTGTTACGATAGAGGGCAGTCAAACGTGACATGTTTGACGCCACTCTGTCGTTGCTCATGATTTATAGAATTTCAAAAAGCATGGTAGCTGTTGGTGAGTGGCTAAGCGGTATAGATAACCATACTTTTTTGGATTCGACCCTATGACCACCCCAATAAAAACCCAGTGCCCTCATTGCCAAGCTTGCTTTAAAGTGCAACAGAATCAACTAAATAAAGCCAATGCTACCATTAACTGTACTCAGTGCCAAAAAAGTTTTTCGGTCAATCAACACCTTATTGTAACCCCTGACACCTCCAACAGCTCCTCCACTAAACATACTGCTACAACACATCAAAATGCGCAATCCAAGCTGAGTAATCAACCTCAGAGCTATACCAATATATCAAATACTGCGAAGTCCTCACTCAATAAGAAACGTTCATCTGATATGTTGATTCATGACGACTTGATCTATGATGATATGGATATCGATGAGCCAGAAGACAGCATTGTAGAATACGACTCACTAGACAGCATGGATGCTTGGTTGATGCAAGTGAGTGATACCAATTCTGCTACGATAACTGACAACTCGACAAACACATTTTCTAAAACCAATAATAAAAGCCAAGAACAATTTGTAGCACCCCCTACCGATCGTATTGCAACAGAACACTCATCAATGACTCAAGAAGTACTGAGCTCAAATGCTGCCAATGATATTCATGCGAGTATCAACGACAAAGCTGATAACTCATGGCTAGAAGCACTTCTTGAGGAACAAAATAAACGCGAAGCCAAATCAGTAGATAGTACAGATTTATCACAACTACTAATAGATATGGGTGTTCCTCTTAGGGACGAAGAAAATTCTGTTATAGAACGCGCAAACAAGGCACAAGCACAGTTTGCGCCAACATCCACAACACATTCAATTGCATCTATTCTCTGGATACTTGGATGCTTAGTATTAGCACTATTACTTGCCGCGCAGTATGTTATGTTTAACCTAGAGACGTTAGTCAAAAACCCTGCCAATGCGCAGCGCCTCCAAACGGTATGCTCTATTGCAGCGTGTAGCTTGCCAAGCGCTGACCTAACAGCTTTGACTATCACCAATCCAAGTCATCGATCAAGTCAAATTAAAACAACAGGTGCGTTTAGCGATATCAGTGCGACCTTGAACAATCAAAGCACAAAAGCACAGCTCTATCCAAATATAAGAGTCAGTGTTTATGGGACAGATAACCTCATTGGAGAGTTTATAGCAGGGCCTAACGACTATTTATTGGGTAAGCCAAGCCAGCTAGCTGCTAGTAATAACAGGCAACTACTATTTACCATACCCGTTGACAATGCACAAATTCGCGAAATTACGATGACACCACTTTATTGAATGCTATTTTTAGCAATAGAATAAGCCTGACATATCGCTGCCGTTAAGATAGCCGTCAATCTGTCAGCGCTAGACGATATTAATTTGATATACTATTATTCTGACATCTTATGGTTTGACTCTTTTTTCATTTCAAGGATATTATCTTATGGCACCTCATGCACAGCATCATGCCCATCATTTTGCTAAGAGCTCTGAGCATCCTGCCGACTATAATACAGAAGATCATCGCTATTTCGCACACGATGTTGAGTTCCCGTTAGAGAGTGCTGCGAGTAGCGCACAGCAGCCTTTGCGTGTACATGTTGAACGCGTCGTTCGCCAGTATTTTGCTATGCTAGGTGATGAGATGCCTACCGACTTGTACGAGCTTATCTTAAAGCAAGTCGAAGAGCCTCTATTGTCAGTGGTTCTAGAGAAAACTCGCGGCAATCAGACCAAGTGTGCACAAATCTTAGGCCTCAATCGTGGTACTTTACGCAAAAAACTCAAAACTTACGACTTAATGTAGCACTGCTATATGAGCTCACCCATTATTACTAATCATCATGCATGGCAATTGAATGTGCATGGCTTTATCTATCGCGATATAGTCTACCGTTGTTGCCATCATCACCTTGCCAGACGTTTACGTCAGGCTTTTTTTATGGAAGATTTTTTATGAGTACAACCCCACTTGCCCTACTCTCGGTCTCTGATAAATCCAATATCGTTGAGTTTGCTCAAGGCCTTATCAAAGCAGGTTTTGGCTTACTCTCTACTGGCGGTACTTATCGATTACTTACAGAAAACAATGTCGCTGTGACGGAAGTGTCTGACTATACGGGCTTTCCTGAGATGATGGATGGCCGTGTTAAAACCCTGCACCCTAAAATTCACGGTGGTATCTTGGGACGTCGTGGTACAGACGATGCTGTCATGAATGAGCACGCAATCGAGCGTATTGACTTGGTTGTGGTAAATTTATATCCGTTTGCTGAGACGATTGCGCGTGCTGACGTGACAATGAACGATGCTATCGAAAATATCGATATTGGTGGTCCTACCATGGTACGCTCAGCCGCAAAGAACCACGCTCATGTCGGCATCGTGACCGATCCTGCTGATTATGACCGCGTACTGACTGCTTTAGATGGTGGCACTGAACTGACAACGACTCTACGCTATGATTTAGCGGTTAAAGCCTTTGAGCATACTGCGCAGTACGATGGTATGATTGCCAATTTCTTAGGCAGCCGTGTCAATGAGACGCAGGAACCAGAGAACTTCCCACGTACATTCAATGTACAGCTAGAAAAAGCGCAAGATCTTCGCTATGGCGAAAACCCACATCAAAACGCCGCTTTCTACACTGAAAACCAGCCTTTAAAAAGCCAGCAAGCTTCTATTGCAACGGCTAAGCAACTGCAAGGTAAGGCGCTATCATACAATAATATCGCTGATACTGACGCAGCCCTTGAGTGTGTTAAAGCCTTTAGTGCACCAGCTTGCGTTATCGTTAAGCATGCCAATCCTTGCGGTGTCGCGGTTGATAATGACCAAGTAGCTGCTTATCGCACTGCTTTTAGCACTGATCCTGAGTCGTCTTTTGGCGGTATCATTGCATTCAACCGTCCACTGACGCTTGCTGCGGCAAAAGCCATTATCGATAATCAATTTGTAGAAGTCATCATTGCGCCTAGCATTGAAGACGGTGTGCTTGAAGCGACTGCTACTAAGAAAAACGTACGCGTATTGGTATGTGGTGAACTACCAGCACCAGATCAGCGTGATAGTCAGCTTGACTACAAACGCGTCAATGGCGGCCTACTCGTACAAGAGCAAGACCTTGGTCTGATTACGGCAAACGATCTAAAAATTGTCACTGACGTACAACCAACTGAAGCGCAAGTGGCAGATCTATTGTTCAGCTGGAACGTGGCAAAATATGTCAAATCGAATGCCATTGTCTATGCAAAAGGCCAACGTACTATCGGTGTTGGCGCGGGTCAAATGAGCCGTGTTAACTCAGCGCGTATCGCTGCTATCAAAGCAGAGCATGCTGGACTAGCCACTGAAGGTGCCGTTATGGCCTCAGATGCCTTCTTCCCGTTCCGTGATGGCATCGATAATGCTGCTGAAGTGGGTATCTCTGCTATCATTCAGCCAGGTGGCTCTATGCGTGATGATGAGACCATTGCAGCCGCTAATGAGCATGGTATTGCGATGGTATTCACTGGCATGCGTCATTTCCGCCACTAAATACTCCTATAGCACTTTGTAAACTGGCATGAATAGCATTACTTATATTTAACACTGCTATTCATGTTTAGTTTATCTGATGAACAACATAAAAAAGCCACTGTATCGCTACAGTGGCTTTTTTGCGTTTAACAATTAAGAGTAACCATACAGCGAACGCTTAGCGCCCTTGTGCATTTGCCATGTTGGCTTCGTTAATCTCAACTTGATAGACCATACGTAGATAGTCTAAGTAGTCTTGCAGCTGGTCTTGACCTAAATTGTCACGAATGATGCTGGCCGTTTGCGCTCTTTGCATATCAGATAGTGGTGACTGCTGCTCAGTCTTGATGCGATCACCAACCAATAGCGTTGCACCTGCTTCAGTCTCACTAGCGAGCGCGACTACGCCATCATTGGCAGCTTGCTTGCTAAAGGCCAATCCACGCTCTTTATCAGTCAGCAACGTTGTTTGACGATTGATCTCACCCAAAGATTGCAAGCTTACCGACTGCTTAGCAATATCAGCTGGTGTTTTGATACCAGCAGCGACAGCTTTCGCTTCTTTTAGCGCCAAGGCTGTGGCTTTTTGCTGACGCAATATCTGAGTGATTCTTGGCGTTGCACTAGATAAGCTCAGTGTGGTCGTAGGACGATAGTTGCTTGGTTGTACCCATACCGTACCGTTACCAACTTCTATACCTGCCGTCACGGCCTGATCTTGAATCGTAAATTCGTCAAAGGCCTGTTTGATCACTGCTGGTTGCGATAATACTGATTTGTTGTTTTCTTTACGGTAATCTTTGATACGTTTTAGCGTCACATTCTCTTGCTGCGCAATATCTTCGATACTAAAGCCATCTGCTGCCAAATCATTAATCGAGGTTACTTTATCCGCGTAGACTTCTTGACGCTTGTACTCTTTTGCCTTAGCAGTCAGCTCAGCACGCATACTCTCGAGACTTGGAATCTTTTTGCCATTGTCTTCGGTGACTGTGAATATCTGATAGCCAAAGCTGGTCTTGATAGGGGCTGTCACATCTCCAACGCTCAAGCCTTCTAGTGCTTTTTCAACAGCATCGGCGTCACCACCAAATACTGACGGATTAAAGCGACCAATGTCACCGCCTGTTTCTCCTGAAGGATCATCCGATTCTGCTTTGGCCACAGCAGCAAAAGACTCGCCTTTAGCCAAGCGAGCTTTAACTTTATCTGCTCTTGCCTTAGCATCATCACCTGTTAACAGAATTTGACTCACTTTGCGCTCATCATCAGCAGCCAGACCTTGCTTATACGCTTCATACTGCTGCTGCAACTCTTCTGTTGTCACATCATCGACTTTGATGGTCTGCGGGCTAAGCTGAAGATAAGCCAAGTTGACCATTGCCGCGCTTTTTAAGGTATCTTTATTGGCATCATAATATGCTTGAATATCATTTTTGCTCAGTTTGACCTGATCAGCATAGTCCTGCCAATCAAAACGATGTACCCAGACGTTGCGTGATTCTAGTTGCAAGTCGATCAATTGGCTAACTGCCTGCATTGGATAGACGGCTGTACCAACGATACTAGCATTGAGCTGATCCAAGCTTAACTGATTACGAAACTCTGCAAACAGCTGGTTCTTGGTCATACCACGCTGACGCAAAAAGTTTGCAAACTGATCGTTAGAAAAGTTGCCATCAGCATCTTTGAATATTTCTTCTTCACGCAGCAAACGATTGATCGTGTCATCAGAGACTGTCATGCCAAGCTTACCTGCTTGCTGCTCTAGTAATGTACGATCAATCAGACCTTTTAGTACCTGCTCGTGCAGTACGTCTTCATTCAATAAACTGGCATCATCAACTTGCTCTAGTATTTCGCTACGACGGTTATTGACGGCAGTCTGATACTCGGACAACCCTACGCTTGCCTCACCCACCTGAGCGATTTGGTTGGGATCAACCCCACCGCCAAAATAGCTTTCGACACCCAATAGAGCCAGTGGCGATAGGCATAAAATCAATAAAATGCGACCTGGCCAGCTTTTTAAGAAATCGCGCAATTTATCCATAGTTATCTCTGCTTTATTAACCTATATTGATGAAAAACCATTGTAATACTGTTAGGAGCTGTTAAGTGCGACCTGCTAATATCAATGCTATTTAAGCCGGCAATGGTAAGAGGAAGAACGTGTACATTTTATTAGGGGAAACAAGGTTCAGTGACAATACCTTATTTAAACAACGCATCTATCGCGCGCCCTATGATACGTGATTTTTCGTATATACTCAAAATATTCACGTTGTATGAGATAAACTATAGCGACAAAAAAAGCACCTAATATTTAGGTGCTTTTTAGGTGCTTAGCTTATGACATCAGCCAAAGCGACCATCTACCATGGAGCGGCTTAGTTCAAACGCTCTTTTAGGTTTTTACCAGCTTTGAAGCTTGGTACTTTGCTTGCAGGGATGCTTAGCTCTTCACCAGTCTTAGGGTTACGGCCAGTACGTGCTTTGCGGTCTTTTACGCTAAAAGTACCAAAGCCAACTAGAGAGATGCTATCGCCAGCTTCTAAAGCTTCGCCAACACTTTCCATAACAGCATTCAAAGCATCACCAGCTTGAGTCTTATTTAGACCACTTTTGTCTGCGATGCTATCAATTAATTCTGACTTATTCATAAAATTTCCTTCAAGTTTAAGGGGGTAATAAACGCTCACGCCAAGCATTGTAACGCTCTCGTGGTACTTACGCAATAAAAACTACCTGACTGGCGTATTAACAGGTTTCGCTTTGTTATCGTCTTTATATCAAGGCAGCATAAGGAGTGCAAGCGATTTTACATCTTTTTGTGCCATCAACTACGTATTTGACACCCAATGTTACGCAAAACATCTGCAACCTCTATACAGGCGAACTGCCCTCATTCAAACAATGAATCAACTTATTTTGCTTATTCTTTAAAACAGTTGTCAGTTGGTGTCTGTGCATTACCAGTCATAAATTTTGGTGTCTTTATCAACTGCTAGATTGTACTGTAATAATTTTACCACTGACAGAAACTAGCGTTACTTTTTATTATAAAGGCGTTACTATAAGCAAAATATCACTGCAAGTTTTGCGTAAAAATAAACTTAAGTTTATTACATAACTTTGACTTGCTAAATAAAAAAAATGGATTATTTACATGAAGCGTTCTACGTTGTCTCACTCTCTTCTTAATATTATTCTGGTGTTCATCGAGTCGGCGCTGACACTATTGTTACGTTTGGATCCTGAACTACGTAAAGCCGCTTATCCACTTGCCAAACAAGGTACGGTCGTAGCATTGCGCTTATATTTGCCTCATGTTGAGGTTTTTGCCACCTTTAGTACCAAAGGCGTACTCTTAGATGCCCAGCTGCCTGTTGGTCGTAGCGAACCTGATGTCGTTATCAATGCTTATAGCATTCAAGTGATTAATGCCATCACCACTCACGATAGAGAGACGACCGAAAAACTACAAATGCGCGGTGAATCCGTTCAAGTGCAGCTGGTCAAACAATTCATTATGCAGCTTGGTCTCGGCAGCTTAATCCAAGGTTTAATCAGAAAGATAAAAGGTGGCAAAGCTAAAACCAAACCGACCGATGCTGAAATGGCGGAAAAGAAAGACCATTATAAAGAGCGTATCAAAGAACAACAGACCCAAATCAATACATTAACCATCAAGAACCGCGAACTTGAAACCACAGTCAAAGAGCTACAGAGTAAGCAAAAGACCTTTATGATTGTCACTGTGGTGGCGCTGGTCGTTATGATTGGCTCAGTCATCGCACTGTTGATGAGCTGATTTTAATCGAACTTAGCTTTTATTAATTGATTTTTACCAAACTATGATTTCAGATATAAATGAGCGTACAGTGCCTATTGCAGGTAATGGACGCTTGTTTTTTCCCTAGATTGTTCCATTCTGGCTTGTTCGATATTGCTACAACTTATGTTTAACTCATACATTAGCCAATATCGAAGTGTTAAAAATAAGATCTCTCTCCCCGCTCATACATACATCTTCAACACCATTGTTTTTATCAATCATAGCGATAAGCTCGATTAACCATTTAACCACACTTTAATCTTGACTAAATTACTCAGGATTAAGTATAATTAACCTAATCGTTGCACACATCGGGTTAACCATCTGTTGTTTAATAACGATAAGACACAACTTGAACGGATATGATTGACAGTTTTTATATTGATATATTATTGCCTATATCTATCCTTTTCCAAGATCGTTGTTAAATAAAAATGACATAAAAGTTTGGAGATAACACATGCGTTTAACTACTCGAGGCAGATATGCCGTTACCGCTTTACTAGACTTGGCATTACAGACCAGTCAACAAGAGAGCGCAGTATCTCTATCTGATATCGCTAAACGGCAGTCAATTTCTATCTCCTACCTCGAACAGTTATTCTCCAAGCTACGCAAACGTGGCCTTGTGACCAGTATTCGCGGTGCAGCTGGTGGTTATCACCTAGCCAAGCCATTGAACGAGATAGATGTGATGAGCATCATATCTGCTGTCGATGAATCCGTTAATGCGATGCAGTGTGAAGGACGCGGTGACTGTCAAGGTGGTACAATGTGCCTGACCCATGACCTATGGTGTGCACTATCAAATCATATTGAACAGTACTTGAAAAATATAACATTAGCGCAATTATTAGATATGGAAAACGTGCAGTCAGTATCAGAACGTCAGCACAACTCTACAAAAGATATTTCCATAAAAGACATCAATACCATTACTCTATCGAACAGCGAGGCAAACCCAGCATGAGCCAACATAACAACCTTATATACTTAGATTATGCCGCCACCACACCAGTTGCTAAACCAGTAGCTGCTAAGATGAGCGAATATCTGACAGTAGATGGCATCTTTGGTAACCCAGCCTCGCGCTCGCATGGCTACGGCTGGCAAGCAGAAGAAGCCGTAGAAACTGCTCGCGGACAAGTGGCTGAAGTCATAAACGCTGATCCACGCGAAATCGTCTTTACTTCTGGTGCAACTGAATCTGACAACCTAGCCATTAAAGGTGCGGCTCACTTTTATCAGTCTCGTGGTAAGCACATCATCACTAGTAAGATTGAACACAAAGCCGTATTAGATACTTGCCGTGAACTTGAGCAAGAAGGCTTTGAGATTACGTATCTTGAGCCACAGCCAAGCACAGGTCTTATCTTGCCAGAGCAAGTAAAAGAAGCTCTACGTGATGATACGATTTTGGTATCGCTTATGATGGTAAATAATGAGCTTGGTACGATTACTGATGTTACAGCGATTGGTGAAATCACTCGTGAAGCCGGTGTAGTCTTCCATGTTGATGGCGCACAGTCTGTTGGTAAAGTAAAAATCAATCTTGAAGAAATGAAGATCGATTTGATGAGCTTCTCAGGTCATAAAGCTTATGGCCCTAAAGGTATCGGCGCATTGTTTGTTCGTCGTAAGCCACGTATTCGCTTGAAAGCAGAGCAACATGGCGGTGGTCATGAGCGTGGTATGCGTTCAGGTACATTGCCAACGCATCAGATCGTTGGTCTTGGTGCAGCGTTTGCTCTAGCCAATGAAAGCTTTGAAGCAGATCACGCACACGCAGCCAAACTACGTCAAAAGCTTTGGGATGGTCTACAAGATATCGAAGAGATCTACCTAAACGGCGATCTTGAGAACAGCGTACCAAACATTGTGAACATCAGCTTCAATTTTGTTGAAGGTGAGTCGCTAATGATGTCACTAAAAGACTTAGCGGTATCATCAGGTTCTGCCTGTACATCAGCAACGCTTGAGCCATCATATGTATTACGTGCTATCGGTCGCCCAGACGAATTGGCGCATAGCTCAATCCGCTTTAGCTTTGGTCGTTATACGACTGAAGAAGACATCGACACTGTTATCAAGCAAATGCATGAAGCTGTTGATAAATTACGTGCTCTATCACCACTTTGGGATATGTACCAAGAAGGTGTTGATTTGAATTCAGTCGAATGGGCTGAGCACTAAAATCAAGCATAGACAGTAATACAGCTTCAAATATATTTATTAAACGATTGATCAGACAATTACAAATCCAGTTTTTATTAACTAAATGTTTGACCCCAATTATCGATGAGTAGTTAGACATTTAAAGTTAGTACGCGATTACTCATCATCTAACTAGGAGAAAACCCCATGGCCTATAGTGACCAAGTTATTGATCATTACGAAAACCCACGCAACGTTGGCAATCTTGACAAAAATGCCAAGAATGTTGGTACCGGTATGGTCGGTGCCCCAGCCTGTGGCGATGTAATGCGTCTACAAATCCAAGTCGACGATAACGGTATTATCGAAGATGCACGCTTTAAAACTTATGGCTGCGGTTCAGCAATTGCTTCAAGCTCGCTCGTTACTGAATGGCTAAAAGGCAAAAGCTTGGATCAAGCTGGCGAAATCAAAAACAACGATATCGCTAAGGAATTAGCGTTACCACCAGTAAAAGTGCATTGCTCTGTACTTGCAGAAGATGCCATTAAAGCCGCTATTAGCGACTACAAAGGTAAGCATGGCGTAGCAGCAGCGGCAGAAGAAGCCACTATCTAAGCCAAACCTACTAGCGTCTGCGCTGTGTTTTGTTAGCAATGCTAAAGTAGTAATACATCAAATAGCTACTAACGCTAAAGAGGTGACAATGACACTTATGTAATTGTCACCTTTTATTTTCTAAAAACTATTAGCATATTATTTTGGCAAACTCGTAATTTCGCTTGCCAGTTTACATAGTTTATTTATTGATATTTAAGATTAATAGTCAATGGGAGTTGGCATGATTGAAATGACAGAACGCGCCGCTCAGCATGTTCGAGACTTTTTGGACAATCGCGGCAAAGGTGAAGGTATTCGAGTTGGTATCCGTACAGCGGGTTGCTCGGGCCTCGCTTATGTTTTAGAGTTTGTAGATATACCTGATGAAAATGACACGCGCTATGAAAGCCGCGGCGTTAGCATTTTTATTGATCCTAAAAGCTTGGTCTATTTAGATGGCCTGTTGATGGATTATGAAAAAGAAGGTCTAAACGAAGGTTTCAAGTTCACTAACCCTAACCAAAAAGGTGAATGTGGCTGCGGTGAGTCTTTTACTGTTTAATGGTTCAATCAACTAATTTTTTAGGTTGATGCACCCGTTGTGATGAATCAATACAAAAGATATAAGTGCACTAATATCTTTAGTGGAAGCACCAGATTAAGACTTTAAAAACAAATAAAAAAAGCAAGGCGTAAGATATGACAGATACGATTCCAGAAGCACAATTTGATAACTTCTTTGCCCTATTTGAGCAACCTGTACAATTTGAAGTCAATCAAGACAGTCTCGATCAGCATCTACGTCTGCTACAAAAACGCTATCATCCTGATAATGTTGCAAAGAATTTAGCAGATACCAAGCAAGCAAAGCAGCAATCGGAGCAGTATTCTGCCGTCATCAATCAAGCCTACCAAACATTGAGTGCACCTGATAGCCGTGCTGGTTACCTACTAGGTATGGCCGATCAAGCACAAAATCTAGAGCACTCCATCGCAGATTTGGATTTTTTAGAAGATGCGATGGAAATGCGTATGGATTTAGATGACGCTATTGCAGGCAAAGACCTTTTAGCCTTGCGGCAGCTACATCCTCAGATTACAGAGCGCTTGGCAAACCAGTCTCAACGTTTTAAAACTGCTTACCAAGAGCAAGATTGGCCAACGGCGATTGATGCGACACAGAAATTGAAGTTTTTGGTCAAATTGAATGCTGATGTTACAACGGGGCTGGATGAAGTCGCCACTGCTGCACATTCAGATGACGACGATCTATACGTCTAGATAGCTGTGCATGATGTATCTTATTTGAAAGCTATATTCTAAATATTTGGTTAAATTAGTATAAACTATACCGTATAATCTCTGACCTTAAGCTAGCTTAGTCGCTGACCTTCTCTAGTTCTAGACAAGATATGGTGTTAAGCGCTGATACTGAACAGTTTATATTTACCTCATTTTACTTATTAATTTTATCTCTGAGTTATCCTTATGTCTTTAATGCAAATTGCCGAACCCAATCAAAGCGCTCAACCACATCAACATCGTTTTGGTCTTGGTATTGACCTTGGTACGACACGTTCACTGGTCGCTGTGGTACGTTCTGGCAAGGCGCAAGTCTTAGAGGCAAGCTCAGTAGCAGATACGCTACTGCCGTCTGTCGTCTACTATCCGGCGACAGGTAACCCGCTGATCGGTCATGATGCACTAGCGCATTTGGCGGATGATCCAAAAAATACGATCGTCTCGGCTAAACGCTTTATGGGTCGTAGCCAAGCGGATATCAAATTCTCTCATCCTTATGAGCTGTCTGGTAGTAAAGATGACATGCCAGCATTTGTCACGGCTCAAGGTGAAGTGTCACCTGTCGAAGTATCAGCGCGTATATTAGCCGCGCTTGAGCAACGTGCAGCGAGCGCATTACCTGCAGACAGCATTGAGGGTGCCGTGATTACCGTGCCAGCTTATTTTGATGAAGCACAGCGCCAAGCCACCAAAGATGCTGCGCAAGCCGCTGGTATCAATGTACTTCGTTTATTAAATGAGCCTACTGCTGCCGCGGTTGCTTACGGCCTTGATCAACATAGCCAAGATAATAATCAAGAAAGCTACTATTTAATCTATGATTTGGGTGGCGGTACCTTTGACGTCTCTATCCTAAAGCTGACTGATGGCGTCTTTGAAGTATTGGCAACGGGTGGTAACAGTGCACTGGGCGGCGATGATATTGATCGTCTTATTACCAACTGGATCATCAAGCAATTGAGTATTGATCCAAAAGACGTAAGCCTCCATGATAAATCCATACTCGCACAAGAGGCTAAAGCTTATAAGCAAGCATTAACTGACGCAGAACAGGTTGATATTGACGTTACTGTTAATGGGCAATCTTACAAAGGCACATTAAGCCGTGAAGACATACTCGCTATCGTAGAGCCTGTTAGTCGTCGCACGTTGAGCGTATGTGAACAAGTACTGCGCGACGCTAAGCTGACTGCCACCGATCTAGATGAAGTTATCTTAGTCGGTGGCTCAACACGTATGCCTGCCATACAACAAGTCGTGACTGAATTTTTTGCCAAGCAGCCACTTTGCCGTCTGAATCCAGATGAAGTCGTTGCTTTAGGTGCTGCTCAAACGGCCCATCAATTGGTGAATGGTGATAGCGACAACAATTTATTACTATTAGATGTGACACCATTATCTTTGGGTCTTGAGACCATGGGTGGTCTGGTAGAAGTACTCATTCCACGTAATACGCCCATCCCTGTCAAAAAGCGCCAAGTGTTTACTACCTATCAAGATGGTCAAACTGGCATGGTTATCCATGTGGTACAAGGCGAGCGCGAAACTGTAGAAAACTGCCGCTCATTGGGTCGTTTCGAGCTTTATGGTATTCCACCAATGAAAGCTGGGTTTGCCCGTATCGAAGTCACTTTTAGTATCGATGCCAATGGTCAGCTCACCGTTAGTGCACAAGAAACCACGACCAAAACAGAAAGTAAAATCGAGATCGTGCCTTCTTATGGGCTATCAGATGAGCAAAAAGAACAGTTGCTGGTTGCCGGATTCAAGCACGCAGAAGAAGATAAAAATGCGCGCTCTTTGATTGAAACCAAAGTCGAAGCGGAACGTGAAGTGTTGGCCTTAGAATCGGCCCTGAACGAGTTTGCAGCACTGCTCTCTTCTGAGGAGCAGCACTCCTTAGCAGAACAAATACAGGCACTAAAGACGGTACTCAACACTAACGACTTAGCAATTATTGAAGCACAGCAAGCAAAGCTCAAGCCGCATAGCGACGCTTTTGCTGCTCGCATTATGAATCAAAGCGTCAAAACCAGCATGGCAGGCACTAGCGCCCAAGACTGGTAACAGGAACGCTTACAAGGACAGCTTAATATAATGACTAAGCTGACTTCTCATCTTTCTTATTTTTATATTGATTAGCATTGGACACATAATTTATGCCAAAAATTACCGTACTACCCCATCACGAGATTTGCCCAGAGGGTGCAGAAGTCGAGCTAAAATCTGGCGAAAACTTATGCAAAGCGTTATTAGAAAAAGGCATCAAAATTGAGCATGCTTGTGAGATGTCAAAGGCTTGTACTACTTGTCACGTGGTCGTGCGCAAAGGATTCAATAGTCTAGATGAGATGGATGATGTCGAAGCAGATTTACTTGATCGTGCGTGGGGATTAGAGCCTGACTCACGTCTGTCTTGCCAAGTCATGCTTGATGATGAAGATCTAACCATTGAGGTTCCCAAATATACGCTCAATCATGCAAAAGAAAATCATTAATATGATTAGTACAAACTACTTATAAGTTATAAAAAAGCCAGCTATTAAAATATAATAGCTGGCTTTTTTTATACTCAATATTTCACGATATTATTTCCCAAATCATGATTTTTTATTAGCACTATGACGTTTGCTTTCTTCAGCGATGCTCTGTGCCAACTTTTCTTCTTCTTGTTCGATACGCTCAAGCGCAAAGTTTAACCGACTCCTAATATCTTGATAGTCATTGTCTTTCATATCTTTAAAATTTAGATGCAAGTTAAACCCTGGCAAGGTGTGATCTACCCATTTAGACAAATGACCTTTATTAGCGTCAGGGTCAAGTACTTGCCATGCATTTACCTTGTCATCAAAGCCTTTTAGCTGAAGCGCTCCAACATGTTGGCACTCATAGTTATGGCAAACATAATCATATGTGCTTTCACTGACCAATATCTCATCTTTGCCAGCATTCGATTCGAGTCTTGAGGCCAGATTAGCCTCTTTACCAATCAGTGTATAACTAAGACGATTATTGCTACCAAAATTACCCACGTGGCAATAACCAGTTGTGATACCAATACGTATGTACAACCCCTCAAACCCCATCAGCCGCCATTTTTGGCGCAATGTACGCATCTCGCGGCGCATATCTATCGCCATTGCCACACAGTCAAGAGCATCTTGACGTGGGCCGTTACTGGCGGGCTCGCCAAAAAAGCACACCATGCCATCGCCAATAAATTTATCAAGTACAGCACCATGTCTATCAGCAATCAACGTCATGCAATGCATATAAGTGTTCAAAATATCAGCCAAGTTGTCAGCGCTCAGACTATCAGACAGATCAGTAAAACCCACAATATCTGAAAACATAATGGTCAGCTTGGCACGTTTATTCGACACACTAACAGGGCTATTAGATCTAACAATTGGTTCCCAAATTTGCGGTGGTACAAAGCGAGTCAACTTATTGATGACCGACACCATGGTACTCAAACGCCCTCCTGCTTTAGAGGCACTTTCTTTATAACCGATATACTTTTGATACGTACTGCGAAACTGATACAAAATAACTATTATGCTTGCTAACAATACGGCGGGTGGAACCCAGCCTTCATCACAGTTCAACCCTTCGTTGTCCAGTATTGTACTGACATAATAAAAGACAATAGAGGTCACCAATGCCACAGTAAATAATCTTAGAGCGTTATCGACACCACTGACGATCATACGTACGCCGATTAAGGCTACCAGACTGAGCGATATCACCGTACAAAACTGTATTGACCCAATGACGACCGCAAATAAAATAACGACTATATTAGACGTCCAAAGACTGGTTTCGCGTCGGTAGTTATAAATCAGAATCATCAAACTAGGTAGGGTAATGACAACCAATAATGCCATTGAAGTAGGACGAAAATTGTAATGCAGTGCGAGTAATATGACAGTGAGTATTAAAACAAAAACTTCTGGATAGTCGAATTGACAGATTCCACTACCTTTTGACGACAGTTTTGGCTTTAATGTCTCTTTAAAAGGCATATTGAATTTCACTTAAGTAAGATAGGCTATCAGAGAGATAAAGATATATAAGAATAGCATACACACATCATTTATCTGAATGATAAGTTATTACAAAAATATATTATACTTTTTAAATTAGGTGAGACCTAGGTCAGTGGTAGCTAAAAAAACACCATCTATCATTTATGTAGGTAAAAAATTTTCTGGATAAATAACTGACAATGTTTGATTATTACAGAAAAAAGCCAGATATGACGAGTATCTGGCTTTTTTAGTGTCGCAATAGTTTATGAAAGATGCTTCATAAATAATGTTTTATAGATGAGGTAAAGCAATTCAAAGTTAAAAACGTATTACATCTGCCAATCAAAAGGCATTTGATGATGACCACGTAGCGCCATCATTAACGTCTGCTGCATTTGTGCCAAGACTTCTTTGGTATAAGGAACAGCTGGCACACCCCATACTGGATTTGGCCATTGCATATCGTTTTGATAACGAACAATATGATGAAAATGAAGCTGCGGGACTTGATTGCCAAGCGCGGCTACGTTCATTTTATCTGCTTGAAAAGTTTTGGCTAACTGGCTTGATAACCAGCTCGACTCACGCAAGAACTGCGTTTGGTCCGCTTCAGACAACTCGTACAGCTCTTTGATACCCGATACGCGCGGCACTAATATCAGCCAAGGAAACTGGCAGTCATTGATCAAACGACAAGTAGATAATGGAAAATCACCCACTAAGAAACTATCAGCAGCAAGTTTATGATGAAGTTGGAACATAATGACGGTTCTCTTGTTGTTTAATGCAAATAAAAGTACGTAAAAAATATCGAAGAAAAAGCAATCTGGTTATTTTATCAGTTATCCCTTCGATAAAATAGCACCATACACTATTGCATTTGTGTTGGTTATCTTGGAAACCCCGATAATATCCTTCACTAATCAAATTTAGGCAGCTTCTGTCACCATATGCTCACTAAAATAACGTAAAAGATCTTGGACAACAGTGACTCGCTGTTGAGGCGTTGCGAGCTTATCGCTATGTTGATAACGAATACCAGATGCCCCATTCATACGATAATGCTGTCCATCTGACTGAATCAGCTTAATAATCGCCAAGGCATCGACGGGGGTATCAGGAGCAAACTCCAGCGTCATACTACTACTATTCGCATCGATTTTGTTAATCTTCAAGGGTTCTGCTTGCAAGCGCAGTGCATGAATAGCAAATAGCTGCTTGGTCTGGTCTGGCAATGCACCGAAACGGTCTATCATCTCCGTCCGGATATCCGTCAACGCTTCTTTATCATCTGTATTGCTAATACGTTTATAAAACAGTAGGCGCTGATGTACGTCATGTAAATACTCCTCTGGAATAAGCGCAGAACTGTGTAGATTTATCTCACTGGTCAGTGATAGTGGCGTATTCAAGTCAGGCTCTTTACCGGCCTTGATCGCCTTAGTTGCACGCTCCAGCATATCCATGTACAAGCTAAAGCCAATCGCCTGCATATTACCACTTTGCTGCTTACCCAATATCTCACCTGCCCCGCGAATCTCTAGATCTTCACTCGCCAGCATAAAGCCTGCACCCAATGTATTGGCGCGTTCAATCGCATGGAGGCGACGCTTGGCATCGCCTTTGAGACCTTTGATAGAAGGCACCAACAGATAGCAATACGCCTGATGATAACTACGTCCTACCCGGCCTCGTAGCTGATGTAGTTGCGCCAAACCAAACTTATCAGCGCGCTCAATGATAATGGTATTGGCATTCGGTACGTCGATACCTGTCTCAATAATAGTAGAGCACACCAGTACATTGAACTTCTTGTGATAAAACTGCTGCATGATCTGCTCAAGCTGACGCTCTTGCATCTGTCCATGAGCAACCCCTACTCGCGCCTCAGGTACAAGATCACGAATGGTCTCTGCCATACGCTCGATACTCGCCACATCATTATGTAGTAGATAGACCTGCCCACCGCGTAATAACTCACGCAAGATAGCCTCTTTCATCAGCGCTTCTGTCTTTTGCATGACAAAGGTCTTGATGGCAAGACGACGTGCAGGCGGGGTTGCGATAATAGACATGTCACGCATACCTGAGAGCGCCATATTAAGCGTTCTAGGGATAGGAGTCGCGGTCATAGACATACTGTCTACATCTGTCTGAATAGCCTTAATACGCTCTTTATGACGTACTCCAAAGCGGTGCTCCTCATCAACGATCATTAGTCCAAGGTTTGCAAACTTCACGTCAGGCTGCAATAGTTTATGGGTACCAATTACGATGTCTACTTTACCGTCAGCCAAGTCAGCTAAAACCATTTCTTGATGTTTTTTGCCGCCAAAGCGCGACAAGCTCTCAATACGAACTGGCCAATCGGCAAAACGATCGCGGAAGTTGTCTTCGTGTTGTCCAGCGAGCAGTGTCGTAGGCACTAATACAGCCACTTGATAGCCAGCACTGACAGCAATAAAGGCTGCGCGCATCGCCACCTCTGTTTTACCAAAGCCAACATCACCGCAAATAAGGCGATCCATCGGTTGGTTTTGTCTCATGTCTTCCATGACCGCATGGATGGCATTGGCTTGGTCAGCGGTTTCTTCAAACGCAAACTGACTGGCAAACAGCTCGTATTGCGACGGATCTATTTTAAAGTGAATACCAACTTTCGCCTCACGACGCGCCTGCATGTTAAGTAGCTCTGCCGCAACATCGTGAATTTGCTCTAACGCTTTTTGTTTGGCCCTATCCCATTTGCCACTACCAATCTTATGTAACGGGGCCAAAGCTGGATCACCGCCACTATAGCGACTGATCATTTGCAAGTTAGCGACTGGCACATAGATGCTGGCATCATCGTCATATTTCAAATGAATAAACTCTTGCTCACCATCACCCACATCTAGCGTAATTAGACCGTTATAGCGACCAATACCATGCTCGATATGAACGACTGGGCTCCCATCTGTTATCTCAGTGACGCTTTTGACCAAAAACTCTTCTGATACACCGCTTTGGCGACGGCGACGCGTTTGTAAGACTTGACGACCAAACAGCTGCGTCTCACTAATTAATACTAAGCGTTCAGGCACATAAACACCGCGCTCAATCGGTGCCACAGTCAGACCTACATGCGGTAAACGAGCATTATTCATAGCACTCGTTTTATCTGCTGCTAAGAATGCTTCAAAGCTATCGTATGCTTTGATATCAATCTTGCCTTTAAACAGCTCAATGAGAATCTCACGACGGCCAGCGGTTTCTGCGACGATTAGTACTGGCGTTGCTGTTTGTTTTTGAACATGTAAAAAGTCGAGCAATTCAGTTAATGGCTCAGATTTCTGATGGTTTACTGCCAGTTGTGGTGGTTCTTGAGCGCTTAATGTCACCAAGCCTTGCTGCTTAGTAGGAGTTAATGGCAGTTGCGGCTGAGATGAGTCGTTACCTTCTGGCGCTGCTACATCATTCATTGTAGCCAGCTCATCACGTGCACTTAATATCACTCGCGGATAGTGATTTAGCTGCTCATTAAGCGCATTAGACAATAGATATAACAGCGTAGGGTCAACGATAGGCTTGTCAATATCATGTCGACGTTCTTCATAGCGGCGCTGGATTTGCGACCAATAGTCCGCCTGTTTTTCGTTAATGAGTTCATCCGTGATAAACAACGCATCGCTTGGCAAATAAGAAAACAGTGTACTTTCTTCTTGCCAATCTTTTAGGTCGAAAAATAGTGGCTGATAATACTCCAACCCGCTACTCGCAATACCTGCCATCACATCTTTATGCAGCTCAGACTTGCGGCTACTGGCATTAGGGAACATCGCCGCAAAATTCGTGCGAAATGTCTCTCGCCCTTCATCCAGCGGAAACTCTTTTGCTGGTAATATTTGGAACTGCTCGATCGGTTTAGAGATATCTGGCAATTTGTGCAGCAGCGACAGTGACTCTTTGCCCATACTGGTATCGTTGCCTGTCAACATCGCCTTGAGATCATCAGCGGTCAATGTGCGCTGAGTTTGCGGATGGAAAAAACGAATTGTCTCAATTTCATCGTCAAATAAATCTAGACGCAGCGGAAAAGGCTGACCCATAGCAAAGATATCGATAATGCTGCCACGTACCGCAAACTCACCGGGTTCAAAGACATTTTCAACAGCACGGTAGCCTGCCTTTGCCAACAGATCACGTTGTGTATTAATATCGAATTGATCGCCGACACTAAGGTCAAAATGCTGCCCAATCAGCCAACTTGGCGGCGCAACGCGATGCATCAGCGCCTGTACTGAGATGAGCAGCACACCCGTTTTTGGCATATCTGTCAGCAGATTGATACGTTCACTAACGATGTCTTGGTGCGGAGATAGCTCATCATACGTTAGTGTCTCCCAGTCAGGGAATACGTAAGCATCGACGCCGCAAAATGCCAGCTCGGTCTCTATCTGATTGAGTTGGTTTTGGTCACGTGCCACCACGACCTTTAGGCGCTTGGCAACATTCCACATAGGCGTTTGAACCAAGCTTGCCAGCCACAAGCTACTGACTGCACCATGGACAGGCGCTAGCCAACGCCGCTCGGCATTTTGGATAGGGAACAACTGCTGGTTAATGGGATCAAACGCGTCAGTCAAAGCAGTGATAGGCATAAAGAATAGGATCAAAGTTAAGGAGTCAGAAAGCTATTATACGAATATTTGAGCAATTACCAAAACTTATGCCGTAACGGTTTGTCACGTAAAAGTTCACTCATTCATGATCGAGGATTGATAACGATTATTAAGCTTTAACTATCATTACATAAAAAAACCCCAACTTATCAGATGAGGTTCTCATTCACACTGGTTAAACCAAGTTTAAATTAACGGTTTATTACTAGCGATAATGCCATTGTTGTCAGCATAGACAAACATTCCCGAGTTCAACGTTAAATCACCAAAGCTGATTTCAATATCCGTTTGACCTTCATCACGGCGAGTAGACTTGCGCGGAATACAACCAAGTGCCATCACACCAAGATCCATCGCTGCCATGTCATCAACATCACGCACACAGCCATATACGATAACTCCAGCCCAGCCATTATCAATAGCTGACTGTGCAATCATATCGCCTAATAGCGCGCAGCGCATAGAACCGCCACCATCGACGACCAATACTTTACCGTTGCCGGCTTTGTCTTTACCATCGCTATTCAATAACGATTTGACGCGGCTATTGTCTTCAAAACACTTCACCGTCACGATTTCACCGCAGAATTTATCTTTTGCACCAAAACGACGAAATGACTTACCTTCAATATTTGGTAAGCATACTTGCGACTCAGGATGGGCATCCAATAGATCACAAGTCACAAAATTTTCCTTACTCATTTCCATTGCTTCTGACACTGCTTCTACTCCTTGTTATTGGTGAATCAACTGACTGATATTTAAACACGCATCAATGTCTCGATAACAGTTATTATCTTTTTCATACTTGTAATTTTGTGCTCATCACATTGATACGTAACGCTAATAACATTTTGACTTTAGGACACCTTCTAAGATCAGAAAAAATAACTTTCCTATTTCTTAACACGAGTCATCGCAAGCATCTTCTTATTTTCAATGATCTCTGTATGTTCAATCTGGGGTTCTGTACGGTATTTACGACGATGATAAATGTCATGCGCACTCATCGCCATTGCACTAGCGACGCGCTTAGCCGAGATAGGATGTAATGAGAGTGACTCGGAGACTAAAGGCGAGATAAGCTTAAAAGCTTTTTGACCAATGCTCTCAAGTGGGCGCCCTTTATGCTTGCCTAATAACAATGACGGTCGGAATATCACCAGTTGACCAAAGCCTAGTGCCGTAATAGATTGCTCAGTCTCTGCCTTGACTCGATTGTACAAAAAGCGGCTGTCAATATCGGCATTCATGGATGAAAGTAGAAAAAAGTTTTCTACCCCTTTATCACGGCATAGCTTAGCAAAGTTAAAATTGTAATCATGATCTATCTTTCGAAAAGCCTCATCACTGCCAGCTTGTTTTTTGGTGGTGCCAAGACAACTAAAGGCATCTGTCGTTCGATCCGCACCAACGCTCGCAAACACTTCTGAGAGATTATCAAAGTCATTAACCTGATAAAAACGCATGCTGGCATTAATATAGCGTGGCGGGCGCCGAGCGATCACAATCAATGTATCATAGAGCTCACTCAGCTGTTTTACCAAATGCTGCCCTACCAATCCTGTTGCGCCAATCACAATTGCTTTTCGCTGCATACCCTATCCACTTATATAACGTTAGAGGTTCTATATTGATGAAAAGTAACCTATATCAAGGTCTATCATTAGGATATCATACCTAAATTCATGAATAACTGACGCTATTATGTAGGATATATTGTAAGAGATTTTATCAATCAGTTGCGCCTATTGATGTCTGCTATTGATTTAGATACCTAAATAGGCCAAAATTCATGAGTTTACAGCACTTCTTTGCGCATTAATCATCAAATATATTGTCCTTAGCGCAATAATTTGCTAAGATAACCGGCTTTACACGTCAACGCTGTTTAATTATTCCAAACAGTTCTGGCGCTTGCGATGATCTATTCATATTAGATACTTTAATATTAGACATCGACATCATGTTTGGCGAGAGGCTGCTCGTCACCGATGATTGTTAAACCCATTATTGCAATCAACATTCATATTTTTATCTGTCTTTATCAAGGAGATACGCGTGGCTAATACTGCACAAGCTCGTAAACGCGCCCGTCAAAACACCAAACGTCGTCAGAACTCTGCGTCACAACGCTCTATGGTTCGTACTTACTTAAAACGTGTTGATGCGGCTATCGAAGCTAAAGATTATGACGCGGCTACCGAAGCTTACAAAAAAGCGGTACCAGTTATTGATCGTATGGCTGACAAAGGTATTATTCATAAGAATAAAGCTGCTCGTCGTAAGAGTCGCCTAAACAAAACAATCAAAGGCCTACAAGCTTAAGATTTGTATTGTCTAGACCGCATTACGCTTTTATAGCGTCATGACTAAAACCTTGCTACTGGTTCTAATACTGGAGCAAGGTTTTTTTATGCCTGCTCGATATATATCTAGTGAATCGTCATTGCCATTTTTTGATGAAATCTTATGTCCATTGCACCTCTGGTGGTAATAGAAGTTTATTTGGGTGATACCCTGCTGCACGATACCCATTCAACAATGAACTAATCGGACGTGTATATACTTGGCCACGCCAAATAAAATGCGCATTTGCCTGATCAAAAGGTTTATCATCAAACCACAAAAACACCCCTTCCATCATTTTTGGCCAATCATTCCAATCAATCTCTTCCACATCGAACATCACGGCTAAGAATGCAGACAACAAAGTATCGTGACTGACTGCCAGCATAAGATGTCCATGCTGCGGCTGATTTTGATAAAAGAGCGAGAGAATATCAAGGCCACCTTGATAAGCATTTTTGGTGCCTTCAAGATTGCCTTGCAAAAAGCGATTGATAAAATTCAGTACACCAATCTCTTTAAATATTGGGTTGGCTATTTCAGGTTTAGTAACGAGGCTACCAGGCTCAACCAGTAGTGACTGATGCGTAATATCACGCTTGAGACCTGCTCCTTCCTGCATGAGCTGCGCCGTATCAATACAGCGTTTAATCGGGCTCGAGATGCTATCAACATCGAGCGAGTATGGGAGGTGACCTGCTAACCAACGACCCCAAGACTTTGCTAATACGCGGCCTTTAGGCGTCAATGGCAACTGATAGCTGGCAAAACCATTGCCGTCAGAACGCTCACGCAAAGAGTGTCTGGTAAATAAAATAAGCCGCTCATTCTCAGGTAATAGTCTGACCGAAGAAATCATACTATCTGGCAAATGTGAAGGCGCAGGCGCACTTGGTGTATGACTCGCAAGCTTGTCAGCAGAGACTTTTGATAAGGTGCTATTAAGATATTTACTCATGGTAGCAAGCGTAGCAGATTTTTTGACAGGAATGAACAACATACAAGTCCAGTTGCAATATATCTTGTAAATATCCTGTTATATATGAAATGGGGTATCTAACTTTTGAGAATGGCAAGCTGTAACAGACAGCCATCACTATTACTTACATGCGCAAAATCTCGGCTAACCAATATCAACGACTTTATCCCACGCAAATTCCAATGCAGTACTACTAATCTCGTTAGGGTAAGCCCTTGGATTAACGATTACCCGCGTATTACCTATCCGGTAATCGAATGCTTCGTGCGTGTGTCCATGCACCCATAGCGTTGGTGCCCAGTCCTCATGCATCCATCCAGACAAGTCACTGACAAAGGCAGCATTACTTGGTAAATCGGCATATTTTTCAGACACAGATAATGCACTGACACTATGATGGCTCATGACGACCGTTTTTTTGCCCAATGCTTTGGCAGTAATTAGTGCTTGCTGCAACCACTGACGATGCTCTGAGTGGATTTGCATGGAAACTTCAGGTGAGAACATCTTTCTGCCTGCATATATCTGCTTATAATCACGCATAAAATGCCTAGCAGCAGCCATGGTATCTTCATTGGCATGATACTGATAGTCCGTCCACAGTGTGCAACCTAAGATTCGTGTATCACCAATATCAATATGCTGGCACTGTAAGACACAAACCCCTTTGTTAGAGGCAGCATCATAATTATCCCAAGTCGCTAACTTTTGGTCAAAACTTAGCACATTTTCGTCAAAATATTCGTGATTACCTGAGATTGTGATCAAAGGAACTTGTAACCGTGCTGCCTGCTCTTGTAACCACGGCATACCTCTATCACTATTGGCAGTATCCCCTGCTACCAACACGATATCTGCATCAGTTTTAGGAATATGCCCAATAGGGTGTGACTGGCGTGCATAACTATCAATATGTAAGTCACTTAATATTTGTAATTTCATATTATCCAATATCATCCAGTAGTATCATTATCAATAATTTGAGCCGTAAGCGTGAGCAAGCGCTAAAGTAGTGTATCAGCTTTTTCTTTACCAGCAAAAAGTAAAAAGACAGCGGTTTAGGCTGTCTTTTTACTTTATTAATATCAAAACTTAAATACTTTGCAGTATTGTCTGCAATTTAGCCGCAGGGTCGGTAGCCTGAGTAATTGAGCGTCCAATGACCAAATAATCAGAACCATCTGCCAATGCCTGACTCGGCGTACAGATACGCTTTTGATCATCAGCATTGTCTTCTGCTAGTCGAATGCCTGGCGTGACCAATTTAAAATCTTGACCGCATAACGCTTTAAGCGTTTTCGCTTCTTGAGCAGAGCATACTACCCCATCTAGCCCAGCTTGCTTGGTCAATTGCGCCAATCGGCTCACCTGTGCGTCTAAACTATCAGTGATACCCGTTTGCATCAATGCGTCACTGTCCATAGAGGTCAATACAGTCACCGCGATGAGCAATGTATCAAGGTCTTTATCTATTAAACGCTGTTTTGCCAAAGACATAGCCTCTAGACCTGCACTAGCATGAACATTCACCATCCATACACCAAGCTCGGCAGCAGCTACTACCGCTTGAGCAGTAGTGTTAGGAATGTCATGAAACTTTAAGTCTAAGAAGACCTCAAAGTTACGCTGATGTAGCGCCTTAACGATGTCAGGGCCACAGCGCGTAAACAGCTCTTTACCTACTTTTAGTCGACATGACGTCGGATCTAATTGATCAGCTAATGCCAACGATGCTTGCAGAGTCATGTTGTCTAAAGCAACAATGACGGGAGAATTAATCACATTATTCATGGTTTTGCCATCTATCATAATTATCAGAGCATTATTTTTGAGGTCAACAATGTAGCCAATAGCCATCGCCTAGCAGATTAATCTCGCTTACGCTTAGACAGCGTACCACCTTTACTTAAGTGAGATTCTGTGGTGTCTTGCACATTAGTAGCAGTCGCACCATAAACAGCTTCTTCTACCGTCGGCGCGGTTGCTTGACGGTCAATGACAACATTAGCTTGAGTCAGCTGCTCTTGCAAGTTGGTATTTGCCTTTTGCAAACGTGAGATTTCCCACTTATTCTGTAGTACACGGAATATAAGCAATGACAATAGAATACCAATAATGATGCCGAGTATTAGACATAAAATGAGCAGTAGCCCCAAATTCATTGTAGGTGCTTGCGAAAACAGTAAATTGACCCCGACCTCGGTATTATTTGCCAATACCAGACCAAGCGAGTAAGCAAAGCTCAAAAACAGCAATACGAATAATAAAAAACGCATGAGACAATTACCTCAGGTTGGAATGATAGTTTTTGGTCAGTCAATCATTGATGAGTATTAGCTGTGTGCTACTTTATCATTGACTGCTTCACGTAATGCTTTACCTGGCTTAAAGTGTGGAATCGCTTTGGCAGGAACTGGTACGCTCTCACCCGTTTTAGGATTGCGTCCGACACGAGCGCGGCGATGATGTAGACAAAAACTGCCAAACCCACGAACCTCGACTCGGCCATCATTGGCTAAGGTATGGGTCATCAAATTTAATATTTCGCGAACGGCGTCATCAACGATGGTATCTGCCATGTTGTCACAATTCGCACTCAAATTACTGATAAATTCGGATTTGTTAATCGCTTGCTGCATTATTACGCTTGCCTTGTTGATTGATGGATAAACTGATAGTAAGTTAAAACAGTGTTATCAATAAAAACTCTGATAGCTAAATGAATAATAGCTCATATCAGAGTAGTCTATTTACAAGAGTCATATCGCAACTCTAAATACACTGTCGCTCACATCTCGTTACTCAATGTTGCAAATGATAGCGGATATTGAGGAAAATAGGAATAAGAGTTTCCTTATTTAGCCAAAAACCTTACCTATTAATGCAAATATCAAAACTTAATCATAAAAAAAAGCGACCAAAGTCGCTTTTTTTATATTACTTTTATATCAATAACTTACAACTTACTGCATTTGCTCTTTGATCAAATCACCAATCGTCTTTGGTTGTGCATCAGAACCTGCAGCGGCAGTTGTGTTCGTGCTGCCAAGATCTTTGATCGCTTGACGCTCTTCAGCTTCGTCTTTCGCTTTGATAGACAAGTTGATGTTACGTGTTTTACGATCAACGCTGATGATTTTTGCTTCAACGTCATCACCAACAGATAGATGCTTGGTTGCATCTTCAACGCGGTCACGTTGAATCTCAGAAGCGCGTAGATAAGCTTCAACTTCGTCAGCAAGCTCAATAGTAGCGCCTTTAGCGTCTACTTCTTTCACTTTACCATTAACGATAGCACCGCGGTCATTACCGACTAGGTATTCGTTGAATGGATCAGAGCTTAACTGCTTCACGCCTAGGCTGATACGGTTAGCTTCTGCATCTACAGACAATACCATTGCTTCAACGGTGTCGCCTTTGTTGTAGTTACGGATAGCATCTTCGCCAGTTTCGTTCCAAGAGATATCAGACAGATGAACCAGACCATCAATACCACCGTCTAGACCGATAAAGATACCGAAGTCAGTGATTGATTTGATCGTACCAGTGATTTTATCACCGCGCTCATGTTTCTTATCAAACTCATCCCATGGGTTGGCTAGAGTTTGTTTGATACCTAGGCTGATACGACGACGTTCTTCGTCGATATCAAGAATCATTACTTCAACTTCGTCGCCCACTTGAACTACTTTAGATGGGTGGATGTTTTTGTTGGTATGATCCATTTCTGATACGTGTACTAGACCTTCGATACCTTCAGAAATCTCAGCGAAACAACCATAATCAGTCAAGTTGGTTACGCGAGCTTTAACAACACTACCCACTGGGTAAGTACCGCCAACGTTGTCCCAAGGATCCGTACCAAGTTGTTTTAGACCTAGGCTTACGCGATTGCGCTCACGGTCAAACTTCAATACTTTAACTTTTAGGTCTTGACCAACTTCAACAACTTCAGATGGATGCTTGATACGGCGCCATGCCATGTCAGTGATGTGCAATAGACCATCGATACCACCTAGATCAACGAACGCGCCGTAATCAGTAAGGTTCTTAACGATACCTTCGATCTCGATGCCTTCTTCAAGCTTGTTCAATAGCTCTTCGCGCTCAGCTGAATTTTCAGCTTCCATAACTGCACGGCGGCTAACAACAACGTTGTTGCGTTTTTGATCAAGTTTGATGACTTTGAATTCTAGCTCTTTGCCTTCAAGATGCGTTGTATCACGGATAGGACGTACATCTACCAATGAACCTGGTAAGAACGCGCGTACTGAACCGATATCTACAGTGAAACCGCCTTTAACTTTGCTTGAAATGATACCTTTTACGATCTCATCATTGTCAGCGATTTTTTCAAGGAAGTTCCAAGTTTCAACACGCTTAGCTTTTTCGCGTGACAGCAAGGTTTGACCCATGCCGTTATCAACCGCTTCAACTACGACATCAACACTATCGCCAACTTCAACTTCAAGTTCGCCTTCTTCGCTTAAAAACTCTTCACGAGCGACGATACCTTCAGATTTCAGACCAGTATCAACTGTGATCCAATCGCTATCGATGGCCACAACAGTACCGTTGATAACCGAGCCACGCTCGATATCTAGGCCTGTTTCTTCGATGCTCGCTTCAAATAGTTCAGCAAATGATTCCATTATGTCTACCTTTGTATAGCCGTATCCTGTCCAGCACAGTACGGATCAAATTTATGATTGCATAAAACGAGAATACTGGTTTTATATCTTATGCAATCATATATAAAAACGTTTGTTGTTAATAAGCGCATATTTAAACTTGCTAACAACAACTGTCTTAATTTAATTCATTTTATCAACTGAGCCTAATAAATGATTAATCGTCAAAAAATACTAACTTCCAACTGTATAATTCTACATTAAAAACAGGGACTATAGGGAATTTTTTAGTACTTAATATGTTGTTTTTATTAACTATTAAAAAACAGACCTTGATCTCGGCAATGTTTTTTTACTTGCTCGTAAACCGCATCAGCATCGAGCGTTGAGCTATCAAGTAATAAAGCATCTGCTGCAGGTTTTGATGGTGCGGTGCTACGATTCTCATCACGATCATCACGTTCTTTAATCGTCGCCAAAATCGCGTCAAAATCTGCTGCTTGCCCAGCATTAATTAGTTGGGTTACACGGCGCTCAGCACGTGCTTCAGCACTAGCGGTCAGATATACCTTAACATCCGCATCCGGGAACACAACCGTCCCCATGTCGCGACCATCAGCGACGAGTCCTGAACGTGTCGCCATATCCTGTTGTAACGTAAGCAAAGCCTCACGGACTTTTGGAAATACTGCGATTTGTGACGCATAGCCGCCTACTGTCTCGTTGCGTACCTGATCACCTACCGCTTGTCCATTCACAATGATGTCTACGCGCCCTGAGTCATTATTTGGTACAAAGGCTATTTCCAAGCTTTTCGTCAATGCTAACACTGCCGACTCATCGATTGGTTGGCTAGCATCCGCTGTGATCAATCCAGCTTCGAATGCTTTGAGTCCTACAATTCTATATAGCGCCCCAGAGTCTAATAGCTGATAGCCCAATACTTGAGCTAAACGCCATGTGACCGTACCCTTTCCTGCCCCACTGGGACCATCGATACATATAACAGGATAGCGTGTTGAATGGGCTTCGCTATCGTCTTTATTGAGTAGATCATTATCAGTTACGGAGACAGTCATAATACTTACTCAATAGTCGTTGTTACTTATATATATGGCTTATTATGCAATAGTAATAAAGCAAGATTCACTGGTATATCGAATGCTTAATCACCTATTGAAGCGTTCGCTATCAAATAGGGCAATATTATAGCAAAAAATCATCGCTACCACTAGAGCCAAGACCGATATCTTGTTTATTAGTTGTTTCTTTTCAAAAGCTACTTTTATGCTTTTTTGCTAATCGTCTACGCTCTTTAAAGAATGTCTTTAGCAATTGACTACTATGCTCGCTGCATAATCCTTTATATACTTGGATCTGGTGGTTATAAAAAGGCTGAATTGATAAGTCCATTTGACTGCCTACCATACCAGCACGCGGTTCGCTCGCCGCATACACGATCCTGTCTACACGGGCATGAATCAACGCACCGATACACATTGTACAAGGTTCTAAAGTCACATATAAAGTTGTCTGTAATGGCAGTCGGTAATTTTCTAAACGCTGACACGCGTCTCTCAATGCGACTATTTCGGCATGTGCTGTCGCATCGTGGCGGCCAATCGGTTGATTAAATCCCTGACCAATAATCTGCTGCTCATATACTAATATAGCACCCACTGGCACCTCGCCAAGCTCAGCGCCCTGATTCGCCAGTTTTATCGCCTCTTGCATCCATTTATCATCTTGCAGGGACCAAAATATAAGCGATACAAACGATATACGCTCTAATTTGCCATCTGCTAAAACATGTGGTGTTAAAGTTGTATTCATAGTGTTTAGCTTTTACTGCGGCAATTGCCAATCAATCGGTGTCTGGCCATATTGCACCAAATAATCATTAGTTTTAGAAAATGGTTTGGAACCAAAAAACCCACCCCGGTTGGCAGCAAGCGGAGAAGGATGCACAGCAGTCAAAATCAGATGTTTGTCAGTATCAATGTACTTACCTTTCTTTTGGGCTTTGCTGCCCCACAAAATAAATACGGTATGCTCAGTCTGTTCGTTAACCGCGTCAATCACTGCATCAGTGAACTGCTCCCAGCCCTTATTTTGGTGACTGTTCGGCTCACCCTCTTTTACTGTCAGCGAGCTGTTCAATAACAGAACACCTTGCTCTGCCCAGTAGGTCAGGTCACCATGTTTTGAAGGTGCGATACCAATATCGCTCGCCATCTCTTTTAACAAGTTATTAAGTGACGGCGGTTTAGGAATGGCTTTGGGAACAGAAAATGACAACCCCATTGCCTGTCCTGGTCCATGATAAGGATCCTGACCTAAAATCACTACCTTGACTTGCGATAAAGGAGTGAGATTAAGCGCATTGAACATAAGCGGCGCAGGTGGATAGATACTATCGTCTGACTGATAGGCTTCTTTTAAAAATGCGCGTAAATTATCCATATTTTCAGACGTTAACTCATTTGCTAATGCTGCTTTCCAGTCTTCTGGTAAACGGACATTGTCTAAAATGGCTTGTTTTTGCTCTGGCGTTTTGGTGGTCTGTTCGTCAAACAGTTCCATAGTACATCCTTTTTAATATTTGTTATGCGATAAGTGCTGAGTGATTCGATTATTTAAAAAGTCATAGTAACAAAAAACCTTATAGGATTTGTTGATGAATTATAGCAATAAAAAAACGGCCACCGCGGTAATACGGTAGCCGTTATTCTTACATTCGAACCAAATGTTTAGCTAGCTACTGACTCAGAGTCTGAGCGCGGCTCATGCGTTTCGACCACTGTCAAAACAATTCGGCTATCGGATGAACCTTTACTCGAAGCCTTATCCAGTTTGACAGTACCACCCTCTTCCTTGTCATCTATCTCAGACTCTAAGGTTAAATGGACAACCCCACCATTCACTAAATCACCAAATAAAATCATACTTGCCAATGGCTTTTTGATCTCATCTTGAATGAGGCGCTGCATCGGACGCGCACCCATCAGACGGTCATAACCTTTGTCAGCCAGATAATCACGTACGTCATCATCAATCTCTAACGTCACTTGCTTATCATCAAGCTGCACTTGTAGCTCAACTAAGAACTTGTCGACAACTGATACAACCACTGACGTATCTAGCGGATTGAACTGAATAATCGCATCCAGACGGTTACGGAATTCAGGGGTGAACACACGTTTCAATGATTCAGTGTTGTCACGACTGTGATCTTGCTGCGTGAAGCCCATTGATGAGCGACTGATACTATCAGCACCAACGTTCGTCGTCATAATAATGATGACTTGCTTAAAGATAGCCACACGACCATTATTATCAGTCAACGTCCCATGATCCATGACTTGTAGTAATAAGTTAAAGACATCAGGATGCGCCTTTTCGATCTCATCAAGAAGCAGTACGCAATGCGGATGTTGATTGATCTTTTCGGTCAACAAACCGCCTTGATCATAGCCAACATAACCCGGAGGCGCACCAATCAGACGTGATGCTGTATGCGCTTCCATGTACTCTGACATATCAAAACGTACCAGCTCCACACCCAATAAGTTTGCCAATTGACGCGATACTTCTGTTTTACCAACGCCTGTTGGACCTGCAAACATAAACGAGCCAATTGGCTTATCTGGCGCTTTTAGTCCTGCACGAGACAGTTTGATGGCATCAGCAAGCGTTGCAATGGCTTCATCTTGACCAAACACTAAATGCTTAAGGTCACGATCCAAATGCTCAAGAATACTCTTATCATCACTCGATACCGACTTGGGTGGAATACGTGCTAGCTTCGCAACGATAGCTTCAATATCGGCCACATCGATCTTCATCGGTGGTTTTTGCGCTTTGGATACGTTGACACCATCAGCAGACTTAGCACGATCATTGGCTATCGCTGTTTCTGCTGCGTCCTGCATCTCATTGTCGCTATCGTCCTCAATGCTCTCAATATCCTCAGCGTCAATCTGTGTATCGAAATCCTGCTCCAAATCCGCAATGAAGCTTTCTTCAGCATTGATATCATCCATATCTGGAACAACACCCAAACGCTTATATGCTCCCGCCTCGTCGATCACGTCAATGGCTTTGTCAGGTAAAAAACGCTCGTGAATATGCTTGGCTGATAACTGTACTGCCGTGACCAGTGCTTCATCAGTGTATTCAACATTATGGAACTCTTCATAACGAGGCTTGAGACCACGTAAAATATCGATGGTATCGTCTACACTTGGCTCTTTTACGTCGATTTTTTGGAAACGACGTGATAGCGCATGATCTTTTTCGAATACTTGGCGATACTCAGTAAAGGTCGTTGACCCAATACAACGTAGCTCACCGTTAGCAAGCGCAGGCTTAATGAGGTTTGAGACATCCATATTACTGCTCATGGACGAACCTGCACCAATAATCATGTGAATCTCATCAATAAACAAGATAGCGTTGGTTTTTTTCTTCAACGCATCAAGGAGCGATTTCATGCGCTTTTCGAAGTCACCGCGGTATTTGGTGCCCGCAATAAGCGAACCAATATCTAGACTATAAATAACGCAGCCGCTGAGTGGTTTGGGCGCTTTGTCGTTGATAATCAACCATGCCAACCCTTCAGCGATAGAGGTTTTACCGACGCCAGGTTCACCGACCAACAATGGATTGTTTTTGCGGCGACGGCATAATACTTGGGCAGCACGTTCAATTTCAGAAGCGCGTCCAATCAACGGATCGGTTTTGCCTTCTGCAGCGCGCTGGTTTAAATTGGTCGCAAACTCAACCAACGGATCTTTACTGGTCTTTTCAGAGGCACTGCGACGCTCACCCGTTGCAGAGGCACGCGGCTCAGAAGGCTCATCTTTATCCTGACCATGCGATAAATACTGAGTCAGCTCAAGACGACTGATACCCTGCTTTTTGAGCAGATAAACGGCATAAGTATCATGCTCTGAGAACATAGAAACTAAAATATCAGACCCTTCTACTAAGCGACCACCACCGATAGACTGTACATGAAAAATAGCGCGTTGCAAGATACGATCAAAACTTTGAGTTGGCTGCGGTGACTGCTCCGTGTCTACATCGACGGTTGGCGTATGCTTATTGATATACGCTTCAAGCTCAGACCGCAGTGCCGACACATTGGCATTACAGGCAGTCAGGGTATTGGCAGCGTGGGTATTTTCTAATAGCGCCAATAGTAAATGTTCAACAGTAAGATACTCATGCGATTTTTGGCGCGCAAGCGTCATTGCTAAACGTAGAGAAACTTCGAGATGACGACTTAACATAACAACTTCCTACGGTTATATCTATCTTTATAATTGATAGTTTTATGAATGAGTTAGTAAGTAAATCAGGGCGATAGATTGATTGTTCAAGGGTAAGATTCGTATAATTAAAAATCATGGATATATCATTTGGACCATAGACTGTTTGACGAATGCTGTAATCTATCTATCAGTTAGCAGTGATTGTGATAATTCATAGTCGCTTTTCTTTATATCAACACGATACTTCGACAGAGTCAATCTATTAACGCAGACTAAAGTGTATCAAAGCATACTATGAACACATAAAGAAGAATGTGAGAGCAACGATCAAAGCTTAAAGAGCTAATGTGGATAAAAGGTAAGTAGATGAACGAGGGTATTAATAACGAGTGTTCGAAAGGTTTCAAAAATTATTGAGAAGACTAGTTAGTATATAAGGATATATTATAATAAAATAAAGACTATAAGAGCGATATACTTGCTGACATGCTTAATCAAATATGGGTATATAAAGCAAGGCTGTAAAAATAGATGGCTTAGCTCACTTTGAGAGTGAGCTGCTATAACGATTAGATGAGAACAAAAAATTATTGGGTATGGCAGTGAGAGCTGATGTGAGAACAAGATATGGTGTCTTACTCTCTTTTTACTCGCCTTGATGTGGCTCGATTTGGGTCAATAGTGGATAGCCCTCACGATGTGCCAGACTATTTACTTTTTTGGCCTTGGTCTCAGCGATATCCTTGGGATAAATACCAGCAATACCTTTGCTACTATTGTGAATCGTTAGCATAATTTCTACCGCAGAGTCCATACTATGGCGGAACTCTGACTGCAAAATATAGACGACAAATTCCATTGGCGTGTAATTGTCATTATACATAACCACCGCATACATAGGAGGTTTAGCAACTTCTGGCTCAGCAACTAACACATCTGCTTGCGGCGACGTTTCACCCTCTGTATCACCGTCCTGTGCGCGATGGGCAGGCATATTTGGAAAATGCCAATCAGCAACCGTTGGCGTAGCTTGTAATATCATTTTTTTCATCATAATCAAAGTATAATTATAAGGTAAGTTTGGAATAAGAGAGGTTAGCTAGGCAGGCGATGAAACATTAAGCACTATGACTATATATAGCCATGGTGCTTTGTTTTCAACTACATCATCGCTGTTTGGTATTTATTAAGACTTGTATTTGCTAGGGAACAATTGGGCTTTCATCAACTTCTGGCAAGTCTAAAAGTGATGGTAGCATGTTATCAACATTATCACCGAGCTTCCAATCGTACAACTGCTCTACTGTTTGACCACCTGCTTGCAAGCTCAGCTTTGCTTGTAAAGGTTTAAAACCTGAGGGCATCATAAAACGACCGCGTATACGAACAATACCTTCGATCACATAGCTTGCAGGATCTAAAGGCACTTCTACAAGGTCATCATTATTGAGTAACGTCAAGGTTGGCTGGAGTCGTTTGGCTTGACCGTCGCTACTGAGCATACCAATATCAAAACCATACTCAAAAGCATTTTCGGGCAGCGGCTCAATCTTAGCGCCCAATACTTGTAGTGGCATGCCACCTTTTTCAGTAATCACATCAGCATATATCTCATTAAGCTGTGAGACCTGCCTGTTTTCTACTGTCAATGATTGCTGGTTTTCACGCAGCTCTTTTAGATTTGCGAGACTTATGGCCAGCTCTTGCTTGGCTGTCGCGGCTTGATTGGTCGCGATTTTATTACTAAGGCGCAGGTCTTCTAGCGCTTTTGTCGCTTCTGTACCATCGATAATCGCTTGCTGGGCTTGTGTTTCCATCGAATGAAAACCACGCTGATAGCCCAGCTTATGTCCGAATAGCAATCCAGCCACGGCAGTCACTAATATCACTACTACAAATAGGGCCAATACTAATGTAGACGCGCCTCGTTGAGTGCTACCGATATCACTTATAAAACCATCACTATTTTTGTCGGAATGCGTTTTGCACGCCAAACCACATAGAACAGAATCTTGACACGATAGACGTGATGACTTTAAAAAAAAGCGTCGTTCAAGCTTAACACGCATTTAGATGGTATCTCTTAAGAGTAAAGGCAAGTTATTATAGCGGAATTTATAATCAATACCTAGTACCATAAATATGAATGACTTAGCGACAAAAAAGCCAGTATTAAGGTACGATAGGTGCAAAACTGAGTCCCATCGATTCATCAAATCCAAACATCACATTCATGTTTTGGACAGCCTGCCCTGCAGCACCTTTTACCAAATTATCTTGCACCACAATAACCGTCAGCTCAGCGCGCTCATTATCCTGATGTACCGCGATACGTAAGCGATTACTAGCACGCACACTGCGCGTGTCTGGATAGATACCTTTTGGCATGACATCAACAAAACCTTCTGATGCATAGCTGTCTTCGAACGCTTGCTGCCAATCGATAGCCGCACCTGCATCAGTCAGCTCCATATGAATCGAGCTCAGCATGCCGCGTATCATAGGCACCAAGTGTGGTAAAAAACGAATACGGTGTGTAAACTGACTGTCTAGTAACTGCGCTACACCTTGCTCAATCTCAGGCAAGTGGCGATGACCTTCTACACTATAGGCTTTAAAATTATCCGTTGTTTCCGCATAATTAAGTGCCAGTGACGCTTGACGACCAGCACCTGATACACCAGATTTGGCATCGATGACAATACGAGACTCGACTAGTCTTTCTGCTTGCTCATTTTGTGCTTCGATAACAGGTTTTAAACCTAAAATCGCAGTAGTCGGATAGCAGCCAGGATTACCGACCAATAAAGCGCTGGCAAGCTTATCACGATTGATTTCAGGCAAACCGTAAACTGCTGTCTTTAATAGCTCAGGGCAAGCATGAGATTGTTTGTACCAGTGCTCAAACTCCGTCAATGACTGTAAGCGAAAATCAGCCGCTAAATCGATGACTTTTACGCCAGCTTGTGTCAACGCCTCTGCTTGCTTCATCGCAACACCATGCGGCGTCGCAAAAAATACAACATCACATTTTTGCAATGCCGCAAGCGTATTGTCACCTAAGTCACTAAAGACAATATCTGAAATACCGCGTAAGCTTGGGAATATTTCATCAGCGCGAGTACCAGCTTCGCTACGCGAGGTTAGCAAATCAATAGACACTTCAGGATGAGCAGATAGTAAGCGAATAAGCTCAATACCTGTGTAACCTGTACCACCGACAATCGCTGCTGAAATCATAAATTATCCTTTATTCTTAGTAAGCACTCATTATATCTAATAAATTCTATATTTTTATCTAGCTCGCAAAGCCATATAAACATAAGGCCAGTCTGTCAATCCTACTGTCTACGAATACTATGGCTTTGAATACCATAGCTTTGAATACCATAGCTTTGAATACCATAGCTTTGAATACCGTGGCTTTTAGATCTTGTAATCATGTACCGCATCGACAAATACTTTGGCATTGTCAGGATTCACCCACTGGGTAATACCATGACCTAAGTTCGCAATGTAGCCAGTTTTTTCGCCATTAGCATAGGCGCGATCAAGCATCGCATTCACTTCAGAGCGGATGGTGGCAGGTGATCCGTATAACGTTGCTGGATCTAAATTGCCTTGAATGGCTTTACTGCTTTGTAGCTTCTTATGTTTTTTGGTCAACTCACGCTGGCTCTCAGTCAGTACTTGACGCGCGCGGTCAAGCGGCATCGTCCAATCTAGACCTAAAGCGTCAGCTTCGCTATCAGCCTGAATATCAAGCCATAACCCACCACCTTTGGTAAATAATACCACTGGTACTTGTGGATGGCGTTGCTTTAATTCAGCCACGATACGCTTGTTGTAATTGTGCGAAAACTCGATAAATTGACGATGACCAAGCGCCCCGCCCCAACTGTCAAATATTTGTACGATCTGAGCACCAGCTACGATTTGTGCATCAAGATAGTCAATGACCGAAGTCGCAAGCTTGTCTAATAGCTGATGTAAAAAATCAGGATTGCTATACAAAAAACCTTTAGTATAACGATAATCCTTTGAACTACCACCTTCTATCATATACGTAGCAAGCGTCCATGGACTACCAGAGAACCCAAATAAAGGCACTTGACCATTTAGCGCTTTGCGAATGCTGGTCACAGCGCGCATTACATAGTCAAGAGAATCATTAGGCTCAAGTACTGGCAATCTGTCAAGATCGGCCTGTTCGCGAATCGGATGCTTAAACTTAGGGCCTTCGCCAGTCTCAAAATACAGACCCAAGCCCATGGCATCAGGAATGGTCAAGATATCACTAAACAAGATAGCCGCATCTAAGTCATAACGACGTAACGGTTGGAGAGTCACTTCAGTAGCACGATCTGTATCTTTGCACAGGCTCATAAAGTCGCCGGCTTCAGCGCGAGTAGCTTTGTACTCTGGTAAGTAACGACCAGCTTGGCGCATCATCCAAACTGGCGTGGTATCGATGGGCTCAAAGCGTAATGCACGTAGCAGCCTGTCATTTTTTAACGGTGCAAATTGCTGCTGAATCGAGTCACTCTTGTCTGAAGCACTCATGTACAAATCTCCAAAACAACACAGTATCCATATTTATGGATGGATACTGTGCTGGATAAAATAGGTTGAATAAAATAATAATAAATATTTATAAGATATAAACAGTCTTGCTTAAGCTTGAAGCAAATCTCAATAGCTTTTTATAGCTTACCTAAAATCATAGATAAGATAAGCTATAAAAGCCACAGCTGTGCTATATCATGAATGCGTTATACGGTTATCGCAAGATTGTCACGATGCACCATCACCACACGGTCTTCGTTACTACCGAATATTTTGTCAAACTTCTCTGTACGCTCACGAGCAACACGATGCGCCTCATGCGATGAGAAGTTTACCTGACCAACGGCTATACGCTCACCAGTATCTTGATGAACAATTTCTACCACATCACCTTCATCAAAGCCGCCACGAACTTCTACAACGCCTACTGGTAGCAAGCTTCTGTTATGTTCAGTCAATGCTTTTGCGGCACCTGCATCAACGACCAAGCTACCTGACATACGCAAATGCGCGGCAAGCCATTGTTTCCGAGCAATGATTTTATCTTCTTCGTTAGTCGTCAGTAGTGTACCGACTGCCTCACCTGAGACAACACGAGTGATCACATCATCGATAGCACCGCTCACAATAACGGTTGGGCAACCACCCATTGCTGCAAGACGACCAGCACGGATCTTAGTTAACATACCGCCGCGTCCAAGCTTGCCACCGTCTCCTGCGATATCAAATAAATAGTCAGCCATGGCACGTTCTTGACGAATCATCTTAGCATCAGGATTGTCACGTGGGTTATCAGTGAACACACCTTCTTGATCGGTTAAGATGATGTACAAATCCGCGTTAACCATCGCGGCTGCCATCGCACCCAACGTGTCATTATCGCCAAATTTAATCTCATCAATGGTAATGGTGTCATTTTCGTTAATAACCGGTAGCACACGCCATTCTAATAGTTGCGTTAGCGCGCCTGTGGTATTGAGATAACGGCTACGATTGGATAAGTCATCATGAGTCAATAGAAGCTGTGAGCTTTGAATACCATGCTGAATCAATGCTGACCACCATGTTTCAATCAGTCCCATTTGACCAATAGAAGCGCAGGCTTGTAATGCTGCCAGTTTTTTAGGGCGTTCCTCAAGGTCCATACGTACCACACCTTCAGCAACGGCACCTGATGATACCAGCAGCACTTCAACACCTTTTTTGTGCAGCTTAGCAATCTGCTTTGCCCACTCATATATGGCAGTACGATCCAACCCTCGACCATTATTAGTCAATAACGACGAGCCAATCTTGACAATAACGCGCTGAATATCAAAGTTACGAGATTGTTTAACAAATCTTGCTTCTTCGGTCGTGTTTGCTATGCCATCTGCCATATAAACTCCTTTTTTTCATATCAATTGATTGTAGGGATTAAATTCACAATTCAAGTATAACCGCTTAAGCATACTAGCTTAAGGAACGTACATTACCTCAACACCATCATCGTCATCATCCAAATCGGACAAATCTAAGCCTTCACGCGCCGCTTTACGAGCGGCACGATATGCTTCACGCTGTGCTTCAGTGTTTAGACGCACTTCGGCTTCTAAACGCTCAAATCGCTCTTTCTGTGCTTCAGCGAATATAGGATCTTCTATTTCACGCTCGCGCTCAAGCTCAATATCATTCATCAAATGATATTTTACTGCATCAACGCCTTCACCAGTCAGCGTTGCTGTACGGAAGACCATACCTGTCCAACCAAGCTCTGCTACGATATGTGTACAAAGCGCGTTCAAGTCTTCATCATTGACCTGATCAATTTTGTTTAATACCAAAATCTGCGGCAAGTTGGCCAATTCAGGTGAAAAACGCTCAAGCTCATTTAGGATAACGCGGGCGTTTTCAACCGGGTCGCTACCATCAACAGGCTTGACATCAACTAAGTGTAGCAGACGACGCGTACGCGCAACATGCTTTAAGAAGCGAATACCAAGTCCTGCACCTTCTGATGCACCTTCGATTAAACCAGGAATATCTGCCATCACGAACGAACGATGACGACCAATATCGACCACACCCAAATTTGGTACTAGCGTGGTAAATGGATAATCAGCCACTTTTGGTCTAGCAGCAGAGACTTGACGGATAAAGGTCGATTTACCAGCATTAGGCAAACCAATCAGGCCAACATCAGCCACGACCTTTAGCTCAAACTTAAGAACTTTTAACTCACCCTCAAAACCAGACGTGGCTTTACGCGGTGCTTGGTTGGTTGAGCTTTTGAAATGGGTATTACCCAGACCACCATCGCCACCTTTAGCAATCAGTAGTGTCTGGCCGATCTCAATCAAATCACCCAATACTTCATCGGTTTCGGTATCAACGACCGTAGTACCAACTGGTACTGGTAAATAAAGATCATCAGAGCCCTTGCCTGAGCAGTTTCTGCTGTGACCATTCTCGGCTCGCATAGCGTCATGACGACGAGTATAGCGATAGTCAACTAGAGTATTGGTGTTGTCCTCTGCAATGACATAGACGTCACCGCCCTTACCGCCATCGCCACCATCAGGTCCACCACGTGGGACATATTTTTCTCGGCGAAAACTGGCGATTCCGTTACCACCGTCACCTGCTTTTACCGTTACGACGGCTTCATCAATAAATCGCATCTTACGTTCCTTAATTCACAATCCAGTCTATAAACTGGTTACAACCAACGGTTGTATTTTAGGGTTGTGCTATGTTGTTGCGCCAAAATGAACACTGTATAAATAGTAATTTTACTTAGTGCCCATGATGACAATAACACCCGATAATCAATCGGACTATCGGGTGTTTAAGTATGACAGTTAAAGTGATACCAAGCTACGCAAAGTAGAGTCTATTGCAGCATAATCTTTAGAGTGATCATGCTTTGAGAGGCTTAGTATAACGTTATTGCTCTACTGTATTTAGAGTTTTATGCTGGAACCTGAGTATAACTGATTCCTGCCATCTGCGTCGCCAAACGCAGCACCTGAGTACTATAACCGACTTCATTATCATACCAAACATAGACGATAGCTTGGTTATCAGTCAAAATAGTCGCTTGGGCATCAACGATACCGACATGAGTCGTACCAACAAAGTCAGTAGATACGGCTTCTGTAGAATCGGTATAAGCAATTTGCGACTGCCACGTGCTGCTGTTAGCAATCTTACGCAAGAACTCATTCAACGCGTCAGCGCTTGCTGGTGCTGTTTTTAGATTCAAGTTCAAGATGGCTAGGCTGACATTTGGTGTCGGTACACGGATAGCATTACCCGTTAGCTTACCGTTCAATTCTGGTAATGCTTTACCAACGGCTTTTGCTGCGCCAGTACTGGTGATAACCATGTTCATCACCGCACTACGACCACGGCGGTCTGCTTTGTGATAGTTATCAACCAAGTTCTGATCATTGGTAAATGAGTGAATAGTCTCTACATGACCATTTACAATACCGTACTCATCGTTTAGTACATTTAATGTCGGTGTAATCGCATTGGTCGTACAGCTCGCAGCACTAACAATAGTATCGTCACCAACGGTGTCGTTATTCACACCATAAACGACGTTTTTGATATCGCCGCCAGCAGGTGCTGTTAGTAGTACTTTTTTCACGCCAGTAGACTGTAGATGCTTGCCAAGGCCCGCTTCGTCTTTCCAAATACCGGTGTTATCGATAACTAGCGCATTGTCGATACCATAAGCAGTATAATCGATTTCGCTTGGGTCTTTGGCATAGATAACTTGTACAAAACGACCATTAACGATCATGCCGTTATTATCTTCATCGATACTGATGCCGCCTAAGAATCTACCATGGATTGAGTCGCGCTCAAGCAATGAGATACGCTTAGCCAAGTCGCCAGCTGCCGCTGGACGTACAACGATCGCTTTTAGCTGCAAGCCTTTTGCGCTTGACGCTTGTGACAATAGCAGACGAGTCAAAATACGACCGATACGACCAAAGCCGTACAGTACAACGTCCGTTGCGCCATTCACGGCACCAGCGTTGTTGATAGACTGTAGAGCGGCTTGTACATCAGTATCATTAGCAATCAATTGACCGACATCGATACGGGTGGCTTGGATATCCGTGTTTTCTGAGATAACTTTTACCATCGCTAAAGTATCAGCGATATCGATAGCTTTGGCATCGTTGTCGCGTAATGCTGCTTTTTGATGTAGTGCAAGTATTTGACCAACTGAAGTAGCGTCTAGCGTTTCGCCAAACAAAGTCACTTGTACGTCTTGCTCGTTATAGAGCTTGCTCAATAGCCCCATAAGCTCAATGGCTTGTTGCTCTTGATTGTTGTAGTTTTTTAAGTGGTCTTGATGTAATTGGCGTAAGGTATCAGCGTTGCTCACGAGAAACATCCTTATGGTCAGTAATGTATGATCGATAAAATATGAAGAGATATAAATAAGATAAGTCGTGTATGCTCTAAGTGGTGACTTTAATAGGATAATCAACCACTATCAATATCAGTTCTTGACGTCAGAGTATTCAAATCGCCTAGATTTTAGCCTAAAATGCCTCATTTTGCCAGTAGTAACCGATTAGCTATTGCGCATAATAGGTTTTGTCGTTATATACAGACTCATATATAGACAAAGATAAAAATAAAGGCAGCCATATGTGCTGCCTTATTAGGACGTCGTTTAAATGATAATTGCCATAACGCTTAATTAATTGAAGCAATAATTTTCATTATATCTATTGTGGTGCTAAATTCACCGTTTGGTTGCTCTGCGACGTCAACGTAAACTCTTTTAAGTCATAACCTTGCTGCTGAGCAATCTGACGATATTTAGTATACGTTTCCTGACTGATATTTGGCGACCGTGCTAGGAGCCATAAGTATTTTTTATCAGGTGTCCCTACTAGCGCAGTTTTATAATCTGCATCACGTGCTAATACCCAATAATCAGCACGGCCGACTGGGATCCAGCGAATCCACTTCGGTAAAAACGTCACTTTTAGTTTACTGCCGCTTTCATCGACTGGCTTAGCCAAACCTTCTGCAACAATACCTGAACCATCCTCGCTCACACACTTATTAGTAACCGTGATTCCTGAACCGTCATCTTTCTGAGCATAGTTGGCAGTAACATCACCTGCGCATTTACGTTGAAAATACATCGGTAGACGTCCAATCTCATACCATGTCCCAGCGTATTCATTGAGATCGACACTATCCACTGTCGTTGGTGTGCTTGCAGACTTATAGATAATATCGCTTGGCTTAACTGATAGCATATCGGTCGTAATCTTCTCGCTCATCGCATTATCTTGCATATTACTGGCAGTAGCCATATTAGTGGGCGGCGTTGCAGCATAGGCTGAAAATGCCGCTAGCGGTATGATAATCGCTAACGCAATGCCTGTATGCTTGATAAGTCCATTCATAAATATACGCTCCGGTATGTCTTTGTATGACGAGTTGATAGTAGTTGATGATGTATCGAGGATCTGCTTAGCGCTGTCTTGCAAATTACTTGCTTGGTCGTCTACAAGTTCGGAGATTAGCGGCTCGTCTTTATTCAACGTTGCTGATCGCTTGTAGCCATTAACAATGTTGAATTGTTCTTTATCACTATCGCTATTTTTCAGATCTTGATTGCTTTTGCTGTTACTCATAGCGGACTCTTTTGCCTTAGTGAGGCTTTTGTCGGCGCTTTTGTATCCAAAATAGCTGTCTTGCGAAGACATATCTTCTGCCAGATGGTGCGAATATTCGCCGTTCAAGTTTTCATTGCTCAGTTTTTTATGGCTATAGTTTGCATCATTACTCGCATTTTTTGTCTGTGGCGCATGACGACCGTTATTATAGCTGTTTGACTGTATAGGCTGCTGAGATTGAGAACCAGCTGCCCGTGAGTCAGTCCATGCTGAATCAGGTAACTTATTGGTTTTCATAGGGATACCATTATTAATAGTGACTGTTAAAATACGTTATCTGCATCATTCATCCGAATTGATTCTATAATGAGCCTGAGTTTTAGAACTAATTATCGATCCGAACTCTGCTGCTACAAACGCTCTTTTTATTATAAGTTTTGATAAATGCGTTAGTAGACAATTCATTGATAAAGATCAGAATCAATGTGCTTTAGATATGCAATATATATTAAGGGCAGCTGGACTATTAAAACAGTAGTGCAATGTAGGGAAACGCAACGGTTTGTAAATAACTATGTGTTTATGCATTGGTATGCACACATCATAATCACATAGTTACTGATTGGACAAATAACTTAAAAATCAGTTATTTATACTTACTTATTTTAATAAGCGAACATAGTTAAGTGAATGATATTACTGCTTAATAGGCAATCACCTTCTGGTTTTTTATTCGTGGAACTGACGAATGCCTGCGACACTGACACCGCCGTGCGCTAATGTCTGGTCAATCATGACAGGGGCCAAACCGCCCAGACCAATGACTGGCATGTCAGCTAACTGTGCCAAAGCTGACCACGCTTCCCAGCCAAGTGGCACCGTATTAGGATGCGTCTGAGTTGTAAGTACAGGAGATAAAAAAGCGCCAATCACTGGCGGCAACTGCTGCTGTATGAGCATACTCGCAAGTTTATTAGCGGCTAGAATGCTGGCAATATCATGACAGCTGACTATCAGTGGATACTCACTCGAGATGTAGACTAATTGCTCAGACTCTGCAATATCTTGAGTACCATTGAACCATTCCATTAATCCCGAATGCGTCAGATGTCTAGCGACAATCGAACGACTCGTTTTTGCCTCTACCATTGCCTCTGTACTTGTCGTTTTGGAGTGCTGATAGTCATTGTCGTACGGCAAAATCGCTAGAATATCTGGACGCACATCCATTAGCTGCTCGGATATATATTCTGACTCAGACGCTTTTAGTCGGATATAAACCCAAGACTCTGGTGCCAACTGTTCTCGATGATAGTGTACCCATGCTGCTGCGGGATTTGGCTGGGCAGAAAAATGGGCAAGTGGATACGTAATCGCTATTTTTGCAGGAAGTTTCAGCCACTCCAAAATAGTTTTATTGGCAGCGGGCAGATGATACTCTCCTGCTAGTAACTTAGACTTATCAACCCAAGTCATTGCCTGCCCTTCTAGGCCATATTCACAGTCTTTGTGCTGCTCATATTGCTGTGCGGTTAGCTCAATTTTATACACCTGCAAGCTCACCTGCTTGTCACCATAGTCGTGATGCAAACGCCCAAGCTTAACAATAATATTTTGAGAAATACTGATACCTGTTTCTTCAATGACCTCCCGAATCAATGCCTGCTCTCCTGACTCATCAGCCTCTATCTTACCGCCTACAAACTCATAGCGATTGCCTTGATGCTGGGCCGCATCTCGGAACCCAAGCAAATACCTGTCTTCATAATGAATAACGGCAACCGCAACATTGACGATGGTTATGTCTTTAGTTTTTGCCTGATTGTTGGTTTCACTTGGCATAGCATTGTCCTCTACTGTTAAGTCTGTTTTGGCCGCGTTCTAATTGTTTGCTTATATATTCTGATGAGCCTGCATAGATTTCATATCATTCAAGCAAACCTCTCAATATTTTTTTACATAGGTAAAAACTCAAGCATTGGCGTTTTGTGGCAGTTTGTGACGCCAGCCTTATATAAGTTTACACAATGACTGCATTTTATTTTATCAATTACCTTGCAAATTTATTCAATCTAAATGATAATTATTATCGTTAAAGTTCATTACGATATAGCTAATTTATTAAGCCACTTCTTATCAAAAGGAATTCACCATGAGTATGGTTATCTCTCGTTATCTAAACTGCCGTGAAAATCGTTTGCCAACGCTACAGTCGCAGCATCTATTTGCCCTGACCAAAGAAGTACGTATTGAGCATGAAGGTGAAGAGTATCGACTACGTTTGACTCGTAACAACCGCTTAATTTTGACCAAATAATTTCACACTAAGCTCACTGCACTTATAAAAAAACGCCTTCGTTACAAGGCGTTTTTTGTTGAGTAGCAATAATAAAAATCGCTTTCTAATAATGTCAGTTATAAATTAACCGTCTACTAAATGCGTCATTTAAAACTGCCAACTATAGACCACGTCTACCGCATTCTCGGCGGCTGAACTGGCTTCTACGTAGATACGGCGAGTCAACTGATAGCGAACAGACAGACTGTTTTGAGCATTGAAAACACCTACGCCATAGCGAATATACAAGTCAGGGGTCACGTAACCGGTGACATTGACGTTGGTATCTTCACTACTGCCTGAGGCATCAACGGTCAAACTCTGTAAGCCAAAAACTTGTCCAATTTGATTGGTAAGGCTACGCGTTCCACTAAGACCAAAACTCAGGCCAGCTGCTGCCAAGTTATTGGTCACTTGTGATTTGAACCCTTGCTCACTGATTTGAGTCGCACTCTTGTTATCGATTCGCCCTGTCACCAGTGCATTCATCGCTTGCTGCTGGGTCAATCCTGCATTATTAAAGACGATGATATTTGGGCTTTCAGTCGTACCTTTCACACGAAAACCCACTGTTTTACCATTAATGGTTTTTGCAGCTTCAATACTCAAGCTAGGCTTCATGACATCGCCATTGAAGCGCACTTGACCATAATTGAGTTCTAGGCTCTGACCAAAAGCATTAATGTTGGTACGACGTGAGACCTGAACCACTCCTTTTGCACGCATGATGCCCGTGCCATTTTGGTTGATATTAATCGCACCAGCCAATGGAATAACGGCACCAAAACCACGGAAATTGATATCATCGCCTAAATCGACACCGATATCAGCGTTAATAGACCAAGGTTTTGACATTGCCAATACATCATCGATGTTACCAATCAAACGACGATCCAGCACAACTACATCTTCAGACTGAGTCACAATGTCTTCGCTGGCTTCTGGTGGACGAATGGTCGCTGACGGCACGCTGACTGCCCCTTTGATGTCCACATAGCGGTCGCCTGGACGTACGATAATGTCAATGTCAGGATTGATTTCAGCCACTAGCAGAGGCGGCTGCGTAATGACGAGCCCTTCACCAACAACACTCAATTTGGCTTGTAGCTTTTGCTGCCAATTGACCGTACCTGTCAGTGTGCCTGTTCCTGTACCGCTTTTGAACGTACCATCAATAGTCGCCTGCGTACCGCGAATTTTGGCCTGTGTGTTGACATTGGTCAGATTCACTGGCAAGTCTAGCATGGCGATGCGACCATTAGAGAGTTTCACATCACCATAAAACTGCGGCTTATCTAGCGTACCGCCAAGTCCTCCTGCCATCGTAACGTTACCTTTTAGTACTCGCATACCTGGGAAGAAAGGCTTAAAGATGGCCAAATCAAGCTCATTTAACACGAGTGCACCAGAGATTGGTTTTGGCGTTTTATAAGGATCAACAACGACCTCAGCATAGCCGCGAGCACCGCGACCCGTATTGATGTCGGTACGCAGCTTGATACCTTCTGGCACCGACAAGGCGATTAGTGAAACACGCTTATAAGGCAGTGTCACAGGCGTACTATCCCCGTCTTGAATCAAGCCGATTTTGCCATTATCTGAATATAGTGTCGTGTTAATGGTTGGCGGACGACCACGTTGCCAACCGATAATGGCTTTACCATTAATCTTGCCGTGCCAATCAATATCCTTTGGTAAGAATACTGAAAATAATGACGTATCTAAATTCTGCAATGCCACATCGACCTCACCACTGGCTGGAGAAGCAACTAAGTTCTTACGTAAACATAGCTTGCCCGTTTGGTCCGTGGCTTGCCAACAATGTGCAGCCAACTGTACTTTGAGATCTGTGTTATTGCCATTTTGATTATTAGGCAAATTCACAATCAGCTGTGCTGGCTGTAATTGATTTAAGGTAGCGTATCTGGATTTAACGCGGCCTTTACCGATGACCCCTGACCAGCGTAGCGTGTTTCGATCGAACCCACCTTTTAGTCTGGCATCAATGTCCAGTTGCTTATTGGCCACATTGAGATCAACCACATGAGATTTTTCAGTACCGTTAAATGATGCTTTAACACTATCGAAGCTTTGTCCCGCAGCATCCAGACCTTCAGCGCTGACGATAAGCTGGCTTGGACTATTGGCTAGATTAACCAACTTGCCACGTATACGACCTTGACGCAAAATAAAGCCCGGTAGTGCAATTCGCTCACCGACCAAATCGATATAAATCGTTGGTAGTGCCTGACCTGCTGGTTGAGACAAAGTCGCTCCACCAGTCACTTTGCCAGCAAGCTTGTCCGATAATTGATCTAAGCTTGTGATATTAATTTTGGTTTGTAGCTGTTTGGCATTGCCATTAGCAGTGACATAGTTGTCACCCCACCGCAGTATCAAGTTGTCAGCATTTAAACTATCGATCAATGCATTCACTTGCTTATACTGTGCTTGGGCATCTTGTGTTTGTAGACGTTTGAAATAACTGGCTAAGTCTTTTGGCAAGCGCAGTTTTGCGGCCAAGCTACCTTTAGCACTAAGTGGCTGGCCTTTCAGCATACCGCTCAGATTGACTTGTTTGATATTGATCGTTTGCTGTGTATCGCCCCAGCGCCCATCCGTATCGATGGTACCCGTGATAAGGCTTGGTGTATCCTTTAAGAAATATCCGATATTGAAGCGATCCATCACCGCATTGATGTCCCATGCAATGCCTTGACGCACATCGACCGTTCCTGTGGCATCGATACTACCTGCTGCACCCACGTGGCGGAAGCGCTTGATACGAATCATTTGGCTATCACCGCTAGCCTCAATGTTGAGCTTACCTGCTGGTAATTGCTCGGCATCCAAGACCCCATCAAAATTCACGGCAAAACGCTGTAATGTGCCTGCGGCATTTGGGCTGTTTTTAGGCGCAGCCTGCCATTCCCCACTGGTTTTTAGATCACCTGTGATGATTGCTGGATTATTGGGTAAAAAGTAACCCAAATTGAAGTTGTCAAAGCGACCATCGACGGTCCAGCCGATGTTATTGCGCAAATCAATGACGCCTTTGGCATTCACTCCTCCAGCTTCACCATTATAATTTAGTTTGCGGATACTAATCAGATCCGGTGTACCCGCTGCGTCGATTGATAGACGACCTTTTGGTACGTCTGCTGTATCGATCTGACCATCAAAACGTGCGTCAAATACAGATAACTCACCACCCACGATATCGACACTGGCATCACCGCTACCTGTTATACCGATCGCGCGACTGTTTTGCGTGGCATCAAGCTGTGCCTGTAAGTCGGTATTGTTGACAGTAATCACATGACGCTGACCGCTCACACCATTTTTGGTGATATTTAGCAATCGACCACGAGCACTCACACGCCCTGTTAGACGCTCAAGTGGTAAGTCACTACGGTATTCTTTAGGCAATAAACCCTTGGTCGCTGCATCGATTTGCCACGTCAGTGGGCGGTTTTTATTTGCTAGTTGAATTTGTCCGGTGCCTGACAGATCGCCTACGATGCCATCATAATTGAGTCGATTGATGTCAATAACGTCACCTGCTTTACGCAAGCGCACATCATAGTTGCCTTTAGGTGCAGCATTAAGTTCATTGATAACGGCATTGGCATCGACGGATAGGTTTGAACCACGAACGATGACATCTGCCTGACCGCGAGGACTATCAATATTGCCGATGTTAGGGACATCACGGCGGATCAAATTTTGCCATGTGGCATCAATGTACCAAGGCGCCACTTGCTTAGACTTAGCAGAGGTTTTACCGCGGATCATATTAGCATTGATATGTTCACCATCGCGCTGACGCAAATCTGCATCAATCTGTGTATTACCTTTGCTGTTCTGCTGCTGATAGCGTAGCGATAACCTGCCATTAAGGGTTTGCGGAGCATAAGCTTTAAAATCAGCATAGTCGTCAGGAATAGCACGGCGAATATCAAAGTTACTACCAGCCGCACGCAGCGTCGCATTAAAGCTATCTTTCCAACCTAATATACCCTGTATTACCAAACGCCCAGATGGAACGTCAGCTTCTAAGCGATCAATACGCAACTGACTGTCTGCAATGACCGCACGCCCTTGATAATGACCGGACGGAATGTCTTTGGCAGTCAATTCCGTATTGATGCGAAGTCGTATCTCAGAGGTGACCCCTGATGCAGTCGCCATACCACTTTGCAGACGAATGTCTTGATCGTCTGCATAAGGAACCAAAATATCATCCCATTGTAGTTTTGCTTGAAATGGTGACCCTGTATCCAGTGCCTGAACGACAAAATCGCCACTAACATCGCTGTCGTTATAGCGGCTACGCACCTGCCCAACCGTACGTTTTAGCGTACCAGTTGCCGTAATATTCAGTGGATCAATGTATGCCTTTTCAAGCGCACTGACTTCTGCAATCGCGCTCAAATCCAACGGATAGTCGCCTTGCAAGTCAATCTTGCCTTGTAGGGCACTGACTTTGACGATCTCAGCATACTGTAAGTCGCCGCGACCTACCGTGACGGTACTACCAACCCATGTCAGATCACGAGCCGTAATGTCATTGATGACAATAGGATCTTTGGTTACTTGTTTATAAATAATTTTATCGATTTTTGCTTTATCGAAACGTAGATTGACTGGTAACTTTAGGGTTTTATAATCAAACGGTTCACCAGTCGGTGGTTTCTTATTGAGAATTTCAATGGTCTGTATATCGGCATCACTCAGATGCACTTCTTTTGCAAATACTGCACGCCAGCCTATTTTTACATAAGCTTTGTCTACTAATACCTCAAGGTCTTCAGTTGCATCGATATCGATATCGGTCAACCAAATACCATCACGCAAATTACCGCGCCCATATTTGAAATCGATACCCGTCTCAGCACTGATTTTTTCTAAAATAAACTTGGTGCCAGAATCAGTGCCTGCGGCATAAAAAAATATCGCAAACATAATCGCTAGTACGATAAGAATCAGTACCAGTAGCTTGAGTAAAAATGATAGCGGATACCAGCGCCTAACGGCACGAGCATCGCGCTGTGCTGGATCTTCATCTGGTGCATTGTTAGGCGGGGTATTTTCTGTCAGCATGACACTCAACTACGTTAAAAAGTGATGACCAGCAATCGGTACGATAAGTAATGAATAAAACGGTTCAAGCGATCTGTATTCATATGTAGGAAGTAAGCTTTTACAATGGCGAGCCAATAAAGAAGTGTAGTCGCACAGGAATATTATCTTCTGTCACCCCTGCGGCGACATCGACACGCACCATTCCGACAGGAGAGGCCCAGCGCACACCGACGCCGACGCCAACTTTGGTTTCAGCATCAAAGTCTTTGTCGTACGCGTTACCAACATCGGTAAAGAATGCACCGCGAAAGCCCGGTTTGAACTCATAGTTATACTCTGCACTACCAACCGCTAGTACTTGTCCGCCTGTCAGATAGCCTTTATCGTTTAGTGGCGATAAGCTCTCGTAGTCATAGCCACGGATACTTTGGTCGCCACCTGCGAAAAAGCGCAATTTATAAGGCACATCATAGAAATCATCTGCCCAAATATAACCACCATTCAAACTACCAAGCACTTGATGTTTTTTGTCATCGCCAAAGCTATAGATACCGCTAACACCAGCACGCACGATGGCCAAATCAGTATCACTGAGCGCTTTGTCAGCACCTGCTTCAATCGAATAATACTGACGCATACCGCGCGTTGGATTGGTCGCACTATCCGTGTCGGTTTTATTCATACCATAGCCAAACAGCAATGCTTGCTGCTTGGGGTTTGACGAGGTAAAGCGGATAGGTAAATCATCACGCGCAGCGCCGTCAACGCCAGTCTCTAGCTCATCTAAACGATAACGCATAGAGTAGCTACGATTCCAACCACTATCACGGCGAATATTACGTGCCAAAGCCGCTTTTAATGTGGTGGTAGATAAATCAAAGTTACCTTTGCCTTGGTCAATAACCTCTTCTTCATAAGTAAGACGCCCATCCAATTTGTCATTGAGTGGGTGATTCCAAGGGCGGCTTGCATAGACAGCGACGTTTTTGCTGATTCTGGATACTTCCGTTTCTGCGCCTACTTGATAGCCCTGACGGTTAAGCAGATTATAATCGATCTTGGCGGTTGCTCGAACGCCTGTGTCAGTACCATAACCTAAACCAACTTGAGCATCACGTGGCTTATCAGCGTATACAAAAACGTATAACGGTACTTTTTTGCTGGTCACAACGTCTTGCGGTGTTTTACGTCCTGCCAGCGTTGGCGGTACGAAATCCTCATCGACGGTGAAGTCTGCATCATCAGGGAATATTTTTTGGGCAACATTGCTAATTGAATCACTAATTTTGCCTAATAAGTTATCAGCCTCTTGGTCTTTTTCATCTAGTACGCGATTATCAGGTAAGTTACTTAGGCGCTCTGCTTTTTGCTTAACGGCTTGTAGCTTATCAAGCGTTTCTTCATCAGCCTCAAACTCGATAGCAGCAATATCAGCTTCATTGACAGTCTCTCCACTACCGTCACCCAAGGCACTTTCACTAGATACACCAGTACTACTACCCGTATCTTCTGTACTAGCCAAACGATTATTGGATGCTGCTAGAGTAGCATTATCTCCAGTCATATCTGAGATGCCATCATTATCAACATCCTCATCCAATATAGCATTGCTATTGGCAGGTGCATTATCAAATGCCAATGTACTGGCCTCACTCCGATCATCTGGCGGTAATATCGATTCGACATTGACCATATTAAAATAGCGGGTCGCTGATAAGTCATTACTAAACTTTGTCACTGATGGACGATAGAAAGGATCGCCTGGTGCAAACTCATACAACTGCTGCAATAATGACAATTCTACCGGTAACTTGTCAGGGTCTTGTGTCAGCGTGTTGGTTTCTTTGTCATAGGTAAAGAAAACAACATCATCAAACTCGTAGCGGTCGCCTGTGTTGTAAACCAAAGACATATCCGCTTTGTTGTCTGGTAAGATAATATCGACAGATTTGTTCAACCAATATTGATCGAAATATCCATAAGTATTACTCAAAGACTCAAGCGCGGCTTTGCTACTCTTGTAGACACGGTGGTTAAAAATATCACCTTCCTGCGGTGGTAATTCTTTTTCAAGCGCGACAAACTCTGCTTGCTCACCGCCCTCACCGCGGATATCAACGATACGGCTGTCTACAATAACAGGCTCGCCAAGCTCTTCGATCACCACATTGATCGTATCACGCGTAGGCTGACGTAGACTAAGCGTCACGTCATAGTAACCCACTGCTTTGGCAGCATCCAATGCTGTTTGGCGCAGACGTGGTAGCGCTGCTGTAAAATCAATGACTGATCGCACTGAGGTGTCATCAAGGGCCGCTTTAATGTTTTTCATTGGCTGAATATCGTTGTCAGCCTTGACGAGTTTTGGTTGACCATTAGCCGTGTCTTCGCCAGCGGCTTGTTGTATATAAACCGTGGTCTCCACACTAGGCAATGCCATTGCGCCACCATTGAACAACCGGTTATAAAGGCGTTTAACAATATTGCTTTTATTACGTGCGAGTGGCTTTGACTGGTCAGCTTGCTCGATGCTTTGATTAACGGCCTGAGTATCATTCTGGTAATCCGGTAGGTAGTCTTCAGGATCAATCACATCTGAGGGCATGTTGCCGCCATCGGTTATATCGCCATTACCCGCTATTATCTCGTCATTAATGCCATTTGCCGCATTGACATTGCCACTACTGACAGAGTCACTCACGTTAATGGGACGTGACATAATTTCAGCTGTGGCTGCCTGCTCTGCTGCCGTTTCACTTTTGCCTAATGTGTCAAGATTGCTAGGTGCAGATAAGTCGGTCGCATCTAGCTCAACATCTAAGCCGATGGGCGGCGCTGTGTCGTTTAGTGTAGCAATTGGCGCATCAAAAGCACTGTCGTTGTTAATGCTGTCGATATCTTGGGCGTTTTGCAAATCCATCACAGCCAACTCACGATCAATCTGCTCAGGCGTCATCATCTGATAGCCTTGCTGCTGTATCGCCGTTGCTTGCTGCAACAAATCATCGTTAGATAGGTCTGCTTGCATGCCTTCTGCGTACATATCGTCGTCGAAACGACTTGAATCTTGCAGGCCATTATTCTGATTATTATTTCGGGCATTGTCATTCTGAGAAGATGACAAGTTAGCGCCTGATTTTTTGATACCTAGTGTTTGTTCGCTATAGTCATCCAAGACCGACTGATCAATAATGCCTTGCTCCACTGCCTTTTTTAGACGTAGTGCATCTAGGGCAGCATCGAGCTGGGTATCATCGTCTGATAGTGCGATTGATGTATTATTGGCCTTTTGATTGTTAGCTGATTGAGTCTTAGCGACTTGATTACTGGTCGATGGATTGGTGATACTTGTGTTGGTTGTCTCAGCCAATGCCGCAGGTGCAACACTGACTAAGCTAGTAGCTAGCGCGGTACAGAGCGCTGAGCGCTTGAAATGAATACGGGGAGTGCCGACATGAGTACTTTGGATGCTGATATCATTCTGAATACTCACGCTGTCACGCTGCCTCATTAATATGTTGCGTGCTCGAGTTGAAGGCGGCTGGGTCATGTTTACGTCCTATCCCTTCACGCGGCATACTATTATTAACGATGACTATCGCCAAGTCTGACCGGTGAATAAACTTATAGCAGTGGGCTGAAATTAATGGTTTACTACGTTGCTTGTCATGATGGAAGTCTCTAGCGCATATTAAATCTCAGCACTCGATGGGTGACACCATACAAACAGTCTTGATTGATAGCAGGCCTTCACCTTTACCGTCGCTCGCACCTTTTAATGCAACCATATAAAATTTACAAATCATAACTTAGTTAATTATGAAATCATAGCGCAGGTTTCATGTATTTTTACCTAAGCCTTGCTATTATACGGCTTAATATTGATAAAACCTATGCTGTATTTCGATAAGTTTTTGATAATATTGATGATTGCTATCGCATTATAAGCTGCGTTCAGCGCCTCTTCTTACTTTATCAGCCGCGTCTCATCTGTAGGAACGTTCATGTCCAATCAGTTTCAGCTATTTAAGCGCCGCCGTTTTAGCGCCATGTTTTTCACCCAGTTTTTGGGTGCGTTTAATGACAATATCTTTAAACAAGCACTCATACTGGTTCTGACTTATACCGCTGCCAGTCAATTGGGCGTCGAAGTCAGTATTTTAAACAATTTGGCCGCGATGTTATTCATACTGCCCTACTTTTTGTTTTCGGCATTGGCAGGACAAATCGCTGATAAGTATGAAAAATCCAAGCTCACGCAGTTTATCAAAGTGCTTGAGCTGGTCATCATGGCAATCGCTGCGGTTGGTTTTGTTTTTGAATGGTACACCCTTTTATTTGTCGCGTTGTTTTTGATGGGCACGCATTCGACCTTTTTTGGACCGATTAAGTACGCTTATCTACCACAGGCGATGAAAGAAGATGAACTGGTCGGTGCCAACGGTCTGTTTCAAATGGGCACTTCTCTGGCTATTCTCGTTGGTATGATTGTCGCTGGTATCTTAACTCAGCTATCACACTCGTTGTATTGGATTAGCGCCACCGTATTGGTCGTCGCTGTGCTGGGTTATCTGGCAGCACGTTATATCCCTAACATGCCAGCTATGCAGCCAGATCTTAAGATTAACTGGAATATTATCACCACCAGCTTGTCTACGGTGCGCTATCTCTACTCTCTGCCATTTTTATTTTTTGTCATTCTTGGCAACAGCTGGTTTTGGTTCTATGGGGCGACGTTTTTGACCCAAGTGCCAGAGTTCAGCAAAGTCATTTTGCATGGTGATGAGTCGGTCGTGATTTTTCTATTGACGCTATTTTCAGTAGGCGTGTCGATAGGCTCACTATTATGCAAATCATTGACCAAAAACCAAGTAAGCCTGCGCCTATTGCCTTTTGGTATTGCTGGATTGAGTATCTTTGCTATTGATTTGTACTTTTCACTTTCAAGCCTAAACATAAATGTGAATAATGACACATTGCTTGGCATCAGTGATTTATTTGGTGTCAGTGGGAGCTGGCGCGTTTTTGCTGATTTGTTTTTATTGGGATTCAGTGGCGGTTTATATATTGTGCCTTTATATGCCTCAATGCAGGCCTATGCGCCGAAGAGCCATCGCGCGCGTATCGTGGGTGCCAACAACATATTCAATGCGATATTTATGGTCACGTCAGCGATTTTTGCGATTGTCATCTTAAATGCATTAGGGCTAAGTCTACCGCAGCTATTTTTGGTAACAGGTGTGCTCAATATTGCTTTTGGTATCTTCTTATACCTTAAGCTAAATAGGCATATCAAACAGGCGGTTATCCAAACCAATGATGAAGTGGTTATATAAATAAGCCATATTGAGCTTAAATAACGATAGCAATCGATGCGTTATCAAGGTAATAATATTGATGCCGATAATTTGGATTGTTTGCTATAGTAATGTGCATAAGAGCTGTACACAGGATTATTGCCCTAGAGCAGTCGCTAGTCTTATTTTATTGATAGAATTTAACGCCATCAGGAGTGAACCATGGCCCTGCGTCCCTTATCCAGAATCGATCAGCTATTGCTTGGGGTCGACAAAGCATTACGAGCTGTCGTGCCAAACTCAAACCCCAGTACGCGCCCATTGCCAGTGAGTAGTGACGAGATTCCTGAACTGACCATCACAGAGGCGCGTCATGTCGCAGGACTGATGCGTATCAATCATACCGGTGAAGTGTGTGCGCAAGGTCTCTACCATGGACAAGCATTTGCTGCCAAAGATAGTGGCGTCAAGCAAGCCATGCAAAACTCTGCTGAAGAAGAAGTCGATCATCTGGTCTGGTGCGAGACGCGCTTAAATGAGCTGGGTAGCCATGCGAGTGTGTTTACCCCGCTTTGGTATGGGATGTCTTTTGGCCTAGGTGCAGTCGCAGGTGCCATCTCAAATGAGTTTAGTTTGGGGTTTGTCGCGGAGACAGAAGCACAAGTCAGCGAGCACCTGCAAGATCATATCGATCAACTACCCGAACATGATCAACGCTCAAGAGAAATACTGGCACAAATGGATATCGAAGAGCGACATCATCGCGAGCTCGCACTGGCAAGTGGCGGCGCTGCATTGTCACCACCTGTACGTCAGACGATGCGCTGGATGGCCAACCGTATGAAGGCGACTGCTTATCATTTGTAGAGGTATATATAATAAGTTCATCGATGGCATGGCTGGTCTAACTAACACTGCTAGATTTGCTCAACGCTAGCGAGTAACAATCCTACCACAGATAGCGCAAAGCTTAATTTGCTAGGGTATTAAAAATTTGTACGATTTTGCAGCAAAAATATATCCTACCTATCAACCGATTAATGAATAAATAACGACTAAATAAATTAAATAAGGTAATGATTTTTATGAAAGCAACTCTCTCTAATAGCGCGTCTCCCAAGTCACCGAAGCTTGCAACCTTGACTGCGCTCGCGGCCGCCTGTGCAATTATGCTTTCTGCGCCTGTGAATGCCGCAGAAGCTGACACTGCTGTATCATCAGCACCTGCTGTACCGAGCGCTATAGATTCCAGCAAACGTGTGATTCGTCTGGCAAGGCCAGGTGCGACGGCCAGCACAGCTCAAAGCACAACAGATGCTACGCCTGCTAATAGCGCTCAATCAGTTAATACTCAGCCAATGATGCCGTCAAGCAACACTCAGCCTAACCGTACGCCTTTGAGCACGGCACAGGCAGCGCAGATGATGCAATCAAGCAATACTCAACCAAATCGTGTACCTGTCAGCGCCGCTCAGCCACCAGCATCGCAAATGATGAATCCAGCTAATGCCCCTGTGATCAGCGGTACCACTCGTGTCTATGAGCCAGGTCCGATGACTGCGACTGGTATTGATCTGCGCAGCGGTCAGCTCTCGAATATCCCAACGCCACAAGTACAGCTCTCAGATGTGAGCTTTATCAAAACCGTCTTGATCCCACAACAAAAAGGACTGGGTACTGACAAGCTCGACGTCAGCTTGCTTGATGATTTCATCGCAGACGTCTCACCGAATGCTCGTCACTATCCACCAAACTTCCCTAACCGCACTCAGCGCCATTACACTCGCGAAAAAATCAAAGTATTGGCCGATTGGATTGAGCCTTACGCCAAATCACCAAATGCGTCTTACGATGTATTGATTCGCGCAGCCAAGCTAAATGGTATGGGTCGTAATCTAGACTTGGGCTCAGACTACACGGTACGCGGCGGACAGTATGTTGACCGTGCCATCAAAATTCAACCAGATAGCGGTGAAGCCAACTTCTTATATGGCATGATGCTATCAGAAGGTGGCGGGTTTAAAGAAGGCCAAAAATATCTAGACCGTGCCGTATCGCTAGGTTATACCGAAGCAGAGCAAAGCTTGGCACAGTCAGACCTACTCAGTGATCGCCGTGCTAACGCCCTAGAGCGCCTACGTCGTCTTGAAGTAAAATACCCTAACAACACCGTGATTCCTCAACAAATCAAACTGGTGGAAGATGGCAAATTCTACATTTGGGACATCCCTGCACCAGATATCAATGTCAAACCAGGTGCCTAAATTGGTACTGTTTGTCTATACTAAAGATAAACAAATAGTTTGATAGTCTTAGAATACCTAGCGCCTCTGTTTTTATGAATATAAAGCAAAGGCGCTTTTTTGTGTCTAGCTTTTTTGTGTCTAATAGAAACCTGCTTGCACAGAACATTGTCTTTTTCTACTTTATCATTTTCTACTTTGTCTAAATGAATGCCCTTTTAACCCAAAATTTAAGTGTATCTCAAAACAATAACCATCATTTGAAAAAGTCGTTCGATATATAGCACTTGGTTATAACCCTTCAAATAAAATAGTCTAATATCAAAAGTTACGCTAAACTCTATTATAACCAAGAGCACTTCCATTGCTGGTTTTCTCATAACTACTTTTTTACCGGACTGACCTATGACTTCTGCTAGCCCTAGCAAAAACACGGTAACGCAAGCCAATAAAAAAATGCGGCCTATCGCCTCAGTCGCATTATTGACAGCGGCAATGCTGCTACCAGCCTGTAGTGTCGTCTCGGTAGAAAAACAAGCATCGGCCAAGACCATCTCAGCACAGCGCGGTAATATCGTCACTGACAATCAACTAAGCAGCGATACGGCATCTGCCTTGCTATCGGCAGGTCTTAACGAACAAGCTTGTATGCAGCAGTTCGACTTGTGCTTGACTCAGCTCACGGATAGTATTTTAAATAAACACTATCGACCTGCACTGGCGATTTTTGCAGAACTGCACTACGCAAAAGCGCGCCAGCTTGCCGACTCACAAAACTGCCGCAATGCACTCGCCCGTCCACCACTTGACCCATACTACGCCAATGCGCCTTTGAGCGACGACGATGCCAAAATGCAGCAAGAAGAGACCAATCGTTGCTTAAACAATTATCAGGATAGGCTATTTGATGCGGTTAAATATAGCTATACCTATTTATTTTATGACAGTCTGACTCATGATTTTGAGGGTGCTGATGAAAGCTATAGTAGTGCTCATGCGCAAACCCGCATCCCAACTGACAACGATATTCAGACCCAAGATATCTACAACGCTGCCAGCAATGATGTCATCACGCAGCTTTATCGATCGACTGAAAACTCAGATAAATTGATGAATGGCACAAAAGTAGAATACTTAACTATCCCTTCTGCCAAGCGCGATAGCAGCGATCAAGCAGCGATTGCCAACCGAGCTCCGCTAAAAGGTAAAGCGATCGACCAAGTTAAGGTCATGAAAGTACAAGTAGATGATTATGACCTCGGCATCTATTTGCCCAATGAAAACAACTATTTGCAAAATGCTCATAAGCAAGACTCTGCGCTAGCCGACTTAGTTTCTACTTACGAGCTGCGTCTCTCTGGGCTGAACTCTGTTAGCAAACGTCCCGGTTTAGGTATCAGCTTAGTTGCCTCACTGGATGATCGTTACACCACCACGATTCGCCAGTTATTGGCCTCATCACTATCGGGTCGATTAGCCAATGAGACTGACAATGCAAAGGATAGCGAGCCAAGCTCACGCATTTATCCTACTGGTCATCTACTGCTAACTGGTTTGATCAAACCAAGTGGTGATAGTGTGCTGGATGTACTGAGCAGTCGCCAGCTCGATATTCATCTATACAATCCATACCAAACTGAAACCGTCAACATTCTTAACGATAACTATCCGTTAGCAGCCAATTTCTCAGCAGGGTATGGAATGTGGCTGGCAGAAAACCAGTTAGATAGCGTGGGTTATTTGAACCTCATCACGCGCCAGCCAGATGCTCGTCTACCCAAACTGTTTATGCTCGAACCTTATGACCCTGACAAGCGTGTCATCATTATGCTGCATGGTTTGGCCTCTAGCCCTGCAACGTGGGTCAATCTCACCAACGATATTCTCAATGATGATAAGCTACGCGACAATTACCAAGTTTGGCAAATATTTTATCCAACCAATTTGCCTATTTTAGAAAACCGCTATCAGATTCAGCAATTAATCAACACTACTTACGAGCAGACGGACCCGACAGGACAAAATCGCGCCAGTAAAAACAGCGTGATCATTAGCCACAGCATGGGTGCCCTTATCGCGCGCATGATGCTGTCCGATGATAATTTGGTCGATGATTTGGACAGACTTGATGATCAAGACATTCTCTCTAGTAGTGAAAAACGGCAAATCCGCGATGCACTAAAAGAATCGTTTGGTGAAAAGGAATTAAAAAAACGGTTTGAGCTACAATCCTTGCCACAAGTAGACACCGCTGTCTTTTTATCTGCACCTTTTCGCGGCACTGACTATGCAGACCGCTGGTTTACGCGTGCGCTGCGCCGTATCGTCTATTTGCCAGTCGGTTTGGTCAAGACTGTGACTGATAACTTAGCGACGATTGCCACGCAAGGGGATCTGGCGCAAAACCCATTAGGCGCTTTATATCTACAAAATGGTGCCAGTCAGCTCAGTGACAAATCTTCTTTTATCGAATTAACCAAAGATCTGACGATTAATAGCCGTGTGACTTATCATTCAATTATTGCCAATAATGATGCTGATATCACCAAAGGACTGGCTCAAGCACAGCCTGACGGTGCCAAAATTGATTTATCGCAAGCGGTAGAAGAAGACGCTAAAGACGAAAGCGCAAGTGTCAGCGTGTCAGATGACACATCAGAGCTGCCTCCTGAGCCACTGGTCGCTGCCGTCACTGTTGATAAAAATATCAGTCAGGCCCTAACCCAACGTTTATCAGACGGCATTGTTCCCTATACCAGTGCTCACCTAGATGGCGCTGCCTCTGAAACAGTTATCAATGGCGGTCATAGTATTCAAACCAATCCACAAACTATTTTGACGTTGCGGCGAATTTTGCATAAACAGTTACAAGAATGATGTATGTTTTTGTTATTGGGAACGTTTTAATGCATGGGACACCAAGTAATAAACAGAACAGATGTTTTATGAAGAAATACTCGCTATCCTCAAGTCATTGTTATTCATAACGTTAATTTTATTTTCAAGAGTGTTTTATGATTGTTTTTCTGACTCATAGGTATGTAGCTGTCTAACGGTATGGGTTGCGTGACTATCTAGGGAAGCGCATAATATATACAGCACATGACTGTAATATATGAATTTATAGGGACATAAATTATTCAATTCAGCTAAACAGTGAGTCGCAAGCTTAGCCACAATTTATGCCTAATGTTGCTAAAGTAAAGTTTTGCGTCATTGAGCCATTGCCCGTAATCTTTGTCACCTTGATTTATGTACAGTTACGGACAGTTACTTAAGCGTTGTACGGAAGCCAGCGCTATTCAGCTAACAGATGAGAGTAACCGTTTATGTTCGCTACGTTTATGATTGACCAGCTCGATGCGCTGACACTCGCGCGCATCCAGTTCGCTTTTGTTGTCTCTTTTCATATCGTCTTTCCCGCTTTTTCTATTGGACTTGCCAGCTGGCTGACCGTACTTGAGTTTCGCTGGTTAAGAACAGGCAATCCTGTTTTTGCGGAAGTCTACAAACACTGGGTAAAAATATTTGCCGTGGTGTTTGGTATGGGTGTGGTCTCAGGGGTGGTAATGTCTTACCAGTTCGGGACCAACTGGGCAGTCTTTTCTGATAAGGCGGGTAACGTCTTAGGCCCACTACTCGCTTATGAAGTACTGACTGCATTTTTCTTAGAAGCCTCCTTTTTGGGTATCATGCTCTTCGGTTGGGGCCGCGTTAGTAAGCGCATGCACTTTGTCGCCACTGCAACCGTCGCTATCGGTACGTTGATCTCAGGATTTTGGATCTTGGCCGCCAACAGCTTTATGCAGACGCCGCAAGGCTTCATGGTCGGTGCTGATGGTCTGCTTTATCCAACCAACTGGCTTGAGATTATTTTCAATCCCTCATTCCCCTACCGCTACGCACACATGATGACCGCTGCATTCTTGACGACTGCTTTTGTGGTCGGTGGTATTGGTGCTTATTATCTACAATCCAAAAAACACATCGAACACCGAAAACATGGCCGCGTGATGTTGGGTATGGCGATGATCATGGCGATTTTTGTGGCACCTGCGCAGGTATTAATCGGTGATGAGCACGGACTAAATACCCTTGAGCATCAGCCTGCCAAAGTCGCAGCCATGGAAGGTATCTGGGAAGATGAGCGCGGGGCAGCATTACGTCTCTTTGCGATTCCTGATCAAGAAAATCAAACCAATAAATACGAAGTAAAAATCCCTTATGTCACAGGTTTGATTCTCACCCATTCGTTAGATGGTGAAGTGAAAGGTCTCAAAAACTGGGCACCAGAAGATCAACCACACGTTATTATTGTGTTTTGGGCCTTCCGTATTATGGTTGGCATTGGTATGTTAATGGTGCTTGTGGGTCTATTTAGTGTCTATAAATACTTCAAAAAACAGCAGTTCAATCCTGACAGCAAGCTGTTCCACCGTGCATGGATGATGATGACGCCGCTTGGCTTTATCGCGCTACTTGCCGGTTGGTTTGTCACCGAAACAGGTCGTCAGCCATGGACAGTCTATGGTGTAATCCGTACAGCTGAAAGTATGTCACCCGTAGCGGCCCAACAAGTTGCCACCACGTTAATCGGCTTTATTATCGTTTATACCTTTGTTTTTGGTGCAGGTAGCTTTTATATCTTGCGCTTGATTGGTCAAGGGCCAAAACCTTATACCGATCCTGCCGAAGACAATTTCTACGAGCATTCAGTAACCGAAGGTCAAGGTCGTACGCTGAGCGGAGATAATGATCCTGCTGGTCACACTACCAAGCAAGATATCGACACACCAGCAGATGACATCGATGATGGAGGGTTACGCTAATGTTTAATTTCGGTGATGTATTAGACTTACCCTTAATTTGGGGTGGATTGATTGCGCTTGCAGTCTTCATTTATGTACTGCTTGATGGCTTTGATTTAGGCTGTGGTATTTTATTTCCGTTTGCAGGCTCAGACAAAAATCGTAGCCGCATGATGAACTCTATCGCCCCATTCTGGGATGGTAACGAGACGTGGCTGGTATTGGGTGGCGGCGGTCTATTCGCAGCTTTTCCAGTCGCTTATGGCATCATCATGACAGGGCTGTACTTACCTGTGTTTTTGATGCTGGTTGGTCTGATCTTGCGTGGCGTGGCGTTTGAGTTTCGTTTCAAATCTAGCACGCATCGCTACATATGGGACTCGTTGTTTTTTGTCGGCTCAATCACTGCTGCCTTCTTTCAAGGGGTGATGCTTGGCTCGTTGGTACATGGTCTTGATGCCAGTAATCGTCTGTTCACGGGTGGTCCCTTTGACTGGCTCACGACCTTTTCGATTGTCAGTGGTATTGCGGTCATCATTGGTTATGCGCTATTAGGCTCGACGTGGCTGATCTTAAAGACAGAACATGACTTGCAGGTCTGGGCAAGAAAAATCTCAGGGTGGTTATTGTCAGCACTGGTTGTCGCAATGATTATCGTGACGATCTTTATGTACTTCTCAGACATTGAAGCGCTTGAAAATTGGTTCACCCTAGCACGCTTGCCTTACTTAGCGCCGATGCCGATTATTGCACTCATATTGTTCTTTATCATGCGTAAAGATTTGACTACAGAGCGTGAATACCGTCCTTTCTTATTGACTGTCGCGCTGTTTTTGATGGGTTATATTGGGGTGTGTGTGGCTATGTTCCCTTATATCGTGCCCTATCAGATGACTCTACATGAGGCTGCGGCTGCCGATACATCGCTATCATTTATGTTGGTGGGTGCGGTAATCATGTTACCTATCATCTTAAGTTATACTGCTTATGCGTACTATGTGTTCAAGGGCAAAACTGATCACGAACATATGTACTAGTCATCGTAAATGACAAGCAGCTAGTAATGAGATAAGCAGGTGCTACACATTTTTGTGGCACCTGTGCTCAATTTGTCAGACAAGAGGTCTTTATGAAAAATCTCAGTAAAAAACATTTGAGTAAAAAGCAAAGACAATGGGCTTGGTTCCTAGGCTTATATGCCGCAGGATTTTTGACGATTTTTACGATTGCCCAATTGATTAAGCTGGCAATGGGCGTTTAACACGGTTATCAGACAATACTGTTACCAGATAATGTCGTTACCTATGTGCTACGCTCTCAATTTGCTAGCCCTTGTATTCACTCTTCATTTCTATTGATAAAGATTGGATACGATATAGAAATCATCTGTGTAAAAAAGCAGCGTTGAATAATCAACGCTGCTTTTTTGTGTTTACCAGTGTATTTTTGCTTATCTTATGAACTTACTCGACCTTGATGATTATCGGCATCGTTTTTTTCAATAAACGCATTCACTTGTGCCAAGCGCTCAGCTGTGCCAACATCGATCCAGTTGTCGGTAATCACTTCAGCAGTAATTTGAAACTTTATCATCGCTTGCTTAAGTAATGGTGCCAATGCAGCAGGCTGTCCTGATACGAGCCCCTCTACCAACGTCGGAGACATCACGCTAATACCAGCAAAAGTGAATTTGTCCGCATTGCCAACTGGCTGCTCGCTGGCAAGACCATTATTAATAGCGAAATCACCACCATCATTGTGCTCTGGATTGTCAATCAGTAACAGATGCGCGCGCTGATCCGCGCCTAATGTATAGTCTCGCAACTCAGCAAAATCATAGGTCGTCCAAACATCAGAGTTAACGAGAATAAATGGCTCGTCTCGCAGCTTGCCTGACTGTAATGCCTGAAAAATGCCACCTGCCGTCTCTAACGGTTCATCACCTTCTACTGACCAATGTAGTTTGACTCCATATTGCGCACCGTCGCCTAAGGTATCCATCAGCTTATCCGCCAGCCATGATGCATTGATCGTGATATCGGTAATACCTGCGACTTGTAGTGCTTTAATATGCCAGACAATAAGTGGCTGTCCACCTACTTCAACCAAAGGCTTGGGCGTTTCTAGTGTCAATGGTCGCAGACGTGTGCCCTTACCAGCAGCCAAAATCATGGCTTGTGTAATCGTAGAGCTAGACATGCTTACTCCTATTTTTATTATTTATATCATTAATTTGATTGAGCATCATCTAGGCTGAAGCAAACTTACCTTTGTATGCAGGTACGACAGCATCTTTTAGCCATTGATTAAAAGGTAGGACGGCATGCTTGACCTCATCATTACCTTGTTCAGCCAGCCAGTTTAACTCAATAATTAAATCACGCATGACTTTGGGAATATCGGCCAAATAGCGATCTTTGCCATCGCGTTCAGATAATCGAATAAAAATTCCTAGTACTTTTAAATGACGCTGTACGCCCATTACATTGACGTCGTTTTCAAGCTGAACCACATTATCGGCTGTGGTTAGCGATTGTTGCTTTTGTAGCTGCCAAAAGTCGTTAATCCATGCAGATACTTGGCGCTCTGGCCATTCAACATAAGCATCGCGTACCAATGATACTAAATCATAAGTATAAGATCCGATTACGGCATCCTGAAAATCAATCACACCTAAGCGCGATGTGTCCGCTTGGTCTTGCATGAGGTTACGACTATGATAGTCGCGATGCACAATGACTTGTGGCTGCAGCAGGATTAGATTGATAAGTACCGATTTCAAGTTTTCCCATACCTTCTCATTCAGCTCTACGCCGATATAAGGGATAAACCACTCGCTGAATAGATTCATCTCGCGATCTAATAACGCCGTATCGTAATCTGGCAGCTGATACTGAGATTTTGCAGTACGGGCTGGCACCGTTTGCAGCGCTACTAACGTCTGCATGGCGAGCTGGTAATAGTCATTGATTTGCTCTGGTGTTGCATCATTCAGCAAATGAGCAAACTCTACTGCACCAAAGTCTTGTAGCACCAAAAAACCTTTTTCTAGATTTTGTGCGATGAGCGTCGGCACATTGATTGCAGGCGACATGAGCTTGGCAACATTGATGAACTGCCGCATGGCATCTTGCTCATCAGCAGAATCCATGACGATATAACGCGTATCTCCTGACCCACCAGCCTCTAGCAGTTGAATGCGATGATAGCGGCGCGCACTCGCATCACCCGGTAAGCTGTCTAGATTAAAGGGCTTATCTACAAATACTTGCTGCAACCAATGCTCGAGTTGTTGTTGGCGATTGTCGTTATTGTTATCGGTCATGTCAGGCTCTATAGTGGTTTTATCAGTCATAATGGGCATCGCAGGTTAAATATAAATCATAAATAATTAAAGTAGTGATAAGTCAGGCAAATACTTGCTAAAATGGTCATATCTTAAGCCGCAACAACTGCGTCAGTAGACATATCAAGATATCATTCAATAATTTAACGCTAAGCTGAAATTTTTAGCTCATTTAAAAGCAGCTTGGCTATATTATAAATTTTGGTAAATAGTGTAGCTGATTTGGTTTTTTTTGACTATGATTAGTCGTCATTATATGTAAAACAGCCAAATTCTTGAGATGACGCTATCGATGAGTGATTTTTTAGCCGTTCATTAACAACTCTGTCTTGTTGAATAATACGACTATGCAATTCAGTATCGCAATCCAATAGGCTCTGCAATCATAGGTGTGCCCTTGTTATATTCTCCGCTTTACCAAAGCATTCGTTTGATCTTATTTGGTGCCTTAGGCTTATCTAGCCTAACGGTTAGTGCTGCCATCAACGATGCTGACACACAGACAACTGAGCCATCAAGTGCTGGTAGTACGAGCAGCTACCTCTCTGATACCAATAACAGTAATGTCACTCAAAGCAGTGATTACAACGATATCCGTTATAAAGAAGCGCGCGCTCAGGTCGATAATTCTCAAAGAGCGACTCCTGCCTCTGATTTTGATGACACAGGTTTCGTAAGCGATGCTACGTTAAAGGACAGCGCCTCCGATGATGTTTTGAATATCACAGAGATCAATGAGTCTTCTGATACCGCCTCGATACAATCATCAGATAGGACAGATAGCAATCAGGTAGGCCGCGACACACGCGCTAATGCTATGGTCACGTCTCAAGATACCGTAGCGGATAACCGTCAGCTAGATATCAGTGATGAGAGCGTTCAAGACAGTCTAGTGCGTTTGGCAGAATTTTATGAGCTCACACCAGAGACCCCTGTCTCAAATGACGTAGATAATACAGAAAATGCTGAGTCAGATAGTATACAGAGTATTTTAGCGCCTACAGCGCAGACCATTCCAAAAGTCGGTAAGAACTTACGATTACTGCCAAACGCTATAGATAGTGCACAACGCTGTGAAGGTCAATGGGTCTATCCAAATAGTAACCCCAATTATCAGCGTGCTGTGAATGAGGCTGGCGGTGCAAATGGACAACCCGTACCTGATGTTGACAGTATTCCCAATAATCAAGCACCTCTATTCACAGAATCAGACTACGGTTATTACAATAATATCAATTATGCTGAACTATCGGGTAATGTGAAAGTCGATCAGGGTACCCAGCATATCGAAGCAGAAAAAGTTGTGATTGATCTAAGCAATGGGGTGGCTGCTGCACAAGGTAGAGTCATGTTTACCGATCAGGCGACAGGACAATCACTGCAACGTAGCAACGCACCGAGCAACGCTCAAACCAGCTTTAATGAAAGAGCAAAAAAAGGTGGTCTGATTGGGGTTGCAGACAGCTTAAACTATAATACTGAAACTGGTCAATCAACAGCCAACGATGTGGCTTTTGCTAGTGTTGAGCTACAAGCACACGGTTATGCTAAGCGCTTGAATAAGCCCAATGATAGTGAGTACGAGCTGGACGAGGTCATGTTTAGCACCTGTCCACCCACCAACCGTAAATGGCAATTTGATGCCAAAAGTATCGATTTGAATACTGATACAGGACGCGGCGAAGCCTATAATACGACTTTTCGCATTGCTGACGTGCCCGTCTTTTATCTCCCCTACTTTAACTTTCCAATAGACAGTCGTCGTAGTAGCGGATTTTTGTTACCAAGTGCTAGCGTGAGTAGTGAGAGTGGTGTCGAGATTGATGTTCCTTATTACTTCAACCTAGCGCCCAACTACGATGCCACGCTCAATACGCATGTATACACCGACCGTAATCCTATGGTCTCAGGTGAGTTCCGCTATTTGACCGAAAATTACGGAGAAGGTATTTTTAACGGTTCATACTTGCCTAATGACAAAGAATATAATGACGAAGATCGTAAAAGCTTTTTTTATGATCATTATTGGTCATCCAAAAGTATTCCGCGGTTAAGTGGTGATGCCAAATACAGCTATGTATCAGATGCAGATTATCTTGATGATTTTGATACCTTAGGTTTATCAGATAACACGATCAATCTACCAAGGCGCGCTCGAGTTAATTATTATAATGATTACGTCGATGGTGAGTTAAAAGTAGAAACCTTTCAAACGTTAGATGCGTTTACTGATAATGGTGAGGCTCTAGAGGATAAAGACAAACCCTATTCACGCCTACCACAATTAAAGCTCAACTATCGACTGCCGTGGGCGAAGAACTTTGATATCACTGGTGTACATGATTCTGCCTATTTTAAGAAGTCTATTGATGATGGCTCTGAGGATGAAAAGAGCGGTGCACGCATTTATAACAAAATAAGTGCCGTCTATCCGATGGAGAAGTCTTGGGGCTATATTAGACCGAAGCTAAGCCTACAGCACCTTTATACTTCCTATGATGAAGACAGCTTGGCAGACAATAACATTAGTGAAGGAGATGGTAGCCAATCAGTATTCGTTCCACAAGCCAGTATTGATGCAGGTCTGAATTTCTACCAAGCAGGCTCACCCTTCGGTGCTTTTGATGACACCATGGGTGGCTATCGCCTGCTTAGTCCACGGGTGAAATACACTTATTCACCGTATAAAAATCAAAATGATATTCCTAACTTCAATACTCGTATTGCGTCTATTAACTATGAGCAGCTATTTTCAGACAGTTGGTTCTTAGGCCATGATCGCCTGCAAGATTTGCACTCTATCACGCCTGGCGTCAATTATCGTTACATCGATGCAACGGGTGTGACACGTTTTGATGGTAGCATTGCAGAACAGTTCTATATAGATGATGGTCGTGTTACGCTTGATGATGAACAAAGAGTATTCAACTCTTCTTCCTCAGGTATGGTATGGGATACCAGCACCCAACCTTATAACAATTTTTGGGTTGATGTAAGCGGTGCGCTGACTAACGACTATGATTTGAACTATATCACGACTGAGCTACGTTATCAGCCATCAGACAATAGCTTGTTCAATGTGGGCTATGTCAAGCGTCAGCGTGATGAAAATACGGATCAGTTACCATTGTCCGCATTTACCGCCTCTGCCGTTTTCCCTATCAATAATAGCTGGCGGATATTAGCTCAAGGTCAGTATGACTATAATCGTAACAAGATGCTCGATTCACTCATCGGTGTTGATTATGAAGATTGCTGCTTTGGCTTTGCAGTTTACGGTCGCCGTTACTATAATGACTTAAACGTCAAAGACGAGCCAACACAAGCTGTTATGGCAGAAATTAGATTAAATGGGCTTGGCAGTGGCAGTAGCCGTCTAACACGGTTGCTCTCTGATAAGATATTAGGCTTTGAACCTGTCCAAACTGCATGGAAAGACTAACGAGATTTTTTGCTAGATTACCGCACTATTTGCACAAATATTTATAAGACATTATCTATAACCCTACTATGGGCCACGCTGTCAAATATTTGATTATTAAGTATTGGATTGCGTTGACCGACTACCATCCGATGCGATGACATTGATGAGGAGCATCATGAGATTTTTTTCTTTACGTCAAACCAGCCGCGCTGTACTGCTATCTATGAGTGCCAGTCTTGCACTGACATTAAGTGCTCAAGCAGCGACTGTGAAACCTGCCACAGCACAAGCCTCGACTACTGCTAATCAGAATGCAGTAAGTCGCTTGACACCTGCCAATAGCACCGATGGTATTGTCGCTTTAGTCAATGAAAACGCTATCCTAAAAAGTGAATTGGTCGATGCCATTACACAAACCCAAGCTCGCGCACGAGCAGCAGGAGAACCTATTGCAAACTCAGCGCAACTGCAGTCAGAGGTACTAAACGCGCTTATCTTGCGTGAATTGCAACTATCAATGGTAAAACGTGTTGGCCTATCTCCTGATGAAACTGAGATCAATCAACGCCTTGCTCAAATCGCTCAATCTCAAGGGCTTAATAGCATCTCAGCATTACAGCAACGCTTAGATGCCGCGCGTCCTGGTAGTTATGCCGCATTACGTGCTCAACTGATCGAAGATGCTGCTATTCAAGAGCTGCAGCAGCGTCAAATCAGTCGCCGAGTACGCATTAGCGAGCAAGATATTGATGCATTTTTGGCGTCGCCTGAAGCAAAACGTTTGAACCAAAGTGAATACCAAACTGTGCATGTACGCGTTCCTTATATAGATGACTACAGCCGTCTATCAGCAGCTCAACGTGAGGAAGCGCTAAAAGTTGCACAAGATTTACGTACTCGTTTACTTGCGCCAAATGTCAATGTCTCTGAAGCTGTCGCTGCAAGCCAAGGTAGCTATCCTATCCCTATTCAAGGTGGTGATATGGGCTTTCACAAAGCGGCCTCCCTACCGACAGAGCTATCAAGCAAAATTACCAATCTCGATATTGGTGCAGTCAGTGAGCCGTTACTAACGCCTGAAGGTATCGATATCGTTAAGCTGGCTGATAAAAAAGCCAGTGATACCATGCTGATTCCGCAGTGGCATACTCGTCATATCTTAGTAAAAGTCGATGAGTTACAGACAGATGCACTGGCTGAACAGAAAATTAATGATTTGTATGAGCAACTGCGTAACGGCGCTGATTTTGCTGCCTTAGCATCAACCTATTCAGACGATCCAGGATCGGCTGGCCGCGGTGGTGATCTTGATTGGGTCAGTGAAGAAGATATGGTAGGTCCATTTGAAGCCACAATGAAAAACACAGCCGTTGGTGACTACTCTGCTCCATTCAAAACTCAATTCGGCTGGCATATCCTAAAAGTTGACGGTAAGCGTCAGCAGGATGTCAGCGAGCAATATCGTCGCAATATGGCACGCCAAGCTTTATATCAACGCCTAGCGCCTCAAGCACAAGAAGACTGGTTGCAAGAATTGCGTGCAGGTGCTTACGTTCAAGTGTTAGGCTAACTGCCTATTGTTTGAGTACTCGGCAATGAGCAGTAATATGGGTATGAGACAGCTTAACGAAAAAGGGTATGTGCAGTAGCATGTACTCTTTTTTTATTGCATACACTACGTCAGAAAATGGGGAACTCATGAAAAGTACAGCAGCTAAAATAGCTGAAAGAATGTATGAACTTAATATTACACAAGCAGATATAAAAAGAGCAACAGGTGCAGGTAAAGCGACTATATCAAGCTGGATAAATGGTTATACAAAGCCCTCAAGTCTGTACATTTCTAAACTAGCTACCTGTTTACACTGCACTACCAACTGGCTACTTTCGCATGATGATCAGAAAAACAATATCTACGAAACTACTGAAGACCCTTCTATAGAATGCAGTAGTAAAAGGATGACTCCTATCATTAGCTGGACGATAGCTGCCAACTTTTCTAATAATATACCGACTATAATAAACCATATAGTTGATTGGACACCCAAGCTGCCTCATTTATCTGAACAGGCTTTCTGTCTTGTTATTCAAGGGAGAAGCATGTCGCCTGAATTCAAACCTAAAGAAATTATTTATGTAGAACCAAAGATAGCTTTAGCAGACTTAAAAGATGGCGATTTAGTTATTGTTCGCTATGATCACAATACACAAGCTAATTTCAAGCAAGTTGTTATTGGTGAGGACAAATCCGACATATACCTTAAGACTATTAATCCTGATTGGCCACATCAAGCAATGCAACCGATAGCTGATTTTACACTAATTGGAATAGTTGATAGCAAACTGGTCAAATACAGATAACTAAATACTATAACTAGTCTATAAACAACCTATTGCCTCTCCAAATCATACACAAAGAAAAGCCCCGAACCTAGGGCGATTGGTTCGGGGCTTCAGTGCTTCATGTTATTGTTATTATCTCTCTTCCATGTTGACTCATCCTAAGTCATAAACAGTAACATATAAGACAGCGGGCTGACCTGTTCTTTTATTGATACCGTCTCAACACTGCATCCTTGCGTATCCTTGTGTTGATGAATGTATTATAGGACAATCAATTTGGTACGAATAGAAGCTAAAGACCTTATTTGACGTAAGCATATGCTTACGTTATAAGAGTAAACTTTAACCTATACGTCGTACTCCTCATCAACTAAAACTGCCTTGCGCTTCTCTGCGTTCATCTGACATTTTCTTGCCTTCTTTTTTACCTTCTTCAATCTTGCTATCTGCTTCTGCCACATCTTCTGCTTCTGCAGTAGGCGCATTGCCTTCCTGCTTGCTCGTTTCTTCTGGCTCATATTGTAAAGTCGTCATTACAGGAAAATGATCAGACCCTATAGACGGCATACGTCTGATATCAACCACTGTAAAGCAAGCACTATGAAAAATATGGTCTAATGCCCAACGCAGAAACGGATATTTGACATGAAAGGTGTTGATAAAGTGTCGACCAATACGAGGATCTAGCAGCCCAGAAATACGCTGAAAGCGGCGCGTGGTTTTTGACCATGCCACATCGTTGAGATCACCAGCCAGTATCGCGGTTTGCTCATTTTCTTTGATGTGCTTGCCAACCATCAACAGCTCAGCATCACGCGTGGTAGATTTATCAGCCTCAGTTGGACTTGGAGGCATAGGATGCAAGCAGTATAGCCAAATCACTCGACCACCTTGCAGGCGTAACTGCGTATGAATAGAAGGTATGTCATCAATCATTAGGTACTTCACTTCAGGATCTATGAGCTCAAGCTTAGAGTACAGGTGCATACCGTATAGATTATCCAGCGGAACCTTCACCATATATGGATAATCAGACTCAATTTGCTGTAAGGCTTTCTCCCATTTCTTATCAGTTTCAAGCGTAATTAAAATATCGGGCTGTCTATGCTTGACCAAATCAACCAATTTTTGTGTTTCATCATTGGGTGTTAACACATTTGAGACCATGATTTTTAATTGATGTACTTGCCCTTCTGGCTTGTCTTTTGCTTTTTGAACTTCTTTTTTCCATAGCTTGGTATACGGCAATACCATTCTTAACTGGAACACTAACGTGATACTAAGCACTATAAATAACAACCATTGTCCCAATTGCCACTCCGGGAAAAACATGATCATGCCAACCCATGCAATGACACCAAGCACCATTATCTGAATGCGTGGGAATTCGACGCCACGTACCCACCAATTATCAAGTGGCACCCAACCCCAGATCGTTACAAATGCGATGAATCCTGCTAGCCATTGTAAGCTGTAATATAATAGTGAGAGATCCATAGTATGTAATAACCGTTTATTGAGATGATAATGGGGCCAATGATGATATATGCCATTCATTCCATGACAACACACATCATTGTTTTAAATGAACTGAGTTCTAACTGAACTGACATCAAGTATTAATGACTGAACTGACATCAAGTATTAATGCTAGAAGCTTACTTTAGCATTTCATAAGATTTTCGCCTATATATGAGTCGCGATTCTGCAACAACTGCCATAAAAATTTACAATACCTACCCAATCAAAATAATAAGTATTTTATCGAGAGCCTTATCCTTTACGGATAACCAAATATATTTTGCCAATACCTAAGCGCGACTCTAATAATAACGTAAAGTTATAGTACACATAGTTAATAGTGTATAGAAAACGAGTAAATAATAGCCAAAACGCCTTGCTTTTTTGTACCATTCACGGCATTGTTATCGGTTGGTGATGCAACAAATAATTGTCAATAGGACTGAATTTCATGAGTAACTTAACAGTAGGCTTGGTAGGCTGGCGCGGCATGGTAGGGTCAGTATTGATTCAACGTATGCAGGAAGAAAATGACTTTAACGGTATTACGCCTGTTTTCTTTTCAACCAGCAATGCTGGTGGCGATGCGCCAAAATTCGACGGTATTGAAACTGGCCAACTAAAAGATGCTCATGATGTTGAAGCGCTTGCTGCTTGTGATGTGATTATTACTTGCCAAGGTGGTGATTACACTTCAAAAGTTCACCAGCCACTACGTGATGGCGGCTGGACTGGCTATTGGGTTGATGCAGCAAGTACGCTACGTATGAAAGACGATAGCATCATCATTCTTGATCCCGTCAATCGCAGCGTCATTGATGACGCCCTAGCCAGTGGCAAAAAAGACTTTATCGGTGGCAACTGTACCGTGTCATTGATGCTAATGGCGATTGGTGAGCTGTTTAATAAAGGCTGGGTTGAATGGGTCAGCGCGATGACATATCAAGCGGCTAGCGGCTCTGGTGCCAATAACATGCGTGAGCTTATCTCAGGTATGGGTGTCTTGCATGACGCTGTACAAGATGAACTAGCCAACCCTGCTAGAGCCATTCTTGATATTGATAAGAAAATCGCTCAGACACAGCGTTCAGCAGACTTTCCTACACAGTACTTTGGTGTGCCACTTGCTGGTAGCTTGATTCCTTATATCGATGTGCAGTTAGAAAACAAGCAGTCAAAAGAGGAGTGGAAAGGCGGCGTTGAGACTAACAAGATTCTTGGTAATGACGAAGCTAGCACGATTCCTATCGATGGTATGTGTGTACGTGTCGGGGCAATGCGTTGCCACGCGCAAGGCCTAACGATTAAGCTCAAAAAAGATATCCCTCTAGAAGAGATTGAAGCCGCCCTAAAAAATAGCGGCAATGAGTGGTTAGATTTGGTCGAAGACGATAAAGAAGCCACTATAAAGCGCTTAACGCCAGTCGCAGTGACTGGTACATTAACAGTTGCATTAGGCCGCTTACGTAAGCTTAAAATGGGCCCTGAATATCTAGGTGCCTTTACCGTTGGTGATCAGCTACTGTGGGGCGCAGCAGAACCATTGCGCCGTATGCTGAATATCATTCGTGAGCAAAACAACTAAATCAAATATCCAAAATATCAGATAAAAAAAGACAGCAAGTGCTGTCTTTTTTTGTGATCAATAATCTAAATGACTAAGAACAATGACTATATGCCTTAATACCCATGTATTACTTTTGCTCATAAGCAATCATTACCTCGTTACGACGTAAAAATGGCAATGTCCATGGCTCATCATAACGTGCCAATTCTGGATCACCTGTAGGCGTTAAATTTTTACTTTGCATCCAATTTCGCAGTTCTTGTGTCTTCCTATCTACTTTATCACTTCCAGTAAATCCTGAGAATTTGATAACGCCATAATTTTGAGCGGGTACTTCGATGATTTCAACCTCTGGATTATTCGGTTTTGGTAACGTTTCCATCGTATATTTACTGGGCATCGTGAATTGTACGCGCCACTTTCCATCATCTTGTTGCATACTGACTGGTGCGGTCATTGCGATCTTCTGTGACTCACTATCCGACTTACCATTATCAGGCTGCATGGTGACAGGCGCTGTCATGCTAATTTTGCTGCTACCACCAGTTGGCGCAGTGTTATTACCAAAAATATAATCCGCTAGGATTTTGAACCCTGCACGACTCGCCGCGCGTTGATCACCACTTACCCACGTTTGGGCGATTAATTGCTCATCATAACGGCGTAACTCAAAGTCATCTGATTGTGCCAATAACGTATACTCTGGCTCTTCTGGATCAGCAGCCATCGCCCCTTTTGATATCAATAATATCCCGCCAACCAATAGTAAATAACCTGTCTTTTTCATATAACCTCTCCATTTTCTTAAAGTATGCTCTGATGGTTTTGAATACGTCACTATTATGACTTTTACTTTACCAGCGCAACGTAAGGGTTGTCTGTGTGTTTTGAAGCACTGTCTGTGTCTTTTGGTTATGACAATATTGCATTAATTAAAAAAACGCACTGACTAGCTATATTGACGGCCTGAATATCAATATCCAAAAAATCCCTAACAATGCTATAATTAGCGACATTTTCATAGCTCATATATCGGTTAACATATGCAATTTGTCTTACATAAAACAGCCAGCGGTGCAACTCGTGCACGCCGCGGCACCGTTCATCTCAATCATGGCGACGTGCAAACGCCTGCTTTTATGCCTGTTGGTACTTATGGTACGGTCAAAGGTATGCTGCCACGTGATATCGAAGCCATCGGTGCTGATATCATTTTAGGCAACACTTTTCATCTCTGGTTACGCCCAGGCACGGAAGTGATCGACAAATTTGGCGGCTTGCATAAGTTCATGCATTGGGACAAACCTATTTTGACGGATTCAGGCGGTTTCCAAGTATTCAGTCTGGGTGCCATGCGTAAAATTACCGAAGAAGGGGTTAACTTCAAATCGCCTATCGATGGCGCCAAAGTATTTCTTTCTCCTGAAAAATCCATGCAAATTCAATACAGCTTGAATTCAGACATCGTCATGCAGTTCGATGAATGTACGCCTTATCCAGCGACTCATGATGAAGCGAAAAAGTCTTTAGAGCTTTCATTACGCTGGGGACAACGCTGCGTTGATGAGCACAATAGACTGGGTAGCACCAACGCATTATTTGGTATCGTACAAGGCAGTATGTATCCTGATTTGCGTCAGCAATCACTCGAAGGTCTGCTAGATATCGGCTTTGATGGTTATGCTATCGGCGGTCTTTCGGTTGGTGAGCCTAAAGAAGAGATGATAGACGTCCTAGACTACCTGCCTGATGATATGCCAGCAGATAAGCCGCGCTATCTAATGGGTGTTGGTAAGCCTGAGGATTTAGTTGAAGGCGTACGCCGCGGTGTGGACATGTTCGATTGTGTGATGCCAACTCGTAACGCGCGTAATGGTCATTATTTCGTGACGGGCGATGCAGACAATGCTGGTGTGGTGCGTATCCGTAATAGCCAGTATCGTAACGACGAAGGCCCATTAGATCCTGAATGTGACTGCTACACTTGCCAAAACTTCAGCCGTGCTTATTTGTATCATCTTAATAAATGTAAAGAGATGCTGGGTGCACAATTGGCAACCATTCATAACTTACGCTATTACCAGCGTTTGATGCAAGGTATCAGAGACGCCATTGAGCAAGATCAGTTTGATGAATTCGTTAGCGAATTTTATAGTAAGCGTGGACAAACCGTTCCTGAGTTGAATTTACGTTAATCCATTTTAGTATTTATTGATATTATTAGACATAAAAAAGGGCTTAAGAATTATCTTAAGCCCTTTTTATGTGTGCTGCTTTTATCGCTTGATGATTTACATGTCTAAATCATTATAAATAACTATTAGCCCATCAGTGAGGTAACAAATACCACGATCACAGCGATTGGCGCGATGAATTTTGCAACAATTTGCCAAAGCTGCCATGTAGCATTAGATAAACCAAGCTCTTGCTGAATGCTACGCTGATCCATTTTCCAACCAACGAATACGATGGCGGCAAGACCTGTTAGAGGTAACAGGAATTTACTGGTAATCTTATCTAGTGCATCAAAGATACCGTTACCCATGATAGTAAACTCAGACCATAGGTTGAACGATAGCAATGCGGCAATACCTAATAGCCAAATCACAGTACTGGCAACGATAGTCGATACGGTACGGCTCATCGACGTACGCTCTTCTAGCAGCTCAACCGTTGGCTCTAGCAATGAGATAGATGAGGTGACAGCTGCAAAGGTGATAAGCAAAAAGAACAATGCACCAATGATAGTACCTGCACCCATGCTACCAAAAGCAATCGGTAAGCTGACGAAGATCAGACCAGGACCTGACGCAGGATCTAGACCGTTACTAAAGATAATTGGGAAGATGGCTAGACCGGCCGCCAAAGCGATAACCGTATCCAAAATAACAACGGTACGTGCGGTTTTTAGCAAGTTCACTTCACGACCCAAATACGAACCATAAGCAACCATGATGCCCATACCAATCGATAGCGTGAAGAAGGCATGACCTAATGCTGCAAGCATAACATCAGCCGTCAGCTTACTCATATCTGGCGTGAACAGATAAGCAACTGCCTCACCAAAACCGCCATTCATTACGTTATAACCAACGATAACGAAAAGGATCACACCCAGTAGTGGCATTAAAATCTTAGCTGTTTTTTCGATACCACTCGTTACACCAATACCAACGATGACGGCAGTCAAAATCATAAATACGGTGTGCCAAATCGTCAATGTACCGGCTGATGCTAGCATCGCATCGAAGGTCGCAGCCACAGAATCACTATCTTGACCTGTAAAGCTGCCTGACGCCACTTTGGTGATATAGTTAAGTGCCCAACCACCGATCACACTATAGAAGGATAGAATTAAAAAGCCACCCAAAATACCAGTAGCACCAACGATGGTCCAGCTACGAGATTTACCTTCGCTAGCAGCCACATCCGCAAACGTGTTGACTGGGTTTTTTTGTCCACGGCGACCAATGAGCCATTCAGCAACTAGTATTGGAAAACCGACTAGTGCGATACAGAATAAATAAGCGATAACGAAAGCTGAACCACCGCTCTCACCCACCATATAGGGAAACTTCCATATATTCCCCAAACCAACTGCTGAACCTACTGCCGCTAACACGAAGCCAAAACTTGAGCTCCATTGTGCATGTTCTTGTTTATTGATAGCCATTTTTTGCGTCCTCGTACTTCAAATAACGCTACTGACAATCCTCCTTGATCATCATAAATAGTGACTACTACTATCAAACTATTTAGTAAACACTTCAATGTGAAGTGCCCCGTAACATTAAGAAAGAATTGTTTACAATATCATAAACGCTCAGTTTCTGCTAAGCGACCAAAAAAGTCAAGTACTCATAAATATAAAAAGCCATAACAATTGGTTATGGCTTTTGACAATATTATCTTTTATTAATAGAATTTAGGCAGATTAAAACTGTAAAAAACGACTATCTAGCCTAGATTCTATAGTGGTTCAATATGCGTTTAACGCACCACCCCGCGACGACTTTTTTGTAGTGAATCAATCAGCAATTGAACTTTTGGCTCTTGAGATAGCAGCTCACCTTGCAGAACCTCCAACGCTTTTGCTGTGGTCAGACCCGATCTAAAGATGGTACGATACGCTTGGCGTAAGACATCAATGGTTTCTTTCGACCAATCTTTTCGGCGCATGCCTTCGATATTCAGGCCATGAGCTTTTGCTGGATTACCAGACACCATCGTAAACGCTGCGACGTCTTTTAAAATCAAACTGGCACCGCCGATTAAGCTGTAATCATCTACTGTACAAAACTGATGAATACCTGAATTACCACCGATGATTGTATGGCTACCGATAGTCACATGACCTGCAACGCCCACATTATTTGCCAACACATTATGATCGCCAATCACACAATCATGCGCCACATGAGTATTGACCATCAACAAGTTATGACTACCTATCTTGGTCAGCTCACTATCTTGTGCAGTACCACGATGTAGGCTACAAGCTTCGCGAATCGTATTATGATCGCCAATCTCAAGCCAAGTACGCTCACCTGCATACTTTAGATCCTGAGGATCCTCTCCAACACTCGCAAACTGATAAAACTGGTTATGCGCACCAATGCGAGTCAACCTAGTCACAACGACATGCCTATGCAACACAGTATATGGTCCAATTGACACTTCATCACCAATGATACAGTAGGGACCAATGATGGCAGTCTCATCAATCTGTGCAGATGGTGAGATGAGTGCTGTAGGGTGAATCTGACTCATGATGTGGGCCCTTGTATCATTTAATGCAAATAAATAGTCAGCCAAATGCAGCTGGTTTGGCTTCATGAATGAGGCCAATATCCGCTGCTTTGTTAAATATCAATATAATAGCTCATTATAATTGTGAAGATCGATTCGATATAGCGCCTTATGAATGCTAACTCATTACAAACTTAGGCACTTTTACTGTCTTTAATTTTTTGCTGTTCTTGACGCGCAATCATGATTTGAGCACTCGCAGCAAGTTCGTCTTCGACATGTACCGTACAATCAAACTTATAAATGCCATGGCGCTGCATTACTGTCTTGGCACGAATGATGAGTTGATCACCAGGAATGACTCGGCGCTTAAACCGCACTTTATCTACACCAGCAAATAAATACAGATAGCCATCTTCTGAAGTCAGACCTGCACTAATGAACCCAAGTATGCCTGAAACCTGTGCCATTGCCTCTACCATCAATACCCCTGGCATGATTGGCTCGTCAGGAAAATGCCCATTAAAAAACTCTTCATTAATGGTCACATTTTTGATACCCGTAATGCACTCTCCTGGTGTACAAGCGACCACTCTATCGACCAACATAAAAGGATAACGATGTGGTAAATAATGCTTAATCGTATGATACGTCAGTGGCAGCGTAAGACCTTGCTCAGCCAAGCTTTTGATGTCTTCATCAGTTGGGATATCTATATGGTTATTGCTCATAATGAGGCTTCCTTGCAGTATTTAAAATATTGATTGTTTGTATTCGTATTAGTCACGGCCCATCTGACGAAAACGCACCGCCGCACGTCGCCAGTGAGCAGTTGGCATAGCAGCTGTTCCAGAAGAGTAAGAACCAGCAGTCTTTATAGACTTGGTAACCATGGTCATACCTGATAAAACCACATCATCTGTAATTTCGATGTGCCCTGTGATACCGACAGCACCGCCAATAATGCAACGTTTACCTATAGTCGTACTACCGGCAATACCCGTTTGGGAGGCAATGGCAGTACCGTCACCAATACGTACGTTATGAGCAATTTGAACCAAATTATCAATGATAACATGATTGCCAATAACCGTATCATCAATGGCGCCGCGATCGATGCAGGTGTGGCTACCAATACGCACATGATCACCAATAATCACGCGGCCTAGCTGAGCGATCCGCTCCCAGCCTGAAACACTAGGATTGTTGGTAGGAGCAAAGCCAAACCCTTCGGCACCAATACTCGCACCCGCATGCAATCTTACGTAGTTACCAATGACACAATCATGGCCAATAACCACTTGCGACTTAATAACACTGTCAGTACCGATCTCAGAATGCGCCTCGATCATTACATGGGCATCAAGTGAGCTACGCGCTCCTATCTTCACATAGTCGCCAATGACACAAAAAGGACCAATATTGACATCATCACCAATCACAGCGCTATCAGAGATCACAGCGCTAGGATGGATTCCAGCAGATAGTGACTGACGGGCAAATAGTTGGCTAGCGCTAGCATAAGCTAGGTATGGGTTAGAGACAACCAACGCTAAGGCCGACTCAGGTACTTGGTCACGATACTCTTGGGTGACCAATACTGCACCTGCTTGGCTACCAGACAAACTAGAGATATAGTGAGGGTCTGCCAAAAAGCTTAGCTGCTTTTGGTCAGCAGTAGTTAAACTTCCAACACTGTTGAATGGGTGACGTAACTGCTCAGCACTAATATCAGCTTTATTGATAATGGGCTGACGCTGCTCAATCCGAGTGATAAGTTGCTCAATCGTTATCATAATGACTATTAATAGACTATTGTTATATATAAAACGGTCGTCAAAATAACAATGTGTTTTGACGACCTACTGGGAACTAATGACATTCTAACTTACTTAGACAAATATTTGAGAACGATTAGATATATTTAGATGATATTAGCGATCTAGAATGTATTACCAATCTGGAACTGGACTTTTTCAGTTTCGTCGCCTTCTTTATCACCAAAAGGTACGGCATAACTAAGTGAAATTGGACCAATTGGTGTATACCAAGTCACACCTGCACCTGCACTAAAACGGAAATTATTGTCTTGGGTCAATAGTGGTACACCTGTATCCTCACCGGTGCCAGGATTAACGAAGGTACGGTCTTCTTTGTCACTCGTATCAAATACCTGACCACCTTCAGCAAATAGTACTGGACGCACTTGATCTGCCCAATCCCCTTTAAACGGCATCGGCAAAATCAGCTCACTACCAAAACTAACTAACGCATTACCACCAACCTCTTCTGTACTATACGTCTGATTAGCGGGATCGTTAATAGCATCATAATAAGCTTGTGACTTAGGTCCTAACGTTGATGATTCATAACCACGTACTGAACCATAACCACCCGCGTAAAAGTTTTCGTAGAATGGCAAATCATTACCATAGCCAAGTTTGGTATAACCGCGCGCGATCCAGTCTTTATAAAGCGGATAATACACGTTGCCGCGATAAACGAGTTTCTGATAGCTAGAATCGCCAAGACCAATGGTAGCATCAACAGTGTGGCTCATACCTTTGGTCGGAAACACTGGGCGATCTAGTGTGCTGTAGTCCCAGCCCAATAGTAAGTTGTAAGTCTGATAATCATTTTTAAAGCCAGTACGACCTTCGAAATCCCCAGTGAAGTCTTCAACAGTACCGCCGTCATCGATAATTTCTTGTGCGTTTGATATGCCGAGGAAACGGCCACCACGTACTGTCGTATTGTCGACATTCAGACCAGCACTGACACGCTTGGTCTCATCCACAGGGTAGCTATAATTTAGCGTAGCACCGTAGGCATCAGTGACGTAATTACTAACGTTTCTATCATCATATTTGGTTTCGCGATAGTAAGCACTCACGCCTTGCGAGACGCCATTTTCTGTAAAGTATGGATCGGTATATCCTAAGCTATACGAATCGCGTGTCTCTGAACGTGATAGTGCGGCTTTAACGCGGTTACCAGTGCCCATAAAGTTATTTTGGGTTAAATCCAACTGAAAAGTAACACCGCCGCTCTGCGAGTAACCTGCCGCAATCGTTGAACTACCAGAAGGTTGCTCTTCTACTGTATAGTTGACATCTACTTGATCTGGCTGATTGGGTACTGGTTTTACGTCAACATTAACAGCTTTGAAGAAACCGGTACGCATAAGACGCGTACGCGATAGCTGAATTTTTTCGCTAGAGGCAAGAGACCCTTCCAGTTGACGCATCTCACGGCGCAATACTTCATCTTGAGTTTTTAGATTACCTGTGAAGTTAATACGGCGAACATAAATAGGACGTGCAGGATCGATATAATAATCCACGTCAACCATTTTGGTGTCGTCATTAATGCGTGGTACTGGTCTAACTTGGGCTAAATAATACCCTTCGTTACCATAGCGTCTTTTGAGCGCGGCTGTTGTTTCATCCAGTTTGGCTTGTGAGTATTTTTCATTAGGCGCAAAAGTAACCAACTCTTTTAGTTCGTTATTATCAAAAGTGGGCTTACCTAAGAAATTGACGTCACCAAACTGATACTGCTCACCTTCACTCAAACTGACTTCGATGAACACACTACGTTTATCTTCACTAATATTAAGTACCGCGTTATCTACTGCGAAACGCACATAACCATCGTTTTGATACAATGCTTTTAAATTGTCTAAACTAGCGGCCAGTTTTTCTTGCGCATATCGATCAGATTTTGATAGCAAGCGTGTCCATGATGATTCTTTTACAGCAAAGACATCTTTGATTTCTTCATCACTAAAGTGTTTGTTGCCAATCACATTGATATCAACAACTTTAGCAGGCTTACCTTCGATAAAGCGTACATCAAGCTTGACGCGGTTACCATCAAGTACCGTCTGATCTACTTCAATATTACTGTTGTAATAGCCTTGGCTGATATACTGCTGTTGCAGCTCATTAGCAACGCCTTGCAGGGTCGATTGCTTCAGTACATTACCGACAGACAGTCCAGCATTCCCAAGGCCTTGCTCAAGCCCTTCTTTAGGAATGAGTTTGTTACCTTCAAAATTCACTTCGGCAATGGTTGGACGTTCAATAACATCAAACCTTAGATTGCCACCTTCGACACGGCTTTGAATATCAGCAAAGTTTTCAGTCGCATACAGTGCCTTGATACTGGCAGCTAAGCTACTGTCATTTACCGTATCTCCTACCGTAATAGGTAGAACCGGATAGAGGCTATCAGGGGTTAGGCGTTGCAAGCCATTGAAACCGATGTCAGTCACTACAAATTCTGCAGCCTGTACCGGCATACTCATCATCGCTACAACTAACGGCAACCCAGCCGCGCTCATAAATAAAGGCGTACGCATAAACACTATCCGTCAATAAAAAACTTGCTAAAGTTAAGTTAAAAAGCACATGTTGTCCAGCCCATTTGCACAAAGTCGCAACTCCATGCATGGCTGACTCAGAACACTTTATATAAAAAGCATCACAAAATAAACTAAAAATTACGATTAGTACAGAGGCTATGACACAAAGTATCTTGCGTATAATAGCAACAATCAAAGCGTAAGCGCCATTAAACCATTAGTATATCGTGCTTTATTGATTATATTACTCATTAACCGATCAAAACAGCCTACTGATGTCATTACCAATTGCTAACACCATGAAACCTGCCAGTAAGAGTAAACCGATATTTAACCCCACCATTTGTACCCCTTCAGAGAGCGGTTTACCGCGAATCAGTTCGATGAAATGATAAACGATATGACCACCATCCAATACTGGAATCGGTAAAAGATTCAATACAGCAAGACTCAGGCTAATCAATGCAGCCGTCGATAATACCATCTGCCAACTGATATCAAAGCTTTGCTTGGCAACTTTGGCAATGGTAATCGGACCTGACAAGTTATCCAGACCAATCATACCTGAGAGCATTTTTCCCATCGAGCTTACCGTCATCACGGCTAGCTGCTCAGTCTTCTCGAACGACTTGACCAATGACTCGCCAGGGCCGTAAACCACGGTGGTTTTGTAGGCATCAGGAATAACAATCTCAGTCTGGTCCACCATGGCGCCAATTTGTCCGTAATCATTACCCAAGTTGTCTTTTTTGCCTTGCGGCATAATCTGCAATTGCACCGTTTTGTCATCGCGCAATACAGTAAAATCAAGTAGGACCTCGGGATTATCACGAATAATACGCGTGGCGCTAATCCAATCGTCAATGTTTTGATTATTGATGGCAGTAATACGATCGCCCACCTGTAGACCTTGACGGCTAGCCGCACCATCAGGCGCCAATTCACCAACAATCGGGGCAATCTGTGGCTGCCACGGTAACATACCAAAGCTGGTCAATGCATCTTTACCTTGTGCATCACCCTGCATAAATTGTGTGACTGGTGCTTGATAGGTTTTGATTGACTGATTGGTTGGAGCATCTGACTGCAAGGTAATGCTGACATTATCCGTCTCACCCATACGTCCTGCAAGGCGATAGTTGATACCTTCCCACGTCTGTACGTCGTGCCCATCAATCGCAACAATCTTATCACCGATAGGTAATTGCGCTATCGCAGCTGGGGTATCTGGCAGTACTTGCCCGATTTTGGTAGCCAACTGCTCAGACGGCGTCATAAATAACACCCAAAAGAGCGCAATCGCAATGATGAAATTCATGATAGGGCCAGCGGCGACAATCGCAATTTTCTTGAGCGGATGCTGATAATTAAACGCAAGATGCTGTTCATCTTTTGCGACATTGCCTTCACGCTCATCAAGCATCTTGACGTAGCCGCCGAGTGGCAATGCTGAGATACGATAATCGATGCCACTTTTTTTGCTGGTCCAACCAAATAATTTAGGGCCAAAGCCAATAGAGTATGTTAATACTTTGACGCCGCACATCCGTGCCACGATATAGTGCCCCCACTCATGTAAGGCAATGAGTGGACCTAAGACAAATATTGCCGCAAGAAGCGTTAATAAAAACGTCATGATCTTTTCTCAGTATTGTTGCTTAGCATCATTTTTTAACTAGGAGGCTATTTATTACTAATGATGGCTACGATTATGCCAACTTTGCCACAAGCTTATCAGTAAGGTGACGCGCTATCTTGTCAATGGCTAATATATCTTCTATGTCAGTCGTTTCGTTTAATGGTGGCAGCTGTATATCGTTTAAGGCACGCTCATTGATATCAGCAATGTCAGTTAAACGAATTTGTCCATCCAAAAACGCCGCCACTGCAATTTCGTTGGCTGCATTTAGTACAATAGTCGCCTGCGTACCTGCTTGCATTGCTTGACGAGCCAAACGTAGACAGGCAAATTTTTGTAGATCAGGCTCGATGAACTCCAAACCACTAAGTGCATATAAATCTAATGGCTGCGAGCCACTATCAATACGGCTAGGGTAACTGAGCGCATGGGCAATTGGGGTTTTCATATCTGGACTGCCAAGCTGTGCTAAAAAGCTGCCATCGCTATATTCTACCATTGAGTGAATGATACTTTGTGGATGAATGACCACATTTATCTTATTTTCAGGCAAATCAAATAAATGACAAGCCTCGATCAGCTCAAGTCCTTTATTCATCATTGTGGCTGAGTCGACAGATATCTTTTGACCCATTGACCAGTTAGGGTGCTTGACTGCCTCTGCAACAGTTGCTTGCTGCATCTGTTCAAAAGACTGCTGCAAAAATGGGCCACCAGAGGCTGTTAACCACAGTTTACGGACACCATGATTTGGCTGATGAATTTGGGTGTTGTCTTGCTGAATAGCGAGTGGTAGGCACTGAAAAATAGCATTGTGCTCAGAGTCGAGGGGTAATAACGTAGCATTATGTGTTTTGACCGCATTGATCATTACCTGCCCTGCCATCACAAGCGCTTCTTTATTGGCGAGCAAAATACGCTTACCTGCGCGTGCTGCTGCTAAGGTAGAAGGCAGTCCTGCCGCGCCTACGATGGCAGCAACGACAGTATCAGTTTGTGAATCAGTGGCTATATCTACTAGACCTTCCTCGCCCCCTACTACATCACTATCAATTCCTGCTGCTTTGAGCCTTTTGGCAAAATCATCCACAGCTGCTGTTGGCACGCTAACGCGCTTAGGCAAAAACTGCTGACAGAGCGTAAACAGCTTATCTAAACGATGGTAGCCTGACAATGCGTAGACTTCATAATATTGCGGTTGCGCCGCTAATATTGCCAACGTGCTATCGCCAATCGAGCCTGTCGCGCCTAGTACGGCGATGCGTTGCGTCATAACCATTAATGCCTATGATATTTAATATTTAGAGAATGAGAAAAGAGTAAATGAGGTTTAAAAAATAATCAGGCTATATAGTAATAAATAAAACCGTCGTAAAAGACTAGCTAAAACGGTCACTTAGCTTACTTATCACATTATAAAATTAGCTAAGTGACTTTGTCTTATACCACAATCAGACCAAGCTGCTGTATCGCCCAAAAGCCAAGCGCGAATATCGGAGTTGCAGATAGCAATGAATCAATGCGATCAAGTACACCACCATGCCCTGGTAAGATGGTGCCAGAGTCTTTGACATCAGCACGGCGCTTGAGCATTGATTCAAAAAGATCACCAAGCACAGAAGCCAGAATCGTTAGCGCCGATAGAGCCACAAAGGCGACTAGCGCTGCGCCCGTCAGTTGTAGCTTAAACACACTGATCGCAACGACCACCAGTAGACCTGTAATCAAACCACCGGCCAATCCTTCCATACTCTTATTGGGTGAGACATTGGGAGCCATTTTTCGGCGGCCAAGCTTGCGACCAACAAAATAAGCACCACTATCAGCACACCAGACCAATAAAAATACATAGAGTAGCCACCATGCTGATAGCTGCCAGAGGTAAAAAATCGCAGTAATAGAGGCTGTCAAAATAACCACACCCAACAACGCTAGATGTTTTCCGTACCATTTTGTCTTTGTTGGGAATGCACGCACCCAAGACAGTGCCATCAGCCATATGACAAGCGAGGCCGTCCACCAATATAACCAAGTCACCTTAAACATAAGCGATAGGACAGTTATCACTAAAACTAATAGCACAAAGACAATAGGTTGACGCCACTTCGGCATCAACTTCGCCCACTCATGAGCTGCGATAATGACGCCAACGGCTAAAAGTGGTGCAAATAAAATAGGGGTTTGGCTCGCAAACATTGCAATACCAACGATAATAACGAGAACAATTGCCGTTCTAATTCGTTGCCACATACTTATCGAGCCTTATAATAATGAAGAAGGTACAGTCAAAAAAAATGCATTATAACAGTTAATAGACCTGTGCCCATTAATAGCATTGACCCTCATTAAAACGGTTTATCATCTCGTAAGCAAGCGGTATTAGCGACCTAGAGAATACTGTCTGAATTTTTATGGCTACTATTGCGTCAGCGACTATGCTGATCTATCCCTACCTGCTCGCTGGTTTTACCAAAGCGGCGTTGCCGCTGTACAAACTCAGCAATCATTAAAGCCAGCTCTTCTGGCACAAAATCTGGCCACAAAGTTGGCGTGAAAAACAACTCCGCATAGGCCGCTTGCCATAATAAAAAATTCGATATTCGGTAGTCACCACCAGTACGAACAAGCATGTCTACTGCTGGTGCGTCTGCCAGTTGTACTTGCTCACCGAGCATTTCTGCACTAATATCTTCAGCTCTCAACTCACCTGCCTGCACTTGTTGCGCAAGCTGTTTTGCTGCATGAGCAATATCCCACTGTCCACCGTAGCTAATCGCAATGACTAATGTCATGGCATCAAAGCATGCAGTTTCTGCTTCGGCATCTACCATTAACGCTTGTAATTCTTCACTAAGCTGACTGCGATCACCGATAAAACGTAAGCGAATGCGGTATTTTTTCATACGCGGCATTTGCTCATGAATAGTCGATGCCAATAACTGCATTAATAGTGCAACTTCACTAGGTGGTCGCTGCCAATTTTCGCTAGAGAAAGCAAAAACAGTCAGCACTTCAATACCAGTCTCGACACAATATTCTACGATAGGATCTAACGCAGTTTTACCAGCTATGTGACCTTGACCTTTACCTAGATTATTGGCTTTGCCATATCTGTTATTACCGTCCATGATAATAGCGATATGACGAGGAAGAATGTTAGGAGCCGTAACGGCTGAAGTGGACATAGGCAAACTTGCTTATTGTTAAGGTAAAATAATAATAACGTGTGCAGTAGCGATTAAAAAGCGCCATGTAAATAATTCACAAATTTATCATAACTTAGCGATCAAAATTTTTATAGCTTAAAGTATATTTGAGAAATATCAGTAAACTGCACTTACATTAATAAATCATATTATCCATGTCATAATAAACAGCCAATAACTGCAAGGTATTGGCTGCTAAAATGTAGATAATACTCTGAACCAAGTTTTGCCATGAATGATGAATGGCAAAAATGCTCGTCTTAAACTTCCATCAAGTCGCTTTCTTTTTTACTTAAGCGGCTATCGATAGTTTCAATGTATTTGTCAGTGATTTTTTGGATGTCATCGTTAGCACGGCGCTCATCATCTTCTGAGATTTCTTTCTCTTTGGCCAACTCTTTGATATCATTCATCATATCGCGGCGGATATTACGGATAGACACACGGCTGCTCTCTGCTTCTCCGCGAGCAAGTTTTTGCATATCGCGGCGAGTCTCTTCGGTCAACGCTGGCATTGGCACACGAATCACATCCGCTGTCATCGGGTTTAGGCCCAAGTCTGCTTCGCGAATGGCTTTATCTACCGCTTGTACCATCGTACGGTCAAACGGTTGAACCAATAACGTACGTGAGTCTTCAACGTTCACGCTGGCTACTTGGTTTAGCGGTGTATCAGAACCATAATAGCTGACCATCACGCCTGATAACATGCCTGGGTGTGCACGTCCAGTGCGAACTTTACTGAAAGTACTCTCAAGCGCTTCCAACGTTTTTTGCATGCGTGCTTCGCCGTCTTGCTTAATCTCTTTAATCATTGTGTGTCCTTATTTATCGCTATCGACAAATTTTTTATTTTCTATTGGGATATTTGTTATTAGCCACTCTCTGAAGTGACCAATCAACGCTACATCAATGCAGGGAATTAATTAATGAAAAACGCGTGTGCCTTCGTTTTCACCCATGATGACATTTAATAATGCATTAGGTTTGGTCATATCAAACACTTGTAGCGGTACGTTATGCTCGCGGCATAGCGCGATAGCAGTCAAATCCATCACGCCAAGTTTTTGCTCTAACACTTCATCAAAGGTGAGGCCGTCGTATTTTTTGGCATCAGAATGTAGGCTTGGGTCTTTGTCATAAACGCCGTCGACCTTGGTCGCTTTGAGAATCAAGCCAGCTTCAATCTCGATACCACGCAAACAAGCAGCCGTATCAGTAGTGAAGAATGGATTGCCTGTTCCAGCAACAAAGATACAAACTTCACCATTTTTGAGATAACGAATCGCATTACGACTGCTATAGCTTTCGGTGACTTCACCAATTGGTAATGCAGACATCAAACGCGTTTTGATATTACGGCGCTCAAGCGCATCACGCATCGCCAACCCATTCATGACAGTGGCTAGCATACCCATCTGATCACCCGTCACACGGCCAACCAAACCTTCTTTTTGTAATTGCGCGCCGCGATATAGGTTACCACCGCCAACCACGATACCAACCTGAACACCTAGTCCGCGCAAGTGAGCGATAGACAGGCTCATTTTGTCGAGCACTTCGGTATCGATACCCATGTCTTTGCTACCAGCCAAGGCTTCGCCAGAGAGTTTTAGCAAGATACGAGCGTAACGCGGGTTTTTGTCAGACATGAGGTCACCTTATTATCATGAAATTATAAAGAAAATTATGGGTAAAACACAAATCAAGTTTGCCCGTAACGCTGCACTTAAAGACAAGCGTATTAAACAGGCTAAATTGCGCTAATTGTAGCAAAAACTGCCCGCCATTGGGCAATTTTCACTCGTATATCTTGTCAAAAACCTAGCCTTGATAACTGGCAAATAGATCATATTCGCTGGCATCATCAATCGTCACGGTTAGGAACTGCCCTACTTTAACTTGAGCAGTGATGTCGTCAACATAGACATGACCATCAATTTCAGGCGCATCAGCATAACTACGACAAATAGCGATATTCTCATCGCTATCAATCTCATCGACCAATACCATTAAGGTTTTACCGACTTTTTCTTGTAGTTTTTGCGCTGAGATATCTTGTTGCAGCGCCATTAGTCGCTCATAGCGAGACTGCTTGACGTCTTCAGGGACATGGTCAGGCAAGTTATTAGCCACCGCGCCTTCTACTTCTGAATACGTAAATGCCCCCACGCGATCAAGGCGCGCTTCTACTAGCCAATCAAGCAAGCATTGAAAGTCTTCTTCAGTCTCACCCGGGAAGCCAACCACAAAGGTCGAACGAATCACGATATCAGGGCAGATATCACGCCACGCTTTAATACGCGCCAAGGTGTTTTCGCTGTGGGCAGGACGTTTCATCGCCTTTAGGATACGATGACTGGCATGCTGAAAAGGGATATCTAAATAAGGCAGTAGTTTCTTCTCACCCATTAGCTCGACGACTTTGTCTACATGCGGATACGGATAGACATAATGCAAGCGTACCCAAATACCCAAATCGTTCAATGCTTGGCATAAGTCATAGAATTTAGACTTGAGCGGCATGCCGTTCCAAAAACTGGTCTTATACTTGAGATCAAGACCGTAAGCAGAGGTGTCTTGCGAGATGATAAGTAATTCTTTCACGCCAGCTTTTTTGAGCGCCAGTGCTTCGTTCATCACATTATCGATCGGGCGCGATACCAAATCACCGCGTAAGCTTGGGATAATGCAGAACGTACAGCGGTGATTACAGCCTTCTGAGATTTTTAGATACGCATAATGACTTGGGGTCAATTTGATACCCGCTTCATTAATCAAATCTATTTTTGGATCGTAGTTGGCGTCCAAGCTGCGATTTGGCCTTGGCACGTGCTGTGCAACGGCTGTAATCACTTCATCATAGGCATGCGCGCCTGTCACTGCGAGTACAGCAGGATGCATTTCACGGATTTTGTCCGCTTCTTTGCCTAGGCAACCGGTGACAATCACTTTACCGTTTTTGCTAATGGCCTCGCCAATCGCATCAAGCGACTCTTGCACCGCTGACTCAATAAAGCCGCAGGTATTGACCACGACCAAATCAGCACCGTCATAGTCGCTGGCGACTTGATAACCGTCACGGCTCAGCTCAGTGATAATACGCTCACTATCCACCAAGGCTTTGGGGCAACCTAGTGACACAAACCCAATCTTTGGCGCTGCACTCACTGGCATCGCGGCAGTTGCATTAGCCGTCGAGGCTGAAGTAGCGTGGCTACTTTGAGCAATACTGCGGTTTTGATTGTGGTTGGCTTTATGATGATAAGGCTGGTCAGTATGTGTTTGACTGACATCTGTCTGACTCTGCTCTTGCGGTATTGATGGCTTTGCAGGATTAAAGATAGTGGCAGTGTCTTTTACGGCTGACGTAGGGGCTGTCGTTGTCGTGTTCACTGACTCGGTAGAAGTTTTGGACATGGCTGACCTTGCTAGAGATAAATTGGCTGAGCGCATTGTACGTTTTTTTTGCAAAAATCACCAGTTTTGCCGCTCTATAGTCTTGATTTATGGTTAAATATTGACTCAAACATCCTATTTTTCTGGGCACTATCCATGACTGCTGATTTTATCACCACCAAAACTACCCCTGATTTAGCATTCGTATCACAGCATCTATTCACCGCTATTTTGTGGGTCAATGATCAGTTATCGATAACCCGTTTAAATGCTCAAGCGGAGCAATTACTGGCTATTAGTAGTGGGAGGTTAATCAACCAGTCTATCTTGACGCTATTGGCACCCGATGAATTAAAACTAAAAGAAAATGCTTCTATCGACAATGTCAGTGATGATAGTGAAAATAAACCTCTGGATGAACCCCTCTACTCTTTGACGGAGCGGTTCAATCAAGCACAAAACTACCAACAGCCTTTCATTGACCATGATCACGTCATCCAGACGCCTTTGAATGGCAACCTATTACTTTCGGTCGATTATAGCGTGACGCCTGTTATCTACGAGCAGCAGTCGTATTTTATTATCGAGATGTGGGGCAAAGACCGTCAAAGTCGCATCTCAGAGGAGCAGCGCCAGCAGCAGCAATATGCGGTTGCTCGTCACATGCTACGGTCGGTCGCGCATGAAATCAAAAACCCACTTGCGGGCATTCGGGGTGCAGCGCAGTTATTGCAGCGACAGTTTATTAAATTCAGTGATGCGAATACGACGGCGGCCAATAGTCATTCTAACGCGCTCAGTATCTCACAAGACACTAGCGCTGGCACAAACGATGATTTGCAAAAAATGAATCAAAAGCTGCGTAACTATACCGACATTATCATCTCAGAAACTGACCGTTTGACGCACCTGATTGCTCAGCTGCTTGGCTCAAACCAGCTGCCAAACTGGCAAACGCTGAATGTCCATGAACCACTAGAACATGTTTTGACCTTGGTAGTCAGTCAATACCCACAAGTGACGATACAGAGAGATTATGATTTGTCATTGCCTGAGTTGTGTGCTGACAAAGACCAATTGATTCAGGTATTTTTAAATATTATGAATAATGCGTGTGAGTCTATGACTGAGTTTGAGCAAACGCTACAACAGCACAAGCTCTCTGCGTCTAAGGAATTACCATCAACCGACGTGCAGACCGATAGAGAGACTGCCTATCAGCCAACCTTGCACATTCAAACGCGCGTTGCCTTTCAGCATACGATTGTCGGCCAGCAGCACAAGCAAGTGCTGCAAATCACTATCACTGATAATGGTTCAGGCATTGATCCGGCACTTATCGGACAAATATTTTTTCCGATGGTGACCAGCCGTGCAGCAGGTACTGGTCTTGGCTTATCTATCGTACAAGATATTATCAGCCATCATCATGGTATGATTGATGTGAGCTCTACAGAGGAGGCGAACGGCAAACAAACACGCTTTACATTATATTTGCCTTTTACCCAGCCCGTCACTGAATCATAGAACACATGGCGATATAAAACTGCTAAATTGTAAGACATCCAATCCCAAACCGACAATAATAATTGCTCATTAGGCCCGATACATGACTCAATACAGTGACAACCAAAACCTTAAAAGCGATTCACACTCTCCAATAGTCACCGTCAACAATGCACCCAGCGATCAGCCTGCAACGCTCTGGTTAATCGACGATGATGCAGCGCTGCGTATGGTATTGGCAGATACGTTTGAAGATGCTGGATTGACCGTTATCAGTTTTACCCAAGCGCAGGCAGCATGGACTCGGCTCAATGATGCACTAAAACAGCAAGCGTCAGCCACACAGCTGCCAGATGTAATATTGACTGATATTCGTATGCCAATGATGGATGGATTGTCATTTAGTGACTGGGTACACCAGTACTTTCCGGACATGCCGATTGTCATTATGACAGCGCACTCAGACCTCACCTCTGCGATTAATAGCTATCAGACCGGTGCATTTGAATATTTGCCAAAGCCCTTTGACCTAGATGATGCTGTTGCCACTATCTATAAAGCGATCAACTACCAGCCAAATATGGCGATAGCTCATTATTCGAACGAGTCCGATACCCAAACCACAACTGACGCGCGCGCCGACAGTGATATAAAACCTGAAACACCTGCCAATACCTCCTCTAAACACAGCAAAAATAAAGCTGACGTGACAACTGCCTCTAAAGCTAATAGCAATCCGAGCGGTATCATTGGTCAGTCACAAGCTATGCAAACCGTGTTTCGTGCGATTGGTAGATTGGCGCAGTCCCCTATCTCGGTCTTAATCACCGGAGAGTCAGGAACAGGTAAAGAGTTGGTTGCCAGCGCCTTGCATCAGCACTCACCGCGCAAACAGCAACCATTTATCGCACTTAATATGGCAGCCATCCCACATGACTTGATTGAGTCTGAATTATTTGGTCACGAGAAAGGTGCGTTCACTGGTGCAACGACAACTCGACAAGGACGTTTTGAGCAGGCTAATGGTGGTACGTTATTTTTGGATGAAATTGGCGACATGCCCTTTAGTACCCAAACACGTCTGTTACGCGTACTGGCCAATGGTGAGTTTTACCGTGTTGGTGGACAGCAGCCGATCCAAGTAGATGTCCGTATCATCGCCGCCACTCATCAAAACTTGGAAGAGTTAGTAAAACAAAATCGTTTCCGTGAGGATTTGTTTTATCGTCTTAATGTCATTCGTCTACCGCTACCACCACTGCGCAAGCGTCCCGAAGACATTCCTGCGTTAGCGACCTACTTTATGCAGTCCGCAGCAGAGCAAATGAACACAACACCGAAGCATTTGCATCCTGCGGCCTTACAGATGATGCAGACCTTTGATTGGCGCGGTAATGTACGTCAACTTGAAAATGTCTGCCTATGGCTGACAGTAATGGCGACTGGTGATACAGTAATGGCGACAGATTTGCCACCAGAACTATTAGAAAACACGCCTCTAGACACAGAGCTGTACCAAGAACACGACTCGTCACCACAAGCAAATACAGTGAACCCTCAACTGCAAAATAACGATGACTTGGATAATCACAGCCAAAATAATCACAACCAAAATGATCAAGTTACTCAAGCTCCTGCCAGTCCAAATTGGCAAAAAGCGCTCGCTATTTGGGCTGAGCAGTCTCTCAATACAGGCGAAACTGATATTCTACAAACGGCCACGCCTGAGTTTGAGCGGGTTTTATTGACAGCAGCACTCAACCATAGTGGTGGCAAAAAGATAGAAGCAGCAAGCTTACTTGGTTGGGGGCGCAATACCCTGACCCGTAAATTGCAGCAATTAGATATCTCTGCACCCAGAGTGCCATCCAAAGAGTAAATAAAGGCTTAAAACGCAATATTAAAAAGCCATTAATATCAATTATTTATAAGAATACGTAAAAATAAATGCAAAATAATTAAAAATAATCGCAAATAGGGGTTGACCAAAAATTCAAACTCTATATAATAGCCAACCACTGAGACGCACTACCGAATCAGTTAACTGTCTAGATAGCGTTTGAACTTAATCGCTTTTGATGATAGAGTAACGAAAAATGGGGCTGTGGCGGAATTGGTAGACGCACCAGATTTAGGTTCTGGCGCCGCAAGGTGTGAGAGTTCGAGTCTCTCCAGCCCCACCATTTTCGGATAGTGATAAAAGTTCTCAAACCTATACTAGACCTGCTTTCGAGCAGGTTTTTTTATGTCTGCAATTTGAGTCTAATCCCACGATGGGATAGACCGTGGGATTGCACAGAACTGACCTATCACCCGCAAACCTTGTGTTTATTCGCGTACAGCGCCTTAACTTCTACATCCCATATATTTTAGCGTGGGATTGAGTATAAATATTCGTCATATCTCGTCATTTAAAACATCTAATTATCTGCCCTGCCCCTAGTTACGCTAAAGCCACCGCCAGGATCGTCATGATCGTCGAAAACCATGTTTTTTTATCGTGGGCGAGGCGGGGCTTCGATTGCGTTTTTTGAAAGCCAAAAAAAATCCGCTCGATTTAGAGCGGATATATTGATCTTAAAATTGGTTATTTAATCTTCATCTTTGAGTAGTGAATAGTCTTTGAATCTGATTACTTCCTCACCTAGCCAATCGTTAATCTGTAGCATCGTCTGTTGTAAAGGCATAAGCTCATTGACTGCGAAAACTCTGGCCGCTTTGATTAGATCACCAAAGCCCGCCGCATTGGTCGGTGACGCCCCCATCAGTTGAGGTGGTACTCGATGAGCAGCTGCAATATCTATTCGACTCGCTTCTTTGATTTTAAAGAAGTCATCATTGGCACTGACTTCACTGATCGGTAAGATTTGGATTCCATCCTTTTTACCGTTGGGCGAATACATGAATAGGTTACGAAAGTTACCAGGGCCTTTGCTGTCCTTCAAAGCTTTACGGATTGCATCGATGTCTTCTTTGTTTGTTGCTGGATCATTGATGTATAAGATGTACCCCGCATGACTACCATTCAAGTAATACTTACGTCTGAATAACGTCGCTGACTCATCAAGCCATGCTGCATTTAATGCGGACAAATATTCAGGTGCACCATACACTTCTTGATTAACATCAGGCTCTATAATATGGCAGATATTCTCTGCTTTGTACTTATGGGGTTCGGCCCAGCTATGCGTGGCAAAGTAGTAGCTTTCGCCGTCAGTACCCACACGCATGTACTTACCTAGTGGTACGTTTAGCTTCATAGTTTTTTTTGATCGTGACTGTACTCGCTCAACGTATGCGTTGCCAAACGTCAAATGATCTAGTGCAAGCTTACTGAAATCACGATGTGATAGTAAAGGATGCGGTATAAAAGTACTGGCCAAGATATTGCGCTTAACAAAAATTGCACTACTATGATGTGGTGATGCTCTCATGGTTTTAGACAAGGCATCTGGATCGTATGGCGGCGCATACCATAGTTGATGATTATGACATTCACCCCAGTACAGACTTTGCCACTGCTCCATAACTGGTATCGGATCGCCAAACGTGAAAGCCTCCATACCAGGCATATCTACTGCATCAAGGTTTTCAGTTTCATTCATTAATATATCTCCAGTGCTGATTCGTCATCACCTTGAGCAATTGCCAAGGGTTCTCTATGTAGTGCATGCATAAGTGCCCACGCTAAGTCAGCATGACCAGTATCTTCATTGCGATCGGCTTTATAAGTAACTGCCCTTTCGCTATTGGTAATTGTTTTATGGATCGATGTGAAAGCCCCTACTACATCTGTCCATTCGTGATCAAAGGACAAACGGCCCTTCTTGATAACGTCTTTAGTCTTCAGAACAAACTGCTGTTTGAGCTCTGGGCTATAGTGTAGTTTGACGGCTTGCGGGTAGAACTTAATCACTGACTGATAAACACCAATGCCAAGGCCGGTCACATCAATCGCTATATATTCAACGTTATATTTCTCCGTCATCTCTCTGATGACGTTTGCCTGTGCTTCAAAGTCTGGGTTTTTAAACTGCAAACGCTCTATACCGCGTATCATGCCGTTTGGTGTACTTGGTGCTGCTAATATTACAAGTCCAGCGCTATCACGGCTCAATGACGGATCATAGCCAAGCCATACTGGCTGATTACCAAGTGGCCTTGGCGTGTAAGGCTTCCAGTCATCCCATATCTCTAATGTATCGACCATGCATGACTGTAGTTCGCTGACACTGAAAGCGGACAACGTGTCATCAATAAATTCACACATCAGCAAGTTATTAAACTCGTCCTCGCTGTATTCCATGCGTAAATCATCAATATCAAATAGATCACAACCGCCTTTCATCGCGTCATACACATTGACGATTTGACGCCACTGCTTGTCACCGCAGACCTTGCCATTCTTCAGATTATGCGGAGTCACATCTATTTCGATGCGATCGTCACCTTTACGGCCACGGTTATACAGTTGGCCAGTCCAAAATTTATATGCTTGATGTTGCTTGGATGATGGTGTCGATATGTATGTCTGACGCCATTTTTTGTGCATGGCCATACCTGATGCAACTTTCCTAAATTCAATAAACTTATGAATCCAAAAGTATTCATCCATGTAGACGTTGCCGTGATACGACTGTGCAGTGCGGCTATTGGTGCCTAAAAAATATAAGGTCGCGCTGTAGTCTTTTTCGGGCCCTTCTATATTTAACGTGATCGGATCACCGGTCAGTTCTATCCCTGCAGTTTCCATCGCCCATGCAATGATGTATTCGCGGAATACACGCGCCTGAGCCTTGGATGCTGATAAAAATATTTGATTACGGCCAGTCTCAATGGCATCAAGAAAAGCCTCACGCGCAAAGTACCAAGTTGCACCAATTTGGCGTGACTTTAATAGGTTACGGATACGGTTGGTCAGACCTGCGCTGTACCAGACTTTTTGGTAGTCGAATAGACAGTCACGAAATGAATCTTTGAATTTATCGATGTCATCTATCTGAATGACGTTTGAAGGGTTCTTTTGGCCCTGCTTGCGACCACGATTAGATAGATTTGGATTAAGGTCAGACTGTTTGCCAGACTCTTTATATTTATGGATCTTGGCCATTCTCTCTACTTGACGACCAAGCAGATCAATCTCTTTGAAGTCTTTACCAGTCTTATCGTCCTTATTAATCAGCTGAACCATACGCGCTTCGAGCGTGGACTCTACTCGATCTAAAGGTTTTGCATCATCCCAGCCGTCTGATTTTTTCCAACCATCTACGGTCGTGCGCGGCGTACTGACCATCTCGCTAATCGCGCTGATACTCCAACCTTGCCAATAGAGACCACGGGCAACAGTTTTTGGATTTTCGCCAGTCGGTAGGGTGATAAGGGCAGACATTAACGCAGCTCATAAGGGTATGACGCTACTTTGGTTTATCAGCCTCTCTATATCATGCTTGTTTTGCGTGTATTTGCTCAATCCACGCTTTTTTGTTTTGTTTTTGCCTGTCGCAATAGGTCAAAGTAAAGCTTTGAAATTACGACCCCTAAACTCTCATTATTTACATCATGGACCGTCTATGACTACCAAGACTTTTCGAGTTGCACGAGCTGGCCAAACTACAGACGGCCGTGAAATTACTCGTGACCACATTACTCAAATGGCCGCTGGCTATAACCCAGAAGTATACGGCGCACGGGTGAATTTAGAACATTACCGTGCAATGTTCCCAAACTCTGACTTTCGTTGTTACGGCGATGTGATATCGCTATCGACTGAAGAAGTTGATGATCATTTATATCTATTGGCAGAAGTTGATCCAACGCCTGAACTGATCGCGCTCGCCAAGTCGAAGCAAAAAGTTTATTTCTCTATTGAGTTCTATCCAGAATTTGCTGATACCAAAGAAGCCTATATGGTTGGTTTAGCTTGTACCGATAGCCCTGCCTCGCTTGGCACCAGCTATATGAAGTTTTGCCAAGAGCATCCAGATGAAAGCCCTTTGTCTGCTCGCAAACAAAACCCTGACACTTACATTTCCACTGCCGAAAGCGCTTGGGAATATAAAGAAGAGCCAAAATCAGTCTTTGCAACTGTCAAAGATATGTTTGCCGCCCCTGTCACACCTAAAACAGACAAAGATAAAGATCTGGCCACCGCACAAGCTTTTGCTGAACTGCCGGCAACCATCAAAAGCTTACAAGATGTTATGCAAACAATGGCAAGTTCTATTGACACGATCAACGCCTCTGTTGGGCATTTAAACACGACGGTATCTGATTTTGCTGAAAAGCAAAACGAAGTTGAAACGTCTTTGAAGAGCGTGCAAGACAATCTTGATAATACGCCTGAAGATAATTACACCCAGCGTCCAGCTGCAACCGGCTCATCTGATTACGTCAAATCTGACTGCTAATACTACCTAATAGCAATACTTAACTGACTACTACACACATTAGGACATCACTATATGAAAACTATTACCCGTCAACAGTTTAATGGCTATTTGGCAAATCAAGCACAGCTGAACGGTGTACCCAATGCGACTGATCAATATACTGTCGTGCCATCAGTCCAACAAAAAGTTGAAGTGCGAATCCAAGAATCTAGCGAGTTCTTGAAAAAGATTAATATCATCCCTGTAACTGATCAAAAAGGTGAGGCACTTGGTCTAGGTATCAGCGGTGGTATCGCAAGCCGTACCAATACTAAAAGTGGCAAACGCCGCGACCCTAAAAACGTTGGCGAAGTTGGTCTTATTTATACTTACGTCTGTGAACAAACTAACTTTGACACAGCAATCAACTATAGCAAGCTTGACGCTTGGGCCCGTGTCCCTGAGTTCCAAGAGAAAATCCGCGATGCAGTCGTCAAGCAGCAAGGTCTTGATCGCATTACGATTGGCTTTAATGGCACCGAAGTCGCCGCCGATACTGATATCGAAGCAAACCCACTATTGCAAGATGTGAATATTGGCTGGTTAGAGAAATGGCGTACCAAAGCACCTGAATCAGTCATGACAGAATCAGAAGTCGGTACAGGTCAAGTTTCTGTTGGTGCTAGTGCTGAACACTACAAAAACCTTGATGCCCTAGTCAAAGATTGCCGTAATCAATTGATTGATCCTATCGTCCGTGATGACAGTGCGTTACGTGTCATTTTAGGTCGAGATCTGCATGATTCGCGTGACTTTAATATGGTCAACGACAACAACACGCCAAGCGAAGTCATCGCAGTAAACAGCCTATTAATGCTCGATAAGGTCGGTGGCGTGCAAATTGAGTCTACCCCTCCGAACTTCCCAGCTGATGCCATACTGATTACTCCATTAGACAACTTGTCTATCTACTATCAAGATGAAAGCCGCCGTCGCCATCATAAAGATGAGCCTGAGTATGATCGTGTCGCATTCTACGAGTCAGACAACGAAGCTTATGTTGTTGAAGACTACAAAGCTGGTTGCTTAATCGAAAACGTTGTACTGGTCTAACCAGTACAGCAGTTTCGCAATCTAATGTAGCCAAAAGACTCAATGAAGGATGAAATCATGACAGATAAAACAACCCCAGCGGCTCGACACCGCCAGAAGGCTCTATCACAAAAAGAAGTAACCAATATCACTGCGGGGCCCAATCAAGCCTATCGCATGTTGCAACTAAAATTGCGTGAAGATAAGCAGGCATTAAAGTCCAAGCAATCGATCCAAGCCAAAATTGAGCTGAAGCGCGAATTGGTTGGTCATTATGACGAATGGATCAATGCAACTTTATCAGCTGGCAAAGGTGATCAAGATAATCTCTTGACGACCTTGATGTTATGGCATATCGACATCGGTAACTTTGGTCCTGCGCTTGATATCGCTGAATACGCGATGAAGCATGATTTGAAAATGCCAGACGCGCATCAACGTACGCTTGCTACTGTCGTCGCTGAAGAGATTGCTGATACTGCTAAAAAATTAGCAACCAGCAATGAAATAAATTCTGAGCAAGTCGCTCAAGTACTACGCGCATCCACTATTACCGCTGATGCTGACATGCCTGACCAGGTACGCGCAAAGCTATCACGCCAAGTCGGTGAATTGACTGAGGCTGTCAATCCAGTATTTGCATTAGATAACTTTCAAAATGCGCTGAAATTTGACGAAAATAGTGGCGTAAAAGGCTCTATCAAACGCCTTGAAAAACAGCTCAAAGATGCACAGCCCGAGACTCAATTAGAACCTGTTGCCCCACAATCTGAACAGCTAGAACAGCCAGAACAACCCAATCAACCAGATTCGCCTGAACTACTAGGCGACAACAACTCGTAGCCGCGAGCCGAGGCGGCTCATTGACGCATTCAGTTGATACTGCATATGACTGATATGACCACCGCCTCAACCTATTTTTAACTGTCAAATGGATACTAAAAGAGTAATCAGCTAGTTGGTGAGGTGACGGCTTAACAATACGTGTCTGAGAACAGGCGTACCAAGGCGACGACTATTCGGATGATGACCGGACGATTTATCCAGTATCCCCCTATTTTATTTTTCTTATCAATACTTGGAGTTGTTATGGGTTTTAGTGCTGTCAATCCAGTCGTAGATAACATAGTAATTACTCCTGCATTTATGCCTGATATTTCTGTCAAAGACTTTGCTGACGCAATGAAGCTCGACGGCACAGTAACACCAGCGCGAATGAAATATGCGTTGACTGATTCTGCAAATAGCGTCTGTCGTGAGTTAAAAGCTTGGGCAGCCAATGCACTACACGAGCACGGCTCTCTTACTTTAGAAGATTACGACCTGACTAATGATACAGACAAGTGTTTTAGCTTCAAAAAGGCCGTCTATAACTTAGCAAAGGCACAACTGACTGAACATTATCGTGACTATGACACAGGCAAAGATGCTACTGCTCGTACTAAAGAGCTCACACCGCAAATCGATACGTGCTATCGCAATGCACGCAATGCAATTGCTGATATCAAAGATGAGCCGCATTCAACCATTGAGCTTATCTGATGCGTGTTGTATCGACATTGCAAGGCGACACAGTAGATTTGATCTGCTTACGCTATTTCAGCTTCACTGGCGGCGTTACTGAACAAGTTATGGATCTCAATCCGCATCTGGTTGGTTACGATCTTGTATTGCCTACCGGCGTTGATATCCAATTGCCAGACGCGCCCGAACGTACACAAAAGCAGGTCATTCAATTATGGACGTAACTCAAATTCAGGTATTAACGATTGATGATGTTATGAGTAACCATCTGCAATGGTTGTTGATTACTTTGCCTGTTATATGGGCCGCTGCTGGTGGTGCTTGCATCCGTCTATTGTTGATCCGCGCCGAGCCTTTTTGGATGCGATCTCAAAATGCGACTGCGGGTGTATTGCTTGCAGTTATGCTATCGGATATTACTGCAAAACTATTGACGGGTGGCAACTATGCCACTGGCTACGCGGTCATTTATGGCATGGTCGGACGAGAATTGTTTGTCACATTTTATGACTTTGTGAATGACAATGTACGGCCCCTTCTAATGGCTGCTTTGCGTCACTTTTTCCCTTTTTTATTCAAAGATAAACCAGCCAACGAGGCAGACAATCATGATCATTCTTGAGACGTTATCGACTTTATCTATCATTGTCATTGCCATCGTTTGTGCTATGACAATCATTAAATATCATCGCGAGCTTGGCTCACTGGTTACGCTCACTATTTTATTTTTCGCGCTGAGCTGTGTCGGCTTGGCATTTGATGAGACCACTGGTCGGGACGGTGTGTGGGCCCTACCAATATTTCGTATGCTTGCTGCTGCTGCAACCGCTACTACTTATTTTAAATTACGAGCCTTTTGGGCGCGTTATGGCGTGTTCATTAGCGCTATTAATCAATCAAAAAAGGATAATCTTGTATGAGCACTACCCAACCGATGACACTGATTGACTGTGATTATAAAGTCGCTGCTCGCCGCTTACGTTGTGATGAATCTGCCATCCGTGCTGTTAGTGACGTAGAGTCACGCGGTGCTGGGTTTTTATTTGACAAAGATGACAATCAATGGCGTATTAAAATATTGTTTGAACGCCATATTATGTATCTATTGCTAGAAGACAAACTTGGCCGTGACAAAGCGCTTGATCATGTTCGTACTAGCCCCGATGTGGTCAATACTCGTACGGGTGGCTATAGTGGCGGTACTGCTGAGCACGACCGTCTAAAGAAAGCGCGTCGCATTGATAAAGACCTAGGCTTAGAGTCAGCCAGTTGGGGCATGTTTCAAATTATGGGCTTTCACTGGGAACGAATGGGCTATAAGTCAGCTGTTGATTTTGTGCTAACGCTGTCCAAAGGCGAGCCTGAACAATTAGAAGCTTTTGTCAGATTTATAGAAACTGATCCTCGCTTATTAAATGCCATTCGCACTGGTGATTGGGCTTTATTCGCTGAAGTATACAATGGACCTGGTTATAAAAAGAACAATTACGATACTAAAATGCGCGATCGCAAGAAATACTGGGATAGAGAGCTTGCCGCATGATATTCGATGACAGCCTACGCAAATTCTTAACAGATAAAGTCGGGTTCTTTGCCCAGAACCCTGACCGGTTAATTATTAGCGTAGAAAAAGGTTCTTTGAAATGGACTGGTCAATCATTAAGCCACCGTCAACATTATCAACTGCTGGTCGAAGTTGATGAGTTCCCCGATAGCTTAGATGCCAATTTAGTCATTGTCGCTATTTTGGCATGGTATCAAGAGAATCAAGATCCAGTCCCCCCAAATGGTCCATCACCGATTGAATTTGAATCCTATATATTGAGCAACTACACAACCACGGTAGTCTTTACTATTAAAGTAGAAGAGATTGTCCAGGTATCTACTGATGACACTGGTAACTACGTGTTTAATGCTTGTCCACGTCCAATTCTACACCCGCCAAAACCTTTACATAATCCAAATCTATAATCATGAGCGATTTAACTGAACTAGCCACTGCATTACCTGAATGGGCGACCGCAATAGCGAGTCAGCTAGATAATAAGCAGTTAAAAAAAGTCAATCGCACCCTAGCTATGGAAATGCGAGCGGTCAATCGAGAGCGTATCCGCGCACAAACTGATCCCGATGGTAGCGATTTTGTAGATCCGTTGAAAGCTTCTAACAACCCCATGTTTCGTGAGCTGACCAAAGCGCGTCATCTTAAATTTAACGCAACCAGCCGCTATGCCCAAATTGGTTTCAAAGGTAGCGCCGCTAAGATCGCACGCATCCATCACGAGGGCCAACGCAGTACTGTCCGTCCTGATAGTTCTAAGAAATTCCCCTACCCCAAACGTGAGCTGGTCGGTATCTCTCGCGCTGACAGACATATCATTATTCGAGTACTACGCGAGTCATTAACCGCTGACTAGATGCCCTGCTCTTTTTTGCGTGTATTTACTCAATCCACGCTTTTTTGTTTTGTATCAAAAATCGCAATGAGTGACGATAACGTCATGAATACATCCCCTATCGAAAACGAGCGCCGGCTCCAAAGTTTTATCAATCGAGGCATTGTCACAGACGTTGATCATGCTAATGCTCGTTGCCGGGTGCAGATAGATGGGTTGGAGACCGACTGGCTAAAGTTTGCAGCAGCTCGCATCGGTAAGGTCAAAATTTGGAATCCACCGTGTGTTGGTGAGCAAGTTCTCGTTATTAGTGAGACTGGTGAGCTGTCGACTGGACTGGTAACGACATCGTTTGATTATGATGATCAGCCGATGCCATCCGCCAATGCCGATACGTTTGAGATCCATTGTGATGATGGTGCGACATTTATCTATAACCACGCGACACATAACCTAGGGGTTACTTTACCTGATGATTCTACTACTACGCTTATTTCCAACCGCGTGCAAATATCTGCTAGCGATATTTCTTTTGATTGTAATAACTTTGATGTTAATTGCGAGTCCTATTCTATTGGTTGCCAGTCTTATACCTTGAACGGTCAAACCATCAATCAAAACGGAAAATTAGTTATTAATGACCAACCGTATTTAGACCACGGTCATAAAAACGTTAAGTCTGGCTCAGACACTACTGGGGGCGTTAATGCTTAATCAAGATAACAACGTCACTGTGATCAATGTCAAAGGCATGTCACGCAGTACTGGTCAGCGTATTGACCAAACCAACCATATCTTACAAAGCGTCCGCGATATATTGATGACGCCTATCGGTAGTCGTGTCATGCGCCGCGATTACGGCTCATTGCTACCGTTCTTAATTGACGCACCTATTAATGCCTATTTCATTATGCAGCTTCGTGCCTCCGTCATTCATGCGCTGATGCGCTGGGAAACTCGTGTCACACCAACTCGCATTGAACTGATGACTAACGATAGTGCCTCACAAGGCGTAGCCAGTTTGATGATTGAATATCGTTATGTGATTAGCAAAAAGATTGAACGTACTTATCTGTCATTAGGCGGTGCGCTATGAGTCGTATTGATTTATCTGGCCTACCTGCCCCTGATATTTTAACGCCCTTAGACTTTGAAGCAGAGCTTGCCGATCTTAAAGCTGAATTGACAGCCAAAGATCCACAGCTTGCCGCTGCTTTAACGCTTGAAAGCGAGCCATTGACCAAGATCCTTGAGCTGTTTGCTTATCGTCTGATGTCTAAGACCAATCATATCAACCAAACAGCCAAATCAATGCTGCTTGCTTATACCACTGGCACAACGCTTGATCATCTTGCCGCTGGCGTTGGTGTGACTCGTCTATTGGTCAAGCCTGGCAATCCCAATGCTGTCCCACCGATCCCTGATGTCATGGAATCTGACACGGCCTTACGTCGCCGTGTCCAATTAGAACCTGAACGAGCCTCTGCAGGTAGTAAAGGCGCTTATCTATTTTGGGCACTGTCTGCTGATGGTGATGTTCGTGATGCGAGTGTTGTCACTGCCTCCCCTGGTCGCGTGACGGTCTATGTTCAAAGCCATAATGATGCGATCGCTAGCGATGCACTACGTGAACAAGTAAGACTGGCCGTTGATACGGATGAGCGCCGGCCTTTTACCGATAGCGTACGTATCGCCGCTGGTCAGCCAGAAATTTGGATGGTGCAAGCAGAGCTGACGCTTTATCCAGGGCCCGATAAAGATGTCGTTATCAATGCGGCACGCGCAGCACTTGATAAATATATCGAGCAGGTGCGCTACTTGGGCTATGACGTCACGTTATCTGGTCTATATCACGCATTGCACCAACCAGGCGTCCAGCGCGTCAACCTCTTACAACCCGTACATGATATTAGCTTACCAGATGGCAAGTATGCTGACTGCACCGATGTGATTATCAGTGCTGTGGAGTACCGCGATGTCTAATGGGCTACTACCGAAAAATAGCACCAAGCTTGAGCAAGCGCTTGATACTCAAACTCAGCGTATTGATGCGTTACCTGTTACTTTTGCTCGTTTGATTGATGCTGATAGCTGCCCTGAAGCTTTTTTACCGTGGCTTGCTTGGTCACGCCGCGTCGAATATTGGGACGGTCAATGGACAGAAGCTAAAAAGCGTGACGTAGTAAAAGGCGCAAGAGCTTTTAACGCGCAGCGCGGTACTAAAAGCACATTGACGCAAGCGATGGAAAACCTAGGCATAGGTCATAGTTTGCTTGCATGGCATGAGCTATATCCAAAAGGCACGCCTTATACCTTTACAGTCAAAATTACGAGCGGTCGCGTGAGCGTCCAACAGCAACAAGAGATCTATACCGCGCTGGACAGTGTTAAATCTGCCCGTGATCAGTTCTCTATTGATGCCAGTGTCGTGAATGGCTTGCAATTTTATGTTGCCGGCGCTTGTCGGACTGGCAATATCACTTATCTATCAACTCCAAACGCTTAGGTAACTATTTAGGTAACAATAATGGCCAACTACTATGTATTACTCACTGACTATGGCAAGTCATTTATTGCCAATGCACAAGCGGGTTCACAGCTTGCATTAACGGATGTGGTATTAGGTGATGCTAATGATCAGCCATATCTACCTGATTCGCGTTTGACTCAGACTAGCCTGGTGAATCAAAGAGCAAAAGTAGCTGTAACATCTATCAAGATCGTCAATGACACGACGGCTGAAGTATCTGCAGTTGTCCCGTCCAATGTAGGCGGCTTTAACTTACATGAAGTGGGAATTACCGATAGTAGTGGCAAGCTTGTCTACGTGGGTAACTTTCACGGTGGTTATCGCCCAACGCTGACTGAGGGAGCTGGCGGTGACATGGAGCTTATATTTACGATTACTGCAGACAACCTTGCGACTGTTGTCATTGAAATGGATGGCAATGTGGTCATCGCTACTCGCGATTGGGTTACCGACCGTTTTGCTTTGAAATCTTTAGTGAGTGAACTACACGATATTATCAATCAATTACAGGATGAGCTTATGGCTACTCAGTTTCAATTACTTTCAGATCGTATAGACGAGATACAGGAAGGCATCGCGGGACTTTTAGATTTACAGCCATATAAAGTTGGCGATATTTACCAGACAACTATCAATCATCTGGATGCGGCTGCGGTGGCTACCCATCACGGCTATGGTACGTGGGAACGATTTGCTGAGGGCAGAACCCTTGTCGGACTATCTAAAAAAGCAAGTGATCCTAGCGACTATAAAACTATCGGTAATGAGTTTGGTGAAAATGAGGAAACTCTGACGCTTGCACAGATTCCAAATCATGAGCATACCGTTGATATGCATAGTGGCAGTATTGATGGTGGTACTCGCGCTGGTACTCAGAACACCAGTTCCAGCGCTGCAAATATCAAGACTAACGCTGTAGGTGGCGGTGAAGCGCACAACAACATTCAGCCATCAAAAGTCGTCGGCAAGTGGTTACGTACTGCTTAAAACATTATTTATTTTGGACAAAAAAAGGATCTAGACCATGGCATTAACTACTTACCATCACGGCGTCACTGCTACTGAGACCAGTAATATCACGCCAATTATCAAGTCCGTCAGTACAAGCACGATAGCACTCATCAGTACTAGCGCTGACGCTGATGACACCGCTTATCCTCTTGATACGCCGGTACTACTGACCGGCATTACCACGACTGATGTTACTAACGCAGGTAGCGATGACCAGTTATTGCATCAATGCTTACGCACGATTAAATCTATCCAGAATACGACTGTTGTTGTTCTGCGAGTATCTGAGCCGGTCGATCTGACGACAGTAGATATGCTATTGAGCTGCCAATCTCGCCTTGGCGTTACGCCAAAGATTTTGATCGCGCCTGAAATTGATACCCCAGATATGACACGTAAGCTGATTGAGATCGCCAAAAAACGCCGAGCGTTTGTATATGCCTCACCGCGAGCTGAAGACGGTACGTTGATTACAGTGAAAGAAGATATTGCCGCTTATCGCGATACGTTTGCGGCTCGTGAGTTGATGCTGATTGAAGGGGCTTTTGGTGAGCCGGGAAAGTAATTTCCCCGCCGCCAATCGTGCCACCAGCACCAGTAGGGGCAGTGATATCCGCGTCGGGGTGGTATTTAAAAAATCATAGCATAGCTGGCGAACTGGTCTATTTAGATGCTCTTAAACCAAATAAATCAGGCGGCCTTAGATCAAGCATTACATCCACCGCTTCGACGACAGAGTTAACGCAACATTTATTGAACGACCTCAATATTGATGCCCTTAATTACGCTATTACTGGTTTATTAGGGGAAGATATTGAATGGATATTTGACAAAGCAAACCAAAGAATTAGCTATACAGACACTTTATAGCCTTCAATCATAAGCAAGGATATACGTTATGCAAGACGACCGATTTACATGGATGCACTCAGGCCAATTAGGTGCGCAGCAAATTACAGGCAATAGCAACGGACAGATGCTAAAAGCCTTAGATCAAGCCCTTGTTTTGGGTTTTGGTGATATGACAGTAGAAAGCGCAGTACAAACAGCGTTAAACGTAACCATTACCTATGCTGAGGTGCATAGCTATGAATTACAGCAATTAATTTTAATTAGCGGCGCTGATGACAGCAAACTTAATGGCGTGCATCGCATTATTAGTAAAACAGACACCACGATTGTGATTGATGCCGCTGGTGTAAACAACGTGACTGGCACTATAAAAACCAAGATAGCACCATTAGGTTTTGAGTCTATCTTTGGCACAACTGATCCGTTAAAACGTGCATATCGTAGCGCTAATTTACAAGGTACGCGGACAGTTTTATATCTTGATATGAGCCTACCGACCAGCCATGGCTACAACTCATCGAATCCAGCAAAACGCGCCATGGTCGATATGTGTGAAGATATGACAACGTTAGGTGTTCAAATAAACAGCTATACAGACTCGTATAACAACCGACCAACCGTTAAAAATGGCCAGCTTTTTTGGTATCAAGCAAGGGCGTATGAAAAAAACCACCCCGTGCTTGATACTAAAGAAAATAGCTGGGTGATTGTAGGCAATGGCGATGTATTTTACTTTTTGCAAGATTGGCAGCGATACAATCCTGATACGTTGAAAAATCGCGACTGGTACGCGTTTGGCGATATCCCAAGTTTTGATCCTGATGATAAATTTAATTGTTTTTGGGCGGGGGCTATCAATAGAAATGATACAAGCCCTATCTATTGGGCTTTCAATGCGGCGGCGGCGGGAGGTAATCCTGATAATTTAGAGACTTCATCAAATCCTTTTGCGGTTGGGTTTTTTATCAAGGATGCTATGGGGGTTGGTGGCTTAGAGTTGGTCAGCTTGTCCGTTGACGGCTTAGAAGATCATATTTTATATAGCGGTTCCACCTACAACCCGATGGATGTTAATAGTTTAAACACCGACAATCTAGTAGGACTACCCGCTTATTTAGGTGCTAAAAATAAATTGCGAGCAATCGCACCAAGATTGTTGCTACTGCCTTACAACTTTAACGACAGCTTGGAGTTTGATATTCAGGTGACGGATGAGGTTTTATTGGTTGCTCTATCAAGAGATGGTTTTGCCGATAATGTTTGGGGTTATCTTGCTTTTGACTTAGGGGATTGATTGATATGCCTATTATTAACAGCAACAAACCAAAGGTATTTAGACTGCCTTTAGTTTATCGCAACAACACAGTAAATGGGACTGGTGAAAATGGCTTTATTAAGGGTCGAGTGCTAAATAAAGGCGTGCCAGTTTCAAGGCGGGTTATGTGTTTTCATAGGCGAACAGGACAGTTAATTAGTACCTGCTGGTCAGATTCGGACGGTTATTATCGTTTTGATAATCTTGCTGCTGGTATTAAGGTATTCATCACATCGGTTGACGATACTGTCGCCTCGACTATGCAAAAAGCGGTGACTGGAGATTTTATAACGGTGGCAGATGCGCTGCATGTAGGTGATTTATGAGTGAATCAACAGGCTTTGTCACACTTAATTTTACTGAAACCTTAACTGAGCCTAGTACGATATTGAATTTTGGCAGCGGCGCAACATCCCCGCCCGAACCTCCGACGCCAGTGGTTAAATACTTATCGCTTAGCGCCGTTGTTGAGCGCTTAGTGACTAATGCTAAAGCTGGTCATAAAGCCAGCCAAGAGGCGATTGCTCAAATCGTTATTGATAAATTTAGAACTGATAAATTATTGGCAGAAATAGAAGCCAATGCTTCGGCCTACGCTTAATAAACTAAGGATAAAACCATGACCCAAGTAACCCCAATCATCGCCGTGGCCGCAGCTCTACGCGCTCACTTAGACAAGACGCACCAGTATAGTTTCGTCAAGTCGCTGTCTAACGTTGCCATTGATACTGTTAGTGGTATCAAATATCCACGTACCTGGGATCTAGAAGACCCAGATACTGAGGTCGGCTACCTAAACGCGAATGACGTGACCAGCCTCATCCAACACAATGGCTTTCGATTTTGGGGCAGTCATACCTGCTCTGATCAGGCTGAGTATATGTTTGAGCCAGTCGTGCGTACCTCACAGTTTTTGCTCGATACGATCATCAATGGGTGCTTTCAGTTCATCGATCAACCGCTATCGCCAACGACTGTCCGTGACATCATTCGTGCTATCAATGCCAAGCTGCAGGAGATGGTCAACTTCGGCTATTTAATCGGTGCAAAGTGTTGGTACAACACCGAGCTAAACAGCGAAACGCTGCTCATGCAAGGCAAGCTGTATCTAGATTATGACTTTACCCCAGTGCCTAATCTAGAAAACCTTAACCTGAATCAGACGATCACTGATACATACCTGGTCAACTTTGCCGACTTGGTAGCAGCAGCGGCCTAATAGCCACCTGACGACCCTATTACTAAAAAGGAACCCCTATGTTACCTCGTAAATTAAAGAACTTCATGGCCTACAAAGGCCTTGGTAACCAAAAGCGCTATCAAGGTCAGATCCCAGAGATTGAGCTGCCCAAACTGACTCGTGTGCTCGAAGAGTATCGCGCTGGTGGTATGGATATGCCGGTCAAGGTTGACTTGGGCCAAGAAGCCATGGAGATGACCATCAAATGCGGTGGTCACGAAGCAGATTTGTACCGCGACTTTGCGCGTGCTGGTATTGATAAGGTCGTCTTGTCGTATTCAGGTGCGTATCAGCGTGATGATGACTGCAGTGTGTCAGCGGTCGATATCTATTGCCGTGGTCGCTTAGAAGAGATCGACCCTGGTAGCGCCAAGCTAGGCGACGACACAGAAGAGTCATTCAAGTATGCACTGGCGTATTACAAGCTGGTCGTAGACGGTGAAGATATCATTGAGATTGATGCCATGGCCATGAAGTGTATCGTCAATGGCGAAGACCGACTAAAAGAGATCCGTGAAGCCATGGGAATGTTTACCACCGTCTAAACTGATCATGCAAATTAAGTGACCAAACCAGACACCTATTTGATTAAAACATCGACTAAAAATTACTGATTAAGGATACACCATGAACAACGTAGAAATGCCAACTATCGAACTAGACTACCCTATCATTCGCGGTACTGGCGACAAGCAAAAAGAGATTAAAGAATTCACCCTGCGTCGTCCGATGGGTGGTGACTTACGTGGCCAATCACTGATTGATATTTCAATGGCCAAAGTCGATGCCCTAGCCGTAGTACTCCCTCGTATCAGTAACCCAGTCATCCATGAGCATGAAGTCAAAAACATGGATGCCGCTGATTTGATGGATGTGGGGTTAACTATTGCAGGTTTTTTTACCAAAGCGAAACATCAGTTGCAAGCCGAAACCGAAACCGCAGCTATCCCAACCGCGTAGAAGACTGCATGGCAGACATCGCCTTGGTGTTCGGCTGGACACCAGACGCGATGTATCACATGACGATCGAAGAGCTTGCTGATTGGCGCGAACGAGCGCGTATCCGTAATAACCCTGATGAATGATAACTTGGTTCCCTCACGAATGAGGGAACCAGGACAACATCATCATCATTGATATCAACAATAAAGTGGGCGCAAATACATGGCAGACCTAAGCTTTCGAGCACAGATAGAACTTATCGACCGCATGACTGCACCCATGCGCTCACTCAGTAGCCAAGCCGATCGCTTAGGTCGTCAGTTTGGTGAGACAGCACAAGCAGCGCGTAAACTTCAGTCACAGCAAGGATTGATCAATAGCTTCAGACAACAAAAACAAGCGCTAGCTGATACCTCAGAGGCCGCTGTTCGTAGCCGTGCCCGACTACAGCAGTTAGAGCAGCAAATGCGCGATACGGCCAATCCTAGCGCCGCATTAGTACGTCAATTCGAGGCTGCAGGGCGTGAGTCACAGCGCTTGAATACTCGCCTTGATAGTCAACGGCAGCATTTACAGCAGCTACGTGGTCGTTTATCAGATGCAGGTATTAGCACCAATAATCTATCTGATCATGAGCGTGAGCTTGCGCGTAATATCGAGCGTACCAATCAGCAGCTGGCAGAACAGCGCCGTCGAATGAACGAGGTTCGACAGCTTGAACGTCAATCACAGCAAATGGGTGACATGCGAAACAAGGCCCTAGGTCTGGCCGTAGGTGGTGCAGCAGCAACTTATGCCGGTGCACGGTTCATTCAACCAGGCTTAGACCTAGAACAGAACCTCAGTAAAGTTCAGGCGGTCACCCGTTTAGATAAAAACAGTCCACAATATCAAGCGCTTGTTGCACAAGCCAAAGAGCTAGGAGCATCTACCAGCTTTACATCAGCCGATGCCGCGGCTGGACAGACGTTCTTAGCGATGGCTGGTTTTACCCCTGAATCTGTGAAAGCTGCCATGCCGGGGATGCTTGATCTTGCTTTAGCTGGTGGCATGGAGTTAGACCGAACAGCTGATATCGCGTCAAATATTCTTTCAGGTATGAAGATCGACCCCTCTAAGATGAGTAAGCTTGGCGATGTATTGGCAGGTACTTTCACCCGTTCAAACACAAATATTGAAATGCTTGGCGAAACCATGAAGTATGCCGCACCAGGCGCCGCACTACTAGGTGTGTCATTAGAGCAATCAGCAGCAATGGCTGGTAAGTTGGGCGATGCAGGTATCCAAGCGAGTATGGCCGGTACAGCTATGCGGGCTATTATGTCTAGAATGGCAGCAGGCCCAAAAGCGACAATTGAGGCACTTGATAGACTAGGTATTAAGACCTCTGATGCAAATGGCAACTTGCGCCAAATGCCAGATATATTAAAAGAGATTCACGATAAAAGTAAAAATTTGGGTAATGCAGAACAATCAGAATTGTTCAAGGGCATTGCGGGAGAAGAAGCCGGTGGCGCTTTAGCTGTCTTAGTTGCTGAAGCTGGCAATGGCAAGTTACAAACATTAATCACTGACTTGCAAAACGCTCAAGGAGAAGCTGCTGGATTATCAAAAACAATGGGCGACAATACAACAGGTGACTTCAAAGCGATGACGTCGGCCATTGATGCCCTTAGAACCTCTATTTTTGATGCCAACGGCGGTGCGCTACGTGAGTTTATTCAGTCTATTACGGCGATGACCCAGCGTATGACCGCGTTCGCCAATGCTCATCCACAGCTAATGTCAGTACTAGGGACAATGTTCGCCACGTTAGCCATTGGTGCAGTCGTCATTGGTGGCCTGGGCGCGATCATGCTAACCATCTTAGGCCCTATGGCATTACTACGTGCATCACTGATCACAATGGGACTACCGACGACACTGACACCATTGGGGTTATTAGCCAAGGCGTTTGGTATGATTGGTGGTGCTGTTAGAGCATTGACGCTCACGCTAATGGCCAACCCTATTTTGGCACTATGCCTAGCATTAGCAGTACTGGCTTTTACCATTTATAAGAACTGGGACACCCTAGGGCCGATGTTTGCGGCGCTTTGGGAACGTATCAAAGCCATATTTAATACGGGTATTCAGGCACTTAGATCCTTTATATCGAATTTTAGTCCAGTCAGTGCCTTTACGGCAGCGTTTTCTGCCGTCTGGGGTTACTTGGCTGGACTGGGTGCGACCTTCAGACAGTACGGTGCCAATATGCTCGAAGGGCTAAAAAATGGCATCTTAGGCAGGGCGCAAGCGGTTATCAATTCAATCAGTAATATCGTTGGACGTATCAAGGGTGCATTTACGGGTTCAAAAGGAATGGACATTCACAGCCCTAGCCGAGTCTTTGACAGCTATGGCGGTTATATGATGCAAGGCTTGGGACGTGGCATATTATCCAATGCTGGCATCCCCGTCAGTGCCACTAAATCTATCGCTGGCCAAATCAATGATTATGCACCAATCAGTATCGACAGTCGCAAATCTATCTTGCCGCCTCGTGGTCAGTCTAGTATGGCGATGATGGGCAGTATGAGCAGTGGCAATATTACCATCAACATCAATGGCGCAACCGATCCGCAAGCAGTAGCGCGTGAAGTCCAGCGCGTATTGGCTGGTGAGCAACGCAATCAAATGGCACGTCAGCGTAGCCGCTTATCTGATATTGATTAAGGATTCATTATGTTAGCCAGTTTAGGATTGTTTGTATTTGAGACCACCAGCGCGGCATTTGATGAATTGTCGCGCAAATCTGGTTATCGTTTTGGCACCGGCAACGCTGTCGGTACCAGACCGCATATGCAGTATATTGGCCAAGATAACGACGACATATCACTATCAGGTACGCTGTACCCAGAAATCACAAAAGGTATTGTCTCATTAGATGAATTACGAGATATGGCGGCGACTGGTAAGACCTACGCGCTCATGAAAGGCAACGGTTACTACTACGGCATGTGCTATATCACTGATATCAGCGAGACTGAATCACATCTACTATCTGATGGTACTGGCCGTAAAATTAGCTTTAGCTTAGCACTAAAACTGGCAGATGATAGCGAGCGTGAGCAAGTAGCCATCTTAGATCAGGATCGAGCAGACGTATGACTAACTTATTCAAACTCACAATCGAAGGTATTGATCGCACAGCGCAGGTTGAGAAGCGTCTGATTAGTTTATCAATGACAGACAAGCGTGGTACTGAAGCGGATGAGCTATCACTGACGCTATCTGATCATGACGCAGCGCTGCCCTTACCTACCAATGGCAATGAGATAAGGCTATGGCTCGCGATGCCTGATACTGGCGATATGATAGACAAAGGCACATTTACTATTGACCAAGCCGAGCACAGTGGCACACCTGACCAGCTGCAGATCCGCGCCAAGTCCGCTGACTTTAAATCATCTCTGAAAGTAAAACGCAGTGACAGCTATCATCAGCACAAGCTTGGTGAAATAGCTTTGAGTGTGGCCAAACGTCATGACTTGATATTGGCCATTGATAATGCAGTGTCAGCAATAATGATCGATCATATCGATCAGCACCGTGAGAGTGATATCAATCTATTGACCAGGCTTTGTGATGACCATGATTTGATGTGTACGATTAAGGCGGGACGGCTGATTATCAAACCGATTGCCAATGCAAGATCACCTTTAGGGGCGGCATTGGGAGCAGTCACTATCACTCGTCAGTCTGGGGACAGTCATCGCTATAGTCGTGCTGATCGTACCAGTGACTATGACGAGACGACAGCGAGCTATCATGATGATAAAACTGGTAAGACTAAGCATATCAGCGTCAAAGACGGTAAGTCCAAACCGATGGATGCCCTACCCAATGACAAGTCTCATGTACTGACTAAACCTGCTAAGAGCAAATCAGAGGCGGTATCCAAGGCAAAAGCGAGCGCCAACAAAAAAGCTCGCCAAGTAGCGAACTTTGATTTGACGTTAGCGATGGCACGCCCTGATATTATTGCTGACAGCCCTGCGACGGTGCGAGGCTTTAGACCATATATCGATGAGCATCAATGGACAGTCGTAGAAGTGACACATGACCTATCAGGCAGTGGTTATAGTACTGGCATTAAGTGCGAGGCGGGTTTAACCGAAACAGTTTAGCTACTTAACGCCCAACATTATGAAATATTTGGAAAAACTTATAAGCAGTACGCAATGAATAAACTATAATCATTATTGATAAAAAAATAACTAGGATGAATACAGGAATTTGATATTTTTGAACAAATAATCCTACTACAGCAATAATCAAAGTAAAAAAGTAAAGCAAAGCTAAAATTTTGCTGTTACTCAACAAATTATTATAGTGACTTGTTTTTATCAGATTGGAAACTAGCTTAGTTCCGACTAAGCTCACAACTATTGCAATAAGCGTAAGCAAAAAACCTAACAAGATACCGTACAAAGGTATCAAAACCTTGAATATATCCTTGATAAAATCAGCCTCTTGAGCGAAAAAAAAACCTCTTAAAAAATAGCATATGAGCCCCCCAGCTACTGCACCATAAAGCAGCCAACTATAAGGTTTAATACGCTTCATTAATCTCATCGAGTCTATCCAAATATGCTTTAATTATTTTTTCGTACACACTCTTATCGGGCAATGTTTCTTTTGAATATTTGTAGTCCTTAAAAGTGTACTCAATTTTATCTGCAATTAGGTCTATCCAATCTTTCTCACCGTCTATGTTTATCACTTCTACTTTGGCAGATGTAGCCCCAAGATTTAAAAAATTACGTATAGCAAGCAGGGGATTACTGATAGATCCTGGCATCCTAGTTCTTAGATTGATATTAGTTTCGATTCTTACTGTGTCTGCTCCAGACTTACTCAGTGCCTGTATAGCTTCTGTGCTCCAGTTATCTCCATACTCAGGTATCAGGTCAGGTTTCACCGGAATATTTGCTTGTAGCTTTGTGACAGATTTATTACTTAAAAGCGTTTCCAAAGTACCCTTTGTCAATAAGGGTGAAAGTTCAACCTGAACACCGAATGCTTTATTTAAACAATCTTCAAGTCTTTTGTAATGGTTGCCATGATGATTCCTAATATAAGCAACTATACACTTATTAGGAATGTAAACCAGATGATTAGTTTCAAATTTTCCCTCATCATCACTCATAGCTACATCCCAACCATCAGTACATGCCTTTCCAACCTTTATGGGTTCGCCTGTTCTTACTTTTCTAAAAACTCCACATATATAATTTTCATCAATTGACTGGAACTTATACAAATCACGGTCGTAACTGTCCTGAAAGCTATGATTGCCTATAAGTAATTTTTTAAAGCAATCACTGATTGCTTTAGTATTACCCTGCTCATCTGGCTCAGGCTCTTCAAAAAAACTTACTTTATAAAACTCGACCGTGGTAGACATTTATTATCCTGTACATGTGGCTTGGCATCAAGAGCGAAAGGGTAAGACTCGTCACTATTTGTCGTATGCAAAAATAAAAAATGAGCCAGTATCAACTGGCTCACAATAGATTGATAACGAATAAAGCGTACCACTATGACACGCTTTCATCAATCAGTATTTAACTTCTGTTCATTCAAGCTTTAAGTTCAACAAAATCTAATAGAATTCATCTTTAAAAAAAGCGAGCGCAAACAAAAAAGCCCGCCAAGTGGCGAGCTTTGATTTGACGTTAGCAGTCCTAGTATTCCTAATAAAATGCTATCTATATGTTAGTCATGACCTATCAGGCAGTAGTTATAGCACTGACATTAAATGCAAGGATGTATTATGACTCTTAATTTTCTATTTTAGCTCTCATTACTCTGAAAATAGAGATCGGAGTTATCCCATAAAAATCATCCGGCCTGCCGATAATTTCCTTGTAAGCATCGCTCATTGAAAAAAGAGCATGAAAGAAAGGGTTTGCTTTAACTAGATTACCCTTGAACTTCTCTAAATCTTTCGCATCTTCTTTAACGAATCTATCAGGTATAGCATCTAAGATACCTAGAACTACGAACTCTTCCGAAGATAGAGTTTTATGTTTAAGCGCAGACACCAAATGAGCCGATGTTAAGTATTTTTTATCTAACGCCATCCAAGCATGTTGTGTTGTACCACTGTTCACTTGCATAGTTGCTTGAACGCCAATTGGGTATGCATTGATGACATTAAAAACGGTCTTCATATTAGACTCTTCTTCATCTGAAAACTCTTCTCCAGCTTCCTGATTAAGTTGTCTATGAGCATCTAATGCATTATCGGAGTTTTTACCGAGCGTTTCAAAATCCGCAAAATTGATTAATCCTTGAATCATGACTAATCTACCTAAATTATTGGCAGCTAGTTTTTTAGAAATTAGATTGTATTCATCAAGGAGGTTGATCATATCTCGTGGTAAAACATGGTGCATATCCATCAACTGGTCAAGAGACTCTTCTTTACTATCTCCTTTTATACCTTCCGTATGCAAAATATCGCGAGGACCAGCTGTTACTTTATAAGTAAAATCTTTCTGTTCACGACTAGAAGATGTTTTCTGATTAGGAACGCCATCCATAAGCTGAGCGTAATAAGAATGAATTCTATCTATATCTAGATATATAAAATCATAAATCGATTTCGTGGTTTGTTGCTTTGCCATTTAGTTTCTTTCGCTCTTTTATTCGCTCATCCATCTCATCAAATTCTTTATCAAAGCGCTTCCAGCGGTCACTGAATTCAGACAAAAAAGACGGCAAAAAGTTTTCAGGTATACCTGAATTGCTTTTATCACTCTTATTTGCTTGCTTGTCATTTTTATACATGATGGACTCTAAATAGTTAATTTTACTAAATATTTTCTTTTGTCACATATGAGGATAGCACAAGAATATGTTCGTTTGGACGAATAGTTACAGTTGTAGACCATTATTTACTAAAGCGTACCATTGTGACATGCTTTCATCAATAACTATTTAACTTTTGTCAGTCCCAATCCACCGCTTCACGGTAGACACACCAGCCAAATGGCAATTCTTCAACCAATTCAGCATTTTGCAAAAAGTGCTCAAGCCAAAACGTCATCCATATACTATTTTGTAAATTCATAATATTTTCTAACTTTTTAAGTCTATATGAATGAAGCAAATCCCATTATTGCATTGGCCGGTAGCTAGATACCCTCCCACTGGCTTACTACGGTATTTGCCACCATTTGACAAGTACATAACGGCATCCGCACCCTCACGACCTGCCATAGCCCTAGCCAATTTATAAACATCTTTTAAACTTTGTTGGCTGTACTCAGTAGTTTTAGGTTCGTCTGAATACATATACCAGTTTAATGAGATATTGTTTGGGCTATGAGAAAACCAAGCCGATAAAGGGCTTTCGTCATTCATGATGTACAGTTTTTTAGGCTTACCTTCAGTATCGACAGAGTCTTCCACTTCAGCCGGTTCTAATCCTGCACTAACCAGAATAGCTTTCCCATCAAGCATGCCCACAGTTTCAACAGGCTCGCTTAAATCATCTTGATACCATAGAACTTTGTTCTCTGCTGTTGAATTATCTTCAGACCCTTTAACCTCAATTGCTCCGTTTTCATGAACTACGTAATCATCTTCTGACAGTCCAGCTTCTGCAGCAATCTCCTCCATATCGATTACTTGAGGTTCAGGATCACTACAGCCAATCACGCCAAGTGCCAAAACTCCCACAAAAAATCCTTTTCTAAAGTAAATCACAGTTATTTATTCCCTTCTTCATGTAGACCTTTCTTAATGAATAGACGAACAAACTCAACAAATTCTTCTTTAGTTAATCCAGCTTCATCAAACAAATCATTGCCGATAGTATAACGTTCGCCACTGTCATAACCAGGTATATACCCAGGGAAATATACTTCATTTATCGCAAAACTAGATTCAAGACGGGCAACAATATCAGCGTTCATAGATCGACTATGCGCCTTTGCGGATTTTTTTATTTTATCTCTTAACTCTTCAGGTAATCGAAGCTGGTATTGAACCGTTGTATGTTGGTCAGTCATAGACACTCTCAAAATAAAGTCAGTATTCCACACCCAGTGGGTATTGACAATAATATCCACTGGGTATAATCTTAAAACATATCCAGTGGATATGTTTTTAATTTACTCAAACAAGGTTTTAGTTATGGAAGTTAATCGCAGTCGTCCTTCATCTTACAAACTGAGAATGTCTAAAGATCTACACCAATGGCTCAAAGACAATGCAGCTAAAAATTATCGCACATTAGCTACTGAAATGCATATGCACCTTGAGCAAGCAATGATTAAACAACAAAAAGAAGACGGCAATGTTAAATAGACCTAATACTACCCAGCAGATCAATACTTATATGCGTGGTCAGCAGTTGCTGCATCGTCATTTGCAATTATGTCAGCGTATAAAAAAGGCAAACCGCACTCGCCAAAGTAACCGGTCTGCCTTCACCACAAAAGAAATCAACTTGATCAAAGTTAACTCTTTTAACCAATCAGCTCGAGGAGCTAATCAGTATGTCACAGTATAACACAGCACAAGAAACTATCGATGAAGTTGCAACGCTAACCAAAACAGACTCTCCTGCAGCTTGGATAATGAAAACTGACATTAGTGAAAGCCATGCAAGTATTTTGCATAATTTATTTAATGCACTATTTGTTAGTGAACGTCAGTACAGTATCAAAACTGATCATACACCTAACCATATAAGTATTATTACGCTTGACATCAATCAGGTACAACAGCTCATCAACGCATATTGTGGCAAACTCATTACACATATGGAAATTATTGAAGCGCTCTGCGACTTAGCAGAGCCAAAACTAATTTTGCCATCTCCCGTACCTTTTCGCTCAGAAATAGATGATCAACGAATTGAAGCAATACGATTAGAATATGACCAGTCTAATAAGGCAACGCCACTACCTAAATCTAAGACAGACCAGATTGCGCTTGAACTATCTCAAGTTACTTTTAACGAAGCAGCAGACGAGATAGACAAATGCGATGCCAGTCGGCGATGGATAGAAAGAGCTATGTACCTTGAGGAAAGCCATATAGAGCAGCAAGATACCATTCAGTCTTTGCGAGCCATCATTATTGATATGGCAGAGACACTGCACGTAGCAGACCCGAATGCCCGTATCAGCATGACCAGCAGCGATCTACTGGACTTGGTACACAGTCAAAAAGATATGTCAGACAATGCGTTTTAATAGCTCAATAGTATGAGGAACCAGTCCGAGTGACTGGTTTTTTTGTGCCTACCATTTAATCAATTGCCTCATTTGACTGTATCAATTAAACCCAGTCCTAATGTTGCCAGTATCTTATAGTCATAGTCTTCATTGGCATTTGCCCCGGCTTGTACCAACGCTTCCTCTGCGTGATACATCGCACCCAACAGCCTATCTGAAGGGCTTTCTAGATCCAGTATATCGGGTAGATTAATCAATCTCTGATGATATGACGGCAGATCCTTATGAGATCTTACATCAAGCGCAATATCCTCCAAACGCTGACCAGTCAAGACATACATCACATCAAACCCAATATTCCATAGCTTAATTAACAATGATGAAGGCATATCGCGCTTGCCTGTCTCATAGTTTTTATATGTTGTTTGAGCAATTCTGATAGTTGGCTCTTCATAGACCTCAACCGCCATAAGTCCCAAACGCTGACGCTCTGCTTCTAAGCGCTTCCCCACTTCAATTGACTCCACAGCACACCCCTTATATTTTCGTTTGAATGTATAATATGATTGCAAATACGTTCATTTGACTGTATTATTAAACCGTACCACGTTAACACGCTTTCAATTAGCTATAGGATACCACCAAATGACTGAAACAACATTACAGGCAACGCCCAAGGGAGAGCTGCCACATCTAAAAGATGGTAAACGCAAACCCATACAGCTACGGCTAACGCCAAATGAACATGAAGAGTTGGTAAGCACAGCTGGTAATGAAGTTCGATCCATGAGCTATGTTGCATACCGTCGCTATCAGGCTGGTCTAGAGCTAGAGCAGTCAAAGCAACACTAAAACCAAACCCAGAAGGAAACCAAACCATGAACCCAAACACCAAAAAACTACGCGATAACCCGATCAAAATCAGTGTTGATCACTACGACTATCAGATATTACTGGCCCATTCTGAGCGGTCAGGTATCGAGATGGCCACGCTGGTCAGACAGCTTGCCATGAGCAAGATCCATGACTTGGTATTTCGTGAACAACCTATCGCTATGATACTGCCATCACAAAACACAGTCGAGATGCCATTAGGTCACTTTTGGGCGATGACGCAAGCACCGGTCAGTACCTCAGGAGTAACCAGCCATGCCTAACGATGTCTATATCCACCCAACCCCTGCAGAGCAGCGCTTACTTGAACGTAAGGCTGCCGAGCATGGAGTAAGCGTCGATGAGTTTGTCGCTTGGGCACTGAGACAAGCACTCGCTGAAACAGATAAAGAGTTACAACTCATCGTCAAACACTAAAAGAGGTCTTATATGCGCTGTCCAGCTTGTCATTCCAACTGTTTAATCCTGCGTACCCGCGTCATTACTGACTACTTACGCGACATAGAACACCGCTGCAAAAACGACGAATGCGGACACATATTCGTCACTCAGCAAGAGTATGTACGCTCGATAGTCAAGCCAGACGTGCAGAAAGACAAACCAATCAGCGCAAATGCCTAACCAAACTACCAAACCAGACGAGCAATATTATGCAAACCATGCAAGATGATACCCGTAGCGAGCTAATCACTCGCCTCGTACAAGATTATGGTCTCAAATTCTCCAGCGACCGTCAGTTTTTGCGTTATGGTCGCTGCCCATCATGTAATAAAAAAGAATTATTTACCGGTGCTGATGCACCGTGGACGATCCAGTGTGGCCGCGCTAATAAGTGCAATTACCAAGCATCTACTCGCGATATTTACCCAGACATATTCGCCAATTGGACGAAGAAAAACCCACCAACACCCAGCAACCCAAATGCCACGGCTGACGCTTATCTTCAGTCGGGACGTGGCTTTGATATTGTCAAATGGCAAGGCAGCTATACCCAAGAAGTATTCAAAGACTTCTATTCTGACTTTACCTGTCCTAGTGTCCGTTTCAACATCACCAGCGAAGGGCAAACTCTAGGGTATTGGGAACGGCTGATAGAACCCGCCGCGAATATAAAAAAGGCCCGTGTACAAACAGGCTTTAAATTTAAAGGTCATGCTTGGTTACCGCCAAAGCTGCACCTACAGCATGGTGTCTGGTCATATGTAAAAGAGCTATGGATTACTGAAGGCATCTTTGACGCCATGGCACTGACTGAGAATGGTCTACATGCTATCAGCAATATCACCGCTGGTAACTTCCCAGCGCATACATTAGCGCAGATCAAAGCGCGAATGATTGAGCTTGGCAAGCCCCTACCCAGGCTAGTGATCGCCTTAGACAGCGACCATGCCGGACGCAAAGCCACTGACAAACTGGTAGCCACTGCACGTCAAAATGGCTGGGAAGTCACTGCGGCTCAGTCGAGCGAATACAGTAACGGTGATGATTGGAACGACCTACACAAAGCGGAAAAACTCACTAAGTCAGACCTTGAACGCTACCGCTTTTATGGGGAGCTGCTTATTGCTGAGACAGCAAAGGACAAGGCGCTACTGACGTACAACCAATATGGTACCACTAGCTTTTATATGTTTTTCAACAGTTGCACCTACTGGGTAAAAGTAGACAGCGAAAGCTTTGATAAAGCCAAGCAAATGGACGCGGACAGCGAACCGACAGAGGATCTATTCAATACTGAAGAAGAATTAAAAGAAGCCGTACAGCTATGGCATGACGACCTAATGCAGTCTTGCATGACCGTCACTCAGATCATGAACTGTCAACCGCAAGCACTCTACTATCAGCAAAACCTGGTCACCGATGAATCATGGTACTTTTTTCGTATTCGCACACCACAAGCGGACACCAAAAATACCTTTACCGGTAGCCAACTCTCTGCAGCGGGTGAATTTAAAAAGCGCCTATTATCAGTGGCACCTGGCGTCATCTATCAAGGCAATTCAAAGCAGTTAGATGTGATGCTAGGACGCATGATTAATGGTATCAAGACGGTAGAGACCATCGATTTTATTGGCTATAGCAAAGACCATCAGACTTACATTTTTAATGATGTAGCCATCCGTCACGGTCAGAGCTACCCGCTCAATGCTGATGATTATTTTGACCTGCCAAATAATAAAAGCCTAAAGACACTCGCTGCCAGTCCAAATATCAGAATCGGTGACCGCCCCAAAGATCCAGCCAACTGGTTAGCAGACATCATATCTGGCTGGGGTGTGCAAGGCGTCATTAGTCTGGTCGGCTTCATGGGCAGCCTATTTGCCCAGCAAGTACGCGACCGTCAAAAGTCCTTTCCTTTTTTAGAAATCGTTGGTGAGCCTGGTACTGGTAAATCCACTCTACTTAGCTTTTTTTGGCGCTTGATAGGTCGTGACGGCTACGAGGGTATCGATCCCAACAAAACCACTAAAGCCGGTCGTCTGCGCTCACTATCACAAACCTCAAATATGCCTAGCGTCTTTATTGAGTCTGACCGTGACGGCGCCGGCACTGGTCGCAATAGTCAGTTCAATTGGGATGAGCTAAAAAACCTATATGACGGCGGCACGATTGGTACACGCGGTGTCAAGTCAGCCGGCAACGAAGTCTACGAGCCACCGTTTCGCGGCACTATCGTCATCAGTCAGAATTTGCCCGTGGTGGCCTCCAAAGCAGTACTAAGCCGTATCTGCCACCTATTCTTTGCATTGGACAACCAGACCCGAGATTCTGAAGCAGCAGCCAGACGCATCGAGGCGCTACAGACCGAAGATGTCAGTCATTTCTTAGTCGATATCCTCAAGATGGAAGACAAGATACTGCAGGTATTTTTTGATACCAAAATAGCGCACGAGAATTGGTTAAAAGACAGCGGTGTCAAAGCTTTCCGTGTCGCGCATTGCCACGCGCAGATACTAGCCATGTTTGATGCGATGAAACTGGTATTGCCAGATTTGCAACGCTTGGACGGTGCGGTAAAGCAGGAAGTATTCAATATGGCAACAGAACGCGATCAGACGCTTGATACCGAGCACCCGCTCAATATCCAGTTCTTTGACGTGCTCGAACGATTGAATGCAGCGCCCAACGCAATCGAAGGTGCTGGTCATCATATTCGCCGCTTGCATATCAACCACAGCAAAAACCCAGAACTATTGGCGATCAGTATGCCAGAGATCTATCAGCTTGCGAATGAGTACCGCTATGACCTACCGCCACAATCCGACATGCATCACGCACTACGCCAGTCTAGGCAGTTCAAGTTTGTGGCAGCAAACAAGACCGTAGCGTCTCAGATCACGGGTCGTAGCATTCGTTGCTGGGTCTTTGAAATGCCTAAAAACCTAAGTCTCACTTAAAAGGAAATCAACTAATGAACATTCAAAACCTAATGAAACACGTCGCACAACATGCTGAAAGACAAAGACAGGCTCAAGAGTCTAGCAAAGTAATGGAAACGTTTCGAATGATGATAATGACGACCACGATTAACGACTTGGTGAATCAAGACGCTCTCGATAAAACTTTGCAAAAAAGTGCTGATAAAACGCTGCAAATGTTCAAAAGCGACTGTAAGCCTAGCGATGGCGAGATGGAACAACTTGAAGCGATCGCTAACCTCGCGAAAGTGGAAGTTAAAAGAATATTGAGTGAGTCTGCAAAAATCATGAGGGTTAAGTCATGAACCTAGTCCGCGTCCTATTCCTTTACAACCGTGAAAGCCCTTTACATTGGCTGACCTTCGACACGGTGAGCGGTCAGATGATTGACTGCTCAATGCACCCAACGCACAAGCAGCGCGATCTCTATCAAGGCAAGCATTACAGCATCAACAAAGACAAGATTGAAATGCGCTGTGAGACCGAAGTCTACCAAGAACGTAAGTTTGAATCACTCACTGAAATCAAAATAGGAATAAACTAAATGAGCGACATTATTGACCGCGCCAACGACCAAGCGCAAGAAGAGTTAGAACGTAACTTAGCCAAGGCTGCACGTTTTGATCAGCCATCACTGGCAGAGTGTATCGATTGTGGCGAAGATATTCCTGAGCGCCGGCAGCGCTTAGGCGGTGTCACCCGCTGTATCGATTGTCAAAACAATATAGAGGGAAGGAGGTAGTCATGCCATTACCACTAAGTTTATATCGTTGTCGTGACAGCGTTTGCATAGCAACTGATGAAAACATGGTCAATGAGCATCTAAACCGTGATCGCATGGGTAGAAAATCCCCAGTAAATAAAATGCCAGAAGGTAGCGTTATCTTACATAACAACAAGCCCTACGGTATAGACGAACTGACCAGATTGGCACATAAAAAGGCAAAAACAATGAAACTGGATCTAGACAACCCGTTCTCAATCATCATTGATGATAGGTTTATCAAATGACTATACCATGGACAAAAAAACAGCCCTCACAATTGTGAGGGCTGCTTCTTCAAATTATTTGAGCCAAAGCCCCAAACCAAGAACTCTTAAGTGGCTCAATAGTTACCAAACCAGACCTTTATTATAGCGTCAAATCCGTGTAAAAGCTAGTTATATCAGTCTTTTAAGAGATATTTACATTCATTTGACGTCATAGGAGCATTCAAAGTGGCCAGTATTGAACCACTCAAAACCAGTATTCGCATTATTTGGTATATAAACGGTGAAAAAGACAGCGAAACCTTACTAAACACACCACCAACCGCAGCAAACAAGGCTAACGCGCAGAAAATAGCGGATATGGTTGAGCAACAGATACAAATGGGCATATTCAACCGTGATGCCGTATTCCCATCATCACCAAAGCGACAAGCATCATATTTTGGCTATTACATCCCCGTTTGGGAGAATGCCGAGCAAAGTACAGTCTCTCCAACGACTTGGGCGACCTACACCAGCAAAGTGGCCAACCACATCACGCCATATTGGGAAAATAAGCAAATAAGCAAAATCAGTGCTGAAGATGTCGAATATTGGGTATATAAAGTGCTTAGAGTCAATCTATCACCGAAAACGATTGTCGATATACTAGGTTTATGGCGATCAATATGGAGTTATTGGGCACGTCATCAAAAGAACCCTAACGATCCAAGCCAATACATAAAGCTTAACGCAAAAGATCCCAAAGACATCGAGCCATTCACTCGTGAAGAGATCGCATCAATCATCAATACCGAAACGGACACAACCTTTCGGAACTTATGGACGGTCATGTTATGGTCAGGTCTATCCAGTCACGAGCTGATGCCACTGGCCGTAGAAGATATTGATTTTGATCAGGCAACAGCATATATCAGACGTGGCTTTGTGAAAGGCATTCATAAGGCGACTAAAAACCGACGACGCAAACGGCAAATTGAACTACTACCGATCGTAGCGAATGCCTTGGTCAATCAACGCCAATCGATAACTGATCAAGCCCCTCAAGCTGTCAAGGTACTTGAGCGAGATAATCACACCTATGAAGAACAGCATCTAACGTGGCTTTGGTACAACCCGCGCACCGGTAGCCATTACACATACCCTCAACTTGAAAAACGCTGGAAGCGCCACCTTGATAAATGCGACATACCCTATCGCGCTTTAAACAATGGTCGTCATACTTATGCAAGCCAAGTGCTATCAACGGGCATAATCAGCGCCGAATGGTTAGCCAACCAACTGGGCCACGTAAATACAGACATGATCCACAAACACTATGCAAAGTTCATTCCCAGTGACACGCGCCATATCATCCGCAACTTAGCCAATGCACTAGACAATAGCCAGTAACACAATCAGCAAAAAGCCCTAAATATAGGGCTTTTTTTATACCTCATTTATAGGTTCAAGTAATAAAATACCACAGGGGTAGCAATATAAGGTAATCATAGTAATAGCTTAATAAAACAGCTATAAGTAATTGATATTATTATTATTTATAAATACCTTAATATAGTAATTAAAAGTAATTATTATTACATATATAGTATAAGTATATGATTTATATATATTTTATAGTTTCTTTATTAATACCTTTTAGCTGTGTATTGGATTACTTAATAATTACCTCTAAATTACATAAAAAACCTAATAAAATCAATATGATTACCTATATTACCTAGTTTGCACACCACCCCCAAAAATTTAAAAACATCAAAATAAGACGGTGCACTGGCCACGCTTACGATCTGCTTATATCTTACGTGGGATTACTATGGGATAGCCCTACCTGCTTAAATCAATACTACATACCAACAATATCATGCACTTAGCACCCCAAAAATCCTGAAATTAATAATCATAGAGGTTTCGAGTCTCTCCAGCCCCACCATTTTCGGATAGTGAATAAATTGTCTCAAACCTATACTAAACCTGCCTTCGGGCAGGTTTTTTTGTGTCTGTCATTTAGCATTTCTAGTCATAACTTTTCTAACTCACCTAATACAGCTTCCATACTTTGATACCTTTTCTCTACTCGCTTTACCAATGCTTTATCAACTATACTTTGATAGCGAACATACTCTAGTGGTAATTTTGGAATAGGCTGCTGGCAGTGCTGAATGGCCCAATCTGTCATCGTTTGCTGGCTTTGAGAGTCTATATTAAATGCTCGCTTCCCTATCAGTATTTCAACCATCATGATACCGAAGGTATAGATATCACTTTGTATCGTTGCTCTTTGTCCTTGCCAGCGCTCAGGTGCCAAATACGCTGGTGTTCCACCAGAAAAATTTATTGCGTTTGGTTGATCATTTTTTTGGGCTAATGCAAAATCCGTCAATAGTAAGTCAGGCACTATACACCCACTGTCAGCGTGAGTCGTTAGATTATCACTGAGCAAGATATTACTGGGTTTAATATCATTATGAAGCCAGCCAGCGTTGTGTAGGTTGCAGACTAAATGAGCAGACTCTTTGATCAAGTCATGTTTTTGATTGTCCGTTAACGCTAAATGGTAACTCAACAGCTTAGCTAAGCTGCCGTTTTTATAATGTGGCATGACCAATACCATTAACTGCTGGCTTTGTCCTAATGTATCGATCTCTACATTGTGATGGGCCAATAGAGGTGGTGTAATAGAGATAACTTGAGTTTTCTGCGAATTATATAACGCTTGCAACACGCTTATTTCATGAGTTAAATCTGAGACACTTTGGAGCTTATCTGAAGTGGCGCGCAGCTCCCATTTAATCATGACGCACCCATACTCCAAATGATGTGCACGCGTTAGACCTTGATAATAGCCTTGCTTACTGCTTTGTTTGGTAATTTGCGTGTGACTCTCTTGGGTTTGTTCTGCCCCTTTCTCTATTTGTTGCTGACTGATACGCTGATGCACTATTTTACTATATGCTCGCTCTGATAATGCTTGGGTGATGACTGGTAATAGTTGTCCAGATTGCACTTGCAAGGCTTGTGTAATAGGCAAATTACTGGCACTATTTTTCAAAGTATTATCTCCATATTATAGAGTCGCAATCGCGCACTATCGTTTTACCCAACCGCCACTTTACCGCTAGAGTCATTATGTCACAGTCTAACAATTACGCCCTGCCCGCCCCTTTATTAGCGTTGCTCAGTCAGTATCTGCAAGAACACGTCACACCTACCATTGAGATTGACCCAAGCCAGCTTGCGTATCGCTGGGTCGGTGGACGTACTGGTCACCTGCAGTCTTTGTCTGTCAATCTATTTTTGAGCTTGGAGGATTTGCAAGGTATTGATGTGCAAAAAGCAAAGCTGGTACAAAACACCCGCCAGTTCCTAAAAGGCTATCCTGCCAATCACGTCCTGATGACAGGGACACGCGGTGCCGGCAAATCTTCGCTGATTCGCGCATTGCTACAAGCCTATCACAGTGAGGGGTTACGGATTATCGAGATTGCGCGTGATGATCTACAGGTGCTAGACAAGATTCGTGCCGCGATTAATGCGCTGCCAGCGGACTGCGCTTGTCGGTATATCGTCTACTGCGATGATTTGGCATTTAACGGTCAAGACGAGAGTTATCGGGCGCTAAAAAGTGTGCTTGATGGTGCGCTAGACTCTGAGCAAGACAAGCTACTGGTCTATGCCACCAGTAACCGCCGTCGCTTGCTACCACAGATGATGAAGGACAATCTTGATATTTACAATGGGCAGACGGATGAAGTCAATCCTTACGAGACCATTGATGAGACCGTGTCATTATCGGATCGATTTGGCTTATCATTAACCTTTCATCCTATGGATCAGCAGACTTACTTACAGATTGTGCAGCATTATCTGCGTTTAGAGCAAAGGAAAATTTCAGCTCGCACGGATGCTGATATTGAAATGGATGTAGACGGTGAAAATCTACCTGACAAAATCAGAATGGACGCCTTGCGCTGGGCATCTGAACGCGGTGGACGCTCAGGTCGGGTTGCTTATCAATTCAGCCGTTATTGGAGTGGCAAAACACAATTGGCTATTGCAGACCATAAATCATAGCCGCTAAGCCATACTTTTAAAATTATCTCTTTACAGTCATGCCTAATTGCTGCGTGCAGAGCCTACATACTGCACGCGACTCTCCTTTTGACTGCCCGCTTGATTATCTGCCAAGTCGATAGCCCCATTGACGGTATATTGAGCAAAATCTTCTGCCAGCCATAGATTGCCTTGATAGACACTTTGCGCATCTAAGCGAATATAGGCCATATTTGGCGTTTCGCTATCTGGATTATCAAAGCCCTGATAACGAGCGCTAAAGTGGGTCAAAATGATGTTTTTCAGGCTCATTTTTTGCGCGAATGTGCCCACTATGTGCGCGCTGCTATGCATGGGATCAAAGTCAGGGTTGCGGGCTTGAATAGCCATCATGACCTCGTGCGTATAAGTGGCCTCATGCACCAACAAATCCGCATCCATAACTGCTTCACTCAAACACTCTGGCGTGTCATTGTCCCCTGCTATTACTACTTTTGTCCGCTGCACATCATCATGAACATAGTCTGCTGAACGCAATTTTCGACCGTCCTCAGTGATGACATTTTCACCTTGTTGTAGCTTGCCCCACAGCGCACTTGCTGGGATACCATTTGCTACGAGCTTGTCCGTGTTAAGCGTGCGACGGCTTATGGTCTGCGTGATACCAAATCCATGAGATGGCACGCGATGCGATAACGGATAAACCTCTATCATCAGCTGATGTTGATTATCCAAGTCAATTTTTACTTTACTCTTATTGTCTTCTTGCGACAACAGATCCTCTATCGACACAAAGTTGAGGGTAAATGGCAGATATAGTTCAGTATGTAGGATAAAGGCATCAAGCAGCGCAGAGATGGCTTTTGGTGCAATGAGCGTCAATGGCTCACGGCGACCTGACATCGCGGCACTCGCCAGCAGCCCTGGCAGGCCATAACAGTGGTCGCCATGGACGTGCGTAATACAAATAGCCGTCAATTGACGTAAGGAGAGCTTGGTATGTAGCAATTGCTGCTGTGTGCCTTCGCCGCAATCAATGAGCAGCCACGGGCGTGACTTTTTATTTTGACTGTTGCTATGCGGCTGGTTGCCTTTTGATGAACCAGACGCATGAGGATTCAAGCATTCGATTGCCAAAGCAGTCACATTGCGCTGCTTGGTTGGCACGCCTGCGGAGGTGCCCAAAAAGGTTAATTTTAGCATAGGTCATGTCTTCTATTTATCAGAGGCATGGGTTAGGACCGTTGGCATATCATGGTTTTTTGACCGTCAACCATTTGTCCACCATTGGCTGTACATTCATTGACCATATTAGATTCATAAGATTTCCAGCCACCATAAAAACTAGCGGCACACAGAATCACAACCAGCAGCTTCTGTGACCAAGATTTGATAGATATCTGCTGGTTATCAACCGTTTGCTTGCTTTGCAAGTTCTGATCTAGCGACTGCTTAGCATCAATGTCTTTCTTTGTTTTTGCATGATGCGATGTATTCAAGTCTGTCATTATTTTATCCTAAAAAAGGCTTTGCTTATGAATAAACAAAACCTTTTATCTAAATATTTACTCAAGTATTGAGCAGTGTTAATACAAGCATCCTCTAGAATTGAAGACGGCCGCCCTTCTCTTCCGCTCGCTTAAAGGCATCTCGCTCTTCACAGCGTTGAAGCCAAGTCAAAATACTAGCATATCTGACTTTGTCCAAGCCTGTGCCAGCATTAGCGCCCACAACGGCAAGATGCATTTGAATATCGGCTGCACTAAATTCACTACCAGCAAACCAGTGGTTCTTGCTTAGATGTTGTTCCATCATATTCAGCATTTTTTCCAAACCACTACTGATCATGTTCTTTTCGACCTGGCCTTGGATTTTTTTACTGATAGGTTTGATCAGCATGGGTGATTGATCCACCACCTTTGTAAATACCAAGCGCATCACCAATAGCGGCATCAACGAAGCTTCTGCAAAATGTAGCCAAAACGTATAGGCTTCCCATGCTGTTTCGTCACTATCATCAGGTTTGAACTGCTTTTCTTTATCATAATGCTTAATCAAAAACTCGATGATAAATCCTGACTCGAGCAATACGCGCTCGTCCACTTCTAGCATTGGCGCACTACCAATCGGATGCACTTTTTTTAGGCTATCAGGTGCGCGGTATGCTTTATTGCGCTCATAGCAAGTCAGTTTGTAATCGGCGTTTAGCTCTTCTAGTAGCCAGATGATACGAAACGAGCGTGAGTTTGCTAAATGATGAAGATGTAACATAAACCGTCCTAGTCATATATTATTTTAAGTCAGCCATAACTTATTAGACATGATGCCACGCCTTCAATTAAGCGTGACTGCCCTTGATAATAGCGTAATTTAATCACCTTTGACACTGCAAGTTTGTAGAACTGTAACGAAAGTACGGCCTGACAAGTCAGCTCTACATATATCTAGGACACGGTAATCGTCCGCATTATTCTACATGTAGTGCCTCAATCTTGCGCGTCATCTTATCTATCTTTTGCTGATATTTTTTGATTTGGCGAAAGCGGTGCGCAATTAGTACGCCTTTGATACGGCGATTTTTGAGACGGCGGCGCGGTGGAAAACTACCCACTTGTGGCTCATTGTAGCCATGCAAGCGGTTTTCACGTTTACGCGCCAGATAACCAAGGGCGCTATCAGCAATCATAATCAGCAGTGCGATAAAAATCATGCTGTACATCAGCATGGAGCCGCCTTCATGTAAGTTACGATCCAAAATTGCAATCGAAAATATGAATAAAAATACCGGCTCAAGGTAACACAAAGTCCCAAACAACGAGACAGGTAGCTTTTGACTCGCGACCATCGTCAGTGACATTGCAGCAGTACTGATTATGCCCAATAATGGCAATAGATACCAAAGCTTATGGTTGGTGATTGCCACCTCAAAGCCGCCATTCATATATAACGCAACCAATACGACTGGTAGCAACAATACAAGATCAGAGATCAAGCCTGTGATAGGCGGTACGGCCAGTTTACGACGTAGCAAGTAGTACGGCGGATAACCCAAGCACACAAACAAAGTCGCCCAAGAGATCGCGCCATATTCAAAGATATCGTAAGCAATACCAAGACCTGCACATATAATCGCAGCCCACTGTAGCAAGCTCATGTCTTCATTATAAAAAAAGCGACCGACCACGATCATGATCATTGGGTATAGGAAGTAGCCTAACGTCACCTCAAGCCCCAAGCCATTGACCGGTGCCCACATAAACATCCAGATTTGCGCACCCAAAATCGGAGTAGGTAATATAAATAAAAACCACTCTTTTGCGTTTTTTAGTGTTTTTAGATAATCAAAAATATGCTGCCACTGCTTTAGTACACTCACTAGCAGCACCAGACTAAAAAACATTGTGAGCACACGCCACGAAGCAACTTGCGTACCTGATAACGGTTGCAACAGCAAACCAAATAGGAACAGCAATGAGTATAAAAAATTTGCAGCCACAGCAGTGATCGTACCCTGCGAGGTTTGGTTAGTAGTCAACATCACAACAGCCTTTAGAGATTGGGGCACATCCTTTGCAATTTTAAAAAAAAACAAAAGCCTCAGACGATAACGTCTGAGGCTTTTGCATATAAGGTCGTCGCGCAATCTAAGATAAACGCTTTTAATGTATCTTGCTACATCATGGGCGGCATTATGTCAAAGTCGGCATAGATAAGCAATGCTACTGTGCATCTAGTGTATTAATTTCTACATCCAGTAAATTTAATATATATAAGTGCTTATTTTGCATCAAGTTGTTCGAGTTTTTGCTGTATCTTATCCATCTTTTTTTGGTAACGACGAATTTTGCGAAAGCGATGCGCTTTTAGCACACCATCGATACGCTGATTGATAAAATGACGACGCGGCGGAAAGCCGCCAATCTGAAGCTCTCTATATCCATGCAAGCGGTCATTACGCTGACGAACGAGATAGCCTATCGCACTATCGATTATCATAACCACCAGGGCAAGTGTAATCATGCCGTACATAAAGAGCGAGCCACCTTCATCGAGACTTTGACTCAGAACGGTAATAGACAACACAAATAACAGCAGCGGCTCTATGTAGCTCAGCGCCCCAAATAGCGAGACCGGCAACTTGCTACTCGCAATCATCGTCAGCGACATTGCCAGTGCACTAAATGCACCCAGCAATGGCAGTAGGTACCAAAACTTCATATTTTGTGCCGCCACACTAAAACCGCCAGTGAGATAAAGCATGATCAGTACCACTGGCGTCAGCAATGTCAAATCAAACAACAAGCCAGTAATGGGCGGTACAGCAAGCGTGCGGCGCAATAGATAATACGGCGGATAGCCCAAACATACAAATAGCGTCACCCAAGACACCGAACCATATTGAAAAATGTCGTAGCCAATACCGAGCGCTGCCAGTATCGCTGCCGCATACTGCAAGACACTCATATCCTCACGGTAAAAAAACCGACCAAGCACAATCATCACAAGTGGCAATAAAAAATAGCCCAAGGTGACATCCAGTCCAAATCCATTCACAGGTGCCCACATAAACAACCAAATCTGACCGCCTAAGATCGGTGCAGGCAATATAAATATCAGCCATTCTTTTAAGGTCTTAAGTGTCTTTATATAATCAAAGACATGCTGCCATTGTTTGGTCAAACTGAGCAAGATGACCAAACTTAACAACATCATCAGTACTCGCCATGAGGCTACCTGTGTCCCCGTTAAGGGCAGCATAAACAGTCCAAACAAAAACATCATCGAGAATAAAAAGCTCGACGATACCGCTGCGACAGTTCCCTGAAAAGTTTGATTGGTCGTAAGCATAACAACAGCCTTAAAAGTAAAACCCTGTGTACATTATTAAGAAAAAGTGAATGAAAAATAAAAGCCTCCGACGATAACGTCAGAGGCTTTTTTCTAGAACAATGATCAGAAACTAGACTGAAAAGCTAACTACCAAGACTGTTACTCGTCATCGTCTACTGCATCATTATCCAATGTATAATCGTTGGCATCGCTCAAAGCGGTATTGTCAGTTGCGGCATCGATATCTATCTGCTCCTGACCTTCTACATCAAACGTCCCATCTTCTTTCATCGCATCGACTAATTCATCATCGCCCTCTTCGTGCTCAACACGCGCCATAGCGACTAATTTTTCATCTTTTGACAGGCGAATGAGCGTGACACCCTGTGTATTACGACCAGAGCTAGCGACATGCTCAACTGGCGTACGTACTAGTGTTCCTTTGTCAGAGATTAAAATAATATCATCGGTAGCGTCAACCTTAGTCGCTCGTACCAATGCGCCATTACGCTCACTGGTTTTAATGGCGATTACACCACCACCACCACGATTTTGTGTATTGAACTCTTCGATAAGGGTACGCTTACCAAAGCCGTTTTCACAAGCAATTAGGATTTCATGTACATCATCTTCGATAACGACCAATGATTTGATAAATTCATCAGCAGCCAGACGCATACCGCGAACACCTTTCGCCGTACGGCCCATCGCGCGAGCATCATTCTCATCAAAACGAATCGCTTTACCACTTGAAGCAAACAACATCACTTCTTGGCTACCATTAGTAATGCGAGCGCTGACCAATTTATCACCATCTTCTAGACCAACCGCAATCAAGCCGTTCGAGCGAATATTGGCAAACTGCTTCAGCTCTACGCGCTTCACTGTACCATTAGCCGTGGCAAAGAATACGAAAGGTGGCTCTGCTTGATTGCTATCTTCTACCGAATCGTCATCATTGCTATGCTCTGATACCTCACTTACTACTGAGGTATCTTCTACAATTTTTGGAATTGGCAATATCGTCGTAACGGTTTCATCGCTATTTAAACCAATCAAATTAACCAACGGACGACCACGAGCACCGCGACTGGCAATCGGCACTTCAAACCCGCGTAAGCTAAAGACACGCCCGCTGTCAGTGAAACACAAAACAGTCGAATGCGTTGATGTCACGACTAAATGGTCAATCACATCATCTTCTTTCATCGCGGTTGCAGACTTACCTTTACCGCCACGTTTTTGCGCGACATAATCATCAATCGGCTGAGTCTTGGCATAGCCAGTACGCGACACCGTCATCACAACAGTCTGCTCAGGAATAAGGTCTTCGCGGTTGAAATCCATACGTGAGTCGATGATGTCGGTACGGCGCTCATCACCAAAGTTATCACGAATCTCAATCATCTCATTAGAGATAATGGTCATTAGCTTATCAAAATCACCTAAGATAGACTCTAAATGTGCAATCTCGCGCAGTAGATCTTGGTACTCTTCGGTCAATTTATCCTGCTCAAGACCTGTCAAGCGATGCAATTGCATGTCTAAAATGGCATTGACCTGCTCAAGCGACAAGCGATAACGCTCTTCGCCTTCGATCAGACCAAACGGCGCTTTAGGATCTTCGCCTTCGATGAACTCAGGGCGTACTGACTGACTGCCAGCAGCGGTAAGCATCGCAACGACACTGCCTGAGCCCCATGTGTTGTTCAATAAGCTTTCGCGTGCCAATCCACGGTTTGCTGACGCTTTAATCGTCGCAATAATCTCATCGATATTGGCTAGAGCAACCGTTAAACCTTCGAGCAGATGACCACGAACACGGGCTTTGTTCAATTCATAAATCGTACGGCGAGTCACCACTTCTTGACGATGACGGACAAATGCAGCGATAAGCTGACGTAGAGTCAATAGCTTTGGCTGACCATTATCGAGCGCGACCATATTGATACTAAAGCTAGACTCAAGCGGCGTTTGCAAGAACAAGTTATTAACAATAACTTCGGCAGTCTCGCCGCGACGTAAGTCAATAGCGATACGCATACCGTCTTTATCAGACTCATCACGAATCTCGCTAATGCCTTCGATTTTCTTATCACGAACCAGCTCTGCGATACGCTCGATCAGTTTGGCTTTATTGGCCTGATAAGGGACTTCGGTAAATACAATACGCTCGCGGTCACGGTTGACACCAGTATTACTCATCGGCTCAATATGATAACGACCACGAATATGCAGACGACCTTTACCCGTACGATAAGCATCTAAGATACCCGCGCGGCCGTAGATAATACCGCCCGTAGGGAAATCAGGACCTGAGATATGTGACATCAACTCTTCGGCTGAAACTTGTGGGTTTTCAGCATAAGCAAGACAAGCATTGATCACTTCGGTCAGGTTATGCGGCGCCATATTGGTCGCCATACCGACTGCGATACCCGTCGCGCCATTGACCAATAGGTTAGGAATACGCGCTGGCATCACGCTTGGCATGCGCTCAGAGCCGTCGTAGTTGTCTTCCCAATCGACTGTGTCTTTGTCCAAATCAGCCAGCATTTGGTGGGTCAGTTTGGTCATACGTACTTCGGTATAACGCATCGCTGCCGGAGGATCATCATCGATCGAGCCAAAGTTACCTTGACCATCAACCATTGGATAACGCAAGCTGAAATCCTGCGCCATACGTACGATGGCATCATAGACGGCACTATCGCCATGTGGATGGTACTTACCGATCACATCACCGACCACACGTGCTGATTTTTTATACGGTTTATTATAGTCGTTTGATAGCACGTGCATGGCATACATCACGCGGCGGTGTACAGGTTTGAACCCATCACGCACATCAGGCAGCGCACGCGAGACGATCACGCTCATCGCATAATCCAAATACGACTGCTTTAGTTCATCTACGATGCCAATAGGACTGACCGATTCGCTCATATACACTCCTTCACTCACATTCTTTTTCTAACGTTGACACATCGCTTATGGCACCCATAGATCATATAAAAATACTGCCACATAAATGGGCAGTCATGATCAAAATACATACCATAAAAAAACACTGCTACACGTGCAAAACAATAGGAAAATAGCGATAGTTTTAATGTTTAATAAAAGAAGCTATTTTAGCACAAATTTGTTGATTTAGGGGGTTCTGGCTACCATTAAAATCAAGCCAGACGGTTCATTCACAGTGATATTTTGAATTATTGATATACACTAAAATAATTTTAGTAGCAGGTTTTTTTTGATTAACTGATTTTGCCGTTTTTGCAAACAAACTTGCCATCTGCGAAACAATGAGATACTCCGCCCATTCTACCTGAACAGAGCCTACCAATTGTTCTAACATGAGCTAATGGTTTTCATAACCGTACTATTTTCATAAGTATATTATGGTTTAAATCATGTCAATGAAGCTATTTTTTTAGTGACGCTGGACAAAAAAATCCTAAGCGTTACACTAACTCATCTTTTATAGAACTTAAATAAAGACCTAACAGGCTACTCTTATTATGGATATCATTCTTGCGATTGTTTGGATTTTAGCAATGGTGCTATATAGCTTTTCGAGCGATTATGTTGCTAGCTTTCCTAATCATAACAATCGCGCTGTACCCTATGTCCGTTGGGGAGCACTTTTAGTCGCTATGGCTTTATCAGCATATTTAGCAAAAGCCTATCAAGAAAACTTACAAGGCAACGGTATGTGGGTATTTGTTATCGTCGTATTTGTCATTATTGTTTTAGCCAAGGTCGTCTTTAAATGGGTAATTAATAGACGTTTAAAACGCTAAGCTATACTGAATATTTTTGTTGCTCTCAACCTCTCATCTATTGATCTGAACGCCTTATGACAACTGAACATCAAAACAACCAACTTGGCCTAAACCAAGCCACATCACCAGAAGACACACGAGCAGATCGTAGCTTCGATGCCATTGCCGATCATTTCGAAAAAAAGGTCTACGGCGGTTTAAAAGGTGAAATCCGATTGGCGGTATTACGCCGTGATATTTTTGAATATAGTGCGCAGATAAGTGAAGCGCTTGGGCGACCGCTGCGTATCTTAGATGTGGGTGCAGGGCTTGCACAAATTGCAATAGAGCTTGCCGCTCAGGGTCATAGCGTAGTCATCAATGATATCTCAGCAAATATGCTCGAGAAGGCAAAAGCAAACGCTGAACAGATCGATCAAAAGCTGGATATCACCTGGTACGTCTGTCCATACCAAGCGCTTGAAGAAACGCTTGGTAAAGAGGAAAACGATAAGTTTGATTTGATCATGTGTCATGCCCTGCTTGAATGGTTGGCAGAGCCCGCTGCCGTCATGGACTTCTTTGATCAATATCTAACCGATGATGGTGCGCTGTCTTTGTGCTTTTATAACCCTGCAAGCTTTGATTATCGCAACCTTATTATGGGAAATTTTAACTTACTTGATAATACAGACTATAAAGCAGACAACAAAAAAAGCCTGACACCCAATCATCCCGTTGCTAAAGAAGAAGTGGAGTCTTGGTTAAAGGCGCATGAGTATCAAACAGTGCGCAGCAGTGGTCTACGAGTGTTTCATGATTATGCACCGCTCAAACGCGGCGGTCATAACGACCCAGAGGCAGTGATACGAATGGAGCTGCGCTACTCGCAATTAGAGCCATACAAATGGCTTGGACGGTATTTGCATATTTTGGCAGCTAAGCACGCTTAGTAAATATTTTTTAACTCAGACCTACAAAAACCATTGCTTTATATCAAATAATTTTATAAAGATAAAGGTCTTTAAAACTTATTAGAGCTGTTCATCAACTCTTAGTGATCTGTCGTATTCTGACCAAGTGGTGGCATTGACTTCTTTTTCGTCAAATACCACCACATGCTCTAATAACGGCAAAATACCAATATGTGAGCCAATTTCGTGATTATGATGGCTGGCAACCAATGACAACACAGTCTGTCCGTCATCTAACTGCAATCGATATAAATAGTTGGCACCGCGGAACACTCGTCCAATCACCAAGGCTGTCTGCGTACTATCATCATCATGGATGATATCGTCAGGACGCACGAGCACCTTGATTGGCGTACCATTTGGATAGTCGTATTCGCAGTACTGCGGTTGGCCTGACTCATCGTAGACTTCCATACGGCGATAGATATTGCCAAGCGCCGTCTCCACATGGCCTTCTTTGATGATACCGTCTATCATCGCGCCTTCGCCGACGAACTCAGCGACAAAAGGACTAACAGGCTCATGATAAAGCTGACTTGGGGTCGCCCATTGCACAAGCTTACCTTTATCCATGACCCCAACTTTATCTGCTAGCGCAAACGCTTCGTTTTGATCGTGCGTCACCAATATCGCGGTGGTATTGGTACGTTTGAGGATATCACGGACGTTCATTGCCAGTGATTCGCGTAATACCACGTCTAGGTTAGAAAATGGCTCATCAAGTAGCAGTAATTTGGGATTTGGTGCAAGCGCCCTTGCAAGCGCCACACGCTGCTGCTGACCACCAGACAACTCATTTGGGCGTTTGTCCGCATGTTCCGTTAACTCAACCAAGCTAAGCATTTCAGCCACACGTGCTTTTTTGTCAGCAGCTGACCATTTATTAAGGCCAAAGGCAATGTTTTTTGTTACGCTCAAATGACCAAAAAGCGCATAATCTTGAAACACCATCCCCATGCCGCGCTTGGCTGGTGCCACGGCAAATGATTGGCGAGCTGTTTTTTCCGTTAGACGCTGATTGTTTAAATGAATAGTACCGCCGCGGCTTTGCTCTAAACCTGCAATCGCTCGTAATGCCGTGGTCTTGCCGCAGCCGCTATATCCTAAGAAGCACCCAATCTCTCCTTGCTCTAATACTAAAGACATGCCATTGACGACGATGGTATCGTCATAGCCAACGATCAGGTCTTGTACACTAAAATAAGGATTGGTCGCGATAGTGTTCTCAGTATCTTGGCTCACAGTATAGGCTTGTTCTATAGGCTTGTTGGATTGAGATTGGGCTGTCCGAGTTTGCACTACTGTTGATTGTTTGACAGGAGTAATGCGTGCTCCAGTCTTTACGGACTGAGCGCCTGATGAGTCGTTCATTGAATCAGTGTACATAGACAATCCCAGTTCGCTATTAGTAGATACAATTTTGGATAAAGCAGTAAAAATTATAATATAAGTTGGGCTACACGCCATCGAATGTGGCAAATGTATACAAAGAAATCGCGGTTAGCCTTGTTTGTCACTTTGACGCAATAATATCCAAACAGGAAGCAATCCAACCAGTACAATCAATAGGCTCGGTAATGCCGCCCGCCCCCACATGCCTTCGCTAGTCATTTCAAACACGCGCACTGCCAGCGTATCCCAGCCCTGCCGGCGTGTCATCAATGTGATTGGCATCTCTTTCATTACTTCAACAAACCCCATTAACAATGCCGTGAGCACCCCAGGACTGAGCACCGGTAGCATCACATGACGCCAACGTTGGTAAGCACTGTCGCTAAGTAATTTTGCAGCAGCCTCTTGATTGACGGTCAGTCGTTGCAACTGCCGATCCACTGGCTGAAAACTCACCGTCATAAACCGCGTCGATAACGCCAATAGCATAACGATGACACTGCCTGAGAGTATTTGGGTCGAGGTGATACCAAAAGCAATCATTTGATTGTCTAGCCACGCAATGGGGATAAAAATACCCACTGCCAATACCGTACCTGGCACAACGTAACCTAAATTGGCCAATGTGGTCATTAGCTTGGTCGATTTATCAGGATATTGCCGCTTTATCCACGCAATAATCACTGCCAAAAAGGCAATAAAAAGCGTGGTCATACTAGCAATCATGAGGCTATTGAGGACAAAATCAACATAGCGCGCATCAAAATCTTGGCGAAAATTCAATGCTGTCCAATAAATCAGCTGCAAAAACGGTATCAGAAAAGCCAGTAAAAATACAAACGTACACAGCAAGCTCATCCCTATTTTGGCAGGGGTACTGGCGTCAAAACGCTGATTGCTGCCTTGCGTAATTGAACTACCGCGCTTGGCCTGCCAATACTGCTCAAACAGTACTACAATAAAGATTACACCAATGAGCAATGCAGCCAGCTGCGCGGCTGTGGTCAGACTAAAAAAGCCAAACCAGGCTTTGTAAATAGCGGTAGTAAAGGTATCGACATTGAATACCGAAACCGCGCCAAAATCTGCCAATGTTTCCATACATGCTAGCAATAAGCCACCGATAATCCACGGCAATGCTTGCGGTAATGCCAACCGGAAAAACACACGGCTACGGCTTAAACCCAGCATCTGCCCTGCTTCAATCGCCCGCCGACCTTGTGACAAAAACGCCTGACGCGCCAGCAAATACACATAAGGATAGAATGCCAATGATAAAATGAGGCCAGCGCCCCATACATTGCGTATTGAAGGAATCGCTGTCGTGATACCAAAATCGCGCAGTCCTGTCTGTAACGGCCCACTAAAATCAACAATGCCAATCGTGACAAACGCCAATACATAAGCTGGTATGGCAAGCGGCAACATCAATGCCCACGAAAAAAACCGCTGGCCAGGGAAGCGGTACATGCTGGTTATCCAAGCCAAAACCGTACCGATAGTGCCCGATATAACAGTCACCATAAACAACAAAATCGCCGTATTTTTGAGCACTTGTGGCAGTACGTATTCTGCCATATGTGTCCAAATGTCTGCGACTGGTTGCGTCCACGATAACAACACAATCAAAATCGGCACCAGCATAAACAACGAAATCAGCCCTAAGACTGATTTCGAGATAATACGTTTACGAAGGGCGTGGTCTTGACTGATCGTCTGAGTGTCATTAGCACTGTCATTGACTGTATCGTTTTGACTAACAGACGCATCTGGCGTTGTGATCATAATATCATTACCGTGTCATACTCACTCATCGAGGCTTTTTAAGCATAGACCAAACTCAAAATCGTCATTACTTTAGCAACTAATTCTTAATGACTTATCTTTAAAGGCTGTTTTTTAAAAACTATTCTTTAAAAACTGTTCTTTAAAAAAGATGATTTTGAGCTTAGTATCACGATGACTGGCAGTCCTTTATTTATAACCCGCTTTGTCCATCATTTGAATGGCTTGAGTTTGTAGCTCACCAAATTTCTGTACGTTGATATCGTCTTTTTTGAACTCACCCCAAGATCTCAGCATTTCTGACTCATCAACCCCTTCTTTAACTGGGAATTCTTTGTCTGAGCTGGCGTACAGACCTTGCGCCTCATCAGATGATAACCACTCAATCAGTTTAAGCGTACCGTCTGGATTGTCTGACCCTGCAACTACGCCTGCGCCTGAAACGTTTACGTGTGTACCAGTGGTGCCTTGGTTTGCCCAGAATATTTTCACAGGGAAGTTTGGTTTCTCGTCTAATAGACGGCCATAGTAATAACTGTTGGCAATACCGACTTCACACTGACCAGCAGCAATCGCCTCTAGCATGGCGGTATCATCACTGAATACGTCAGTAGCGAGATTATCAACCCAACCACGGATGACAGCTTCTGTTTTCTCTTCACCCAAATGCTCTATCATGCTGGCGACAAGCGACTGGTTATAGACCTTTTTAGAAGTACGCAAGCATAGTTTGCCTTTCCACTTTGGGTCCGCCAAATCTGCATAAGTCGATAATTGATCGGCGCTGACTTTGCTTGGGTCATAAAAAATCGTACGCGCGCGCAGTGATAGACCTGTCCATTGACCTTTTGGATCGCGATACTTTGCAGGGACATTGGCCTCTAGCACAGACGACGCTACTGGTTGCAGTAAACCTTGCTGCGCTGCTTGCCATAAGTTACCCGCGTCCACCGTCAGTAGCATGTCAGCTGGAGTGTTTTGACCTTCGGCTTGCAAGCGCGCCATCAATGGGCCAGTTTTGTCTGTGACAAGTTCAATCTTGACACCAGTCTGTTCAGTATAGCGGTCTAGCAATGGCTTAATCAGCTGCTCATTACGTGAAGAATAAATAGTAATTGTTTGACCATCTGCACTGGTCGCACCGTCATCATTCGCTGCTTGCTGTTCAGTTTCAGTACCAGCCTCTGTTGTCTCTGTCTCCACGCTGTCTTCGGTTGTAGAAGAATTGCTACAGCCAACCATTCCCAACATCAGGCCAAATATGGCAGCAGACAATACAGGCTTGGTGGTGACTAGATTAGTGCGGATGGTGTTCAGTGGCATGGTTTTCCCCATAGTAATGCGATAAAAAAGATACGGCAAATAGTGAGATAAAATGGTCAAAGCCCCTATTTGTTGGGATTCGTTGGACCATAATTATGGAAACAACATACTAATAGAAATGAGATTAATTATCAATACATTTATCTAACCCAAGATGCTGAAATTATTTGGCTTATTAGTTACTTATCATTTGTCAAAACTTAGTCTTATGAAGGCTGAATACGTTAACGAACGAATGCCAAACCAATTTAGAGCAACCACTGCCCTAACATAACATTGACCGCCGCTTCTGTACGTAATATACGCGGCCCTATATGTACTGGCGTGCACCCGTGTGCGGTGAGTAGCGCTATCTCATAATCGATCCAACCGCCTTCAGCGCCGATGCAGACCAAACTGGGCAATTCCAGCTTTATATCTAATTGTCGAAACTCAGAAAATGACTGCTCAGCATAAGGGTGTGCGACGATGGCTTGATTACTTACCAAACTGGTAAGCGTGTCCTCGACAAATGGCTTAAAGCGTTTTTGCAGCGCAATACGAGGTGCAATGGTATCAACCCCTTGTTGTAGCCCTTCTAATACAAACTCATCAAGACGCTCAAGCATCGGACTTTGCCAATAGCTTTTTTGCGTGCGATAGCTGTTAACAAGTACAATATCGCGTACGCCAAGCGCCGTCATATCCATAATCAAACGCCGCAATACTTTTGGCCGTGGCAATGCTAAAACAACCGTCAGATCCAGTTTGGCAGGCGGGATGATAGTGAGCTGAACATCACATAACTGAATATTATCAGAGGCCATTTTCTCAATAACAGCCGTACCAAGATTGCCACCGAGCTGGCCTATTTTGAGCGTGTCACCGACTTTTGCGCCCAGTATGTTATTGACATGGTCGACTTGCACCAAGTCATTGATCTTTGCCGTGTTTGCAGAGAAGTTTTCAACGGGCAGTAATATGCAATTCATAATATCTCTTGCCCTAAATTTTGGGGAGAATATTGCTCAATAACGTCCTCAATCATCGTAAACTGACGAGTCAACACCGCTTGCTGCTGTACGGTTATTGTCTCGCCAGCTTGCCCTGCCTGCATCGCTAATGATAAATCACTTAACCACACCTCTAGCCGCTGATAAATAAGTGCTATGTCATCAGTGCTATCAGTACCATGCTGATGATTTACTGTACTTTTAGCGCTCTCATTTGAGCCATTTATCGTAATTGGACGATAAAACTGATTGTTTGGCTGATATAACGCACCTACTTCGGCCAGCTTATCGACCACGCTTTGACACGATTGGGTGTAACGACCCATGATAATAGGCGTTGCCACGCTCGCAGGTTCAACTGGGTTGTGTCCGCCTATGTCTACTAGCGACCCTCCAACCAATGCGACATTTGCCAGTGTATACCAAGTCATCATCTCACCCATGCTGTCCGCCAGATAGACTTGCGTATTTACATTGATGCCCTCATCAAGACTGCGGCGTGCCATTGTTAGACCAGTTTTTTGGATCAATGCTGCAACTTCATCAAAGCGTTCAGGATGCCTAGGCACGATGATAAGCAACGTATTGGCTAATGCTGGCCGTGACAATAGCTGCTGATGTAACGATAGCGCCGTCTCTTCTTCGCCGTTATGAGTGCTTGCTGCCACCCAAACTGGTCGGTCTGCTATCGCAAACGCTTTTGCCAGCTCATTTTTTTTAGCAAGCACATTTTTCTTAGAGGGTATCTGCGCACTTGCATCTTTTGCATCAACAATCAGGTTATCGGAATTAATAGCTTCCACATCAATTTTGGGCGTATTGATGACCCACTTTAGCGACCCTGCCACGCGGATCTGTGCGCTATCCGCCCCTAATTGACGAAAGCGTTTGGCAGAATCGCTGTCTTGCGCAATGATGAGCGCAAGGTTTTTCATCATGCTAGTACTCACCGCACCGATTTTTTGGTAACTTTTAAAAGAAGAGGCCGAGAGACGACCATTGACTAGAATACTTGGTATCTGATGCTCAGCAAGCTTGGTCAAGATATTCGCCCATAGTTCAGTTTCGACAAACAGCGCGGCGATAGGCTGTACATGCGTCAAAAATGTCTCAATCACGGCAGGAGTATCAACGGGGACATAGCTGTGGCTCATGCGGTTTTGAGCGATTTCATCTGCAAACCGACTGGCACCGCGAGCAAATCCTGTCTGCGTGGTGTTGGTCAACCATATCTGATAGCCACTAGCCAGTAATGCGTCTAATAAAGGCGCAACCGTATTGGTCTCACCTAGCGATACCGCATGACACCAAATCACACCTTTATTACTGTTATTACTGTGACCAGTAGTCGCTGGACGCGGTGGATACTGCTTGCCAAAACGCTGAGCAACTTCTTGCTGATAATTGTCACGTTTGTGAGAGCGGCGCCATACTTGCAGACGGTATAGTGGTTTTAGCATACCGATCAGAAACTGATAATAAAATGGCGTCTGGTACACCGCTCGGTCAGTCAGTGGCCTATTGTCTAGTAGCATGGTATCAGTGGAGTTGGACGAGGCGTCAGATGGAATATGAGATGATGGCATGGAGTAGCCCAAATTAGTAATGAATCAAACAGCAGGAGGGTAAATGTAAAAACGCGCCAATTCTACCTGAAATCAGCGCGTAACCATAAACTTTTAAAAGTTTACTGAGTAAATAGCGATTAGACGATAATCAGTATCAGTACTGCGACCACGATCACTGCACCAAACAGTAACTGATAGCGCTTGATGCTGTGTTGTTCTTGTTTTTGCGTCGTGATCAGCGCTTGCGCTTGCTCCCATTGAGACACAAGGTTTGCCGCCTCTATATGACCATTATCTGCCGCTTGCTCTAGCCAGTATTTACCACTATCAATATCTTGCGACATGCCTACCCCTTGATAGTACAGCTTGCTAAGTAAACGCTGGGCACGGCTGTCATTTTTGCTAGCGGCTTGCTTCACCCATTCTATACCAGATTTTTTAGCTTCCTCATCATCTGCCGTGAGTCCTTCGCCAAGTAACTCATACATGGCGAAGCGCAGCATAGCAGCCGTATTACCCGCTTCTGCAGCCGCCTCTAATGCTAGCAATGCTTTGTTTTTTGCTGCTATATGGTTGTCTGAAAACACAACTTGGCTACGCGGTTTATCCTGCTTGGCAATGTGCCGCTCAAACTGATCGAGGACTTTGCAAGCTTGCTGATATTCAGTCACGCCTGCGATTTGCGGCACCTCAATCTCGTCTAGCTCTATGAGCAGCTGCGTAAACATTTCTGGTGTCGGTGGGGTTTTTACAGATGACTTAGGCTTAATAACTGGCGACTCTACCTTCGTCAGCTCAGGTTTTATTTGAAGCTCTGGTTGGTGCGGCGCGGTACTTTCCGATAGCTCAGATACAGTAGTTGCAGCAGAAGGTCGCTTGATATTGGCTGATACTACATTAACATCAGCCAATTCATTATTTACCGGTACGTCCTCTGACGGCTCATAGTGATTAGCAGGTTGACTTGTACTAATAGTCGTACTCGAATCTGTCATTGAGTGAATACTTTGGGTCGTATTATGCGTTGCTGACCCAGTCTTTAAATAACTAAGAGTATCTGGATTACTCGCTTGATCCGATAAATCTGGCAATCTTGCGCTAACTGCTTGGTATAGTCCACTCGCCGCTTGTCCACCTTGTACCGCTTCAAACGGCCGATCAATATTGCCAAATAGACGCAGCCCTATTGGCTCTAATGCAAAAAATAAAGGCAGAGCATCAGTAGCCGCATTATTATCACCATAGCCAACCGCCATATGCTGATAAAAGTCATCGGTAATTAATGACAGCTCAGGATAACGCTTACGTAGCTCAAACTGACCATACCAGCGTGGTCTATTTTCCCACTGCTGTGCCAATACGCGACCTGCATAAAATGCCAAAAACACCATAAAGTTGCGATAGTGCTCATCGACGAGTAACGTCGCCTCGTCCCATATACTGCCTTTGATCATGTCACGGCGTACCTGAGACAATAGCGTGTCGATACGCTGTAAGCTCTCAAGCGACTCATCTAGCGCACAATTATGCAGATGTGTCTCATACGCGATACCACCTGCGATAGGACGCCCAGCTAAGAAATCTTGCCAGTAGCCTTCTGCAATATAATCGAGTGGTGTTAAGGGCGAGGCAGACATAGACAGACGTGTCCTTTTTTAGATAAGTTGATTATAGAGGCAATGATAATGATTAAAAATATGAGCATAAAAAACACGGACAGGTTACCTTAACCTAAAATTGAGCGCGCTACAATAAAGGACTAAACAAGCGTACAACATTATCAAATAAGCGTTTTGATCCATGGCGCTGCTGCCACTCTTCATTGTCCAAAATACGGCAACTTTGTAAATATATTTCTTGACAGTCAGCCACTTGAGCGACCATCTCTGGCGTATAAATCGCTAAGCTGACTTCCATATTTAAATAAAAACTGCGCATATCAATATTGACCGTACCAAACAGGCAGTAGTCGTCATCGATGACCACGGTTTTTGCATGTAGCAACCCCCCTCGAAATAGCGCAATAGTCACGCCGGCATCCAGCAGCTCTTGATAATAAGCTTGTGAAGCATGCTGCACAAGGAACGAATCGACTTTTTCAGGAACAATAATCGTCACCTCAACGCCGCGCTTTGCCGCTATCGTCAGTGCACCTGATAGCGACTCATCGGGTACGAAGTATGGGGTGGTGATACGTATGCGCTTATTGGCACGGTGAATCACAGTCACTAACGTGTTGTAAATTACATGCGCTGTCAGCTGCGGTGCTGACGGTATGAGCTGTGCCATCACCTTGTCTACTACAGGCATCTTTGGTATCACAATTGAAGTACTACCGATATCTGGCTGCTCATGATAATCAATCGTATCGCCCAACACCTTTACTCGACTATTCAGATCGTTGATAGTTGGGTCCATCACATACAATTTACGCGTGTAATTGTTAACTCGCTGATGTAGCTCAGCGAGATTGTCGTTATTTTCGGCACCAATATCAGTAACAATAACTTTGGCCATGGCGGTATTGATACTAATAGAGTGCTGGCTGGTGGTTCTGATCGCCACATCAATCCACTGTCCGACATTTTTATTTTGTTTAAAAAACCTCGGATCGACCAAATTAAAGCTACCGATATAGCCAATATATTCGTCAATGACCACCATCTTACGGTGATTACGCAAATCCGAACGCTTAAATAGTGTTTTGAGTAGTCCCACTGGCAGCGACTGATGAACAAACACACCGGCTTTTTCTAATTTACGATGGGCACTACTATTAATAAAACTAAAGCTACCCACACTATCAGCCAATATGTGACACTCAACACCGCGCTGAGCGGCTACCGACAACGCCTCTATCACATCGAGCACTTTTCCTTTGGGATATACAATATAAAACTCCATAAAAACAATGCGCTGCGCTGCATGGATATCCTCAATCAAACGCTGAAAAATTGATGCAGGATCTGTTAACAACTGCATTTGATGATCGGGAAATACTCCTAGCCCTGTCCAGCGCGTTCCTATTTGGCTCACACCGCGGTATTCGATGGGTAGCAGATCTTGTCCTTTATCAAACACCAGATGTTCGCGCCGTGCCATGTCATTCATCATGATGCTTGCTTGATCCACGCGCTCACGGTAGCGTCGTCCAATCATCGGCTCGCCCAGTAGTATGTACGCAATCAGACCGAACACGGGTACGGTATAAAGCACTGCAATCCAAGCAATAGATACACCAATATTACGCTGCACTGATACAACGCGTAACGTCATAACAATCATCAGCACAATATGAAATATCAGACCTAGGCCTGCGTACTCTCCCCACGTCCAGTTAGTGAAGATCTGCCCAATCGTAAAAATATCTATGCTGGCCTCCCTCAATCACGCTCAAAAAACAAAGTATCCGTAGTATAGTAGCTTTTCGCTGTCAAACAACTGCTAACAATCATAACCTACCTCTAAAAAACATAAGTAATCGTCTACCATATATTACTGTTTTTAATACCATTAAAAATTTATTTCCGATTATTTCATAAAATAGTTAAAATAACGTTTGACAGCCAAGTGTAAATCTATATAATACACACCCACAGCAGCAGAGCTTAGTGACAAACATAGGGCTCAGTTGATGTTGAATAAATTGCATCGCAATTGTTCGAAGGGTGATTAGCTCAGTTGGTAGAGCGTCTGCCTTACACGCAGAATGTCGGCGGTTCGAATCCGTCATCACCCACCACTTCTTAGCAAGTGGCTAAACAAGCTAAGAGACCTAAGCAGCGGTAGTTCAGTTGGTTAGAATACCGGCCTGTCACGCCGGGGGTCGCGGGTTCGAGTCCCGTCCGCTGCGCCATATTTAAAACGAATTTAAACTGTTAAGTTTAAGCAAGTTTCGCCTCAAGCATTAGATTGTTTGGGGTTTTTTTGTGTCTGCGTTTTTTGTCTATGTTCCCTCTAATATAACTACATCTCGATAAGCATCTATTTTGTATTAGCAATAGTTATAATCATCCAACGGACGTGCAGGTATTTTAGCACTATGGACGCTGACTCATGCGACTCACACTAGCAATCAACGCCACCATCACTACGCCCATGATAATCAAAATACCGGACATCATATGCGCCGCCTCATAGTTGAGCGCTTCTACTTGCTCATATATCGCAATCGATACCACCTTGGTCTCACCTGAGATACTGCCACCTATCATTAGCACCACACCGAACTCACCAATGGTATGAGCAAAGCTCACCAAACTACCCAAAATAATACCCACGCGTGCTTGCGGTAGGGAGATTTTGATAAAGCGGCGCAGACGACTGGGCTCTAACAGATGCGCGACTTCAGTGACACTTTGAGGAATACGCAAAAACTGTGCATACACTGGCTGTATATAAAAAGGCAGTGAGTAAATAATAGAGCCAACCACTAGACCTTCAAAGGTAAAAATAAGCGGACTAATATTGTGCTCAATAAGCCATTTACCGATACCCATACTTGGACTTAGCAGTAATAATAAATAAAAACCTATAACCGTAGGTGGTAGTACTAGAGGCATGGCAATAATGCCCATGAGTAGAATTTTGAAACGCCCAACTGCCTTCTTTCGACTTGGTTTGGCAAGCCAATAAGCCATAGGGGTTGCAAACAACAGTAAGCACAAGGTCGTGACAGAAGCGAGCTTAATGCTCACCCAAAATGGACTGAGCATATCTGACATAAGAGACTGATCGATCATATAATGTCACGGCTCGTTCTATAGGTAGAGGGTCTAGTCTAACGACTTATTGGATGGACAGGTAGCCTGCCTGCGCGAAGTGCTGTTGTCCTGCATCCGAGCGCAAGTAATCAGTAAATGCCGCTGCTGTGACTGTGTTATTGATAACGACACCATCTTGTAAGATGGCTGGATAGGATGCCGATGGTAAAGTAATGAACTGCTCAGGTTTGGCTTTTATCGCGACAAGTTGAGACTGCGCCACAAAACCATAGTCCACGCTGCCTGTATGGGCGTATTGAAATGCTTGGCCAATATTCTCTGCCTGTATCAGGCTTTTTTGTGCATTTAATTTGTCATACATCTTTTGTGATTGCAGATAGGCTTTTGCAGATGCCCCATAAGGGGCAAGTTCAGGATTGGCAATAGAAATCTTGCTATCATCTGTGAAACTAGCACTTGTAAACGCGTCAAGAAGCGATGCTGGCGTAAAATCATTTAAAGTTTTTGTGACACTATAGAGTGCCAACTGACCTCTAGTATAGGTAAATGGCGAGGCAGATTTATTATTCTTATCGGTATTGTCAGAGATACTTTCATCAGCAAGCTTTGCAGGGAACTCTTGATTGGCAGACAAAAATATATCATAAGGCGCCCCTGCCTTGATTTGAGCATACAGTTTGCCAGATGACGCGTAAGTGACTTCGATATCTAAGTTGTCTTGATTCGATATATTACTATCCGTTTGATAGCTATCAATGATATTAGGTAGGACATCAGATAAGTTGGCTGCCGCAGCGATACGTAGTGTCTGGTGCTGAGCACTTGTCGCAGTCGCCGATTCTGCATTCGTATTTTTATCTGCTGTACAAGCACTTAATGCCAATAGCAAACACGCAGAGGCACTAATAGCAGCTAGTGACCTATCCATTATTGCTGAGCCATTTAGACGAGTCATCTTCGTAATACTCTTGCTTCCAGACCGGAATGTCCGCTTTGATGGTATCTAGTATCCAGCGGCAGGCATCAAATGCTGGATAGCGATGCGCCGACACTACCCCAACCCACACAGCCACATCACCAATCTCTAGCGCACCAATTCGATGAATGGCAATAGCATGAGTGATCTCAAAGCGCTTTTTGGCCTCTTCTATGATAGCGCGGCCTTGATTGATTGCCAAATCTTCATAACCGTAATACGTAAGGCGATCAACGCTCGTGGCATTATTATGATTACGCACACGCCCTTCAAAGCAAACAAACGCACCGCAGCTATCATTATCTAATGTACTTTTGAGCTTATTTTCGTCAATTGCAATATCGAGCAATGCAAAACCGTCGCGCTCAGCAATAAGGTAGGCTTCATCGCTACTGCGTTTGATAGTCATTGAGTGGTTATGGACGTTATCTGTCATTTCTTTTCTCTGTCTGCTCTACTTGTGGCTTATAGCCGCTTATAAATGTGTGTCTAACCACCAGCGACTGGGGTGATAAAAACCACGCTATCGCCGTCATTGATTTGATCTGTCCATTTAGCGAAATAATCGTTCACTGCGACGCGTAGCTCTGCTTGCGAACGGCTAAAACGATGCTTTTGACTGAGCTGTTCGTATAGTTCAGTTAATGAGGTGTTTTGGGGTAATTTGACAGTCTCTTGCTGACAGTTGGCCTCGTCCGCCAAACTGGCAAAATACATGACGTTAATGTCCATCGTTGATTCGATATCAGCTTTTGTCTCAATAGTACTCATAAACCTTTCCTTTTTTTGCAAGCGTCCTTGCTTGATATTCGGTATTTCTCTAGTTATGAACTCATTGTTTTCATACTAAGCATGAGTATAGTCTGACTTACCACCTATCTTTTTAACCAGATGAATATCATCTATAACGATGTCATGCGATAACGCTTTGGTCATATCATAGATGGTCAAGCAGGCAACGCTTACGGCGGTTAGCGCTTCCATCTCAACCCCCGTTTTGTGCGTGACTTTAACCACCGCACTGACGGTAATACTGCTCAGCGCATCATCATATGCAAAGGTCAGGCCAATCTTATCTAGCGGCAGCGGATGACAAAGCGGTATCAGATCATGCGTGCGTTTGGCAGCCATAATACCAGCAATATGTGCCGTTTGTGTAATGCTGCCTTTTTTGGTCATACCATCAGCTGCTTTAATTTGCGCATAAATCTCGCTCGGAAAACAAACCTGTCCCGTCGCATTTGCCTCTCGCATCGTTGCGATTTTGCCACTGACATCAACCATCGTGATGTCACCATTACCATCTAAGTGTGATAAAGCAGATTGGTGATTTGTCTGAACGCTGTTACTCATTGATATAGCCTTTTCTTAGTAATCTCTTTATCGGTATTTTTATTGTTTTAGTAGCGCGGCACACGCCTGCTTAAAATCTTTAGGGGTATTGAAATTGGTTAAATGCTGCCAGTCCTGAGTAAATGGCACGGTTTTTACCATCGGCTGAATAAATGGTATGACGCGACGCGCACCTGTATCAATATAAGCTCTCAAATCAGGTTTAATGTCTAAATGATAAAGTCCTAATAGTGGATATAAATGACTGTCATCTTTTAAGCAAATGACGCGCTTATCAGAAGCTGGAGTAATCGAGTGTTGCAGTTTTTGCCACAAATCGGTTGCGGGTATTAAGCTGTCACAACTCATTACCAATAGCCACGATGCATGCTGATTGTTAGTTGTAAACAGATTATTCGAGCCAGTCAATGTTTGCAATGCTGATTCGATAGCAACTAAAGCACCGCCTGTACGAATCTGCTCATTATTATCCGCGTCAAAATCAGAACCATAGTCAGCAATAGGCATCACAGGCGACTTGGGTGTAGACGAATTGATATCTAAACCAAGATGAAAGCCGCGCCCATTATCCGCAATCAAAATAGGAACTTGCAACTCGCTGGCATGACGAACATGATAATTTAGCAGCTGCTCACCTGTCGGCAGAGTGAGCGTCGCCTTTGGTGTTCCCATACGTTTGGATGCTCCGCCAGCTAAAATAACTATACCTACCAAATTGTCCGAACTGTTTGAGCACGCTGTCATGATGCCACCGTCTATCAGTTTTAGTTAAATAGCCGTCATGGCTTAATCATTTATCATTAATTATTTATAAATCAGTCATGACTGGGATTTTGCGCCAAAAAATGCGGTACAAAATTGCACGGACGAGTACGGCTATCAAACTGCTCTTTTAGGATATTTTCCCACCCTGTACGGCATGCGCCAGACGAACCTGGTAGACAAAATATACCAGTACCATTGGCCATACCAGCCACTGCCCGCGACTGCACCGTAGACATGCCTATCTCATCTTTTGAGATCAAACGGAACATCTCACCAAAACCATCAATCGACTTATCGAATAGTACGCTGACGGCTTCTGGCATACTATCTCTAATAAAGAACCCTGTACCACCTGTGGTGATGACCGCGTGCACGTCTGGGCTGGCAATCCAGCCACTAATCACGGCGCGAATCTGGTAAATATCATCAGTGATGAGCTGACGGTCTGCCAAATGATGCCCTGCTTCGGTCAAACTATCTACTAAATACTGACCTGATGTGTCTTCTGCCAGCGTACGGCTATCAGAAACAGTCAAGACCGCAATATTAAGAGGTGTAAATGGTGCAGCAGACTTACTCATAAAAGATCCTTTATAGATATAATTTTATAATTGTATTAAAAAAAGCTTATGTAAGAAAAGCTATAGCAAAAACAGCATCGGTTAGCATCATGATTAAGGACTGAGAATGCCTTAACCACCGATTATCGAGAGATTGTGCATGATGCCACTGTTCGAGTCATGCAGATGATGATGCTCAGGCTTAATCGGCATAAAGCTATGTAAAGTGTTTACCAGTCCTTGGATATCGTCCTGCTGTAAGTATGGCCGAATATCATAATTACCTTGGTCAAATAAGCACAGATGCACCTTGCCCTGACTACTGACTCGCAAGCGGTTACAAGTATCACAAAAGTGCGCAGCATAAGGCGCAATCATACCAATACGGCCGACATAATCAGGGTGACTGTACTCGACCGCTGGACCATCGGCACTACCACGCTCGTGTGGCTGCCAACCATGATCTAACAAATAATCCGTGATGATATCAGACTGAGCATGTTGGGCAAAAAACAAGTCGCTATTGTCACTGGTCTGCATAAACTCAATAAAACGATAGGTCACTTGCCTATCTTTGACGTAGTCGATCGCGGCGATCAGGTTTTCAAAGGCAGTCTCTGCCATCAAGACGCTATTTATTTTGAGTTTGATATCCGTCGTTTCTAGCAAGATATCCATATCCGCCAGTATCTGCGGCAAGGTATCAAAACCTGTCATTTTGTGAAAAGTAGCCGCATCAAAACTGTCCATACTGATATTGAGCTGATCGAGTCCAGCCGCTTGCCAGCTAGCCAAGTGCTTGCCTAACTTATAAGCATTACTGGTCATCGCCACTGTTTCAATACCATCAATCTGTTTAATGGTTTCGATAATTTCGACAACATCACGGCGAATGGATGGCTCGCCGCCCGTAATTCTCACTTTTTTGGTACCTACTTGGGCAAAGCCGCGCACCAATGTCGCAATTTCAGAAACGCTCAACTCATCATCAGGACGTTTGCCTTGATAACCATTTGGCAAACAGTACTCGCAGCGAAAATTACAAAAATCAGTAATAGATAGACGCAGATACGTCAGACGCCGTGCGAACCCGTCAGTTAAAGGCTGATGGACTTGGGTTGCCTGATCAATCGGCATCATTAGAGCAGACGTTATATAGCTGTCAGACAGCACAGGTGCTGACGCAGGAGAATACAGTTGCGGTCTGTCTATTTTGATATTGTCTTCATTCATATATTACTGCCATCAGTATTGCTTGCCATAAGCGTTACTTTATTATTCGTGTTTAGCATCCCATTGCTAGATTGCTTTTTAATTTCGTTCCATCGTTTTATAGCAGATTGGCAAACGATGAATTAGCGATGTAACCAAGGAAACGGTTGTACGGTAACCTTATCACCAGATGATATATTACCGCTGTCTTTGTCTAATACAATAAAGCAATTGGCGCGGCTCAGCTGTTTTATTCTGTGTGATTGTTGACTTGAAAAGCACTCAACTTGGTGATTACCCGCCTCATCTTGTGACAATACGCCGCGCTGAAAGTCTTTGCGGCCGGGTGATTTTTTGATGTCATTTGTGAGTTTAGCTTTAATCGTTAGGGGCATCGGCTGCTCGGACACACTCGCACCTGACATCTGCCATAATGCGGGTATCACAAACTGTAGCGCGCCCACCACCGTCGAAAGCGGATTACCCGGTAGACCAAAATACAATACGGGCTTATCGAGATTTTTATTTAACTCGCCAAATACAAACGGTTTACCAGGTTTCATCGCCACTTTGTAGTGGTTGATTTGCCCAAGTGTTTCGATCACGGTTGTCAGAAAATCATAATCGCCGACTGAGACGCCTGCTGTCGATATCAGCACATCACAAGCTTGCATGGCTTCATTGACCGCAGCTGTCGTCTTATCCAAATCATCAGGAATGATGCCATAATCACGAATGATTATAGGCAAGTCCGACAGTAGGCTTTTGAGCGTTGGGGTGTTGGAGTTGTATATCTGGGCTAAATGTTTCAGCTCATCGCCAATAGCGACGAGCTCATCGCCTGTCGCGAGCACACCGACGACGAGTGGCTGAAACACGCTCACTTCGCTGACACCCAGATTTGCCAGCAAGCTGATATCGGCAGGATTGAGTCGTTTTCCTATCTTTAGTACAGCTTCGCCAGACTCAATCTCTTCGCCTTGCGCACGGATATTATCGTTGGCTTCGGCCGTTTGCGTGAGCGTTATGCTGTAAGGTTGAGATTTATCGATGGTCGTTTTGATATCAGCAAAGTTGGTATTCTCTTGCATAATGACTGTATCACAACAATCAGGCACCACTGCACCAGTAAAAATACGGACGCCCTGCCCTGCTATTGTCTCACCAATGTAAGCACTGCCCGCTTGAGACTCTCCGATGATCTCGATCGTATTACCTTCTGACAGCTCGCTACCTCTAGCAATAGCATAGCCATCCATCGCAGATAGATTCTGCCTTGGTACATCAAAGGGTGAGGCGATATCTTGCGCTAATATGTAGTTACGACTGTCTAATAGATCGCAGGTATTGATAGCTCTGTTGTGAAGCGGGAAGTCAGTATTATTATTATAATTATTGATACGCAGCTTTATTGCCGCTTGTAGTTCTTCCATGGTAATCATAAAGGTATGCTCTTTTGGTCGTTCTCATTATTTGTGATTGAATCTTTATTATTAAAAGCTATCTTTAGAGTCTATCATTCACAGTATCGATTTTCTTGTATTAACCTTGTCCTGATAAGTTTTGAAGACTGCTAGATCAAGCCAACTCAAATATTTGATGAGTATCACAATATTTATTCATTCAATAAATTTCAGCAAAATCAGACATAGCCTGAGGCAAAAAAAGCACCTTGGCAAGGTGCTTTTTGTAGAGCAAGGTAACATGCTTAATTGATGATTAATGACTGATTCATAATGGCTAAAAGCGATTATGAATCGCGATCTTCATACGGTGTATAAATACCGTCAGCTTACCTCACCAGCCAGCCAATGAAGAGGCGCTATTTTGGGTGATAAATCCATCTGGCGTTTGCCCATTATCTGCTTGCCAGCGCTGAAATGCCATACGAGTATTGGTGCCCACGATACCGTCAGCACCTTTGGTGTCGTAACCCATGCTAGTCAAACGGCGCTGTAAGTTGGTCACTTGCGTGGTTGACAACGGACGCTCATAGCGGGGCCATGATTTTCGCAGACCACTTTGTCCATCAATCGTTTTGCCTAACAGGCTCACCCCTAGCGCATAACTCGACGAGTTATTGTAAACCTTGATAACATCAAAGTTTGGGCTTAGCAGCAATACGGGACCATCTTTACCAGCTGGCAACCACAGCTCCATCTGAGTATCGGCATCTAAATAGACATCATCTATCGTATCGACACCCATCGCCGCCCATCTAGCCGCAGGTTGCTTACTGCCCATCATTGAATAATCAAACGAAGCAGGTACAGTCGCCTCATAAAAAGGCGCTAGACCACGCACCCAGCCTGAGTTGCTCAGATAGTTGGCGGTAGAAGCGAGTGCATCGCCTGTGGCCCAAGGATTGCGATGACCATTACCATCGCCATCAACGCCTTGCTTGAGCCAAGTCTCAGGAATAAACTGTGTTTGTCCCATGCCACCTGCCCAAGAACCATCCAGTTGCGACCATGATACGTCGCCACGCTGAAGTAGCGTCGCTAAGGATAATAGCTGAGCTTCTGCAAATTCTTGACGACGACCATCGTAGGCCAGACTGGCAAGCGAGCTTGGCAAATCACTATTACCCGTGACCGCGCCATATGACGACTCCATACCCCATATTGCTGCGACAATCTCTGCATCAACACCGTACTGCGATTCTAATTGAGACAAGAACGCACGCTGCTCTGCAAATTTGCGCTTACCTACGCTCACACGCCCACTAGAGACAGCAGAGTCCACATACTCCCAAGGCATCTTAGAAAACTCAGGCTGTCCTGAGTCTAGTGAGATAACTTGCTGATTCAGATAAGCGGAATCGAGCAATCGGCGAATGACTCCAGTATCATAGCCTGAAGATATTGCACGCATAGAAAAGTCTGATTTCCAATCAGAAAAGCTGCTATAGCTTGTCTTTGGGGCGGGCTGTGGCTTAATAACTGGCGCTGGTGTTGGCTTCACCTGCACGGTTTGGGTTTGAGTAATCTCAACGCCACCTTGACGGACAGGCTTTTTTTGCATGGCTTGCTGGCTCGTACACCCGACCATCACTAGTGCCGGCATCAGAGTGAGGTATTGTTTTTTTAATCTCATAAAAAGTCTCAAACATAAATAAATAAAATGGACCAAAGCCGCCCAGCCATCAGCGACATGCCTCAATACTAACGCCCAAGTACTGTACGTGGATCAATCGGATTACCGTTCAAGCGAACTTGGAACTCCAGCCCTACTTGATTGGTCTGACCACTGCTACCCATCGTCGCGATACGCTGGCCACGCTGTACCGTATCTCCTTCTTTTACAAGCAATTGGCTATTGTGTGCGTAGGCCGTGATGTAGTCATCACTATGGCGTATCATAATCAAGTTGCCATACTCTGGTAGACCGCTGCCTGAGTAAAGCACCGTTCCTGATTGGCTAGCAAGTACTGGATCACCGACATTGCCAGCAAACCACATGCCCATATTACCCGCTGCTGGATCAATGTTACGCGTCACTGGATTGCGAGTAGGATAATCATAACCAGAGGTCGAATTGGCCGTTGCCTCGTATGCTGGCGTTTGAGACTGGGTTACAGGTGGGGTATAAGTTGGTTGTGGCTGTGCTGGTCTGCTATAGCTGTTATTACTTGCTGTCGTCGCTGCACCGCCCTGCCATAGTTTGAGCCATTGCCCACTATAAATCGTATATTTACTGTCCAGATTATTTAGTGCGCCAATCTGACGATAGTTAAGACGATAGCGTGCCGCAATTTGGCTGACCGTATCGCCACGTTGTACGCGATGGTAGTTAGGGACGCCTTGTGCGTTGGTAATAATCTTAGGACCTGCTTGGTTTGGTGATTGATAAGTAGGTTTGGTTGCACAGCCGACTACAGACAAGGTAGTAACTGCCATAGTGCCAATCAACGCCGCCTTAGCAAGGTGCGATCCGGTCATGATTCTTTTCATACAAGGTTCCTGTTCTTTGTGTTGCTTATCTATTGTTTTATCATCTAAAAGCACTTGATATCACTCAAAAGCCTCTAGATATTGTCACTACAATCAGCGATCTAGCAGATGATTTATATCATTCGTACAGCAAGTGATATGGTGACCATCACCTATGTCATTGATAATCATATCCTATCGAACTTATAAATCTAGTGCCAAAAACTTATCCAATGTCGCCGTTGGGGTATGATGTAAACGTACTGGCGACAGACTGATGTATCCTGCTGCCACTGCTTGATCATCCGTTATGCCCGATGTTAATACAACATTTTTTTGATTGGTTGATTTAGCTGAACTGTCTAAGGGCTGCTCATTTTTGTGCTTGCTGTTTTTACATTTGCGTAAAGACAGCCAGTACGCATCTCGGCCGCGCGGGTCAATCATATGACGGACTGGCTCGGCGATCTGCTTGTGTCCCAATGAGGTAACCTTTCGTCCTTTGATATCACTGCTGCTATCCACATCAGGAATATTAACGTTTAATACATGATAGGGCAAATTTTTGAGAAACTCTAAAATCGAGGTCTCAGTGAGCAATTTGACAATTTCATTTGCCGCCACTTTATAATCACTGGCTGATTCTTGTCCGCCATTTTTTACGCCGCCACCTACCGAAGACGTAGCAATAGCAGGTATGCCCAATAGTTGCGCTGTCAATGCCGCGCCAAAGGTACCAGAAAACATCACGTCCTGTCCTAAGTTTGCACCTGAATTGATACCTGTAATGACACAGTCAAAATCCACGTCACGGTATAGCTCATGCAGCGCCAGATGAACACAATCAGCTGGTGAACCATTTACCGCTATAAATCCCGATGGCAATTGATGCGTATGCAATGGCTTTGATACGCTCAATGCACTAGCATAGCCACTCTGCTCCTCGTTTGGTGCGACTACCACGACCTCACCGATGGTCGATAGTGCTTGAGACAGTGCTAATAATCCTGGCGCATACACCCCATCATCATTACTAATCAAAATCTTCATGTCAGCTCAGTATGTTTGTGTCAAACCGTCTTTTTGTTAGAAATTTTTGCTACCGTACCATATCTTTATTCGCATAAAAATAGCAACCAAAGGCTAGTATATAAAATAAAAAATTTGGCGATTACTCTTGAAAGCCTTGTGATATCAGTATATTAAAACTAAATTATCTTGATAGCCCGAGCGATTATACCTGAACAATAGATAATCACGAACCCAGTCTTTGACCAAAAACTGTCTGGCATTTTTGTCTATTGTTATATTATTTGCCCAAGACGGAGTCGAAATGAGAGAAATAAGTCAACGCGTTACAATATGCAACACCATACAACAATACAAACTGATGCGTTTATACTGATGTGACTTCATTGGTATATGCTACTGATATGTTGCTGTAAAATGCCTTTGGCTCACAAGATATCTACACATAAATCAATATTTTATGTGACTTTTGTTTTTTTACCCATTAACATATCACCATCAAATAAAGATAAGCGAGTGTAATACTGAATGAAGAATCAATCGATATTATCTATAGCTTCTGTGATAGCAAAGACCGCCTCAAAAATCGGGCTGGCAGGACTAATAACGTCTGTTGCCATGCTGTCTCAAGCGTCTAATGCTGCAAACAATCCTGCGACCACTATTCCGTTAGATATGTCTGGCATTAATATCACAAAGCATGAAATTGCTGTGATGCAGGTACTATCAGAGATCTGTCCATCAATGCTGAACGGCAATCAAAAACAACGTTTTTATAAGTCTTATACCGTGCAATTGCATGAACTAATGCCTTCGCTAGAAGACCCAAAAGCAGCCATCCAATACCTGTCAACGCAGCAAGACTATCGTCAGATACTGCAAGGGATTCGTAGCTGGACAATGGGCTTCTCAAAGCAAGAAAATAAAGCCTTGTGCGAAGATTTGGCGAACGCAGAGTATTAATCACTAAAAGCGTGTAAGCGTAGAGAGCCGTCTTGAGCGCTAGAAAAGCCAGTCATAATTAACGACAATAAAAAATGGTTTTGTTCTTTCTGGAGCCCCACCCTCACTATCGTCAAAAATGATACTCTACACTTACCTATTAAGTTTAATGAACATAAAAGCTTGCTGTCATTCCGCTTATAAACCACAAGCGGTACAGCAGGCTTTTTTGTGGTCGTTGAATTTATGCTGATCGAAGTTATCTATAGGTTAGTAAGAGCAAACACTTGATACCTATTCGCTTTTCTTTTTATTCATGCCTTACTTTTTTGCATTTATCGATTCCCCATCGGTTGGCATTTTGCTAAGATAAGGCGTTAATTTTATGTCTATCGTACAGTCGTTCTTGTTTTGATTAATACATTATTTTAGACATGATGTTTAAGGCATGCTGCTTAAAATAATGTATGAAAATTGACATTGAATACAAGCGATAGATACATTTGGTTCCATGATGCGGTGTAATGATATATGACAGTAAAGCGTGTAAAAAATCAGCTAGTACAGCTGGTCGTTGGTGTAAGTATCTCAATGAGTGCAGTGATGGCAAACGCAGCCATACAACCACCTGAGATGGATAATACCGCCTATGTATTGATGGACTATAATACTGGTGAGATCTTGGGTCAAAAAAATGCGAATGAGTCATTACCGCCAGCGTCTCTGACGAAAATGATGACCAGTTATATCATCGAACAGCGCTTAGCATCAGGCGACCTCAAAGAAGACGATCAAGTACTCATGAGCCAAAATGCATGGTGCCGTGGTAGCAGCAGTCAGTCTTGCATGTATGTGCCAGTCAATAAGACCGCTAGTGTCATCGATATGCTACGCGGCATTATCATTCAATCAGGTAATGATGCGTCAAAAGCTATGGCTGAGCATATCGCAGGTAGCGAAGCATCATTTGCAATCTTGATGAATGAGCAAGCGCAAAAGCTTGGTATGGAAAACTCTCATTTCGTCAACTCTACTGGCATGCCTGCTGAAGGTCATCAGGCATCAGCGCTAGATCTGGCCAAACTTGCTCGCGCTATTGTCAAAAACAGTGGTGATTACTACAGTATTTATTCAGAAAAAGAGTTTACCTATAATGGTATCACTCAGGGCAACCGCAATGCCCTACTCGCAACCGATCCTACGGTTGATGGTCTAAAAACGGGCCATACTGATGCGGCAGGTTATTGTTTAGTCGCTTCGAGTAACCGTGACGGTATGCGCCTCATTTCTGTCATCATGGGCACCAAGAGCCAGCAGGCTCGTGCTGATCAGTCGCGTGAACTACTCAACTGGGGCTTTGGCCACTTCACCACAGTGACCAAAGCGCCTGCTGGTCAGTTCGTCAGCAAAGTTCCAGTATGGTTCGGAGAAGCTGATGAGGTAGAACTGGCAACGGGTGATAACTTACAAATCCTAACCAGTAAAACGCAGAAGAATAAAATCACGACCGTGGTTGATATTCCTGACAGCCTAGAAGCACCGATTAAGAAAGGTCAAGAAATCGGTAAGATGATGGCGGTTATTGATGGTAAAGCTGTCGCATCTGTCCCTATTATTGCCACTAATGATGTCGCACAGTCAGGATTCTTGAGCCGTACTTGGCAACATATTGTGCGCTGGGCGCAGAATATGTTCTAAAAACTGCTCTATTTTTATAAATAGAGAGCTAGAGCAAAGTATCTCATTATAAGAAAATGACACAATAAAAAAGACGCCTTAAAATTGGGCGTCTTTTTTATTTGTTGTAAAAAAATCTTGGCTTGTTCATGCTTTTTATCAGAAAATTACATCTAACGGGCTAGGAGATTTTAAAAAGCCAAACGTATTTTTTGAGAGCGTTTTAGGTCCATACTAACCAACGTTTTAACAAGTCACTCAAAGCCTTGTGCTGATAAGTCGTGCTATGACAGTAATCGATGCCCGCTGCCTTTAAACCATACTCGAAATTATCAACATAACGCGCTTGATGTTGGGGATACCAGTATATCAATAGAGCACGTTGCACGCTTTCTTCGTTTTCATGTTGGCGAATAAGTTTTGCTAATAGTTCAGCTTTATCCGCGAGCACGTCCTCAGCGAACATCACCATATCCACTTTCTGCGCTTTTATCTCATTCATGACTTGCTGTGTGTCTTGATGGCAAATAACCGTAGCGCCCAGATACTCTAGCTCATTGAATAAAGTACCGGTCTCTTGATCATAATAATAAATAATCGTTAGACCATTTAGTAGCCGCTGCTGGCGAGATTGCTGTTGATTCGGCATCACTAACGTCAGGGTAAACTGCGTCCCTGACCCCAAGGTACTATCAACTTCGATCGTCGCTCCCATGAGCTGCACCATTTGCTTCACCACAGGCAAGCCCACACCTGAGCCTTCATATTGGCGCGTTTGTGACGAATCCACTTGAAAGAAAGGATTGAAAATATCATCAATATGATTGCTATCAATACCGATGCCCGTATCTTTGACACTGATTTTCCAACGATTACTTTTATCAAAATGCGTCAGTTGTGACGTGATCACTACCTGTCCAGTAGGAGTAAATTTAATGGCATTACTGACTAATATGGATAATATTTGCTGAATTTTTGCAGAGTCGCCATAAAGACTGTAATCTACATGATGAATATTACTGGTTAACGCTAAGCCTTGTTGGTTGGCTATAGGTTCAAACTTTATTAAAAGATCAGATATCAACTGTAGCGGATTAAATTCATTGTTATGAATTTTTATTTGTCCTTTTTGTATCTGATTTAATTGAATAATATGATCCAGTGACAGCACCAATTTATCACTACCATTGCTGATAATTTCGACAGCGTCTTTTTGCTCTCTAGTTAAGGTTTCATAGTCCAATAACTGTAATCCACCCACGATAGCGTTGAGCGATGTTTTTAGTTCATGGGTAATCATGCTTTGGAAATTATGCAACTGCACATCAAGCGAGACATCTTTGTTATGTAGTTGTTGCTCAAAGGCGGCAAGCGTATCATATCCTTGCTTGGCTTCTTGCAGTCGACCAAACAAGATAGCCAAGGCCTTTTTTATTTGTGTCAGCTCTTGAAAGTTAAAGCGCTGCGGAATAATAGGTAGCTGCTCTAGCGCTGCGTTTTTGATGATAATACCGCAGACACCATTTAATGCTTCGATATCTTTGACCGGCCAATTCAGCTTTCGAAAGATATATATACCTGAAATAATAGTCAGTAGTAACGTGGTCAACCACAACGGGATAATGCTACGAAACCAATGTGAACGCAGTACTTTCACATCCATGGTGATGTTGATATAGCCAATCAGCGTGTTATTCCTATTCGTGTTACCGATCGATTCATCCGTAACTGATGACGCGCTCATACTCTCAGACAGATCTGTCGCTAACTGCTGATTAGATGTGGGTTTATTGGGTCTGACACTCTCAAAATCTTCATATTTACTAACGACAGGATAGTTAAAGCTGACCGTATCGGCAAATAAAGCATTTTTCCAGTCATCTAGTGATTGGCTGATATCGTTGATAGGCTGGGATGTGGAATAAAACACAATACTCTGAATGCTCGGCTCATTTTCTAATAAAACATTCACTTGCTCAGCGACGACGTCAGCGCCGTCTGGCGTCGATGCACTAGTTGTTAGTAACGAGGCTAACTGCTGTATATGCTGATGCTTTTCTTGGTAGTGATGTACTAGACCATAAATAAAAGGCAATACAAAACCTGCCAGCAGAGCCAGAATTACGGCCTGTCCAACAGAGCGCCAAATGAGCATAGAAATGGTTTGAGACGAACGATTGTTCATATCACTCTACTGAGTCAAGAAAAGTTTTACTTATATTACAGGTATTTGAGAGATGTGATAAGCGAAAGATTGAGGTAATTAGCGAGTATACTGAACTGCTAAAAAAGCACTATATGATTATAGTGCTTTTTTATTTTACCGTGCTGGGTTGCACGATAAAATAAATCATAGCAGATTATATGATTAACGAGACTTTTTATCTTTAGTAGTGAATTTTTTTGCACGATTGCGCTCACGCTGACGCAATTGCTGTGTTTTTGCCTTGGTTGGCGTGTCGCTCTTATTGGCGTATGGGTTGTCATTTTGTTTAAAGATGACGTTGAGCGGCGTACCTTCAAGCTTAAACACTTGACGGAATTGATTCTCTAAGTAACGCTGATAGCTCTTAGGAAGCGCGCTGGTTTGATTGCCATGGATCACAATAACAGGTGGGTTGTGACCACCGATATGTGCATAACGTAGCTTAATACGGCGACCAGCAATAGTTGGCGGCGGATTGGCAGTGACAGCATCTTGCAAGATTTGCGTCAAGCGATTGGTAGAGACTTCAAACATCGAAGACTTATACGCACGCAAGATAGATGGATATAAATTACCCACACCAGTTCCATGTAGCGCTGATATTAAATGCACTTTTACATATGGGATAAAGTTAAAACGACGATCCATCTCAAGCTTAATATAGTCTCTTTGATCTGGTGTCAAACCATCCCATTTGTTGATCGCGACGACTAGAGCACGACCAGCATCAAGCGCGTAGCCAATCATATGTAAATCTTGGTCAACGATACCTTCGTGCGCATCAATGACAATAACGGTTACATTAGAGTCTTCAATCGCTTGCAAGGTTTTGATAACAGAGAATTTTTCTACTTTTTCATCGATTTTACCACGGCGACGTACACCAGCTGTATCAATCAATACGTAGTCTCTGCCCTCACGCTGATAAGGGATATAAATACTATCACGCGTCGTGCCAGGCATATCGAATACTACCACTCGATCTTCACCCAATAGACGGTTAACCAGCGTTGATTTGCCAACGTTTGGACGACCAATGATGGCAAGCTTCAACCCTCTTGGCTCTACTATATTCTCTTGCTCAGGCATATCAGCCGTTAACACTTCAAGCAAGTTGCCTACGCCGCGACCATGGCTGGCTGCCATCGGATACGGCTCGCCCAACCCTAGTGCATAGAACTCCGCTGGCGCTGAATCATGAACACCATCAACTTTATTGGCAACGACATAGACCGGTTTGCCTAGGGTATGCAAAAACTTGCCAATCTCAGCGTCAGCGCCGATCATACCAGCACGAGCATCAACGACGAACACAATGATATCTGCTTCGTGAATCGCGGTATGCGACTGCTCAGACATATAATCATCGATATTACCGCTGCCGTCATCTGCTTCACCAATACCACCAGTATCCACAACGATGAAAGATTTATCTTCATAAGTCGCATCACCGTATTGACGGTCACGAGTCAATCCCGACAAATCAGCAACCAATGCCTGCCGACTTTTTGTGAACTGATTAAATAAGGTGGATTTACCGACGTTTGGACGACCAATTAAGGCGACCACAGGCTTGATACTCATGGGTTACTCTCAGTGAAAGGCACAATGACGGACAGTACAATTATTCTTATGACCATTGACATAACAATGGCAAAGAATAGGGCTGCACTTAACCGCAAATTAAAATGAATGATAAAACAATAGCAAAAATAGTAGCTGGCTATTTTTTAGCTAAAAAAATAATTGGGACGACTAAATTATATATAGTATATATGGTTAGCACATCGGTCGCATAGAGTACGCGAAAGCCTGTACTTAAACAAGCGATTTACACAAGGCACTAAACGCTGACTAAGCAGCGTTTGTGTTTTATAGATAAAAACTAGTGTACTTGCTTATCAGCGCATTAACTGCCAGATAGCAACTTGTCCCGACGTGCTTTGGGTCATCAGGCGATTGCCTTGTACTTGCAAGTTCGTCAACGCCCCTTTTGTCTGCACGCGGCTGACAATATTGCCAGTAGCAGGGTCAAATAAATGTACCACACCGTCAAAATCACCGACTGCAATATAATTGCCAATCATGACAGGATTGGTTAGGTCACGATAAGCCAGTGCCTCACTTTCCCATAATGTCTCGCCACTATTACGATCATAGGCAACCACTTTACCATCTAGGCTAGTAGCAACGACTTGCTGAGGGTTGACTGCAAGTGCTTTTAAACTAGCAAGCTCATTGACGAACATCACTTGACGTGAGGCCAAATCAATCCCCAATAGCTGACCACTATAACTAATCGCAAACAGCTGGTTTTTATCCACGATAGGTTTGCCATCGACATCGCTCATGCGCTCAACTTCGCTACTTCCAGACCCAATGCCAACACGTCTTGACCACTTTGGCAATCCATTATCAACAGTGACTGCATGCAAACGACCATCAGCAGTCGCTAATAATGCCGTTTCATTATCTAGCAAAGTTGGTGCCGCACTACCACGCACGCTGATCGCTGGTACTTGCGTCGCAAACTGCCACACTGATTCACCAGTCTGTAGTGATAAGCCATGCAAGAAGCCATCATTCGCTGATAACACCACACGATTATTACTGATGAGGGCTGGGGACAGTACCGACCCTGATAACTGCTGCTGCCAGCGTTTTGCGCCAGTCGTGGTATCAAACGCCATCACTTGACCATTGCGAGTACTCACAACCGCTGTTTGACTCAGCGCATCCAACGCCACGCCGCCTGTGATCTGCTCACCGACGTTAATCGACCATAAGCGCTCGCCTGCCTGATTAAACCCTATCAGATCACCACCGCGTGATGCCGTAACGATTTGCCCATTGGCGTAACCAACTTGCAAATCTAGAGGGTCTTTCTTACTGGCTTTTTTGTTACCTACATCGGTGCTAAATACTGGCTGTAGCACGCTGATCGGTTGCGCAATTTGTACCAATTTTACTGGGTCATTAACCACTGGCTTGATACCGCGGTTACACCCAATCACTGCAGTGCTCATCACGGCAAGTACTGCCACATGCATGACTGTCTTCTTGATAGTCTGACTACTTAACGTAGTTTTTAACATTTTGCTAGAGCGAATAGATTGAGTCATTATATGTTCTCACTACAAATGAATTATTATTAATTAGTACATTGGCCAACAGCACATTAGTCATTATGACGTCGTATCAAAAAGCATTTAGTCGATTGCTACTGCTCAATACTATTTTAGTGATTTACTGAGCTTAGTAATTTACTGAGCTTAGTGACTTACTGAGCAGCTTCAACGCTCGTACTTTCTGAGTTTTCAACCACTAATGGCTGCTCAGGAGTAGCTGACTCTTGGATAAGACTGGTGGGCCCAGCAATTGGCTCCGGGGTGATACCCAAGCTTTCCATCTTTAAGGCCAATACTGCACGTGTTTCTTGGCGGCTACGTAATAGCTCCCAAGCATTACTATAAGACTTAATCGCTGATTCTTTGTTATCTTGTGCCAAGTAAATATCACCCAACAGCTCTTGCTGACTGGCTTCAAACGAGCTTGGCATATCGTTGTTGGCCTCTGACAAGGCCGCATCTGCATCGCCTGTCGCCAGTAACGTCTTGGCATAACGCAGCTGAGTAATTGCCTTTAGACCAGCATCACCTAAATCAATGGCGAGTGCTTGCTTGAATGTCTCAGCTGCCGCCGTAAAATCATCATTATCGACCTGTTGACGAGCTTTTATCATCAGCGCTTGCCAGGCATAAACTGACTCACCATGCGTACTGACTAAAGTATCAATATCTTTATCTAGCTGTGTGCGGCTCTGTACAAGCGACTCTTGCGCGTCGGCTTCTAGATCTGGATTTTGCGAAGCCAAGCTGACTTCTTCATTCAATCGCTGGATATCGGCATATTGATCAGCGGCGACAGTATCTACTCGCGCATGGTTGTTCTGCCAGTATGTCCAGCCAAAATAAGCAGCCAGTGCCAACAAAATCGCAGTGACAATATAACTACCATACTGCTTTAACGCTTGCATGGAGTTGTCTGCATTCGGCGAATTGGGGGTCAGAGCCATATATATTTACCTGATAAAATGTACATTAAATTGCTGATGCCAAAATCAAAACTGCGGCGTTGCAAGACGATTATTTACGAGCAAAGTTATCTTTACTCGATAGCCAGTCTTGTGTGACAGTCTGTTGCTCACCCGTCTGCATATCTTTGATGCTGATGGTATTATCATCCAGCTCTTGCTGCGCGATGATGACTGTCAATGCTGCGCCTGACTTATCTGCCTTTTTCATTTGCGCCTTTAGACTCGTTGCACTTGCCATTTTCACGCGTACATCTGGACGACTATAACGTAGGTTTTGTGCATAGCTGATACCTGCACTATAAACGTCAGGATGCGCTACAACAAAGACATCACAAGCGGGTTTGTCAGCAATCGGTGCCACGGCTTCCATGAGTAGCAATAAGCGCTCTAGCCCCATCGCAAAACCAATAGCCGGTTCAGATTTTACAGGTTTTTTGTCTGACTTATCATCATTTGTACCTATGGACTTTAATTGTCCAACCAGACCGTCATAGCGACCACCAGCACATACCGTCGCTTGACTGCCAAGCTTGTCCGTTACCCACTCAAAGACCGTTTTATTATAATAATCAAGCCCGCGCACTAGATGTGGATTGATCTCAAAATCGATACCAAGCGCAGTCAGATAAGCTTGAACTTGTTCGAAATGCGCCACACTCTCTGTACCCAAGAAGTCAGCAAGCTTTGGTGCGTCTGCTAATACTGCCTGCGTACTCGCTTCTTTACTATCTAAGATACGTAATGGGTTGGTCGTCAAGCGGCGCTTACTGTCTTCGTCTAACTGATCTTTTTTATCAGTCAAATAGGCAACCAGCGCTTCACGATAAGCATAGCGCTCATCAAGCTCACCTAAGCTATTGAGCTCAAGACGCATCTCATCATTTAGCCCCAACTCTTTCCACATCAGATGTGTCATTGCAATCAGCTCAGCATCAGCGTCTGGTAGTGCACTACCGAAGCTCTCGACACCCAGCTGATGAAACTGACGATAACGGCCTTTTTGCGGACGCTCATAGCGGAACATTGGACCAACGTACCAAAGCTTCGGCGTGTCCCCACGCAATAAGTTATGCTCGATAACGGCACGTACTGCCCCTGCTGTGCCTTCAGGACGCAAGGCCAACGGCGTCGGTGGCTCAGATTTATCAGTGAAGCTGTACATCTCTTTTTCAACGATATCTGTCGCGCCGCCAATAGCACGGGCGAATAGATCAGTTTGCTCAACGATAGGCAAGCGAATATGCTCATAACCATATCTACCAAGTACATCAGCCAATATCGCTTCTAGATGCAGCCACTTTGCTGATTGATCAGGTAAAATGTCATTAAACCCTTTAATAGCTTTAATCATGATACGGTCATGTCCTTAAAATTTAACAGTTATGTCTATTGTTGTTATCTACGTATTAAAATAAAAAATGTGCTGCCTACCCTTTGTTTACACAGCAAAAAGCAGATACTTATATTGCGACTTATTTTACGCGAATAATCTCGTTCTCGCGCTTTTTCGCCAAATCTTCTGCATGGGCGCGAACCATACTTTCTATTTCATCGACTAAATTGTCAGTATCGATAAGATGGCTTTTTTGACCCATACGGTATACCAGTGATCTTGGTGCAGCACCAACGATACCAATATCTGCTTCTTTTGCTTCGCCTGGACCATTCACTTTACAACCAATGACGGATAAATCCATTGGTTCACGGATGTCTTCCAAACGTGACTCTAATGCCGTCATCACTCTAATCACGTCAAACTCTTGACGCGAGCAGCTTGGGCAAGCGATAAAGTTTACGCCATTTGAGCGAATGTTAAGCGACTTTAAGATATCAAAACCAATCTTAATCTCTTCTTCAGGCTCAGCCGCTAAGGAGATACGAATCGTATCGCCAATACCGTCTAATAACAGGCCACCAAGCGCAATGGCGGATTTGACAGCACCAGTACGGTAGACACCTGCTTCAGTGACACCTAAATGCAGTGGGTTATCAATCTGCGCTGATAGCAGGCGATACGCATCCAATGTCAAAAATACATTACTGGCTTTGACAGACACTTTGTATTGGTCAAAATTAAGACGCTCTAGAATGTCGATATGACGCATTGCTGACTCAAGCATCGCCTCCCCAGTCGGCTCAGTATACTTACGCTGAATGTCTTTTTCTAAAGAGCCTGCATTGACGCCGATACGGATAGGGATATTGTGATACTTGGCACAAGCAACCACTTCACGCACCTTAGCATCGCTGCCAATGTTACCAGGATTGATACGCAAACAATCAGCGCCAGCTTCAGCCACTGCTAAGGCAATCTTATGATCAAAATGCACGTCTGCAACCAAAGGTACGCTCACCAGTTTACGAATCTCACCAAAGGCTTTGACGGTATCCATCGTCGGCGTTGATACGCGCATCAAATCAGCGCCAGCTTCTACGCAACGCTCGATTTGGGCGACGGTTGCTGCCACATCGCAAGTGTCAGTGTTGGTCATGCTCTGTACGCTAATTGGCGCATCACCACCAATCGCAACATCGCCGACATAGATTTTTTTGGTCAAACGGCGGTTAATAGGCGATGGCATTGACATAGATAAATCCTTGAATCAAAAATAGAAAAACCACAGGCTTGTATATATAAATGAGCTTAGACGTATAGTAGTTTTATTAAACACTAGTAATCATGCTCGATAAGAGGCTAATGATGACTAAGGTACTAGCTCAAAAGTAGCTTGCTTATCCGTTGCATAAGTATCTAAAGCAACTGTTTCTTGATTGAGCATCAAGCTAACATTATCGATATTATCAATTTGCACACTAAATGGTGGCACACCTGATAGGTCATAGTCACCTGCCGTCTGTGAACCGCTGATGAGACTATTACCCGATGCATCCGTGATACTAACCACAGCATCATCGGTCAACTTCACGTTTAAAAAAGCCGTATCTGCACTGGCAGCACCTAAATTCAACGCAGAGCCAGACGCACCGACCCCACTTGCATCATTGCTAATTGCAGCCCCTTGCGCTTGCTCAATAGCAGATACATCTTCAACAGTAGAGACAGGCTCTTGGCTGTTTTCTTTACTCGCATTGCTCACCATACGGAATAAAAATACTGCCAAGATAATGAGCCCAATCACACCTATGATCAATAGCGGATTAAAACGAATACGATTGTGCGTATCGCGCTGCAGCGTGCCCATTGGTTGCAATGGTGTATCAGTATTGTTGACCGATTTGGCTTTGAGCTCATTGGGGTAAGCGGCATCAAAGCTATTCGCGATTTTGGCTGAGTCTAGGCCCAAGTATTTGGCATAGTTAATAGCAAAGCCACGAGCAAATGCCGCTTGCGGTAGTTCAGCAAAGTTTTCGCTCTCTAGTGCTTCTAGATGACGTTTTAAGATAAATAACTCGGCGGCGGCCTCTTCTAAACTGACTTGCTTCGTTTTACGGGCTTGCTGCAACGTGGCACCAAATGATCCCTGAGCGTTAGATTGAGTGTTTGATGATGGGGTGATCATTTCCATGGTGCCTCTGGATTGTTAAGCCAAGTCTTAAGTTGTTTCGCTTCGTCGCTTAATGGATAAGCGGATAAAAGCTGCTGTGCCAATTGCTGGCGAGTTGTAATGTTGTTTTGTGCTGCCGCAAGTTTGATACCTTGTAGGAGCAATCTAGGACTGATGCCCTGCCCTTGTACCAATATCAAGGTCTCGTCATATAAGCGCTGAGCCTGCGGTACTCGCTGCTGCTCAAGCAATAAATCTACCAGCTCGATATGAGCAATGATACTATTGCGATTACCATCGAGCGCCCGCAAAAACGCTTTAGCAGCGGCACTATTATCATTTAGCTGAAGGTATGTACGCCCTAAATTCTCTAACGCACCGATACGGCCTTCGTAACCTAATGAGGCGCCTGCAATCTCAAACTGCTCCGCCGCCTCACGATAGCGCTTCATCTGTGATAAATAAACACCGTAATTATTGTGTGCTTGCACAAAGTCTTTATCGAGCGCGATGGCTTTTTTAAAGTACTGATCGGCTTTTGCAAGATTAATGCGGCTGCCTTCTTGCTGCAACAAAACGCCCATCATATCATAGGCTGGCGCGTAACGGCTATCAGCAGAAAAGGCTTTTTCGAGTTGACGCTGTGCCGTATCGAGCTCATTTTTGCGGATATATTGTGCAGCAAGCGAGGTACGTACACGAGCAATTTCTTGCTGATCTAAATTGCGATCACCGCTGGGCCTTGTGGATGTCTGATAAGGTGCGATGCCTGACAAGTCATTGTTTGGCGTACTTTGACAGCCACTTAGCAATAATCCTGCGAGTGCGACGGCCAGTAATGCGCACTTCGGCGCAGTGACTCGGTTCGTCACCACACCTGCCTTTTTATAGAGGTTGAAAAATGGTTTTTGATCTACCAACTGATAAGAATTTTTAGAAGTCATCATAGCCGCCATCATAAAACTGTGGTTCAATGCGTTCGATCTTCGAGGCATCAGTTTAATAGATTTAGCCCCTATAAGTACAATTTAGTTGTTATTAATTGCTATGTTCTTCAATCTTGAGCGTTATTGATACATTTTCATTACCGTTGCGACAGATAAAAGACAGCTAAGCTTTCAGAACAGACGGATATTTATCCTGACATATGCAAAACGTATCAAACATTTTCACGATCTTTGATGCTCTGTTGCCACGCTGCTGAACGTCTGGTACGGTCAGCTACTTGTCCAACCAACTGACCGCAAGCGGCATCAATATCATCACCGCGCGTTTGGCGAATAGTGCAAACAAACCCAGCTTCACTTAGTATATTGCTAAACGCGTGAATGCGGTTGTTGCTTGACTTATCGTACGGTGCATGCGGGAACGGATTAAACGGAATAAGATTTATCTTACTTGGTAGCCCTTCTAATAGCGCAACCAACTGATGAGCATGCTCATTACTATCATTGACACCATCAAGCATCACATACTCAATCGTGACGTGCTTTTTATGACGCGGATTGACATCATAGACGTAGTTTTTCGCAGCGGCAATCAGCTCATCTAACGGATACTTTTTATTGATGGGCACTAATTCATTACGCAGCTCATCATTTGGTGCATGCAACGAGATGGCCAATGCCACATCAATATCTTGCGCCAGTTGATACATTTTTGGTACGACACCAGAAGTCGATAACGTTACACGGCGTTTTGATAGCCCGTAAGCATGATCGCTGAGCATGATCTCCATTGACCCTACCACTGGCTTATAATTCAATAGTGGTTCGCCCATACCCATCATAACCACGTTGGTGACATTATTTTCCCATAGGCTATGATCCACGTTTTCTAAGCTTTCATTTTCGTCCGTCATATATGAAGCATTAGCGACCCATAACTGTCCGATAATCTCAGCTGCACTCAAATCACGCTCAAACCCTTGCTTGCCCGTACTACAAAAACTACAATCAAGCGCACAGCCAACTTGTGAAGACACACACAACGTTTTACGGCCGTTTAGTTTACTGTCATCAGCCGGAATCAATACGGTCTCGACCAACGAGCCGCCAGTGACTTCAAACACCCATTTACGCGTGCCATCATCGCTGTATTGACGATGAATAACCTTGGGCGGGACCACACAAGCATTCAGTGACAATTTATCACGCAATGACTTACTCAAGTTGGTCATTTGCTCAAAGTCCGTCACACCATGCTGATAAATCCACTTGATGACCTGAGTCGCACGAAATGGCTTTTCGCCGATACTTTTGAAGTAATCAGACAGCTGTGCTTGTGTCATGCCTAATAGATTGGTTTTTGCGTGCGCCTCGTCTACTAGCTTAATACTATCAGTAAGCTTGGTAGGTACGTGCTGGGTTGGTGCTTGAATAGTTGACATAATAGGTAACCTTTTTGCATGCGCTTAAATAAGCGCTGCAATTATTGAGATGAGCGTTGCCGTACATACGTATGGCAGGAATGCATGAGCAATCCGTTATGAGCGCAGTTTCTAATAAATTGATAAAACGCTAACACAATAAATGAATATTGAGTAAAAACATACTGATAAGGGATTGATAACGCTAGTTAAAACTAATAATGAGGGAAACGTCGGACAATTTCAATCTAGATTGCGCTATTATAATCGAAGTTACTCACTGGTAAATAGCGAAAACGATTTATAGCGAAAACGGCCTATACCCATAAGATATAAGCCGTCTTGCAAAACCAATTATTAACGATCAATATGCTAAATAATAGCTGACATTAATAACCGCTGCTATTAACGCGTACGTGCACAAACTTCATCATCGCTGAAGAAGTAGCTGATTTCACGTGCTGCTGATTCAGCTGAGTCTGAGCCATGTACCGCGTTTTCATCGATGCTGCTCGCGAAGTCAGCACGGATAGTGCCTTCAGCGGCTTCTTTTGGGTTAGTCGCACCCATGATTTCACGATGCTTAGTGATCGCGTTTTCGCCTTCTAGTACTGATACCAATACTGGACCTGACATCATGAAAGATTTTAGGTCATTGTAGAATGGACGCTCAGCGTGCTCAGCATAGAAACCACCTGCTTTTTCGTCATCAAGTTGTAGCATTTTAGCGGCAACGATTTTTAGACCCGCGTCTTCAAAGCGGCTATAGATAGCGCCGATGTGGTTGCCAGCAACTGCGTCAGGTTTGATGATAGATAAAGTACGTTCGTTAGCCATGAAAAGCTCCTAATAAATAATAAAATCGATAAAAGTCAAAGGGTTAATACTTTGTTTTGTCTTTGGCCGCAATGTTGGATTTGGACTTATTTGACTGACAAGTGGTTTGTCAAATCAAAAACCTGAACGCCAACATAGGATTGCTGCCTATTATAATGATTAAGACCATAAATGATAGGGTTAATTTATGACTATAACTTGCATAAAAGCAAATTTATTATGCAGTAGTCGTTGATAATGCTATCAGTTATAACAAAAGCAAAAACCCCAATGCTAAGCACTGAGGTTTTTATTGATACTACAGCCTACTGAATCACAGTAGCGCTAAAAACTAAGCATCGTACGGATCACGCAATACGATGGTCTCTTCACGGTCAGGACCAGTTGAGATAATATCAACAGGACAACCGATCAAATCTTCGATACGTTTGATATATTTTTTCGCATTTTCTGGCAGGTCGTCATAATTAGTAATACCAACGGTAGACTCACTCCAGCCTTGCATCGTTTCGTACTTAGGCGTCACTGACTCATAAAACTCAGCATCATGTGCACCTGCACACTCAGTCTCAGGTAGGTTATAACCCACACCGATTAGCAACTCTTCAAGACCATCCAATACGTCAAGCTTAGTTAAGCAGATACCTGACATAGAGTTCAGTACCACTGCACGGCGTAATGCTTCAGCATCGAACCAACCACAGCGGCGCGCACGACCAGTCGTTGCACCAAACTCATGGCCGACTTTAGCCAAGTGAGCACCAACATCATCGAACAATTCAGTTGGGAATGGGCCACTACCAACGCGCGTGGTATAGGCTTTAGTGATACCCAGTACGTAGTCTAAATATAATGGACCGATACCGGTACCCGTTGATACGCCACCAGCAGTTACGCTTGAGCTGGTCACAAACGGATAAGTGCCGTGATCGATATCAAGTAGTGTACCTTGCGCACCTTCAAACATGAGGTTTTTGCCAGCTAGACGTAATTGATTTAGGTCTTCAGTTACATCAGTAACCATGCCTTTAATCTCTTCTTTCCACTCTTGGCAAAGCTTGTACGTCTCATCAAAATCAATCGCTTCAACTTTGTAATACTCAGTCAGCTGGAAGTTGTGGTATTCGATTAAGTTACGTAGTTTTTCTTCTAGATCTTCACGGAACAAGTCAGCAAGCTTGATCGCACGGCGAGCGACTTTGTCTTCGTAGGCAGGACCGATGCCGCGACCTGTTGTACCGATTTTGCCGCTGCCACGCTTGGCTTCACGAGCTTGGTCAAGTGCCACATGGTAAGGCATGATAAGTGGGCAGTTTGGAGAGATACGTAGACGCTCACGTACTGGTACGTTGTTGTCTTCTAACTCTTTCATCTCTTTTAGTAATGCATCAGGAGCTAACACCACGCCATTACCGATAAAGCAAGTGACGCCTTCACGCAAGATACCCGATGGAATCAAATGCAAGACCGTGGTTTTGCCATCGACAACCAACGTGTGACCAGCATTATGACCGCCTTGGAAGCGGGCTACTGCTGAGGCTTTTTCGGTAAGTAAATCAACGATTTTACCCTTACCTTCATCGCCCCATTGGCTACCCAAGACTACAACATTCTTACCCATGATCAATCCTTACCTTTATGTATTGAGGTGTGTGCAATAAAAGCTAAAAAATTAAAGTGACTTTATTGACGATATCTTTCTATATAAAAAAGCTTTTTATCTAAAAACTTAGCGTTCTAATAAATGGTGCTTAATAAGCGCTCGCTTAACAAATGAATAGTTAAATCGTTTGTAGCTGCCACTGATTGTCAGCAAAAATCAAACGATGAGTAACGTCATTTGGGATGTCCTGTGCGTCTAGTGGCATGGTGACGCGATAGCCTTGCTGACGTAGACTCTCAACTTGTTGTAAGAGTGTCTGCATCTCATCTTCATTGGCATTATTTATAGCAGCAAAATCAACTAGTACTGTGGTTGGTGCATCAAGCTGCGTATGCGCCAGCAAGCGACTGACATCCATACTAAAGCCTGTGGCAGCACGAAGTGTCTGCGTCTGGCTTTGCATACCGTCGAAACGTCCGCCGCGTACTAGGGGCTGTGTCTCACTATTAATATAACCGTTGAACACGATACCTGTATGATAGTGATAGCCTGACAACTCTGTCACATCGATACTGACTGGACACTGCCAGTGATTTTCTAAATAAGATTTGAGGCGTTGTAACTCATCGACAGCAGTCGCGACTTGATCGTCTTGTTGAGCTGTGTCTGACAATTTAGATAATAAGTTTGCAATGTCATGACCAAAGCGTGCCAACACATAAAAATCATCGCCCATCGGTAACTCTCGGCAAAGACGCTTCAGTTCCGGAAGGTTTTTATTGGCGTATAAGTACATCAATTGCTCAGTGGCGCTGTCTGGCAACTCAGCCAATTCGGCTAAACGCTTAAATATCGCCACATGACCCAAATCAATATGGAGTGCAGCACTCATATTTAAGGTGTTTACCATGGTAAACAACACATCGATCAACTCAATATCTGCTGCCAATGACGCGCAGCCAAATATCTCAGCACCTAGCTGCAATGGGGTGCGTGAGCCAAACAATCCTGATGGCAAGGTATGAATCACATCACCGACGTAGCAATAACGAGCGATACCCGTACCGCCATGATGCGCATCGATACGCAAGATCTGCGGGGTAATATCCGCGCGCACGCCCATTAGACGGCCCGTCAACTGATCGATAATCTTAAAGGTTTGACGCTTCAAATCTTCTGATGCATCACTCAGCAAAGATTCAGTAAACTCAATCATCGGCGGACAAACCAGCTGATAACCATGAGTGATAAGCTGCTCAATCAGTTGATGCCTAAGCACTTCTTGCTTATGGGCATCTTCAAACAGGACATCGACCACCCCATCAGGCAACAGCCAGCTATTGGCAACATCGCTGCCAAAGTTGCTCAAGTACGGCATGCTATTAGACGCAGTACTGCTTTTGGCAGACTGAGTCACTGTTTCATTTGGAGGGTTTTGCTGGGCAGATTTTGCAGAATCAGAACTAACAGACACAATAAATCCTTGTTTGGCGTATCGCTTACCAAAAACGCGGTACTGATGCGGTACTCAAAGGTTGTTTTACCAAGTATTGACGCCGAGTGTTTTTATTTTTAACGCGCAACATCATTGACCCAATTATTTATAAACAAACCAGGTGACTTTAAGAGGGCGAGTAATAAGTATAATTTGGAATGATAAGACGAATATCTTTATGCGCTAAAAAATTGCGACAAATAATCAAGGCACTTTATGCTTTAGTTTAGCATAGCACTCAAGGTTCGCCTAGTGACAATTAGCCATAATACGCATCTAATTACTGTCTAAGTGCTTCTCATTAATGAGGTAGATGTAGCCGTTAACACTCATATATTTAGCTCGGCAGTAACAGGCTACAATAGCGTTTATTTTTTGTTATACATACACTGATGAGCATGATTACGGCAGCGTCATCAACACAGACTCATGGTACACTAACACATATTTTTATCTCGGAAGCCTTATGTCATCTGATTACCACCCAAACCCTGCCATCAACCAAACCAATGTCTTAGGCACAGCGCTTGCCAGCTGTTGCTTCGACCCTATCACTGGCTATTATCGCAATGGCTTTTGTCATACGGGCAACCATGATGTTGGTCAACATACCGTTTGTGCCAAGATGACCAGTGAGTTTTTAAACTTCTCAGCCAGTCGTGGCAATGACCTTATCACTCCTTTGCCTGAATATAACTTTGCCGGTCTTAAGCCTGGTGATTATTGGTGTATCTGCGCCCTGCGTTGGGTCGAAGCACTAGATTTTGATATTGCTCCGCAAATAAAACTAGAAGCTTGCCACGAGAGCCTATTGGCATTGGTAGATATCGACACGCTAAAAAGCTATGCATTGTAAAAGGTTGTTCATAGATAGTGCGACCAAATAATAACAACTGCGATTAAGATAAATTTTGATTCTTGCAGCTGTTCATTATATGACAGGAGGGTGTGTGGAAAACGACAATAACCAATTAATCAAAAAAACGGCTCACATTGCACCTGACTCTAATATGAGCCACATTTATGCCAATATGAATGACAGGCATCTCTATCTAGATGATGATGACAGCTATATCTATGGCGATGCTGAAGCCACGACTCAGGATACCATCGAGACCATGACGGTCTATGATCCTGACTCTGAGCGCTATGAAGATATTGATTCGTCAAGTAAGGATGAAGTGGTTAATTGCTATGCTTACTCGCGAAAAACAGGCGAAAATCTAGACAAAATCGCCCTCACTGATGTGAGCCGTGCGCTGAGTAATAATGGTCAGTTTATTTGGCTCGGTCTCTACGACCCCAGCCTAGAAACCATGGTCAAGGTAAAAGACGCCTTTGATCTGCACGAATTAGCGATTGAAGATGCCTTTGCCGATCACCAGCGGGCCAAAGTAGAGAATTACGACAACGATATGGTCTTTGTGGTGCTCCGTACCGCCAAGCTCGAAGACAATGTCATTCGTTATGGTACGACTGCGATATTTATGGGCAAAAACTACCTGATTACGATTCGTAATGGTCCGTCAAACTCCTATGCGCCTGTACGCGAGCACTGTCATCGTCGCCCAGAAAAGCTACGCATGGGTCCCATATTTGTACTCCATGCCATACTCGATTTTATCGTTGATAACTATATGCCGATCACCGATCGATTGGGACGATATTTGCGTGAGCAAGAGCGTTATGTTTTCACCTATGAATTTGATAAAGGAACGCTAAAAAACCTATATCAGCTCAAATCACAGCTGGTACATATGCGCGCTATCATCCTACCCGTGCAAGACATCTGTAGCTTCTTTATCAATCATAAAAAAAGCGAGATAGTCTCAGGATTTTCTCAAGCAGCCAAGCCATATTTTCGCGATGTGAATGACCATCTCTTGCACTCATTGGATGCCATTAATGGTCTTAATGAGATGCTAAGCGTGGTCATGAACACTTATATGGCAATGGTCAATATGGGACAGAACGAAGTCGTACGTAAGCTTGCGGCATGGGCAGGTATCCTCGCCGTACCAACCGCCATCGCTGGTATTTACGGTATGAACTTTGATTTTATGCCCGAGCTCCATTGGAAGTATGCGTACTTCGTTATTATGATAATGATCATCGCTCTTTGTAGCTTCTTATATTATAACTTTAAGCGACTCAAATGGTTGTGATAAAAAACCAAACATAAAAAAGGGCTACCAGTGGTAGCCCTTTTTTATGCTGATCGTCAAACATTATTCACGGCGGTGCTTGGTATGGCTGTCTGGTGCTTGCGCATTGTCAGGCAGCATGGCCTTGACCGTTAAATTTGCATACTGTCTATCAAGATTGTCTTCTGGGCGACCAAATGTTTTTGCCGTCCAAGTCAGTATGACAATAGCCCCACTCAATAGCATGATTGCCACAGAAATCGTGGCCAGCAACCATAGATGAAAATAATCTGACACTGCCTGCACATCGACCACTAGATGTCGTGATAAAGCCGTTATGGCAATAAATATTAAAAACTGTACGGGCAGACGATGGGTTTTAAAGTAAATTCCTATCATAGCCAGTAGCTCAAGATAAATGAATAGCATCAAAATATCTTTTAAATCCGCTGAGCCTTTTTGGACAATATAAATAAACTCTTTACCTGCTGTCCAGACCACCACCACACTGATTAGAAATAAAATAACGTAATGACAGACATCGACAAACTCTCTACCAATACCTTGTAGTCGCTCATGAACACCTACGTTTTTTTTAGCCATGTTTAGGTCCTATCAACTGAAATGTGGTTGATTTAGCCTGAGTCTATGTTACCTCAGGCCCCTTATATATCGGCAATCAGTATTCGCATGACTATTTTTTTAGCCGTTATTCAAACCCGCTGATTTTTCAGCAGCATCGACCGTTTGGCGAATAAGCGTGTTGATAGTCATCGGTCCAACGCCGCCTGGTACTGGCGTATAAGCACTGGCAATGTTTTCCATGCCTTTCATTTCGATATCACCAACACCTCCATCATCTGTTGGATGGAAACCTGCATCAATGACAACCGCTCCTGATTTAATCCACTCCGCTTTAATCAGCTCAGGTACACCTACTGCACCAACAACGATATCTGCACGCTTAATATAGGCTGCCAAATCTTGAGTTCTTGAATGGCAAATCGTCACCGTACAGTTAGCATTCAATAGCATCATCGCCATTGGCTTACCTAAGATAGCACTGCGTCCTACGACCACTGCTTCTTTACCTGATAGCTCGATATTGTGATGCTCTAACAAATGCATAATGCCCTGCGGTGTGCATGAGCCATAAGCTGACTGCTGCATCGCCATACGACCAAAACCAAGACAAGTCACACCATCGACGTCTTTTGCTAAGTCAATCTGCTCAAAACAAGCACGCTCATCAATATGCTCAGGAACAGGATGCTGTAGCAAAATGCCGTGTACATCTGGATTACTATTTAGCTCATCTATTTTTGCCATGAGCTGCTCAGTGGTCGTAGCACTTGGCATCTCAACGCGTATAGAGTCCATGCCAACACGCTTGCAAGCGTTGCCTTTCATACGAACATAAGTGGCAGAGGCTGGATCGTCACCAACCAATATCGTCGCTAAGCTTGGGGTGCGGCCAGTCTTTTCCTTAATCGTATCTACGCGCGTGCGCAGATCCTGTTCTATTTGTTTGGCAAGTGCTTTGCCGTCCAAAACGGTGGCGGATTCTTGGGCAGTAGACATAGTAACTCCAATAGAGGGTACGATATAAAAAAATAAAGACAGCGCGCGCAAATACTTTGCATGCCTGTCCTTTGCTTCGTCAATCTGTGACTAAGAGTAATATTGTACCTGTGTACGCTACAAAATCCTAGCGTAAGATAAAACTCAGTTCTTTACCTTTCGTATAGTATAAAAAGAATCATAAAATAGTATAAGGCTATTGAAAATGCTCTGATACAGACTGCGCTCCTCTTCCTACATACACTTTTCTACTACACTGGAAATGTGTTTCTATTAACCTTAAATGTCAGCGTGTAATTTTTATGTTGATTGTGACTAATCTAGTTTGTGCTACAACTCTAATTGCGATCCAATAACTAACTTTACAATCGTACATATAATTACAATAAGGCTATAATTCAATTACAACAAATCTTTATTATCGATAATATTTTGTCAGCGCGCTGTAAGTAAAATATTATGAAATTTAGAAAGGATATTAATGGCCTTAGGGCAATCGCTGTTATCGCTGTCGTGTTATTCCACTTTAACGCTTCTTGGTTGCCTGGTGGTTTTGCTGGTGTTGATGTTTTCTTCGTCATTTCAGGATTCTTAATGACTGGGATTATCTTTAGGGGTATTGAGCAAGATAATCTTTCTATCTCAAAGTTCTATATCGCTCGAGCCAATAGGATCATTCCTGCTTTGGCCCTACTTTGCTTCGTTTTATTAGCTTTTGGCTGGTTTTACTTAACGCCTTTAGAATATCAATTATTGGGCAAGCATGCTGCTAGTAGCGTAAGTTTTCTATCTAATTTTACCTATTGGCGAGAAACCGGTTACTTTGCCGCTGCTTCTCACGAAAAATGGCTATTACATACTTGGTCACTATCAGTAGAGTGGCAGTTTTATATCATTTATCCTCTAGTACTGGTCGCCATACGTAAATTTATGTCTATGAAGACTATAAAGCTCATGCTTATAGTGGGAACAGTAATAGGCTTTATTTTCTGTGTAATTGCTTCCTATGAATGGACTAGTGCCTCTTATTACTTATTCCCTACCAGGGCATGGGAGATGATGATTGGTGGGGTTGCCTATCTCTATCCTTTGAAGTTGCAAGAGCACAGAAAAAAGTTTCTAGAATGGGCAGGTTTGTCTTTGATCTGTGCTTCTTACTTTTTTGTATCGGCAGACAATATTTGGCCAGGCTATTTGGCACTCTTTCCTGTTGTGGGCTCATTTTTTATTCTTCAAGCGCAGCGCAATGACAGTATCATTACCCATAATATTGTATTTCAGAAAATAGGATATTGGTCTTATTCAATCTATCTATGGCACTGGCCCCTTGTCGTTGCTATTTATACTTTCTCGCTACCTGAATACTATATTTATATAGGTATGGCGTTATCTATCCTTCTTGGCTTTCTGAGTTATAAATATGTTGAGAGAATCAAGTTTAGTAATGATTTTTATAACCTAATCAGTTATCTTAGAAGTCCTCCTATATACATTGCAGGAGTTGTTGCTCTACTAGGTAGTGCCTTATTTGTCAATTCTAATGCAATAACAGACTATCGTTTTTCTGAAGAGCAGTTATCCATAGTAAACCAGCAAAATCAAAATCCTGCAAAAACAGACTGCGGAAAGCCTAAAGATGGCGTTTCTTCTGGCTGTATTTATGGACAGGGTCCAGTAAAAGCAATTATCATTGGTGATAGTCATGCCTTAGCCCAAAAATCTGCGATTGGTGACAGAGTTATAAAAGCTGGAGGAAGCACTCTAAATTTTGGGATGAATAGTTGTAGCACGATAAAAGGGGTGTACTCAATTGATAGGAATAATCGAAATGCAGATTATAGTTGTGGAAAACTGGTTGCAAATGCAATTAAAATTTCAGCAAATAGATATCCAAACATTCCCATAATTATCATCAACAGATCCTCTTTGTATATAAAAGGGTCTAATGAAAAGGAAAACTTTGAGTCAATGCCACCAACTTATTTTGTGGATAAAATCTTTACTGAAAGGAATAATAAATATGAGGAAAATTTAGTGGGACATATGATTGATACTGTATGTGATTTTACTCAGAACAGTCCCGTTTATTTAGTCAGACCAATACCTGAAATGAGAAAGCATGTACCAAAAGATATGTTGAGATACTCGATGATAAATGGAAAAAGAAAATCTATCAAGATTACACTCGAAGAATATAATCAACGTCACGACATTGTATTTAGAATGCAGGATAAAGCTGTGAAACAATGTGGAGCCCAATTATTAAACCCTCTCCCTTATTTATGCGATCGTGAATATTGTTATGGAGATATTGGTGGTGTTCCACTTTATTATGATGACGATCATTTAAGTAGTTACGGCGCGAAATTAATTTCGCCCATTTATGATGAAGTTTTTGAATAGTTGATGCTTTATCTTATTGTCTCAAAGTAAAGAACTTAAACTTTCTATTTCATCGCTCTGTGGTTGTAGTATTTTTTAAATATTACTGTTCATAGCCCTATAACTATAGTTTAATAAATAGTTAGTGTAGTTTTGGTAGAGGATAACCGAGCTATGCTAAAAAATATAGAAATGTACTTGGTAATCTAGCTACTCAAAAAGCTGTTTATCATGACCGAGAAACGACAGGGCTAGATCAGGAAAAACGTATATTAAACCGTCAATCACATAGTAACTAACAGCCGGAATATTTCAGTAACTGCAAATCAGCTAGACATATAAACTAAGCTCCTACACTATGATAAGATTGTGTTGTTTAATCATCAGAATAAACTTAAACCCCATTTAACTTGAAGAAGAAGGCAACCTTTATGAAAGATTTAGTACAGGAATGGAGAGACTCTGGTGTACAAGAAGGTGATACCTTACTTGTTCATAGCAGTATTAAAAGGACTTTTAAACGGTATTTGGAATCAGGTATAAAGTTAAGTCCAGAAGATATCATGAATTCATTCATAGAAGCAGTTGGCGAATCTGGGACTGTATTATTTCCCTTATTCAATTTTGACTTTACTAAAAGTGGTGATTTTGACATAAGTACCACACCATCGCATATGGGTGCGTTGACTGAAGCTGCAAGAAAGCATCCTGAGGCTATAAGAACGGGTCATCCCATATATTCCTTTGCAGTTATCGGTGCCCAATCTGATAAGTTTAAGGGTGTGAATAATTTCAGTGGGTATGGTGCAGACTCTCCTTTTGCTATATTGCTGGAAATGGGAGGTAAAATAGCAGTATTAGACTTGCCAGATCAAGACAGTATGACTTTTTATCATCATGTAGAAGAGATGCATGAAGTGGACTATCGTCATCATAAAGTTTTTCATGGTAGTTACACCAACGCTTTAGGAGCCACAGAAAATAGAGATTATGGCTTGTTTGTCAGAAATATAGAAGAAGGCGTTCTGACCTATGTAAACCCAACTGGTGAACTTATGTGGGATGAAGGCCTTTATAGTGGCTCCAGACCTAACGAAGGTTCTGGATTAAGAGTTATTGCTGCACAAGACGTTTATGATTTCACTTCAAACATAATCAAATCTAACCAAGCCAAAAACACTCTTTATCGTCTCGAAGGAGAGGCATAGGATGGTGAATCTTGGCGTCGATATGCATAAACTTTGTGAAAGACTTTTCCCTATATGCAGAAGTATTACTGGCGATGGATTTCGTGAGTCTTTAGATATTTTAAGAAATGAATTAGATTTACAAGATTTGAAAACTTTTGAAATACTGACGGGTACGAAATGTTTCGATTGGGAAATCCCTAGAGAGTGGAATATTAGAGACGCTTATATAATTGCACCTGATGGTACAAAAATATGTAACTTTAAAGCCTCTAATTTGCACGTTGTTGGTTATTCTACTCCAGTAGATAAAGAGGTTTCTCTCGAAGAACTACAGGAGCATCTTTACTCACTACCAGAACAACCAGATGCCATACCTTACATTACCTCTTATTATAAAGAAAGATGGGGATTTTGTATTTCTGAAGTTGAAAGGGAAAAACTAATTTCAGGGCAATATAGGGTTTATATAGATAGTGATCTTAAAGATGGTAGCCTAACCTACGGTGAGTTGATTATTCCAGGTGAAAGTAAAGACGAAATATTCATCTCTACTTACCTATGTCACCCATCAATGGCCAATAACGAGTTATCAGGTCCTGTAGTAACAGCATTTATTGCAAATTGGCTTTCAAGTCTGCAGTCTCGAAAATATACCTATCGAATTGTTATTATTCCTGAAACCATTGGCTCTATTGCTTATCTTAGTCGCAACTATAAAACGATGAAAGAGCGTGTCGTGGCAGGCTTTAATATATCTTGCATCGGTGATGATCGAGCTTACTCTTATCTGCCGTCGAAAGAAGGTAATACGCTTGCAGATACTGTAGCAACCCATGTATTAAAGTACTCTCATCCTGACTATATCAGATATTCTTTTTTAGAAAGACAAAGTGATGAAAGGCAGTACTGTAGTAGTGGTATAGACCTTCCAGTTTGCTCAGTTATGAGAAGCAAATATGGATGCTACCCTGAATATCATACTTCGCTAGATGACTTAAAGTTGGTAACACCATCTGGATTACTTGGAGGGTATAATGTGTTGAAAAAAATTCTTGAATCACTTGAGATGAATGAAACACTTTGTACTACTGTACTTTGTGAGCCTCAACTTGGAAAAAGAGGACTTTATCCTACCATTAGTACCAAAGAAAGCAATTCCATAGTTAAAGATATGATGAACTTTTTAGCATATTGTGATGGAAGTAAAACAAATTTGGAAATTGCAGAAAAAATCAATGCTCCTATTTGGACACTTGAAGATACTATTAAAAAACTGAAAGAGGCTAACCTACTTAGAACAGTTGCCTAGTACTTTTTGGTATAAAAGAATAAAGCCAATAGGCAAGAAAATTCTCTTGCCTATTGGGACTTTGCTAATGAGCATTAGCAGTCTTTAGAATTAATATACAGTCGTAGCCAGTTTCTCATTGCAAATAACACCTTTCAAATTCAATGTTTATGCCGAAAAACCTATAGTAAATACTGAACTTTAAGGTATATATATTTCAGCTTTACCATTCAAAACTTCTTCATCATTTACATAGCACAACGTAGAAAAGTAGGCTCTTTTTCTTTCTACATCAACGCTGATAACTTCAATCTTAGCAACCACTATGTCATCAATGAATATTGGTTTCTTAAATTTAGTTTCTTGCGACACATAAATGCACCCTGATCCCGGCAGCTTCATAGCAAACAACGAGGAAAAAAAGCTTGAAATCATGGCACCGTGTGCTAATCTTTTCCCAAACTTACTACTTTTAGCATATTCATCATCTAGATGAATCGGATTGTAATCTTCCGAAAGCTGAGCAAAGGCTTTGATTTTTTCATCTGTAATTAAATGTGTAGAGCTTTCTTTCATTCCAATAGATATGTTACTTATATCAGCACTATTACTCATATTAATACCCCTATATTACTTCCTTTGCAAAATTAAAATGCAAATTATTAGGACAGACTATAAACAATTATCAGGTCATTGAAACTACTTCTTTATTTCTCTAACCAACGTGAACGCTTCAGCTGCGTGAACACCAACACAGTAACCTCTGTGCTTAGCAAGCAGCTCAATGTGACTGACATTACGTGAATGAGGAATAGCTCGCATCTCTTCACTATAAGCTTCCGATGCCTTTATCTTTGTAGCTAGATGATCTGTTATATCTATAAACACATTGGGTATAAAAGACATTAAGCCGGGCGTTTGCCATTCTGTACTTGATAACACTTCAAAAGCATATATAGCTTCGACAGAGAAATCTGGCTGCGGTCGACAGGCTGTCATAACAGCTTTGTGCGTCACTTGATGATCAATATTTAAGTCACCGATATGATGTGTATAAATAATTTCTGGTTTAATTTCAGAAATTTTAGATTCAACCTCTTTCACAATGTCCAAAAGTGGTACAGCATCCATGCTGTTATCGGGGAAACTTAAGTTAGTGGAAGATTTAACTCCTAATATTTCCGCAGCTTGCTGAGCTGCTGAAAATCTTTCAGTAGCCTCATCTGCCACTATTTCACGTGAACCTACACCATCTGTCATAAACAAAAGGTGTACGGTGTCTCCTTCTGCTACATGACGAGCGATCGTGCCACCACAGCCCATAGCCTCATCATCCGTATGAGAGGCTACCACAAGTACGGTCTTATTCATTGAACAAACTCCAATCAGTTGGCGTGCCACGTTTCACAGCTGTTTTTAGACTTTTACCTATAATCTCTTGCTCATATTTAGGAGCTAAACCATACCCAGGTCTAATACGGCGTATACAATCTTGGGTCACAACACTATCTGCTGGCATGTCTTTTACAAAATATACCGAACGCCTGAATACGGCATTGGCCTCTTCTGCAGGTTTTCTATCGTACCCTACCTCTCCAAGCGACAACCAAGAATCTTTTGTTTGAGAAACCAGCATTTTTAACTCATCAGGTTCTATTGAAAATTCAGAATCTGGACCTTTATCATTTCTATCTAATATGAAGTGCTTTTCAATAAGCGTTGCACCCAAACCTGTAGCAACGACAGCAGCGGTATTAGAAATAGTATGATCAGATAATCCTATTTGTACGCCAAACTTCTCTCTCATATCAGAAATCGTCAATAGGTTAGACTGTTCGACAGGCGCAGGGTAACTGCTCAAGCAATGCAGTAAGATTAAATCCTGACAGCCAGCATCTTTTGCTGCTGCGACCATCTCCTCGATTTCTTCAAAATTTGCCATGCCAGTTGACATAATCAAAGGTTTTTTGGTTGAGGCTACATACCGAATCAAAGGTAAATCTGTTGCTTCAAATGAGGCAATTTTGTAAGCTGGCACGTTCATATCTTCGAGTAAATCAACAGCTGTCTCATCGAAGGGTGTCGAAAAACAAGTGATACCTATATCACGAGCATGGTCAAACATCGCTTTATGCCATTCAAATGGTGTCTGCGCTTGCTGATATAAATCATAAAGTTTGTAACCGTCCCATAAACCACCTTTTATCAGAAAGTCGTCCCTATCACAATCAATAGTCATAGTATCTGCAGAATATGTCTGCAATTTAATTCCATCAGCTCCACACTTCTTAGCGGCGGTAATTGTATCTAGCGCTTTTTGTAGCTCACCATTGTGGTTTGCTGAAAGCTCTGCCAATACATAAGGTGGAAAATTTTGTCCTATTTTTCGTCCATCAATTTCAATATGAGACATTTATATATCCTTTAGTTTAATTTTAACAGTAGCGATAATTTCATCATCTATTCGTTTTGCATTATCGAACTCTAGTTGATATGACCCTTCTCTAAGAAAGGCTTTTGGATAGTCGGGGGCATCCAGCATACGTATATAATCATACACTTGGTCTAGCGTTAAATTCTGTGGTATCTCACTTTGCTTTGGCGTTCTTCGAGAGAATACTACTGCCTTCCCTTCTTGAGATACTGGTTCTATCTGATTTACGATGATATTAGCCATCATTTGCCAAGATAGCTCGCTTGCGCGTTGATAAATATCTTCTGCACGCCCTGCTACACTGAGTGGTTCTTTAAGATAGACAGGCCCTGTATCTAGACCTTCTTCCATTCTAAGTGCCGTCACTACCGTATACTTATGACCACGGACAATTAGATTTTGTAGCGGTGAACCCCCACGACCGTAAGGAACATCTGTCATATGAAAACAGATACATTCATAATTGGTAACAATATTAATGGGTACTATCCAGCGCCAATGAGGAAAAAAAATATATCTGGGAGAAAAACCGCCTTGTATTTTCTTATTAAGCTCAGCAGGCGTGCTAACATAATGCCAGTTACCCGCCAGATTACGCGTAAGCTCATCGAACATCTTTCTATTCCAATCACCGACGGCTGCTACTATATAGTTCATAGATCCCTCTTCAAATACTTCATAATGAGAACATCATGACCATTTTGATAAAAGTGATTACTCTTTGAAAATCCAAACTTTAAATATAAATTTACTGCTCTCTCATTCGAGTTATAAACCTCTAAATTTAAGACTCTAAAAGATAAAACGTTATGGAAGTAAGTTAAAGCTGACTCCATCAATAAAGATCCTATTTTTTCTACTTTTTCATACAAATTAGCGTATATACCAAAAGTTGCACTTTTTTCTTCTAAATTTATATCAGTAAAATAAACCACACCTACCAGTTGTTGTTTATACTGTGCCACAAAATATCTCTTACTATCGCTGTTTTTCAGACTATCTATGAAATTTAGATGGTCAGTCTTATCGATAATACCTTGACTGTGCATCTGCTCTCTAACCCTTGGATGATTACGCATTTTGAGTACGCACATTTTTATATCATAGGATACATCCGTAAGATCTAGAAGGTCGACTTCTCCTAAGATAGACGTATCTACTTTCATTATTTGTGTCCTTCTAACATATGATTGGAAACTCTTCTAGCACCTAATCCATCAGTTATTCGCTGAGTGCGAGACCCTATCAATGATATCCATGTCTCTATCGTTGCAATTAACTCATTCAGCTCGCTTATATCTCTAAGCAACTTAATCATACTATCACTAGCCAAATCTTCTGCTATTTTACGTTGATTTTCAGCAGTGATTAATTGAATAGTTGGCAACCCTAAACAGCAGCGTTCCCAAGTAGTAGCACCAGCTGCGCCTATCGCCAAGTCTGCATTACTCATCAACTCTGCCATATTACTAGCGTTAATTATTACTGTCGTTTTTACCGCCATGCTAGCTGCTTTACTTTTAATGTTTTCTAAAAACGGGGCAGTCTCTCCCATCACAACGGTAATTTCAATTTGCTGAGACAACTGTATACAAGACAATCCATGTAAAATCTGTTCAGTATAATTATCTGGATCAACGCCACCCAAAGTGATTAGGATATGGTTAACAGATATATTGCTATTACGACGTTTGAGGCTGTCCTCACGCCACAATGCAAATTCTGGTCGTAACAGGGAGAAGTCGGTACCTGCTAGTACTTTACAACTATTGGGGACCAAGCCTTCATATTTATTAGTGGTTGCCCCATAGTTTTGATCCAATAATAAATCTGCGATATGTACTCTGTCACCTAAGTCATCGATTACCATTAGTTTATCGTGATAAGGAGCGACCAAACTCTGCCAATGGTAGTCTAGAGCATAATGGTCGACGATAAGCCAGTCAGGTTTCAAATTTACTAAAATAGGTATACAGTCTTGAGCATCTTGCATCTGCGTTGTTCCAAGCCAGTTAGCATGAAAAAGCAGATGCTCCGCATCAAGTCCTGCAGAAATATCGTCTTTTGATTCATCGTTATCGCTCATAAAATCAAATGTACTGTCATTGCTGAGAACATAAACCTTAAAACAAAAATTTTCTATTTTTTTTATCAGATGACCTTCGTGATCGCGGCAGATAAAATAACATGCGCACCCTCGTGCACGAAGCTCATTTGCTAAGGTTAGACTGCGCATTACATGACCTGTACCCATTTTAATAGAGGCGTCAACACGAAAAACGAACGTCAAGAAAGATACCTACCCTATAAATACTCTGATTTTATTGTTATCGCCCAAACAGCAAAAAATGGAAACAATCATTTCCATAATCTTTTACACATAAAATTTTACTTATCAGTATCGATAATTGTCTTACTATTTCAACAACTCTTTAAGTATAGCGACTGTCTTATCCTGCTGAGCTTCTGTCATTGTTGGAAACATCGGAATGCTCATCGCTTCCTGATAATATTTTTCCGCATTAGGAAACTGTCCCTGCTTAAAACCCATTTTCTGATAATAAGGATGAGTATGTACCGGAATATAATGCAAATTCACTAAAATACCCGCTTTACGCATCCCCTCAAACACCTCTAGATGAGTTTTGCTGATTTGGTCTAACTTTAACCGTATCACATAAAGGTGCATACCAGAGTAACTATCAGGATGCTGCCACGGTAAAACCACAGGCAGATCTTGTAAAAGACGATCATATCGTCTCGCCAATGAATGCCTCTCGTCAACGAAAGTTTCTAAACGCTGCATTTGTGATGCGCCCAAAGCTGCTTGTATATCAGTCATTCGGTAGTTTAGCCCCAGTTCAATCTGCTCATAGTACCATGGACCTTCTTTTTCGTGAACCATTAACGCTTCATCACGGGTGATACCATGGCTGCGAAACAAATCTAGTCTTGTTGCCAGTTCTGAGTTATTGGTCAATGCCATGCCGCCCTCAGCAGAGGTGACTATCTTGACAGGATGAAAGCTAAATACAGTAATGTCACTATACTTGCAACTACCAATTGGCTCACCCCTATATTTGCCGCCAATAGCATGTGATGCGTCCTCTATAACACTAAAACCAAAACGTTGTGACAGCTCATAAATAGCAGCCATATCACAAGGCTGTCCACTGAAGTGTACAGGTACGACAATTTTAGGAAGCTTCCCTTCCTTTTCTGCAATAAGAAGTTTCTCTTCTAGCTTATCTGCACATAAATTATAGGTAGCCGGGTCAATGTCAACAAAGTCTACTCGGGCACCACAGTACAGTCCACAATTTGCTGAAGCTACAAATGTGTTAGGTGAAGTCCATAGCCAATCGCCCTCTCCAAGACCTAATGCCAAACAAGAAATATGTAGCGCCGACGTTGCGCTATTAACAGCAAATGCATGACGAACCTCACATTCATCAATCACTGCCTGCTCAAATTTAGATATTTGAGGACCCTGTGTCAAAAAATCTGATTTAAGCACTGTGATAACTGCTTCGATGTCTAATTGATTAATATCTTGACGACCATAAGGGATCATCTAAAATCTCCTGATTGTTTATAGCCAGCATCGATTAAGGATCAAGCTTACTAAACTTAATCCAACCCAAAAAAGGGCACTGGCTGATCGATACTACTTTATATCTTATCTAAAATCGCTACACATAAATTAGTACTTGTTACATAAATTTTTGATGAACGGTATATTAAGACGATGGATAGTAAATTATAATTTATTACTCCGGTATAATAATAAAATAATTCAAATTATTTGTATATTTATGTCGCTATTTTAATATCAACAATATAAATATATTACGGAAATAATACAGATAAAAAATGATAAATATTTACAAAAATAACTACCTTTTAGAGAAAAAACTTGTCTATTTAGTAAGTTTATCCTCTTATTGATGTTAGGAATGTCGGATATAAAGTTGCTTATCTCAATACACTATAAATTCCAACCCCACACCTGCTCCAATATCGCTTGACTGATTATCAGAGTCTACGCCCCATAAGCGAGATGTCACTAAAGTTTTTGGATTCAACTGATGTGCCCATGATATGTCAATAGCTGTCAGCTTATCCTTCATTGGAAATGCTTGGTTATCAGACTTTCCAGTGCGACGATCTAACTCTCCTGATTGATTGACCTTGACATATTGCAGTTTTGTATTTACAAAGTTCCGACTGTCGAGCCATAACCTACCACCTACTGATACACTCTCAGCATCACCGCCTAAAGAGTGTCCGAGTGGATAGCCTTGTTGGTAATAGCCATCGGTGTATAAAAAATGATCATAAGACACACCTTTTACTTCTCCACTACTACGAGTATCTGCGTATTCAGCATATAACTGATAGGGTTTTCCATGAGCTTCAGAAGCATAGTCTACGCCCGCTAAATACATATTTTTGGCTGGAAGACCACCCGCTTCATCTTCACCGATATATTGTCCGTAAACACTCGCTGGCACATGAAGTAGCGGTGCTAATTGTATTTTTGCATCGAAGCCACCCAACTGATTGGCTGGATCATCGTCTGCATTACCAGCAGTAGCCTCATTATCTTTGGTCCCTAAAACAGCGTCGCCGAATGAGCTAAAATTCTCTGGACGACCTTCTCCGCCCCACATAAAGGTTCGAGACGCACCAACTTCTAACCAAGGTAATGGACTAGCCGACAGTCTTGCCCCAAATAATTTGGTGTCTGAAACGGCCTCGTAATCATCCAATTGACCAGCAAACAGCTGATATTGCCAAGGGCCGACCCAGTTCAAATACTGATTAGTCGGTGCAGTTTGCGTATCACGCTGCATCGTAAAACCAGTAACCGGAATACTAGCATCCCCTCGGATAAGACTACCATCATTCCCTGGGCCCCACCATGCTGGAATTTTACCTGCTATTAACCATTGATTGGCAGCAGTTCCTGCAATATATGAACCCTCAAAGCTGATATCGTCACCGTTATCTACTAAGTTATCATTCTTTAAATTGGCTTGAAATTTCATTTCCCAGTTTTCTTCACTGAGTCCTATTGATGCTGAAAGCTGTTGGCCTGCCAAATGATCATCTGCAAAAGTTTGTGGCAACTGCTGACGATCGGTCTGTACATAAGCGTCTACTTCAGCCTTCACCAAGGAGTTGGGGTTTTTAGCAAGTGTTACACGGACTGACTGTAATACTTTTTGCTGTGCGTCAGTACTCACCTGAGCCGTGGTGAGTGCTTTTATAATTTCATTAGCAGTCAACGGCCATGTACTGGTGCTTATATGCGTCACGCCTTGAGCATTCAACCAGTCAAGCTCTGATTTTAGCTTCATGTCGTTCATATACAGGTTTTGAGCAGATGCGGTCGTTGACAATATAGAGACAGAAAATAAAGTACCAACACTCATGAGTACAGTTAGTTTTTTAGATATCATTGATGGTTTTTCCAGTATTTGAATTTATTTAACAGCATCACCACTACCTTTACCTAAAGCAGTGCCAATGATATAAGAAAAGTAGTTTTTTAGACTTAGACTATCGATCATCTCTTTATCCATTTTAGCCAAGCGTTCAGGTGTAGACATATCTACTCCACTTAATTGCGCCAGCCCAGTAATACCAGGTAGTACATCATAAACGCCTTGATCTGCTCTGGCTTTGATGAGATCTTCTTGATTGAATAGATTCGGTCTTGGACCTACTAAGCTCATTTCACCTTTTAAAACATTTACTAGCTGTGGTAATTCATCTAGCTTGGTTTTGCGTAATATCTTACCTAGCTTAGTGATGGAGGTATTGTCCACCAAATGACTGGCTACCGACTCTGTCGTCACTTTCATCGTGCGAAATTTAATTAGTTTAAAAGGCTTCTGATTTTTACCAATACGCTCTTGAACGAACAAAGGCGACCCGGTGTCTAAATAGCCTACTACTGTAGCAGCAATTAATAATGGAGAAGTAGCGACTAACCCTGCCGATGAAAATGCTATGTCTAACGATCTTTGCAACATCATACTATTATGATTAGTAAGACTTGATCTATAATATTGAGCTGTTTTTTGAATAGACTCAGCTGTCGTATGTTTGGGTTGCCAATCTAATAAGGTTTTGGACTTTTCAATATCGACTTGCAATGATCCTGATAGTCTTTCAGCAATACCGGGCTTACCCAAGATATTTGCTGCTATGTTAATCATGTTAGTCGGTATCGATAAGGCTTTATTTTTTACACCAAGACCCCTTGCTATTTTATCTAATAGTCCAGCTGTTGAAATATCATCGTCATCTGATATTAAAAATATTTGATTTTTGGCATTTTTATGATCGATGCACGTAATAATAAAGTCTGTAAGGTTATCTACCGATACTAAGCTACGTAAATTTGTGGTAATACCGCCTATCGGTAAAGGTAGACCTTTATAAGTCCACTTCATGAGAGAGCGGAAGTTACCTTTGACATTTTCGCCATAGACCAAAGTGGGACGGATAATTACCACTTCTAATGGTGTGGACTCTGCTAATTTGAGCAAACTCTTCTCAGCCTCGTATTTAGAGATACTATAAGGGTCAGTAGGGTATGGCTTTGATTCGGCAGTGTAAGGATGACCTAATTCTGTATTCTCGCCATTTACTTTAATTGAGCTGATAAAGATAAAGCGCTTTACCCCCGCTTGCACCGCTTGGCGAGCTAGATTGAGAGTGCCATCTACATTAACTTTACGAAATTCAGCTAAAGGGTCTGTAGCGGCTTCTTTCATAACATGGACACGAGCTGCTGAATGTACTACTACATCGATGTCTTTTAAGGCACCTGATAAATCGGTATTGTTCTCTAAGCTATTTAAGATTCTATAAGCACAATCTTGCTGTAATTCAGGCAGCTTACGTACCCCAGCTATAGCTTGATGCTCTGTAGTTATTAAACGCTTTACCAATGATTTCCCTACAAAACCATTAGCTCCTGTCACTAAAATATTCATTTCTAACCCCATTAGCGTTATTTTAACTATTTTTTTTCAAGACTAATTTATAAAAATCTAAATAGTTTTTCCAAACTTTCTCTTTTTCAAAGTTCTCAATGACCCATGCTCTTGCGTTAGGGTATCTTTCATTAAAATTAGGATCTTTAGAAGCTTCATCAATTGCACTAGCCACAGCTTCGAAATCTTGGAAAACAAATTTTTCGCCACTAACTCCAATTTTTACACTATCCTTAACTCCTATAACGTCATAAGCAAAAGTAGGGACACCGCAGCTTGCTGCTTCAATGGCTACATTACCAAAACCTTCACGATGAGTGAGAAATAAGTGTAAGTCGGCAGTTTTGAAAAAATCCTCAATATTTTCACTATAAGGTACATGCTCAACATTAGAATGATTAGATATGACTTTTTCTAAAAGTTCTTCCGCCTCTTTTCCTTCTACTGGACCTACTAAACAAAACCGAACGCTATTACTATCAACAATCTCTACAATCTTGACCAGATCCTGTAGTCCTTTATCGAGACAAATACGTCCAGCAATTAACACTAAAAACCTATTATCTTTACTAATAACTTCATCAGACTCCATATATATATTAGATGAGCCATTAGGGGTAAATATAGAAGCATCTACACCATTTGAAGAGCCAGAGCCTAATATAAAAGATTTTTTTAAATCAGCTATTCCTTCATTAACGTATGCATCCATTAAGGAATTAGAAATAAATACTACTCTGTCAGAAACAGATAACGAAATCTTATCCAAAAACTCATAGAATTTTCTCTTTCGACCTTTATAGTTCTCATAGGCTCTTCCTCTTACAATAGCAACTGTATTACTCTGACACGTAATAGAAGTTGCTAAACTACCCAAAAGAAGAGCTTTAGGAGTTGAATAAACTACTAAATCAAAACGATAGAAAGTCAAATAAAATGTCAAAGTAGTTAAAGATATAAAATCTTTTAATAATGACGGCCTTCGAATGAATTTTATATTTAAGACTTTTCCTACTTTACGCTCAATTAAACTTTCAAAATCTTTTGCACTGCCCCCTGAAATAAAAGTCATATCAAATTCTGAATTATGTTTAAAATACTCAAGCTGACCTCTACATAACATTTGATATGAAATTGCATCTGTCATTATAAAACATACTTTTTTAGCCAATTTAAATAACTCCCTTTGCTTGAGCGATGGGAACATACGTATTGCGTATTGATAAGATTTCAGCTTCGATCTGATCTCTTTCTTGTTTAGACAATATCATAGCATTACGACGATTGCGGGCAACCTTCAACGCAGTGTGAGTGAAAAACTTTATCGCAAAAGTTTTAGCCAAGTTGTTAGCAATTGCTTTCGCTTTCGTTTTGAAACTGAACACCTGCTTTGCATCATGTATAATCGTATGACGCCCCATTGAATAAGCAGTGAGTAACTGGTTCTTTGTCACATTACTATCTTCGCGGTAATAATAAAGTGGTTCAGAAATAAAAGCCACACGCAAATCGTTCTTAGAGTAAGACCGTACCCATAAATTGGTATCCTGAGATTTAAGCATGCTTTCTTTGTATGGGTTCCGCTTAAACCAAGCTGTTCTACCAAGTAGTGAAGCATGTACAATACCCGATCCTCCACCCAATAAATTTTTGGGTGAAATTGAGTGTTCTGGACTTACGCAGCGAATCCCAACAGGCTCATTATCATCACTTAGAGAGCATAAACCTGTAGAAACTAAATCAATTTCTGAATCGGACAACAGCAGTTTTAATTGCTTCTCTAGACGTACGGTAGATATTAAGTCATCTGCATCCATACGTGCCATGAAGTCATACTTGGCCAAACCAGCCGCTTGATTGAGACGTGCCGCTAAACGATAGTTATTACCATCTGAATAGACCGTCACTCTAGGGTCATCTATAGATCGCGCTATTTCTAGTGAACGATCGGTAGAGCCATCATCAATCAAAATGAGTTCCCAGTTTTTATGAGTCTGTGCAAATACGGAGCGTACCGCATCTAGCAAAGTGCGCTCTGAATTATAAAATGGAATACAAATAGTAACAAAAACTGATTCAGTCATCAAAATATCTCAAAAATAGGATTCATTATATAAGGAGTTAAGTTACTAAATTTGGTAGTTGCTAGAATAAAATAAACAAGAAAAAGTAACGCGCTTATACCAGTAATATAAACATTATTTATCTTTTTAAAGACAACTGGTAATATCAATATCAAAGTCCATGTAAAATAATTTAGCAATCGCTGAGGGCCAGATGGATTTGCACCTAACATTGCTACTGGTATAAGAAAGACAACACCCACCGCATAAAAAGTAAGTAGCTTCAGAAACTGTTCATGCTTAATCTTATAATAATGCATGATAAAGTATACGAAAATTAATAATATGACAAAGAACCCTAATGTCAATAATCCGCCTGCTGATTCAGAAACTTCGCTGTATGTCTCGTAACGTTCATTTGTTGAAGCAAGGTATTTGATCAAAAGTCCACTTATCAAGAACGAACCTACAAAGGTAGCTATCAGCTTATATGAAAGTTTTATCCTTAAGTGCACTAGAAAATAAAAAGGAATCATAAATATTGCTGTAATATGAAATAAAGAAGCTAAAACAATTACAAGCATATAAGGTATTAATTTTCTTTCCAACATATATGGTATAGCTAGTGCAAATATAGCCATTGCTATACCTTGCCGTAAACCATTAAAGAAAAAAGTATAGAAATTTAAAGTCACAAATAAATAAACAGAAAATAGATAGTTGGCACTATACCTTTTTATAACATTAAGATAGCAAAATACTACTATTGCACCTGTAATGAAGAACAACCAAAAATAGTTATGAGTAATTCGCAGTAAAAAATACTCTAACCACTGATAGCCAATTTCAACTGATTCACTGAACTCGAAATTGTAAATATCTAACTGAGTTCTAAACTCTCTTGTATAATTACCTGAATCTGTTCCTACGCGATAACTACGCATACCCGGGAATAAAGATAACGTTAGAAAAGGTATCCAAAATGCTTTACGATTTAGCGTTTTCTGCTCTAGTACTATCCAGAACATTACAAAACCAAGAACTAACAAATATGGCAGCATTTAGTCCTCTACAGAATATATCTAAAAATAGATGAGATAATTATAAACCTTTGTACACTTGAGATAGTATTTGTGCATTAGTTGAAGCATCAAACCCTTTCGATTTTAGCGTCTCTAGCGTTTGCTCTTCACTTGGCGAAACGTATTTTGAGCCTGATAAAGCAGATACCCAAGGTTCTACTGAGTCTATAGACAAAAAATCTACTAACTCTAATCTCAAGTCTACTTCTTTAGAAACCTGATCTGACACTAATGCTTTCAAACCGACCGACTGGCTCTCTACCAATACTACAGGAAAGCCCTCATGTAAAGATGGCATTATCATATAGTCTGCACTAGCCATCAATTCTGTGATATCAGTCCGAACACCTAAAAACTTAACGTTGTTCATCAAAGACAGATCTGCTACTTGTTGTTTCAAAATGTCGTATAGTGAGCCTTGTCCTGCAATATACATGGTAAAGGCTATGTCTTTACTCTTTAATGCTTGAGCAATCTTTAAAGAAAACTGGTGATTTTTGACCTCATTGAGCCTGCCTACTTGGATTATTTTTATTCCCTGCTCATCACTTTCTTCTCGGATGTAATCTTGCGATTCTTTCGCAAGTTTTATCACACCCTGTATATCTACAGCATTTGGCAGTATTAGTACTTCTTTAGTATTACCAAATAAATAGTTAGCAGCAGACTTACCACACGCAATTTTATAGGTGGCTATCTGCCGATTAGTCAATATAGCCCATTTTTCATATACTTTTTCCAATATGCCAGACTTGCCATTGCTTGTATTATGAGAATGAGAGATCCGATGCTTTATTCCAGCATATTTAGAAGCAAGTAAATGAAATGCATTGCTCAATAACATATGAGAATGTACAATCTCGTATTGAGGGTTATTGCGCAAAAAATGCCTTAATCTTACCATACGCTCGATCGGATTCTTCGCTAATATTGGAATAATCTTACCACCAAGATTATTAATTTCTTCATCGTAATCACCAACTTCGTTTGTAAAAGTTACAAAATCAAATTGAATCTGGGTATGATCAATATGTCGATATAGATTCATCAACATAGTCTCAGCGCCAGCACGATCCATCTTTCCTACTATATGTAAAACACGCTGTAAAGCCATTATTTTTCCACCTCAATATATTTTACATCAAATTCGTACATAGAGATAACTTCATCTATCAAAAAGACAAGATAATTCAAAATTACAAATAAAGATATTGTATAGTTTTCAAATATTAAATAAAATTCAAATAGTAATTAGCTGTTTCCTGAAATCTTTCTAAACTTTATTGTATTTAAAAAATTATTTGTATTGAAAGTTCCTATTTTATTATCTGAAGATCCTAATGAATATAGAGTCCAACTTTTATTACACGAACAAATTGATATCCTAGTGTTTGTAACCAGACTTATTTTTCAAATATTTCTAAGTACAAGCTTGGATCTCATTCATATCCAAGATTCCTTCAAAAGATACATCTCCTTTCAAAGTTTTCAATGTCTACGTTTAAAATATTTTTTCAGACTTCAAAAAATATTTAAAGCTATCTTAAGATCATGGACGACCCTTTTATTTACCTCTGCAAACTACTCTAATATTTGATATAGTCAAGCCTATATAAATCCGCTACATAGTTATCCTCGCTAAGCATACTAATGTATAACTTGCACTCGGTTTCCTTGTATCGAAATTATATTGAACCGACTATAGTAGTTACCAACTTTTTATAGGAAGAATATTTTTATGGGTTTATAATTCATTCAATTCCTAAATACTTGATAAGCATCACGACCTAATCAATGACAAATTATCTTTATAATAGGGATCTCACAGCGATCAACTCACCACTCGGCCTATCAAAATAACAACCCTTCCGAAAGGAGCAAGATGGGTCTCGATCCTTTTACATTGCATTTTAAGTATTCTAGGCGTTCTTTTTATAATTATTTGAAATATCCTACTGAATGCCAGATATCACCAATATACCATTGGTAATGCACAGATTATCAATAGCATATTGGTAATAGAATTAGTGCCGAGTATGTCTACGTGCTGGAGATAGTTGGTTGAGACCTTTTCGTATACTAAAAATAATAGGTATCGCTACCTTAGTGGGTAGTTTAAGGCTCAGTATTAAAAACCTCACTTTGAGAGGAATTGAACTGTAATTCTGATATTTATTCATTGTATCATTATGTTCCTTTGCTCTTATAAAAGCTTCTTTAAGATACTGACTTTCTATCATAGTTAATACAGACCATAAACATCTATAGGTACAAGATGCGAAAGCTTCTTTAACACTGACATCATTTGTAATTTTATTTATGTATGTTTCTATAAGAGAGTAAGCAACAAAAATATCCAACATTCTTATATCTTTTGAATTAGTGACTGATGATTTATCTTGCCAGTAAACATAAACTGGATAGTTCAAAAAAGCAATTTTTGGCTGGTAGACCATCAATAATTGGCTAACTAGAACTTTATCTTCCATATAACGAATATTAGTAGAAAATTTTATATCATTAAATAAAGTATTTTTAAATAATTTATTCCATAAGGCACTATGGTTTTCACCAGAAAGTATAGAGCACAAAAAGTCGTTTGAGTGGCTTGCTATTTGTGGAGAAACCTTTATCTCGCTTGTATCAGAAGCAACATAGTACTCTCCTACAACCAAATCAGATGAACTTTCGACCGCCTTCCGAACAAGATGCTCAATACCTTCCGGTAGTACGTAATCATCAGCATCTACAAAATAAATATACTCTCCTACGACCAAACTTAGTCCTGTATTGCGAGCAACAGAAACACCCTCGTTCTCTTTATGAATGACTCTAGCTCGCGGCTCTTGTGGTAAAAAATGTTCACAAATTTTCTTCGTATTATCAGTTGATCCATCATTTATAATGACAATTTCTATATTTTCATATGACTGACTAGAAATACTATCTAAACATCTCTTTAGAAACTGCTCTCCATTATAAACTGGTACTATAATTGATACTTTAGGAAAAATAAGCATTATGACTCTTTATTAAGTGAACTGGTTAAAAAGTTGATACCTTCATTCTTCAAATTTTCTCGTTTTTTATTAATTTCTTTCCAGTTTAGAGGTTTATGTAAAACCTCTGTATCAATGTCTACAACGCAATCAAATAACCTTTCTTCTAAATCAAACTGCTTAAGTAAGGATTCAAAACGGGTTCGTCCTCTACTTGTATTTGCAATAGCTATGAATGGCTTATTAAATATAATTGAAAAAACACAGCCATGGAATGAGTCTGTAACAACAAAGTCACTCTCTTGTAATGCTTTTATCCACTCTTCTACGGCAGGAAAAATATAATCCTCCGATGATTTGGCATAATTTTTATCAAATACTTTAGGCATGATAAAAAACAGCTCAGAGTTGAGTCTTGTACCAATATTTAGAAGCCCTTGCATACGTAGCTCTTTAGGATCTAATACATAGCAAAATATACCACGACCCCCTGAAGGGTAGGTAGAGGGTATATCTGCAACAGATAAGTAGTCTTTGGCTTCCAAAAGCATAGTTGGGTCGCACGTTTGAATAGCTGCAACTTGCATATTTTTCTTGAGCAAATCGATAGCACTTTCTTCCCTCACAGAAACAGCATCAAATGTTCGTAGAAGTTTGCTACAGCGAGTGGTTTCTTTGGTATCGAAACGCCAGTCATCTGTACCCAATGAAGCGGCATAGCTGATTTTTTTTAAACGTTTTTTCGCAAAACCTAAAAAATAAAGTGCTAAGTCAGGGCAATATTCTGGTCTCCATACCTGATCGCTACCTACTATGATAGCGTCTAAACGTTTTGCAAATTTAGGAGTATTAGAGAGTCTGATATGACCACTAGAAGGCTGTATATTATTTTCAACAAACGCTCTTGTATTAGAAGAAATACTTTTAACTTCCTTCTCATTTGGGTAATAAGGTTTTCTGAGGCCATACAAAAATTTAGCTTTTATCGAGCGCTTAGTATGACTTATTACTTTTTTTCTTTTACTTAGAGGTTCTCTTTTTACATCGATCAATATCGCTTGGTGACCGGACCTTTCAATAGCTAGTCTCAAAGCATAGGCTTGTAATATACCACCGTAATTATGCCAAAGTGGCAAAGTTAATATTCCAACTTTCATAAGGTTACCTTTGAGAGTAGTGATAACATAAGTCCTTGCGCTAACTCGGACGCCCCTTTGGCTCTAGAATACTTATTGATATATATAGTATCTCCAGAAGAGTTTGTGACAACTCCAGATGAATTTACGCAATGTTTAATAACAGAAAGAAGCTCGTTCGATTTAATACTTTCTAAACCTCCCTGTTGAGAGGCAAGTAGAAACATTAATGTAGCCGAAGAATCAATCGTATTGTCATTGGTATGACCAATGAATTGTGCCCAATATTTCTTATCCAAGCGAGCAGTATCTAAAAATTTAACCAAATTTTGGAGTGTTATCATGTATTCGTTAGGCTCAGCTAAAGAAGACTTAGCGGCTAAGGGTGCAAGTCCCAAAACCCACCAACCAAGTCCCCTGCCCCAGTTTACTGGACCAAGAGGCATGTTAAGTGTTAGGTCTATTGCATGAAATGGCAGAATACCATTTTTTTCAAGCCCTATATCCATCACATTTTTTATCTGTCTTTTAGCAAGAATAGAAGCTTGCTCACAATCAGTTATCTCTGAATACATTATTAGAAAGGGACAAACCAAACCTATCGTATCTATAAAGGCAACATTTACACCTTTACGATAACGAACAATACCATCATCGGCAACGAAAAAGAGAACATTTCTATAAACTTTATCTGAAGCAATAAGGTACTTTTTGGATTTTGTAATAATGTAGAGGCGTAAAAATACCAATCCAAACATTGCCTGATCTACTTTATCAAAAGTAAAAAGTAATTCACCATCTTCTGAAATAAAATCTCGACATCTTGCCTCTACTTTATTCAAATAGACTGATTCACCTGAAGACTCGTATGTATCTATAATACCTAAAAGAAGAAATGCCAGTGGAAAATTAAAATAAGCGTAACGTTTCTGGCGATCGTCTCTTTTAAACCAAGCTTTTAGCTTGGAGAGCTTCACATATAGGCTGTCTTCATCGTTGAATGACATAACAGTGCGCTTATTTTTAAGCATGTCTAGACTGGCACGAATGACACTATCGCTAGCTTGGGCTATATTAGGATAGTCTACTGTCGCTATAGGTTTTCGTTTCTTTTTATTAATAAAAATATAGAGACATAAAAAACTTACAATAGATGCAAAAAAAAGCGTAATGAAAAAGAACCAAACCATAATAAATCCAAGAATTACAAAAACATTGCTATGATCTAAGGAAAAATACACTGCCTAAAAAATATTATCTTCTGTGTTGCAACTTTCGCATCAGATTTTTCTGTCCTCGAGAAAGTGCATAACCATAAGCTTGCATTGGAATAAATCCAGGAGTCTTCTGTCCTTCTAGGAGAATTTCTATAGCATGCGAGCTTTTTAGCTTTTTAGCATCGTATATGATCCATCCTAAATATCTCGCTCTCTCAGAACTATATATCTCAAGATCGAATACGTGCGAATAATTATTAAGCACACCAAGAGCGTCCATCGCAACCATCGTCTTCACACATTTGAAACATCGCGAACAATTTCGTACTTGACTCTTTGAGCGATTTAGAAACTTGTTTGAGTCTGCAAGTATACAAACATTAAGATGGCTATTAGATGGCGAAAATGAGGCCACAGTTGCAATTTTATCGATTCTATCATCATGTAAGCCTGCAATCATGACCTCAAAACTTTCAGTGCATAGAGCTTTTGATACTAATAAATCATAGTGCGTTGCATCTCCTGATGCTGAGTCAAGCTTGAATTTTGAAACAGGATAACCAGATGCGTAGTAAAACTGCCGAAATAGCGATGGAAATAATAAAGCAAATGAAAGATTGCGAATAGAGTGTGTGGGCACAAATGAAGTATCAAGAATTTCACTAAGATTTGAATCAACTGTAATCAATGGCAATTCCATTTCTGCAGCCGCTTCGGCTACACTCTTGCAAGTTTGCTGAAATAACAACCTAGAACTTTCTCCACCATAATCTCCAAATGCGCCGCTATTGAACAAAGTCAAATGTGTTACGGGAAATGGGCTGTCAAAACTACTTGCTACTGCATGAAACGAATCAACACCAAGCGAAAGAGCAGTTCCTATAGAAGTGGGATTGAAAGAAAAATCTTGCGTTTCAGCGTTAACATTGATAATAGGTAATTCTGGATTCAAAACCCTCAAACCAGGGAGCAATATCTCAGTGACACCATAATACAGACGCGTAGAGACAGGCGTTTCGAAAGAAATATCCTGCCCTTGATAATGGGCTAATAGTACGAAAGCGACAAAAAATGCATCTCCACATTCTGTAGACATATACTTTGAATATTCATCCTTAACCTCAAACCAAAGGCGATCGCTACAATTTTTATATTCGTAATCGCAGTAAACTCTAGTTGCTGTTTCGAGATTTTCAATACCTATTTTATGAACTTTTATCATGGTTTTCCTATTGATTTTATTATATAGACTGCGGCAGAATCTATCTCGACTCTTATTATTAATTTCCTATGAATCTTCCAAACCATAAAATAGTAAGATCATCTGTAAAAGCTATCGCGAGAAATGAAAAAGCTTACTACGATTGATTCCGAAGTTTAATATCCCAGGGAAATAATCATCGTGATATTTGATATATTGTTTAGACATTATTGTTTCTTAAATTCAAAACGCCTTTCAACTTGTGGACGATGTTAATCATAGACTCATCCATAGTGACGTCATTATTGTCTAATAATGCTTTGTAATGCTTAGCTTGAACAAAATTACCTTCCAAGATAGCATGGAACCTCATAATTTCAGAATGCAGATCTTTATTTTTCTGTTGTGGTAATAATTGCAAAGCAGCTATAAGATCAGCTTTAGTTTTTACTTTAAATACTCTAGGCATCTGTTCATACCATGCTCTACCAAACACAATAGTTGGTGTTCCTCTTACTGCACTCTCCCAACCTATTGTACCACTTATGGTAGCCACTGCTTGAGCTTGGTCTATTAGCTCAAATGGGTCATAATCTACCGATACAAACTTCACTCGTGAAGAAATTTGGGAAATACGTTCGTAAAAGATTGGATCGCGACCTGATGCACCTTCTAGTTTGGAATAAAACTGAGATTTATGTTCTTTGATTACAATATCTGTACCCTTAGGCAAATAGTTGTCGAGCAATTGAATCATCAAAATCTGATCGGAGTAAACACCACCTGTTGGACACGATGTTTCTTCGGGCTGATAGTGTAGTGCAATTAATATAAATTTTTCAGACAAGCTTGATGTTATGACTGTGCTGTAAGTCTTTTTGAACATATCAATTTTTTTATTACGCTTATCTTCCATAACGTAAAAGTCATGCCATGAATACTGGGTTTCATTAGGAGAAAATCCTTTTTCAACCCAATAAGTATGTGGCTTGCTTGCGCGTGGCACATAACTGCGTATAAACTGTTTTACATGAGCTAAAGGTCGTGAGACACGACGCTTCTTATCGTTGACTTCATGTTTAACCATGTAGCTTGGAATTGCTTTTTTGTAATCACCCTTTACCTTAGCAATTCTTTCTTGAATTGATTTTGAGGGTAATGTTTCTTCTGCTGAGATATCTAACAACCTTGGCATGGCATCAATATCATCAATAATTATACTATTGCTGCCAAACGGTGTAAGCTGAAACATAATAAATTTTATATTCTTAATTTTGCAAACTACGTAAAGTGCATAATCAAAAACACGGTGAGGTATCGAAGGAGATATGACTAAATCGATATTGCTACTACTAACGATATTGAACCAATATCCTAAAAGATCGCGAAAAAAGTGTAAACGAGTTGTAAACGGAAAAGATTCTCCATCTGGATCGAGTCTATCCATCATTTTCAATGCTATAAGTTCATAATATGATATTGATCTGAGCTCTTCTTCATCAAAAACATATCGATCTATCTCCGGTGGAAACCCTAGCCCTTTCCAAGCATCGTCCATGTTTTGTATGTAAGCATTATTAGATATATTTTTTCTAAATAGATTTAGATCATAGCTCCAACAAATAATGTATGAAGGAATTATATTGAAATCTTTCTCAAGCTCTTGGCTTACTTTAATCCAAGGTTCAGCAATAGTACATAGATAAATTGCATTCATAATATTTGGTAAACTCTATAGCGTTAAACACTAAATTGAATGTGAATCCAAAGGAATTTGACTAATTTTAGAAAAATATAACTAAAAAAAACCTTAGAAGTGTTCTTCTAATAACTTCAATAGTTTATTTAACAAAAAACTAAATCACGTTATCCTGTCTGAAAACAGACCATAGATTATTACATTCTATTAGTATGTAATAGTTATTAACGCTATGAAAAGTATCAGACTTTCTATTACCTTCTAATAATTAAATAGGGCTAGCTTGCTATAATTTTTCAGCATTGGGTTTATCTGCAAAGATCATAATTGCTACTATGGCAAAAATAAATTTTACATTGATAAGGACATTGCCTTTAATATTTTCAAATTAGATCTAAGAGCGCCACCAAATCGTGGCCTGTCCTGTCTTTCTTCAACGTTAAAGAATATTTGAGTGAATAGAAAATTATTACTCGCAGCAAAAAGCATTAATTCTGTTCCGATGGACTCATAAGAATCAAAATATCCTAGTGCCTCATAAACTTTTGCACTGTAGCCTTTCATACCACATAGAGGATCTTTAATACCAAACTTTTTGTTAGTTGCTAGGGCAAATAAATGCTCACTGAACCGTGGTTTATTACTTCTAATACCCAAGACCATATCCGAGCCATTTTCAAGCGCATCTATAAAGCTTTTGATAAGTTTGGGATTGTGCTGTCCATCAGCGTCCAGCGTTATTATTACTTCGCAGCCAATCTTGTGCGCTCGAGCAAAACCAGAGTTTAGTGCCCCGTCGTAGCCTAGATTCACTGTATGATTAACTACTGTAGCGCCAGCTTTTAGAGCCAATTCTGCTGTACTATCATTAGAACAATCGTTAACTACAATAGGTCGACCATACTTTGACGCTGCCTTTACAACATCAAAAATAGTATTTGCTTCGTTGTAGGCAGGAATGACTAATCCTATTTTAGATCTATCCATTTAATATGCTCTCCAGACTTAAGATCGTGACGTACCGTTTGGCCAATAACTTTGTCAATATGGTATGGCGCTAAACCATCTGCTGGACAAGGACGTAACATTGTCAAATGGTCACGTGTGATAACCGTACCTTCTATTAAATCTTCAGTCAATCTAATAGAACGGCGTTGCACAATAGCGGTTTGTAATTCATTGTCTTCGATCTTTTTAACGCTTGAACCGAGGGCATATTCCAGTTCGCGAGAACGATCAACCATTTCTTTCCACGATACTGGATCCATAGAGAACTTATGATCGGGGCCTTCACGATTGGTATCATCTGTAAAATGTTTCTCTATTATTTTAGCACCTAAAGCAATTGCACCTAACACCGTAGCATGTCCAGGTGTATGATCACTCAACCCCAACACAAGGTTTGGATACATATCTTTGAAAACACGTAATACATTTAGCTGTACATACTTAAAATTTTCTAGGCTAGCTGTGTAGTTAGTATTACACTGCATGAGACAAAGTTGCTCATTAATTTTTAGGCCTGCTGATACAGCTCTAATTACGTCATCCATACTGGATGCACCGCTAGCAATAATATACGGTTTCTGCTTTTTAGCCACATATTCAATCATTTCAATCCACGTTATGTCTCCTGATCCTATTTTGTAGGCTGGTACATAAGGGTCAATATAATCAACTAAATCAAAACTATACGCACTTGTAAAGAAATCAATCCCTACACTCCCACAAGTAGATTTTAACTCTTCCGTCCAATCTAGATTGACACTTGCATCTTTATAGACTTCAAAAACAGACTTTTTCCATTTCTTTTGATGTGAAGTTTCGTCTTGAATATTTTTAAATCCAAGATCACTGACAATCGTATCTGCCTTAAAATGCTGAAACTTAGCAGCATTCGCACCTGACTCAGCTGCCAGACGTATAAGCTCTTTTGCACGATTAATGTCGCCATCATGACTTGCACCAATATCAGCGATAAAATAAACCGGTTTGTCGTTACCAATCTTTGTACCAGCTATACTAAAATAATTATTCATCAAATATATTCCTTAGTAACTTTAATAATTTCTTGGTTTAAGCAAGGTAAGGTAACTCCTAAAGTTTTTTCAAACTTACTGACATCCAATCTCATGTTTCTCGGGCGATAAGTTTTCACAATATCTACATCAGCAATTTTTGCTCTAGTCATGCTGGAAGTATTTAGTTGTAAAGCACTTGCAAATTTATAGGCAAAATCAGCTTTACTTAAACCACTTCTTGACCCTAAATTGTAAATTCCAGTAACGTCTTTTGTTATCACTAGCGCTATCATTTCACATAAGCAACTCATTGATAATGGGCTAAAAAAAACATCATCAAAAACTTGAATTTCTCTTTGATTTTTGAGCGAATGATATAACCAGTCTGTAAAACTAGAACGTTTAGGTGCATTACTTTTCCCAAAGAAATTGGTTCTTAAAATGGCAGAGTCAATGCATGAAGCAGCAAGTTCTCCTGCATATTTGGAAAAAGCATAGTAGTTTTTAAGTGTGACATTTTCTACCTGATGCAAGCCTTCACCATCGTAAACTTGGTCACTAGAAATATGAACTAGTTGTACTTTTTTTTCTTGATTCTTTATCCAAGATACAATATTTTCGACGACTTTAACGTTAATGGTATATGAATCATCAGGATGCTTTTCACAGTAATCCACATCAGTAAGTGCAACTAGATTTATTATGGCATCTGGGTTTATATCATCTAGATAGCTCATTGCTTGCTCATAGTTATTGAGGTTTGCATTGGTCTCTTGTTGTCGACCAAAATGCCCTTCAATAGTCCATTGAGGCAAATAGTCTTTATCGAAAAGCTCCTGCCCTAACAAACCACCTGCACCTAAAACTAGTAGTTTTTTGTCAGTCATATTATATTTTTCCGCAGTAATTGAAATTTCATAGTTGTAGTAACTCTGGAATCAATTACTCATCTAAACTACCTTTAGACTGCAGCACTTGATATAGAAGCTCAGCTAAAACCCAGTCATCAGGTGTATCAATATCTTGTACCAAATAGCGAGGTAGCATATATGGGCTAGCACTTTCTGACAAAACGGGTATTAACTGTTTAAAAGCTTCTGCTCTTCCCCAATAGAACTGACCTGCATCATGATATGCTTCTTCTAAGTCTTGAGACCTTTCATTGAACAGCTCAGGCTGGAACATCTCAGCCCGTTTATTACTGTTAATTTTGAATGCTCTTTGAATAGGAGCGGCATAGTTAGTGGCTGTGAAACAGTAACTAGCTTTACTCTCTTTAAACTGCCTGTAAGCTTTAATAATTTTTTTAGATGTGACTAAAGGCGCGGTTGCATAAATACACAGTACTTCCTCATAAGTCTCACCTTGAGATTCAAGATATTCAATAGCATGTTTAATGACTGGGATAGTCCCTGTGAAATCATCAGACAATTCTCGTGGTCTAATGAAAGGAACTTCTGCGCCGCAGCTCTTAGCAACATCTGCTATGGCTTTGTCATCTGTGGAAACGATAACTTTATCAAAGCAATCACTTTCGAGAGCAGCCTCTATAGACCAAGCAATCATTGGTTTACCACAAAAAATCTTTATGTTTTTTTGGGGTATACGTTTACTACCACCACGAGCAGGTATTATTGCAACTCTCATAAATTCTACCTATTTATTTTTTAGCTTATAGCCTGATATCTGAATATATACTGCATTTGTAATTTTATTTTAAAGAATAAAACTTTGTCCTAAGTCTTAACATAGAGACCTAGGACAAATAGTATTGTAATAGACAATCTACTAAGATTAAATGTTTCCAATTTTTTCACGATTAACATCAATCCACTGTTGCAAGTCGGCGTCACTCATCCATTCTGGGTTATTATCGCTAGCATATACAAAGCCTTCAGGGACACGTGTACCGTCTTTAATGCGTTCTTTGGAAGTTGCCCACTCATTAATAGTAGGCAAAATCTTGAAATGCTCAGGATATTCGTAGGTGTAATAGGCATCCTCAGCACTGATCATTTGCTCGTGTAGCTTCTCGCCGGGACGAATACCAATAACCTCTTGTTCGGCCTCTGGGGCAACTACTCGGGCTAAATCCGTCATTTTCATTGATGGAATTTTTTTGACATAAATCTCGCCACCAACCATGTCTTCAAAAGCATGCCAAACTAACTCGACACCATCTTCTAAAGAAATCATAAAACGAGTCATGCGATCATCAGTAATAGGTAGAACGCCTTTATCTTTTATTGACATAAAGAAAGGAATAACTGATCCACGAGACCCCATAACATTACCATAGCGTACTACTGAGAATTTAGAACCATGTTCTCCAGAATAAGAATTAGCAGCTACAAATAGTTTATCAGAAGCAAGTTTAGTAGCTCCATAAAGATTAATTGGGCTACTGGCTTTATCTGTGGACAAAGCCACAACACCCTTAATACCTTTATCGATACATGCATCGATCAGGTTCATGGCACCGTCAATATTAGTTTTGATACATTCAAAAGGGTTGTATTCAGCTGTAGGAACAATTTTAGTCGCTGCTGCGTGTACAACATAGTCAACCCCGTCTAAAGCACGATACAAACGATCTTTATCACGTACATCACCAATAAAGAAACGAACGCGGTCATCACCTGCAAATTTTTTTGCCATTTCCCACTGTTTCATCTCGTCACGTGAGAAAATAATTATCTTTTTAGGATTGTATTTTTCTAAAGTCATAGGAACGAAAGTGTTACCAAAAGAACCTGTACCACCAGTGATAAGAATTGTTTGATTAGTTAACATTTTTTACTGTACCTTATTTATTTAAATCACAAAATTCATCGATAACATCGACAACTATATTAATATTTTTCGGAACTTCACCGTCAGTAATACTGTGAAGATCTGTATAAACTAAGCTACTAGAGAGGCTCAGTAAGAACTCTTCTACATAATCTACTGGTTCTATATTGTCTAACACTTTTTCAAGGTTGTAAGCAAAGTTTTCATCATAACGAATCAAACCAGGATAAGATTCATACCAAGGAGTTCCAAATATAATGCAGTGCTTATTAAACTGAATAGCCTCCCAACCAGCAGTACCAGTAACTGTAGCGACAGCTAAAGAGTTCAATATCAGTTTTCGCGAGTCATAATCTGTAGGAACTATATAAGTATTCTCTAATTTGTTTATTTTGTCCCAATAAGATAGATAACGTCCTTTAGGGCCGAAAAAAGAATCAGAAAACTGTGTATAGTGCTCCTTGACAATAATAGATACATCTTCTGGTAGAGCAGCTCTCAATTTTTCTAGCATATATATTTGATCTGAAAAGTAACCACCCAATGGAGCAGTTGTTGCTTCAGGTTGGTAATGAAGCGGCACGTAAACGTATTTTCCTGAAGATATCTCGTCAGCTTGTTCAGTTTTCAAAGTATTATTTAAGTGGTTTTGTATCAGATTTTTTTTGAAATCAGCTGATAATTTACTATAGTAGAGAGAAGAGAATAAACCACTAGCTCCATAATAATTAAACGCATTATGCTTCCAGCTGTTTCGCATATTAATCTGTTTAATCTCTTTCAAAAATCCAGACTTCACAAAAGCAGGTCTTACAACCTTTTTAATCTTAGGTAGAAACTTATTTTTCTTGTCATTATCAAACTGTTTTTTCATGTAGTGAGGAGTAAAGTAAGTCCTATTATCATAAGGATATACTGATTGCTCTTTAAACTTACCTAAAGTTTCCGAATCTATAGTTCTTCTTTCAAAGAGATTAGACAAATTATCATCTGGAAATAAACTTTGCGTTAGATAATACCAGCCTTTGAAGGGCATAACATTAAACATAAGTGTTTTGATACCAAGTTTTTTCGCTATCAAATACATTGGAAAGTCATATAGTAGATGTGGCAAATTACTAAAAACAATAGCATCTGGTTTGATCTCGTAAAAAACAGAATACCAATAGTTCAGTTGTTCCTTAAAAAGTCTGTCTCTTTGGCTAAAAGAATAGCCTCCACCGTTGTCAGCACGATCTAATATCTTCAAATAACAATAATAGTTTTTTAGACTAAGACTATCTATATTAAATGACTTAGGATTTACTTTGTAAAGGTTTTTGAGTTCGTAAGCATCTACCACTTCATGAAAAAAACAATCATTTACTTCTTTTGACAACTCCTCATTGAGGCCTACCCAATAAGGGACCTCATAACCCAAGGACTTAATTTTTTCAAATACATCAAGCCAAAACTTATCTTTTTTTGCAGAAAATATAATTTTGATGATGATCTCTCCTATGAATGTTGAGCCATTAGTTTAAATTCATCGTTGCTCTTTAGGAGCTCCTCAAATGTACCACGATCAACTATTTTACCGTGATCCATTAAATAAATAATATCACATTTTTCAACTGTTTTTAGACGATGAGCGATCATAATAATAGTTTTCTGACCACTAAAATCATGGATGGCATCCATAATTATTTTTTCAGTAATACCATCTAGTGCACTGGTAGCCTCATCGAACACTAAAACATCTGCTTCATGATAAAGAGCTCTAGCAATACCAATACGTTGACGCTGACCACCTGAAAGCTGGACACCACGCTCACCTACTTTTGTATTTATGCCATTAGGAAGTTCTTTAACCAGCTCGGTTAGATTAGCAAGATCTATAGCTTTATTAACTTGCTTTAGATCAATATCCATGGGAGGTAAACCAAAAGCAATATTTTCTGCAATCGTGCCCTCACTCAAAAAAATACTTTGTGGTACAAAACCTAATGTATCTTGCCAAGCACGTTTGTTTTCAGGCGTGATACAAGTATCATCCATAAAAATACTGCCACTTTGCGGCGTTAATAGACCAAGTAATAAGTCTATTAAGGTAGACTTCCCAGAACCGGATGAACCAACCAAACCAATTACACTATTAGCAGGAATAGTTATAGTGACACCATTTACGGCCGGTATTGATTTACCAGGATAACTAAATTTAATATTATCTAAGGTGATTTGTTTCTTTAACTTTGTACGCAATGATAGTGTTTCTTTAATAACAGGTTTATTTTGATCGAGTGATTTTTCTAAGTCACCTTTGACTGCATCAAATGCCGCTAAGCTTCCTTTAATTTGTGCGATACTGCCATAAATTTGTTGTAAAGCTGGTAGGAGTTTAAAGGCCGCTAGAGCATAGACGGCTAAAATTGGCAGTACTACCCCTAGATCACCTTCGTGCAACTTAATCAGTAGTAACACCAATCCAATCATAGAACCGAAAGCTATTAATTCCATAAAGTAGCGAGGTACTTGACTGATACCAGCGTTAACACCTATAGCACGTGCATAAATTCTACCGCTACTCTCAAAGCGGTTTGTGAAATCTTCACTTCTATTAAGTAGCAATACATCTTTTATGCCACCGAACCCTTCATTCATTAGCCTAAAACGATCAGTAGAAACCTCAGATAATTTGCGACCATTAGAAACTAATTTTTTACGGACAAGTTTGTAAAGCGAAAAATAAGCCAAAGCAAATATAAGTAAGCCAACTATAGCTATCATGGGGTTATAGATTATAATACTTACCGATATAAGAATAGTTAGCACTATCTTCGCATTCATTCGCATCAGGGGCTGCACTATTCCGCCAGTTATTCGCATGGCTTCTGTAGATACTTGTTTGGTCAGTTGGGCACTACTACCGCTAGCATGAAACTGCCAATTTTCTCTCATATAATAAGCGTAAAGGCGATCAGCAATTTCAATACCTACTTTAGCTCCATAGAGTGATAACTTCCAAGTCGTATACATAGAAACTATTGTAGAAAAAGTTAAAGCAATAAGGACCAGCAGACCTGTGTAAAATACAAAGTCTATAGGATTTGTTAAGCCAGACATTTGATATAACCTGGCAAAAATGTTGTCTTTTTCTAGTATAGAAATATCACCTACCAAAGTCATAAAAGGCGCTATAGAAGCAATACCTAGCAACTCCGTAAAAGCCATAACCACAACGAGAACTTGTAATATATAGAACTGTCTAATCTGCTCTGGTGAAAGCAGTGAAAACAGCTGCTTTATAATTTTAAACATATAATTTCACTATAAAATTAATCTAGAAACTGAACATACCAAGGCATCGCTTTAACAATCCCATCATTGATAAAAAATTCAGGTGAGTAACCTAGCAGATTCTTTATTTTACTAATATCCGCCTGTGAGTGGCGCACATCTCCTTCTCTAAAGTCACGATAAACAGGTACTTTGCTATAGGTAACACCATTATCTTTAAGCGCCTCTTGAATATACTCAAACAAAGTATTTAAGGTGGTACGACCACCAACTGCCACATTATAAACCTGATTCTTCGCTTCAAAATTAGTAGTTGTTGCCGCTAGAATATTTGCTTGTACTGCATTCTCAATAAAATTGAAATCTCGACTAGTATCACCATCACCATTGATAAATACCTTTTCACCTTTAATCATCGAGGCAGTCCATTTAGGAATCACCGCAGCGTAAGCACCATCAGGTGTTTGTCTTTTACCAAAGATGTTAAAATAGCGTAAACCTATTGTATTGAAGTCATAAGTACGTGCAAACACTTCCGCATATAACTCATTAACATATTTGGTGACTGCGTATGGCGACAATGGTTTTCCAATATTGTCCTCTACTTTTGGTAGAGCAGGGTGATCACCATATGTAGAGCTACTAGCAGCATAAGTAAAGCTTTTAACCTTTGCATCACGAGCGGCTACTAGCATATTCAAATAGCCACTGATATTCGTATTATTTGTATTGATAGGGTTTGCAATAGAGCGTGGTACAGACCCTAATGCCGCTTGATGAAGGACATAATCAACATTTTTGCACGCTGCTTGGCAATCTTCAAAATTACGGATATCACCCTCAATGAAGGTGAAACCTTGCCAGTGCTTTTTACTCACTAGTTTTTGAACTTCATCTAAATTTTGCTGAAATCCTGTAGAGAAATTATCTAAACCGACAACCTTTTGGTTAAGCAGCAACAAAGTTTCAAGTAAGTTTGAGCCTATAAAGCCTGCCACCCCTGTAATAAGCCATGTTCTGGGGTGTTGCTTCAACGTTTCTTTAACTTTTTCATAAGCTATCATTGTCATGATTTTTTCCATATCGCTCAAAAGGTTTACAGACGAATATCAGTTTCTTTTTTTTCAAAAATGTACTTTAAATCATAGAGTACGTGATTTTCTTTTCCCAAGTTTCTAATGTAATCTACACCCATTTCTACAAACTCATTATGAGCGACAGCTAAGATAATACCGTCATAGTTATTCATAGATGGCTTACTGATAGGCATAACGTTGTATTCACGCTTTGCTTCTTTACCATCTACCCAAGGATCATAGACATCAACATCAATATTGTAATCTTGCAACTCATGTACAATATCGATGACCTTAGTATTACGCACATCTGGACAGTTTTCTTTAAAGCTCAACCCCAAAATTAGAACCTTGGCACCTTCGACCTGAATACGTTTTTTTATCATAGCTTTGACTAACTGCGTAATCACGTACTTACCCATGCTATCGTTCAAACGACGACCAGCAAGGATAATCTCTGGGTTATAGCCGATCGCTTGTGCTTTGTGTGTGAGGTAATACGGGTCAACGCCGATACAATGACCACCAACAAGGCCTGGACGGAATGGCAAAAAGTTCCATTTTGTACCTGCTGCTTCTAGTACTGCTTGCGTATCAATATCCATCTTATTAAAAATAACTGCTAGCTCATTGATTAAAGCAATGTTGACATCTCTTTGAGTATTTTCAATAACTTTAGCGGCTTCCGCTACCTTAATAGAAGGAGCCTTATGTGTTCCAGCAGTAATAATCAGGTTATATACGTCATCAACAAAGTCCGCTACTTCAGGCGTTGATCCTGCCGTCACCTTCAGAATATTAGTCACACGATGCTCTTTATCACCTGGATTGATACGCTCAGGACTGTAACCTGCGTAAAAATCTTGATTAAATACCAATCCAGAAATCTTCTCTAATACTGGAATACACACTTCTTCAGTCGCACCTGGATATACCGTTGACTCATAAACTACGATATCGTTTTGCTTTATTAAGCTACCGATAGCTTCTGATGCTTTAATCAAAGGAGTCAAGTCAGGCTGCTTATAGTCATCAATAGGTGTAGGTACCGTCACAATAAAAAAATTACATTCCTTCAGATCACTTATATCAGAGCAGTAATTCAAATACTCTGATTCCACAAGCTCTTCCTTACTCACCTCTAGCGTATGATCTATACCAGATTTCAACTCTGCTATACGATTTGAATTAATATCAAAGCCAATTACTTCAACTTTTTTACCGAATTCAACGGCTAATGGTAATCCGACATAACCGAGACCAATTACGGCGATTTTAATGTTATTAATATCTAGCATAGTATTCTGTTCACCAATCTTATTAATGTAAGTTTCTAAATTAGGAGCGCACCGTAGTATCTTCTTTATATCCAGCTACAAAATGTCTGAACTGTGCTTTCAACCATATTACATCATGTAACTGCGCTTTATTTTGCAACTGTGCAAACATATTTTCAATGTCTTCCAGAGTATGTCTATGCTCAATAGCCTGCATTATTAGCGGATGAGCAGTATCTTCAACATTATCTTCACCAATAATAAGTTCTTCGTAGAGTTTTTCACCTGAGCGTAAGCCGGTGAAAACAATTTCAATATCACCATAAGGGTTTTTTTCGTCTTTAATCTCAAAGCCACTAAGGTTAATCATACGCTGTGCAAGATCTACAATCTTTACAGGCTCTCCCATATTAAGAACAAACACCTCTCCACCTTTAGCCATGGCACCCGCTTGAATTACTAGATTTGCAGCTTCGGGTATGGTCATAAAATAGCGTGTTACATCTGGATGAGTTACAGTGATAGGAAGACCTTGTTCAATTTGCTTAGTAAACACAGGAACTACAGATCCTGATGAACCGAGAACGTTCCCAAATCTCACCATACTAATACAAGTTTTGCTATCTGGCTTAACTAGTTTAGCTTCGTAACTCAATGCTTGACATATGAGCTCTGCTAAGCGTTTGGAAGCACCCATTATGTTAGTCGGTCTAACAGCTTTATCTGTAGATATTAAAACGAATGTCTCGATGTCTGCTCGAATAGCAGCACGCGCACAGTGGTAAGTCCCACAACTGTTATTGATAACTCCTTGAAACGGATTATGCTCAACAATAGGTACATGCTTGTAAGCAGCAGCATGATATACGGTTTGAATGTGATAGGTTTTGAATATCCTTGTGAGGTTATGCTCATCGGTAACACTACCAATGATAGCGACAATCTTAATCTGCTCATAAGATGAGTTGCTGGACTTTTTTGCTAAGAGTTCTTGATGAATACTATACAAAGCAAACTCTGACATCTCATAAAGTATCAAGCAAGTTGGCTTATTTTTTATAATTTGTCGGCACAGTTCACTTCCTATAGACCCACCTGCTCCTGTTACTAGAACACTTCTATCTGTTATATTCTTACCTAATAGATAATCGTCCGGCTCAACAGTTTGCCGGTCTAGTACGTCTAATATGTCAATCTTGCGCATATGACTAACAGTTACTTTTTCATCAGCAAGCTCTTCTAGACTAGGTAATTCTTTAATTTTAATTGAAATATCTGCTAGTTTATCGATAATTTGTCTTTTGCGTGCACGACTGATCGATGGCATAGCCAAGAATACCTGTGCAATGTCTAACTTATCTACTAAGTCGACCAGATCATTAGCTGTATAAATTCTTTTTCCGAAAAGCGAAGCTCCTGTGAGCTGTAAATCATCGTCAATGAAAGCAGTCACATTGTATTTGTGCGAGCCTCTTAGACCTTCGAAGAGTTCTCTGCCCGCAAGACCGGCACCGTAAATCAGCACGTTATCATAGACCTCACCATTGGATTGACGATGTATACGCTTACCTTGCCAACGGGTTAATATCTCTTTAATGGTAAGCCTACTATTCCATAACCAAATAAAGAATAGGAAAAGATAGAAGATAGGTACTGAACGGGGTATGTTTGGCAACCATTCAAAATAAAGTATAATCTCATATATGACGATTAATAGAGCGAAAAGCTGTAACACACTTCGCATTACCTCATCAAAAAATACTCGAGCTACCCCATTGTAGAAACCAATTAGGTACAAGCCGATGATAGGTATAATTGCATATAAGATCATTGCTAATAAACTAATATGAAGCTCTACGTGACCATAACGTATTAGTAAAGCTAAAAACATGCAGAGAACGGCCATTAAAAAATCAAAAGCTATTAAGATACTTCTTTTTATCCCTCGCGGAAGCGCCAACAAACCTAGCGCACAGCGATTTGACCATTTACTAATAGTACTAGATAGCCGATAAGTATTATCAAAATCTGAACTCATAGATGCAGTGCCCAACTGATGATGCAATAACTATTTATTATTACCATATGCGTAGCTGTAGTGATAGCTATACTTATCCATAATGCCTTGTTGCAAATCATTGAGAATAATTCCATCGACCTGAACATTTGCCTTATTTAATTGATTAATGGCATAGATGACTTGCCCTTCTACAGATTTATTATATCTGGTTACCATCAATATCTTATCAACATACTGTGACAAAACTATAGCGTCTGAAGCTGCTAGTACTGGAGGTGAATCAATAAAAATATAGTCATAATGGCTATTAAGCTCTATCATTAAATTTTCAAATCTATCGCCAGACAATAGTGAAGATGGATTATGCGGATATTCCCCTCTAGGTATAAAGTCAATGTGATCCATAGCAGTAGGATGAATAAATTTCGCTACGGATTCTTTCGCGCCTTCATCATTTTCATTTTCTTGTGATAAATAGTCGGCTAGACCATTACTAAGTTCCATATTAAACATTCTATGTAATTCACCTAAACGCATATCTGCATCAATCACTAGAACTTTCTTGCCTAGCTGTGCAAATACTTCTGCTAAATTAGCAGAAATAAATGATTTACCCACGCCTGGGCTCTCACCCGATATTAAAATAACTTTTGCGCGCTGCCCGGTTTTTCCTTCTACTGGCATACCAAACAATAAATGAGTTCTTAGACTCTTTATAGATTCATAACTTAAACTATTACGATCAGTATGAGCTAACAACCGATCAGGTGTTTTCTTATTCCTAGAAAGTCTAGATAAAGATGGTGAACGTGGCACTGTTGCAATAACTGGTACACCCGTTTTTGCCTCTAAACGTTCTGGATCTTTTACAGTATTTCTCAATAAGTTTCTAAGCAATACTAATACTGCCCCTAGAGTAAATCCTACTAATGCTGCTAAAATTATTATTAGTTGCTTGTTAGGTGCAATAACTCTATAGGTACTAATAGGCATATCTATTATGCGAGCATAACCTATCTGTCCAGCTTTCACTATTTTAAGCTGCTGATAATTTTTAAGTAGGTTTAAGTAAATTTCTCGGTTGATAGCAACATCTTCTGATAGCTGCAAAAACTCCCTTTGGGTTTCAGGAAGACCTTCTATTCTATTATCAATATCCTGTACTCTGCTTTGCAGCTCCACTATTTGATCATCGATTTGAATAACTAGCGGGTGTTCATCAGTATAGTAGGTCGTCAAATCAGCTTTTTTTAACCTTAACTCACTCAACTGGCTATCTATACGAGCATTCTCTGACAATAGTAATCCCGCTTCTTGCTCTATGTTAATAGTGCCATTTTCTGTACGAAACTCATTAAAAATTGCTTCGGATGCTTCAAGCTTTTGCTTGAGCATAGGTATTTGAGTTTCCATGAAGTTGATTGTTTTAGTTGTTTCCTCAGAGACACTTGACTGATTTTGAGAAACATAAGACGTGACAATCTGCTTGAGTATCAAGCTTACTTGCTGCTGATTTGAACCCACTAATGTCAGTTTAATAATACCTGTATTATCACCTCGTTCGACTACTGACAGCGCTCCATTTATAGAATCAGTTACATTCTGTAAGGATTGTTTAGTGATTCTTATAGGATGATTCCCTACTGGAAGATCATTAACAGTTATATTGACAGCACCATCTGAATTTCTAAAACTATGAGGTTGATTGAATTTACCTTTAAAATCATTTAAACCGTTGCTAAGTAGAAACCCCGTACCGGACCTCACTAAAGTGAATGACTGGTCTAGGTACGTTTGTGAAACTTCAAAATTTGCAACTCGAACTTGGCCATCTTCAGTTTCAAGAACTACTCCATCAGAAGTGTTCATTTGAGTCTCTGTACTGTTACTTTCGATTCTGTCTAGATTATCAACGGTAGGATCGCTCAACCGAACATCTAAATGCAGTTGTTCAACAACTGGCCTTAAGACCATCCGCGACTTTATGAGCTCAGCTTCGGTCTCTGCAGGGCTAGCATTTGCAGATATCAAGTCACTCGAACCTAGAGCTGATGAAATACCTCCAGATTTTTCATCGATTTGAATCAAGGCATCTGATTTGAAAACTGGATTTAAATATCGACTATAAAGTATGCCTACTATCAGACCTAATACTGCAAAAAAAAGTAAAATTTTCCAGCCACGCAATAATGCTAATAGCAAAGCCAGCAGATCTATGTCATTTTTAACTGTTTCGTTGGCGGCTTTCGATAAGTTTTCTGTATCTTTATTCATAAATATCCACTACTTAGCTGATTTTGTTGAACCACTGACCTAGGCTTTCAATGATATCTTTTTTGGCAGTCTCAAATGCTAATTCATCATGATTATAAGGATCTGAAATATCTTTATCTACCCAATGCCCAATTTTAAATGTTTTACCACGGCAATGTGGCCATCGTTCTTCTATCCACTTGGTTTGACCATCTGACATTGTGAATATAATGTCTGCTTCCATAACTAGCTGTTCATCTATTTGTTTTGCAACGTGACCAGACATATCTATATTGTTTGATTTCATCACTGCCTGAGATTTTGGATCCACTGGGTTACCAACTACTGCAGAGAGTCCAGCAGAATCAACGTTTTTTTGCGGATATTGTTCTTTTAGTAAAGCTTCAGCGATTGGACTACGGCAAATATTACCGACACAGACAACCAAAATGCTATCAAACGCCATACTGATCGCTTCCTATAGAGTTGAAAAACTTCTAATTGCTGAAGTTGATGGTAACAGAGAACTAAGTACACGGTTCCAGCGCGTAAGACCTGTCGGATCGACATAGACGATATCATTAGGCAACATCTCAAACCGGCTAGTCAATGGGAAGCTGGTGAGCGCTTGCATATCTACATAGTATATATTTGTACGCTGGTATTCAGGCTGATCGCGTACTACATAGATTTTAGCCGCATTAGCCGTATTAGAGTTCAGTCCAGCTGACTCACCAATCACCTGCGCTAAACTCAATCCTTGATCAATTATAGGCACGGGTGCAACTTTGCCAAACTCTCCTAAGACATATACTTTATTGATATCTTCGCTACTGACACGAATAGAATCACCATCTTGGACATAAATTTGATTGGCTGATAATCCCGCTTGCTGTAGAGACTGTAGTCCCATGCGATAATCAGTACCATTTCTTCTCAAGACGATACTGTTTGAGTTACCTTCTCTCGTCGTACCACCAGCCATAGATATTGCACTGTATAACGATACAGGTTCGTCGGCAATATTGAATTGGCCAGGTTTATTGACTTCACCATCGATAAAAAACTTATTACCCCTATATTCAGCAACTTTCACTTGCGGGTCTGCATACTTTAGATAGCGCTGTAATCGTGAACTCAAGTTTGCAGTGAATTGTGGCACACTTAGCCCACTCGCTTGTATACGCCCTATCAACGGAAACTGTATAAATCCCTGCTGATCAACAGGATAACCAGATGCTCCTGCAGCATTAATATCAGGATAGTCTACCAAAACGATATTCAATACATCAGATGGCGCGATACGGTAATTCATCCTATTAGACGATCGTACTAGAGTAGATAGGTTACTGCTCATTTGTGAGCGAGCGATTTGCTTAGGCGGTAATGTCGCAAGCGTCAGCGGTAGTACGTTGAAATCAATACCGTTGTCTGCAGTAAAAGAACCACTAGGCGGTAACTCACCAGCTTGAAGCCCAGAATTGATGGTTGTAGTAGCACACCCATATAGCATACTGCTAGCTAACAAACACGCTGTACTTAACAACTTAGTTGTCTGTCTCATATCAAAGAGCCTCTTCTATCACTGCAATCATGTAAAACGACCAAAAAAAATTTTGTACTAATGCTTTTGAGTCGATGTTACTTCTTTACATCTTTAACAAAAACAATCGGCATCATAACATAAGTTAGCTAACAGTAAGCAATGTTCTTATTGATTGATACAAAAAGCTATTTTGATACCGCCTGTATTAATACTAACTTTTTACTTCACAGTTAATTCATTGTTTTACATACACTAATATCAAGTAGTATTTGTAGTCTAAAATTGGTACTTAACCATGATAACAACTCATATAGAAAGCAAGTTCACACTTACTATGCCATTTGCAAATTTTGTGAAGAAGAACGGCTATTGGGCGAATAAAATAAAAGACTAAAAAGTCCGATAATCATTTCAATTTATTAGTATAATATGTACCGCTAAAAGCAAATATACTATCTATTAATTAGTAGTAGTAAACTTTGTCCATACTAAGGCCAATGTCTAAAAGCTATAAACATTCATACATTGAGAAATGTAAACCCACCGACTCAAGGACATTAAGATGAAAGATGAAAAATTACAGAAAGCACTAGCCCGTATGGGACTTGGTTCACGTCGCCAAATGGAAGAAGTGATTAAAGCAGGTCGCGTATCTGTTAATAACGGTCCAGCAACGATTGGTGACCGTGTCACGCCAGGCGATGAGATTCGTGTGGATGGTCGTCAGATCAAATATACTGCCGAAAATGAGAAGCGTCGCCGAGTGATCGCTTATTACAAGCCTGAAGGTGAAGTCTGCTCAGCCAAGGATCCAGAAGGTCGTCCGACTGTGTTTGAGCGCTTGCCAAAGCTCACTCATGATCGCTGGGTCATGGTTGGACGTTTGGATATCAATTCAACTGGCTTACTATTATTTACCAATGATGGTGAGATGGCACATCGCCTAATGCATCCTTCTAGCGAAGTTACGCGTGAATATGCTGTTCGTGTGTTGGGTGAAGTAACTCCTGATATCGCCCGCACCTTGACTGCTGGTGTCATGTTAGAAGATGGCATGGCGCAGTTTGACGATATCAAAGAAGGCGGCGGTGAAGGCGTTAACAAGTGGTATCACGTCCAGCTCAAAGAAGGTCGTAACCGTGAAGTACGCCGCTTGTTTGAATCACAAGGTCTGAAAGTTAGCCGCCTATTGCGTACACGCTACGGTACGATCGCCTTACCGAAAGAGTTACGTACAGGTCGTTTCTTAGAGCTCGATAAAAAAGAGATCAATACGTTGACCGATTTGGTGAGTTTACGCCCACGTTACGGCACAGGTCTACATGGCGCGGCTAAAGAAAAGCAAGAGCGTATCAGAAACAAGCCGCTTAAAGCACGTCGTACGGACACTCGTAATGACAATCGCAACAGCAGCGCGAAACCTAAAAGTAGTGCTAGCCCTGCCAGCCGCGGCACGCGTAATACTCGTGACCGCAACGATAAGCGCTAGTTAAGTTTATTTAACGTTATTCTAAGTTTTTGGTAGATTTAGAATAAACATAAAAAAAGCGGTCAATGACTATTCATCATTGACCGCTTTTTTGTGTCTCTTTTACAGGCGTCACAGTTGCTCAGTATAAAAATAACGGCTCAGCTATCGTGGCTATTAATATAATGCTTTATGACTCGCAGCTCTTTTAGCTGCTCCTCGTCCATTTGTGCCAGTAGTCTATCCAAACGCTGTTCGATATTATCTAAAACACTTTGCAATAACTCACTAGCCTCTAACCTCTTTTCACTATTCTCACTAGTGACATGCATATTTGTTAGTTGGTAGTGACTGGCTAGCATTTCGGGTAACCGTGTTTGCAACATTTTATTCAACACAAATTGCGGTTCTGTTATAGCAGGCGTTTTATGTTGAGCTTGTAATGCTGCCTGATAAGCTTGATAGCTACTCACTTTGTTATCGATACGCTTTAATTGCCGTAGCTGCTGATCTGACAAGCTTTTTAAGTGCTTTTTATTCAAGTTAAGCTGTTCCCAACTTAACGTAGCCAGTGACAATGGCGCATGATCATCTTGATATATAAGCACACCTGGGGTAATACCGACCGCTTTGTGCAACGCATGCCAGCCTTTTTTACCCAAATAAAAGGTCGTGACGGTGGTTACGATGCCAATACCTATCAATATACTCATAACTGTTTACTACTTATGGCTTAATTCTGTGTATGACTATTCATCGTTAGCACTTAGCGTTTAATATCTTCTGCTACTGGATTTTTCACATCCGTGCTACTCGAAGTAGGTGACTCAATAGCCTCTGTTTTCTTACTGAGATTACTCAACGGCTGCATTGTTGAATCCACATTTGGATGATCAAAACGCGTTTGCAGATAGCGATTGGTCGCGAGCAGCTTTTGCCCATCTTCGTGGTATGAGGCATTGAGTAGATCATCGAACTGGGTATTAATTGTCTCAAGTACCTCTAACAATGCTTCTTTACCAGTGACATCTGAATGTTTGATCTTAGTGGTATCAGCGCGCGCGCCATCCGCTACATCTAGATCATGCAAGCGGCGATAATCGGCTACTGCTTGTGGTACGTGTCTGTCCATCAGATTTTGGATCATGATATAAGTTTCAGTGACAGTATCTTTATCATCAATTTTGCCATCATTATTGGTATCACCATAAATCAAGCGGAGTTTTTTACCTTTTCGATTGATTTGCTCAAGTGCAGTTTTGACTTCAACGGGTAGGCTTTTTTCAGGAATATAGCCTAATTGTGGCATTGCTTTATATTCAAGCATTTTGGGCGCGGTGACTTTCTTAATACCACGATACCCTAAATATAACCCAGCGGCCGGCAGCACTCCGTATAGTACAAACATCACTAACATAGCAGTCACTTGGGTCATCAGGTTGTCCTTGTTGTTTGACAGAATAGTTTGGCAAATTTCTTATTATTTTAATCAGTATTTTAAGCTAGGCGATTTTGGTTTCGTCAACTTTATTGCTTAGCACTGCTTTTATTAAACAAAAAAATAAGGCTCTATTAAAGCCTTATATTGTTATACATTGAGTCTGTTATGTTTTTGGACACTTATTTATTTTTACCAAGAAAATACTAAAGCTACTAGCTTTGCGTGCGGCTCTTGACGTAACGATGGGTTGAGGCAAGACGATTTAGAACGGTTTGATGCAGCTCATCCAATAGCTCATCAAGCTCATAATCAATTTCTAAAAATAAATCTGTAAGCATATCGCCTGCCGTCATTTTACCTTGTACCATATTGTTTTTGGTGCGATGCGGACTAAAACGCTGTAGCTGCTCATAATGATGCAGGGCTTCAGGGATACTTTCGGACACGAGCTTGTCAATGACAAACTGGCGCTCGTTATGTTGTTGCTGTTGTTGCTCGTTTAGCTCACTACTCCACTCACGATAGCGTTTTAGCTTACCGTTGATACGATCTAATATCGCAACGGCTTCGATAGGCATGGCATTTAGGGTGGCCTCATCGACCACATCAACAAGCTCAGTCATAATCGGACAACGTCCATGTTTGAGATACCATAAAGTATCGGGGGCAAAAGGCGGTCTGTTGGTCGGGCGCATGTGAGCACGATTGGACAAATAGCGATCAGTCAATGGGGTTGATGAGCGAATGTCGTTCACTTGCGCCAATGCATCACGTATACGGTCTACCCGCTCAGGTGGAGTTAATGCAGCGCGCTCGTGATTTGATTGAGTGCCGTCATTATTATGATGGATATCGACATTATCACTATTGTCATTTAAATTATGGTTAACGCCCATCTCCTGCGCATTGTTGGCAGCTAACGTTGGTAGGTCATCTTGAGCTTGCCCAAATGACTTTAGCATTCTTGTCAAACTGACTACCATGACTTGCTCTGCCCCTCGTCCAGTACACACATATTGTGCTCGTATTGCATACGTTCATTCAATAGCGTATCTTAACAGGTTTTTGCTGACCTGCCAGTACGCAAAGTGTCAACATTCCTACTCTCTCCGCTCACTTCCTCAATGCTAAGCGCCTTGTTATGAATGCTTCTGATTATATTTCTGGTTTCCTGCTTGGATTATCGCTCATCATCGCCATCGGCTCACAAAATGCCTTCGTACTCAAACAAGGTCTCAAACGCGAGCACATATTTTTTGTTTGTCTGTTTTGTGCGGTAAGCGATGCACTATTAATATCAGCGGGCGTTGGCGGATTTGGTGCGGTCACCGCACGCTATCCGCATGTGGTAGATATTGCAAAAATAGCAGGCGTTTTATTTTTATTAGGCTACGGCTTACAGAGTCTGTATGCCAGCGTACGCGTATCACACGCTTTGAACGTTGATGGACAAGTAGTGACCAGCTTAAAGAAAGCGCTGCTACTCTGCTTTGGTTTTACTTGGCTAAATCCACATGTCTATTTAGATACATTGGTACTCGTTGGGATGGTTTCAACAGGCGCAAGTAGCAAGCTCACCTTCGCCGTTGGTGCAATTAGCGCGTCATTCTTTTTCTTCTTTGCCCTAGGTTATGGCGCACGCCTGCTCAGACCTCTATTTGCGAAGCCCAAAGCGTGGAACATACTGGATGCGTTGGTAGGATTGCTGATGTTGTATCTGGCTTGGCATCTATACCAAAGCTAAATACAACATTAGGCGTTAAATCTAGATAAATTAAGATGCCATTACCAGCTATCTGATAAGGCCTCTTAATTCAATTATTAGAATTTTAAGTGCTCAATATTAGAGACAGAATAAATAGCTTAGATCAAAGCAGGAAACAGTGTGCGCAGACCGCTAACGATAATCTCGATAGACACGGCTGCCAATAGCATACCCATGATTCGGCTCATAATATTCAGACCAGTATCACCCAACAAGCGGCTGATACGACCAGCTGCCATCAATGCCAGATAGCAAAATAGACTAATGAAGAGACCAGCAATGATGATGGCAGATACCTGCAAAATGCCTGAGACTTGTGATGAATAAATAATAACGGTAGAAATACCACCTGGTCCAATCATCATCGGTATCGCAAGGGGGACCACTGCTGAGGCCATCGTCGGCGGTGCATCTTGCACGTGGTCGACATCGAAATTCTCTTGATCAGGCTTAACAGGGTTGCCTTCACCATTCATCATATTTAGTGAAATCAAGAACACCAATATACCACCAGCTAGCTGAAACGAGCCAATAGAAATACCTAGTGCTTTTAGTAAGGTCTCACCCGCCACCGTAAAAAAACTGATGGTGATAAAAATGGTCAAACAAGCGACGCGCGCAACTTTGCGTCGATTGTTCATCGAATAGCCGCGAGTCAAATCCAAGAACAACGTCAATGCGCTAAATGGATTGATCAATACCATAAAGGCTAGGATTATCTTGATAATTTCAGTATTCACTGAGCGCTCGCTTGTCTATTGATACCACTGGTGCAAAAAGATAAGGCCATCGTGCGAGTGCGACGATGACCCAATAGGCAATTCATAATAGCATTGTAACATAGGCAGATAAGCGAGTTAAATCATTAACTTTGCTCGGTTACTCTCCTATGTCATCTTGGCGAGAAATGCAGCGAATATAAAAAGCGGCGGCTCAGATGAAGCTGAAATAATTGATGGCCTATGCACTAAAATCTAAGCCGATATCCAAGGCAGTAGTACTGTGCGTTAGGTAACCCATCGCGATAAAATCGACTCCCGTACTGGCGGCTGCTTGTACCGTTTCTGGTGTAATACCACCAGATGCTTCAGTCTTTGCGCGACCTTTACACATGGCAACCGCTTGCGATAAGACTTCTGGCGACATATTGTCTAGCAATACCAAACTCACACCCGCCTCTAATGCCTGCTCTAATTGCTCTAGTGTATCTACTTCAACCTCGATAGGAATCAGATGCCTAGCAAAATGTTGTGCTTGCTCAATAGCCGTCTTTATATCACCGGCAATGGCGATATGATTGTCTTTGATTAAGATCGCATCGTCCAAGCCCAAACGATGATTGCGTCCGCCACCGCAGCGTACCGCGTATTTTTGTACAATACGTAGACCTGGGATAGTTTTACGCGTACAAGTAATTTGTGCCGGATATTGCGCCACGCTATCGACGATCTGGCGGGTCGCTGTCGCAATACCGCTAAGATGTGTCATGAAGTTCAATGCTGTACGTTCTGCTGTTAGCAAATGGCGTGCATTACCACGGACAATGGCCAATACGGCACCAGCGGCGACTGTTTCACCATCCTGTACTTGAGCCACAAACTCAATGTTTGCATCAACTAAGGCAAAAGATAAACGCGCCAAATCCATACCGCATATCACACCTGATTGCCGCGCCTTGATCTGTAATTGTGCTTGCATATCTGCTGGGATAGTGGCTTGCGAGGTGACATCACCACGTCTGCCCAAATCTTCCGCTAGCGCATCTTCTACCAAGGGTTTAAGCAATACGTCATCCAATGCTGGCTCTTTTTCAATTGTCATCTTTGTTCCTCATGTAAGCATGATACGAATAAATAGGCGTAATACGGATAAATAGACATGATATGAATAAAAACGTCTAAATATTTAAACTCAAAATGAGCATAAATATAGCGTAAAGTTGACGCTCCTACAAGGGAAGGTGAAAAATTTTTTATTGAGCCAGTAGATTTGGATACGACGTTGATTCAGTCGTGTTTATTCATGCTCACTATTTACGCTTAGGAAGTTTACTGTCCATCAATAAGCTTTGTAGCTCGATATCATGGCGAAAACGATAGAGCTTGGCAGGGCGACCACGCTGAGCATTACTACTCTCTCCTGTCTCCGTCACGAGATTCTGTGACTCAAGCAAACGGCGAAAGTTTTGCTTGTGCAAGCGTATGCCTGATAATGCCTCAACACTATGCTGTAACTGCGATAACGTAAACACGTCAGGTATCAAGCCAAAGATAAGCGGTCGATATTCAATCTTGGCGCGTAGTCTTGAAATAGCAGTGGCAATCACACGGCGATGATCGTAATACATCGGTATGCCGATACGCTGAGACCAGTCGCTTGGCAATTCAACCGTTTGGTAATTGGTTGGATAATTGGGCGCTTCAGGTATTAGTCCTGCCTCGTAAAGCATCTCGTAGCGTAGCAGTACATGCTCTGCGATCCATTCTCTGCTTTCATCAGTCTTATCGCCAACTGATTTAGTTTTTATGAACTCGCTATCTTTCAAGAACCCTTCGCTTAGTCCCCAACACAAACCAATACGTTGACGCCTACGCTGCCGGGCAACTGAGTCTTCAGCGGTACTTGCCCACTCCAATAGCATAGGGATGATAAAGTCCATAATAATGCTAGGCATACCATCTAGATGGTTCTCCCATGGGAAATAATCATACCAATCTCGCCACAGCGCTTTGCTTTGAAGCGCCTGCGTTTGCGTCTCTTGCACTAGGCCCAAATAGCTAACATAGACGAGCGCATGACCATCAATATTACGTCTATTGGTATCAACAAAGGTATATAACTGCTCCAAATATCCAAGCGGTTGCTGCGTCTGCTCTTCTACCCATTGACGCACGCCTGCCTGTAGCGAGCGATGTAGCGGCATGAGTGGCCCATTTGGCAGCAGTTTGCCTTGGTCAACGGTTAGGACACGAGCGATATGATCGGTAATCGCGACCAACACGGCGACCACTTCTGTTGTGCCGCTACCTTGCTGGTGCGCATGTGAATAAGACAACGTCATAGTTTTGGGGATTATCCTGTCTCTTTAAAATGTCATAAAAGGGATCTCAAGGCTAATAATGATGGTACGCCTCAAATCTAAAACAGTATAACGTGAATCTTGAAATATCATAGTCTGGCGTTGTAATCATAAAGCATCAAAATCAATCGCTAAACGTCAGCTTCTGTATAAAGACAAACTAAAAATGCAGACCATTTGAATAACTCACCGGTAATGAAAATAGCTGTACTTAATCAGCAGGTATACAAAAAACACTTGTATTTATGCTCAAAATGAGCATAATTAAAAAATGAATTGACTTTATATCGCCAAATATCCTGTTCTAGTACACCCATTTATCACTATAGCGCCAACAGAGGTTGCCATTATGAAAATTTATCCTTACGACGCACCCATCATGAGTACCGACAATCGCATCGCCACTCAGACGAACATCGAATATGCCAGAGCAAAAATGCCAGCAGACTTGCCTCGTGCTGAACGCATTGTGGTTGAAGAAAACATCAAAAAATTATTGAAAGATAATAACGCCGTACTGGTGGCACATTACTACGTTGATCCTTTTATCCAAGACTTGGCCCTCGCGACAGGTGGCTGTGTCGGTGACTCGCTCGAAATGGCGCGGTTTGGACAAGCCCATAGCGCCCAGACCCTAGTCGTCGCTGGCGTACGCTTTATGGGCGAATCAGCAAAGATTTTAAGTATGGAAAAAACCGTGCTCATGCCAGATTTGGAGGCGGAATGTTCGCTCGATTTGGGCTGTCCTGCTGATGAGTTTTCCGCGTTTTGTGATGCCCACCCTGAGCGTACCGTCGTCGTCTATGCCAATACCAGCGCCGCGGTGAAAGCGCGCGCCGATTGGGTTGTGACCTCATCGGTCGGTATCGACATTGTCCGTCATTTGCATGCACAAGGCGAGCCGATTATTTGGGGGCCTGACCGTCATTTGGGCAAATACATCGCTCGTGAGACGGGTGCAGATATGCTGCTTTGGCAAGGGTCTTGCCTCGTGCATAATGAGTTCAAAGCCACTGAATTGCTGCAATTAAAAGCCGAACATCCAGAAGCCAAGGTCTTGGTACATCCTGAGTCGCCCGATAGCGTGGTGGCACTCGCTGATGTCGTCGGCTCAACCAGTAAACTGTTGCAATCAACGTATGAGATGGATACTGACACCTTTATCGTCGCGACTGACCTAGGGATATTGCATGAAATGCAAAAACGCTCACCGAACAAACGCTTTTTGGCAGCGCCTACCGCTGGTGAAAGTGCGAGCTGTAAGAGCTGTGCATTTTGCCCTTGGATGGCGATGAATGGCCTAAAAGGTATCGAGCAATGCTTGACCAATAACAGCGGTGAGGTACTAATGACGCCTGAGCTTGCCGCCGCTGCTAGAAAACCCTTACAACGCATGCTTGATTTTGCTGAATCACAAAAGCAACGCGTGGCGGCCAGTGGCGATATCATCCAAGACCGTGCATTGTTTGCCAATGTTGGGGCAGCCTAGCATGAGTAAGCCGCACTCAGCCAACCATACCCGTACCACCATTCCTGATAACCGTATTCCTGATAACTATAGGAGTAGTCGCATGAGCCATATCATAAACACTGACGTCCTTATTATTGGTGCTGGACTGGCAGGCTTGAGTACAGCGTTATCGCTACCGAAGTCACTGAATATCACGGTTTTGAGTAAAGCGGCGCTTGAGGTTTGCTCAAGTCATTATGCCCAAGGCGGTATTGCTGCCAGCTTAGACAAAGATGACTCTGTGTCTGATCATGTTGCTGATACCTTGGTGGCTGGTGCAGGGCTTTGCACACCTGACAATACTGCCAGTATTTTGGGTGCAGGACAACAAGCGGTTCAATGGCTATGTACGCAAGGTGTCCCTTTTACGCAAAATTCACCTAAAGTTTGGGATAATACAAACGCACAGGACTTCTCTCAGTTACAGACCAACGATTTGCATTTAACAAAAGAAGGCGGTCACGGCTGTAGACGCGTGGCACATGCAGACGATGCGACGGGTCGACACGTGATGGACGCTTTGACCATCAAAGTACAAGCGGCAACCAATATCACTGTACTACCTTATCATGAAGCGCTTGAGTTACTGACATTGCCTATAGCGAGCAGTCAGCCTTTTTTTACAGATGGTAGCGATGCTAAGCATTGCGGAGGCGCGCTTGTCTTTGATCATACCAATGGACGCCCGCTTACCTTTCATAGTCGTGCTGTCGTATTGGCTAGTGGTGGATTGGGTCAATTATTCAAGCGTGCCAGCGCGCCGAATGTCTGCGTCGGTGATGGCGTGATGATGGCATGGCAAGCAGGCTGCCGCTTGGCAAACTTAGAGTTCATTCAGTTTCATCCAACAGGCTTAGCATTGGATGACAGCAGCTTTTTGATATCTGAAGCACTGCGCGGTGAAGGGGGACGGTTATATTGTCCGCAAACTGGTATCCGCTTTATGTTGGACGTGGATACACGTGCTGAATTGGCACCGCGCGATATCGTCGCTCGGGCGATAGCCGCGCAGATTGATAACAATGGGCTTGGCTACGTGCATCTTGATGTCAGTCACTTGCCTGCTGACTTTATAAAAGCGCATTTCCCGCAGATTTACCAAACGCTATTAACGCTCGGGATTGATATCACGACAGATCCTATTCCAGTCGCCCCGACTGCGCATTATAGTTGTGGCGGTGTGGTGACTAATGCCAATGGATTGACGGATGTGCCAGGACTTTATGCGGCTGGTGAAGTCGCTTATACAGGGCTACATGGGGCGAACCGCTTAGCAAGTAACTCACTATTGGAGTGCGTGGTGGTTGGTCGCAATATTGCAGCCCACTTGCCTCAGTATTTAGAACGTTTAGAACACTTAGAAGAGATAAATGCTGACATTTATTATGAGGCAGCTCAATCAGCTACTACTGTTTGGTCAGCGCCAATTCTTACAGATATGCAGCCTGTGATCTTGCCTACCTCTGGGCTTGTCGCACAACAATATGGTCATGGCAATAAAACGCTTGATGTTATTGACACTAGTCTCGCAAAAACTGATGTTGCTAAAATAACCATAGAACTAAAATTGCTCATGACGGCCAACATGGGAATCACCCGTAGCGCCAGTCAATTAGAGCAAGCATTAGACCAAATACAAAAGTGGCAAGACTGGCTAACAGATGCTGATTCTGATCAATCCGATGCAAGCAATAAACGCAGCCCTACTACTGTCAGTGAACTTGCATACTTTCAATTAGCTAGGCAGCTTGAATTAGCGACCTTAATCATCCAGTCTGCCTATCAGCGTTTTGAAAGTCGTGGTGGGCATTATCGCCTTGATTATCCAAATCTAGCGGCTACTTCTCGGACAAGTGTGGTTGAGCCGCTAAAAAAATTCACACTTGAGTCATTCATTAATATTATAGAAGAAGAGAAGACACCTATTCCTATTATAGAAAGCACTTAAGTCTACTAAAAGCAGTATCTAACTCTATAGTTAAAGAGGTATTTAAGCTATCATTACAGATAGGCTCTAAATATCCTCTACTATTTGAGTGTTAAAGGTATGGCTGCTGACATTTTGTTTGTGATTGCCCTGATGATGGTCGTCAGTTTGGTTTGGGGCGCACTTGCTATCCCTTATCTACGCAAACGTTTACCGAAGATATACTTAATTGCGCGCTCTTGGTGGCTGATGTTAGCGACGCTATGCACGTGTTATGTGATCGCAAAGATAGCGAACGACAACCAAAACTCCAATTATCAAGCGCACCCCTATCAATGGCTGATTGTTTTATTCTTTATCTTAATCGGTTTACGCGGTGGCTATGAGATCAAACGCCTGTGGTGTCTACGCAGTAGAGAAACCCTTATTAAGAAACTCCGAGCACGCGGTTTGCAGCCAGACCCTCTACGCTGTCCTAATGCCTCCTTGGACGCTACGCAAAACTATACGCGGCTTAACTTTTTAGATCTGCTATTCAGTGTTGTCTTTGCCTCCCTAATAGTTAGCCTGATCGCCTTACAGCAATTGACGTGGCAACGCGAACAATACGGTGTGTTGCTCTTCGTACTATTTGCCAGTCAGTTCAACGATATTGCCCAATATCTATGCGGGCGATTGCTGGGGCGTAGACTGTTTCAACGAGGACTTGCTCCAACGATTAGCCCCAATAAAAGCATTGAAGGTGCCGTCTTTGGGAGTTTTTTTGCAGCGATATTGGCAGCATTATTGGGTCTTTGGCTCACCCCTTTTAACAGTTGGGTCTGTCTGCTAGCGGCATATGGCTTGGCGGTAAGTGGTATTTTTGGCGATCTATTAGAGTCAGCATTTAAGCGCCAGCATGGGGTAAAAGATACGGGAACCATGCTCGCTGGACATGGTGGCATATTAGATAGAATAGACAGTTTGCTCATTGGTGTTCCGTTATTTACCCTGTTTTACTGGCTACTTGGTCAACTATAATTACAGTACGGATAGCAACATTATCTGGTTTTATCCAATTTGCTACGTAATAGCCAATTGAGTACAGGCTTAGGCAAATGATTTAAAACACTCGTGATATATCGCATCGAACGTGGAAATACTGCCACCTCTACATCATCATCAATCGCTTGCATAACATGACTGACTGCTGTTTGCGTACTCATGATAAATGGCTTATGACTGGCATCACCGTTATTCAAATCACGTAACGCTTGGGTGTCGATATAGCCTGAGGCAATAGCATTCACTTGAATATCATAAGGAGCAAGTGCCGCTCGATACGCGCTGGCAGTCGCAATCATTGCGCGTTTGCTTTTTGCATATAGACTGGCATAAGGATAATCCATTGTCCCTGCGATAGAAGCAATACAGACAAGGCTTGGTCTGCCACGTTTGGTCAAATCCAATGCCTGATGTGATTGTTTTAACCGCTGCTTTAATTGACTGCTTGCCCATCTAAAAACCTGCTCAAATGCTTGTAAATTAATCGCTAGCATCTGATCGCTGTCGGCTTGGTTCAACTGATGGACACGTTCATTAGTATAACTGCCAGCACTATAGATAAGCCTTTGAAATCTAATATTAGACAAACTGTCCAACAACGCTTGTGTCTGATCCTGATCGGTCAAGTCGCATGCATAGGTCACAATAGTAGGATATTGGCTGTTGATATCGGCTATCTTTGCCGCATTACTTCCTACAACGCTCACTTGCCAGCCAAGCGCTTGATGATGCAGCGCCAATGCCAAGCCAAGACCACTTGTACCACCAATAACGATAATATGTGGCGTGTTGTTCATATGACTAGATAACTTAGCGGGTTTCATAGGTCATGCTGCTGTATGTAATCGGTCGTACGTTGGTAGCCGTACTGCCATTGCGCCTGCATTTGCTGCACAAAGCCATCATAGTCACGATGTATGAGCTCAACGGTCATTTGTTTTAGGTTAAAACGCTTTTGCACATTTTGCCCTATTAGTTGCTGCGCGTTATCTGCGAATGGCAGCCAATGTAGCTGATGGTTTTTACTAGTAGTATGCGATGGCTCTTTCATTGGATTATAACCATGCACTTGTGCCAACCGGTCATTGGGGTCAAAGCCAAAAACACGCTGAATCGCAGGAGCAGCAAGCCATGAGTCATACCCTGCTTTGGTCTCGGCAAATACCGTCTCAGCCAACTGACAAGCCAGCTCAATCGGTGTGAGATTAATCACGCCGCCCAAGCACCAACCAAGCTCTGTGATATGCGTGGGCGGTAGATAATACATATCAGCCATAGAAGCGCGAACCACTGGGGCAAAATTCCATTGAGTTTGTACTTTCACAGACGGGTGTATGCGCCCGTTTGCAAAGGTATGTGCAGGTGACGTCATTTGCTCGTCGGCCAGACTCGATACTGAATTTGACAAATTTGCTAAGCGCGGCGGCACAAACAATAACTCTTGCAGTGTTAGTGTTGTATTAAACGAATCATCAGCAGGCGTTTGATACAGGCGGCTAGCAATGATAGCTATCTCTGGTGACATTTTATGAGCAGCGCTATTATCGTTGCTACCATTATTGTTACTAATAGCAAACTGCGACAACTCATCGAGCCACTCTGCCTCGTTATGGATACGAAACATCGCCAACTGCTGTAGCTCCTCTAACAGTCGCTCGTAGCTGTCTGCTTGCTGCTGACGTTGTCCATTGTCTCGCAACTTTGACAACCGCCAACGTTTGAGTGCATGGGTCATATAGCGCAGCTTTAGACGCCTACTGGCTTCCTCTGGTGCGACATGTCGGATTGCAGTAATGACACGATACAATTCGCGACTGCACATCAACGCTTGCAAATCTTTAGGATCAGGCGCAAGTTGCACTAAGTAAGCAGACAAACCACCACCGCAAGTACCAACGATAATGTCTGGCGCTAAGTCATGAGACACTAAGGCTGCATAGCTACCCAAATAATAACCAAAACGTGAGCCACCGCCTGAAAAAAGCTGCACACGCTCATAAGGCTTGACCCGCTCATTATTCATCTATCACTCATCATCAGTTTGTGCGGTTTTAATCGCTAATGACACGGTAAAAATACCAAAGCGATCGATACGCATCGTGATCTTTTTAAAGCCTGCGCGCTCAACCAGTTGATCCATTTCTGCTTGCGAACGACAGCGCATCACCCAACTGCTACCGCGGTGATTGTTCAATGTTTTACTAATGAACTCCTGCTCAGGGTGCCAAGGCTGGTTGGTATAAATCAAATAACCGCCCGATTTTAGGCTATCATAAATACCAGCCAATGCCGTCGCTGGTAATGTATTGTCAGAGAACAGTTCAAACAACCCAGAAGCGATGGCGATATCAAATGTTTTCGTATCCGTACTGGTATCTTTTGTCCGTACATTAGTATAACTGGCAGGATCAAAGGCATCTTTTTTGCTTATCACTACCCTACTAGCCATTGCTAATTGCTCTGCTTTTGCTTGCAGTGCTTCGATATTATGCATCTCATAATCACGTAGCTCAGCGTGCAGATCTGCAAACTCTGTCAGTAGATCAAACGCATAAAAACCATGTCCACTCGCGATATCTAATAGTGTTGGTTGGTATGGTTTATTGCTGCTTTGGTTTTTATCTTCGATATCTGCAAGTGCTAAGCGTGCCAGCTCTAATATATGCTCACGGCGAATACGAATACCCTGCCAGCCAATATTATTTAGATAGAATTTATCGACTGCCTGTCCGAATTTATTCTGACCGCTGGGCTGATTATAATAGACATGATCCAATGAATGACCAGAATCAAACCCATGCTCCAGCCCTGTAGCAATCGCATCGCTGACATGACCGAATTTCTGCATGGCAAAACAGGTAATCGCAAAGTTTGGATTGAATGGTTTAATCGCTAACCGATCCACTTTATCTTTACTGGCGCTGTTTAAATGGGCGGTACTCAAATCAGGCGCTTGTACTTGTGTGCTAAATACCTGCTCGGCAAACTCGATGCAGTCTGCGAATACGTCGGCTTTATTGGTTTCATGAAAAATCGCATGATAGCTATCTGGATACAACTGCCAGCGTTTCGTCGGGGTATTAATCGCTTCATAGAATTCCCGCTCAGCCTGCTTATCGACCACATAATCCTTACCCGCGCATAAGACAAACGTCGGTACGGTGATAGCCCCAGCATCATCGAGCAAGCGCTTACCCGTCGCATGAGTGTCGATGAGCAAGCGCTTACCCGTCGCATGAGTGTCGATGAGCAAGTCAGTCGAGATACTGTTGGAGATTAACGGATCCGCATTATAGGCTTGCTGCGCGTCTTTATCATGGGTCAAAACTTGTGCTTTGACATAGCTGCTGACACGTGACATCAGACCTAGCGTGCGTGCTACCTTCAATGACGGTATGGCAAAAGGCATATACAGACGAATACGCAAAGCTGGCGTGCCCAATATCATCCCGCGAATATTGGGCGCATAATCATGTACCCATGCGGCTGCCAGTACCGCGCCAATACTACTGGCCACAATCAGCGTGTCTTCGATAGCGATACCAGTTTGTCCCATGACCAGTTGCACAAAACCGTCTAAATCGCGCTCAAGCTCTGTTACGCTCTCAGCATGATCTTTGATACCGCCTGAGCGACCATTGCCGCGTGCATCCCAAGCAAATACTTGATAGCCCGCTTTTGCAAACTGCTCTCCTAGCTCTGCCAATCGCCCCGAGTGCTCATGACCTCGGTGCAATAAAATAACTTGGCGTAGTGGCTGGCTGGCTTCTTTTATCTGCTCTAAAGACATCGTTAGCCAATAACGATAATAAATAGCCGTACCATCATAAGCGTTATAACAACTTTCGCCATTGATGATTTTCTCCTCAGGAACATGAATATCGTCGGTCATATCCTTTGGGACATTTTTAGGTTTTGTAATAGCAGATGGCATTGTTTTGGACTCCAAAAAGGAAGCTTGAGTAGCAGAATTTGACATAGAAAATTTGGAAGCAGAGCCGTCAGGAGATAAGGTATCAGTTTGAATAGAATCATCATGGCAGATTACGAGAGGGGCTGATTTGTCTGACCGACATAAAGGCGGGTTACGCATCAAGTATAACGCTGCCATATAGCGCAGTCGATTGAGGCAAGTCTTTAGTAACATGACCTCTGTCAGTATAAGAAACTGTCCCATTCTAGGATGAAACCATGATATCGGTGCTTTCATACGTATTGGTGCTTTCATACCCATAACCGCACCAAGCGTACCCAACACAAAAGCACGGTCGCTTTTACCCAAAGGCCCGTGATTGGCACGGTTGCCTAAAACTGCATCACTGGCTATACCCAACAATTCGGTACTGATACTAAGCGCGATCAAACTAAAAATGTGCTGCTGATGAGCTGATAAACTGATTACTGACGCATCACTTTTCTGGTCAGCGACATGAGGTAACAGACTCGCTAACAACGCCGTATCGGCAACGATATCACCTACTTCGTTCAGTACGGCACCTAGCGTTGACGCTTGATTATGTTCACGCGCCATCATACCGTCGATGGCATTGAGTGCCATACGTACAAATAATGAGGATGGTAATAAAAGCCATAATCTTTGTTTTTCGACAGCAGGCTTGGCAACCACATATGCCGTACCCACGCTTAATAGTACAGCAGATACTGTCACTTGATTGGCAGTAATTTTTTGCTCAACCAGTGCATTACTTATCGGGCGAAGCTGATCTTGAAAGTGAGATTTGAGCTGGTATAGCGACATAATGCTAGTCAAATATTGTCAGTGCTTTAATGTATCAATAAAATTTTGTTTGGTAAAGAATTATAGCGCCTTAAGCTATTACTAATGGAGAACCAACGCCTGATAATTTTCTATACATCCTCGTTGCCCATGTCAGTATTGCTAAGCTGATATGCTACAATCGCAAACTTCTTAAAATATCTTGTTAAAAATGCTGCGAGCCGATCACCATGCAAAGCTTAATTACCCTCGTTTTGGTCTTGATGCCAATGTTTATTGGCTTTGCCATTCCCTCTAACCCAACCATGACCAAACTTGCCGATAAAGGCTTGTCTTATTTAGTATATCTTATCTTAGCATTGATCGGTATTGAGCTATCACAGGTAGAAGGACTGGGTAATCAAGTTGGCGAAATTGCCCTGTATGTGACCGTCTTATCTATATTGACGATTGGCACAGGATTGTTTGCACTTATGGTGTTTGACCGCGTACGACCATGGCATGCCAAAAAACCAAGCGTCAAATCCAATGAGCATCGCGTTAGTATTCGAGGTAGCTTAGCTCAGGTCGTTTGCGTCGTGATTGGCATGGTAATTGGTTACTTCTTGCCTACTGATTATATGCCACCTGAAAACTCTATGACGGTCATGCTGATGATTTTGATCTTGTTGGTAGGTATTGGTCTCAAAGGCTCAGGTATTACGCTAAAAGAAGTCATGCTCAATAAGCGCGGCGTCGAGATGAGCATTATTTTTACGCTATCGGTGCTAGTTGGTGGGCTTGTGTTTGCCTTACTATTCACAGATGTGTCATGGACGAAAGGCTTGGCGATGGCATCAGGGTTTGGTTGGTACTCGCTATCAGCGATTGTCATGACCGATGCTTATGGCGCTGTGTGGGGCAGTGTCGCGCTATTTAATGATTTGGTACGGGAGTTCTTTGCGCTGCTATTCATTCCTGTATTTATGCGCAAATATCCTTCGGCTGCTGTCGGGCTTGGCGGTGCGACCAGTTTAGACTTTACCTTGCCTATTATTCAACAGTCGGGTGGACTAAAAGTTGTGCCACTGGCAATCAGTTTTGGCTTTTTGATTAATATTGTCTCTCCCGTACTGATGGTGTTCTTTTCGGCATTAGGGTAGTTGCTCATAATCAATTCTTATTTAAACGGTTCACAATGCTTTGCGTATTTCCCATACTTTCTCTGATAAGAGATATAGTCTAAGTTCTTTAAGTCATTTACTTCAATACTTGCCATTAGAGTTACGCGGCGCTGTTTTGACTCAATATTTTTTAGATTGAGCGCTTTAAAACTAGGATCTGTATAAGCGTTGTCGTTAACTAATAATTTATTTGAGCAGTCATAAGTATGGATACGCGCGGCAGCAATACCATGTTCTAATACCAACACATTTTTGACGATAAGCGCTTGATTGCGAGGTAAGGACACAAATCCAAAGGTTGCTAAAACATCCTCATCTATTTCACTTGATGCAACATGACCAAAAATAAACACTGTTGCTTCTGGATATTCACTGAGTTTTTCTTCAATTTTTCCGAATTCAATATCGTAAATATCAGGTAACTGGCTGCTCATAGATGGAAAAACCCACTAAACTCCATTTCAAGTGCCTCACCTCCCTCAATTACTACTGTACAACCTTTCACATCGACTACCTTATGCTTTGACGTTTCAAGGCACTCATCTATATCATCAAGTACGCCATCCCCGTCTAAATCTGGAATATCTGGTACTGACGTAATAGGCAGCTCTTCAATACTTTGATCGAGCGCATTACTTTTTAGTGGCGTTTGACAACCTGTCAGTATCAATACACTATCAAACCTGTCACTACTGTCGATAACTTAATGTTCATGCCTTACTCATCCCTAAGTCAAAACCCTAAACCCCACTCGCCTGCTTCGCAAACAAGCGCATCAATGGCTTGATTTTACCGACGCGATACATGCCTTCATTACGGATCTGCTGCACGGGTCGTGCTTGTGCAAGCGACCCTGCAAACAACCAGTTGAGTGCCGAGAAGCTATGCATCATCAGGCTATTATGCGGACGGCGCGAACGTTCATAATGACGCAGTGTTTGATTGCTGCCCCACAGCGTGCCGCCACTACGGGTAAAGTCATGCATCAACTGCTCACACAATACTTTTACATCGAGCATACCGAGGTTCAACCCTTGCCCTGCTAGCGGATGCACGCCGTGGGCCGCATCACCGATGAGTACCAGGTTGTCAGCGATGTAGCTTTTTGCTTGCTGTGCTGTTAAAGGAAAACTGGCAATGGACTCAATCTGCTTGATAGCGCCAAGCTCGTAATGGCTCGCTGCCGCAAGTTTGTCCGCGATAAAACGATCCTCTTCCTCTATCAATGCCAATGCCTGATTGCGCGGCAATGTCCATACGATAGATTGCCAATGTTGTGGATTTACCTTATCGTCATCAGTAATATCCGCTAGCGGCAATAGGGCTAGTGTGCCCGTTGGCAACATGGCTTGGCGGGCAGTCGCTTGATGCGGTTTCTCGGTCTGAATCGCACAGCAAATCGCTGTTTGATTATAATCAAGCGTATCGAGCCCAATCCCTGCTTGCTGACGGACAAATGAGCTACGACCGTCAGCACCAACTAATAGACGCGCATCAATCGCTGTCCCATTATCTAAGGTCACACGGTAGCCTTGCTGCGCGCCTAGCCAGTCCATATTCACCACTTTGTGACCAGCGATAACGGTCAGATAGTCGCTGACATCCGCTTCATGCAAACGCTGCCATAATGCATGCTCAATAACAGCCGGCTCCACCATACTACCGAGTATCTCAGGTACAGCGCTTTGATCATAACTATCACCAAATAATAGCTCGCCCATGCCGTTCAACTGCCATACCTGCATTTGGGAATAGTCGGCTTTACGCTGAGATGCGGCAATGTGTTGCCACGCGCCAACCTCTTTGAGTAAGTTAATACTCGCCAGACTAAGTGCATAGACACGCGCGTCACGTTTGCTTAGCACCGCTTGCCACGCTGACTCGTCACGGGCAGGACAGGCATCAACTAAGGTCACTGGCATTTTATCCTGCGCCAGCTTTAGCGCGAGCGTCGCGCCAACGATACCGCCACCGATAATCAGCGTATGATTGTCTTTCATAAACTATCCTTTTTGGAGCATTGTCCGTCCATCATTCTATAAACGATGCACGGACGACTCCCCTCTTATTTATTGTATATTTTTAAAAAATCGTATTTTTATGCGCTGTTATGACTTTAGACCCATCGCGTAGGTCGCAACCAATGGCTTGATATTTGGCAATTTATCAAAGGCCAGTAATGCCATATTTCGTGCCAGCTTAATGGCGGGATTAGGATGGGTAAAGCCATGTACCACGGCATCACAGAAGCGAATCACTCGCTTTTGATCGGTTTGACGTGCTTTTTCATAACGCTGTAGTAATGGCGCATTACCGATATCGTCGCCTTTGAGCACTTGTGAGCTCATCATTTGTGCCAATACATGCGCATCGCGCATACACAGATTGAACCCTTGACCCGCGACAGGGTGCAAAGTATGAGCGGCATTGCCCATAATGACGCAGCGACCCTCTACTTGCTTATTTGCCAAGACACGGGACAACGGATACGCGCCGCGGCGGCCAGCAGTAACGAACTTACCAGCGCGTTGTCCAAACGCTTGCTGTAGCGTCTGCAAGAAATAGGCGTCGTCTTCTAGATATTTGGTTTCTTCGCCTGTTGGACAGACCCAAACCACAGATCGTCTATGGCCTTGTTGATAGTCATCATTGCCATCGCCTTCTGGATCCGTCAGTGGTAGCACCGCCAGTGGACCTGCTGGGCTAAAACGCTCAATCGCCATATGCTCGTGCGCCGTATCGGTCTCGACCACACCAACGATAGCCGTTTGCTGATAGTCATAGGTGGTAGTGCCGATATTTAACAACTGACGTACCGTAGAATCGCGTCCATCACAAGCGACTAATACGCTGGCTTGTAGCTGTTGCTCATTTTCTGCTGCGTCATCGTTGCTAAAACTGAGCGTCACGCCGTCCACTTGTTGGGCAACGGCATTGACACTGGCATTATCAATCAAGGTCACGAGTGGCGACTGCTGTGCGGCTAATAAGAGCTTACGTCCAAGCCATGCGTTTTCAATGACTTGTCCAAAGGACTCCACTTTCTCTTCGGCTTTATTCAGCTGCGCGCGTCCAAAACTGCCTTGCTCACTAATCTGCACGCTATCAATACGGCACGCATGGCTTTGTAGCTCATCCCACAGTCCAATCTCTTGATAGATCTGCACCGTGCGCCGCGATAATGCCGTATTACGACTGTCCAAATAATGACTGCGCGTACGGTCATCGGTCGGACTGATGGTTGGATAACGGTTTTTTTCTAATAGCGTGCTAGCAATGCCGTGATGCGCCAGTAGTAAGGCAAAAGACAAACCGACATGACCGCCACCGACGATAAGCACTTGCTGGTCGGTGATTGCCTCTCTCTTTTCAGGTAGGCTTTCAGAATTGGATAAAGGTGAACCTGTCTCTTGCATCGTTGTTGTTCCTATTATAATTGTTGGGCAGACACGTCTTTGGCGATTGATAGCCGTTTTATTGAATAGCCTTTATATGATAAAGGCCGCTTTTTACTCAATCGTAAAGCGTTGTAATATCGCTCATAGATTACCACAAATTGCCTATCATGCCGTGCTCTTAACCGTAGACAAATCGTTCATCCACTCTCATCGCAAGCAAGGTTTATATTGGTAAAATCAGTAAAAACTTAACTTATCAATATCTCAATGCGAGCGTCACTTTTCATTAATGATGTTATCTAACTGATAAATGAACTTAATAGATATTCCGTTGACCCGATTTAGAGTAGGCCTGTGCATTGATTGCAATCGACATACAAAAACAACGCTATCTGCTCAATGTATCGCTTGAATTTTAAAAATTCTCTACCATAATGAAGGCAAGACTTTTATTTATTATCTTCCACAAAACCAACAATAATATTACCGTCATTTTTAGTATCTACTATAACTACTCAACACCCATATAACGCTACTAACTACTTTATCTCTGAAACCCGTGACGCTATCAAAATTAAATCACAGCGCCGGGCACACAATACAAGGATAATCGCTTGACTGATACCATGAGCCGCCGTATAAAGTTTGAATCCCTAACGCCAGCACAGCTCAAAACCGTGCTAGGTGAATATAACAATCACATGAAATACATCCAAGAACGCCTCGATATCAAAATCATGCAACGCCAAGGCGATTTTTGCTTAAGTGGCGATGTGACCGCTGTCGAGCGCGGTGAACGTATTATCTATAAGATGGTCGATGAAGCCCAAAATACCAAAGATATCAGCGCAGAAGAGCTGCATCTGATTATCCAATCTAGCATCTCGCGTGATGAGGATATGGACGACGATGAGCAGGATGATGATATCGAGGATGCAGAATCAGATGAGGCTAATGAGTTTACGCCTGTCAGTCTGCGTACGCGCAAAGGTCGCATCATACCACGCGGTGGCAACCAGCAGCGCTATGTAAAAAACGTCTTAAGCTCTGATGTGTCGTTCGGTATTGGCCCTGCTGGTACTGGTAAGACCTATCTTGCGGTCGCTTGTGCTGTCGATATGCTTGAGCGTAACGAGATTGAGCGTATCTTGCTCGTGCGTCCAGCCGTAGAAGCTGGCGAAAAGCTGGGCTTCTTGCCTGGTGATTTGACGCAGAAAATTGATCCATACTTACGCCCATTGTATGACGCGCTTTATGAAATGATAGGCTTTGAAAAAGTCGGTAAAATGATCGAGCGTCAAATTATTGAGATCGCACCCCTTGCTTATATGCGTGGTCGTACGCTCAATAACTCATTTGTCATTTTGGATGAAGCGCAAAACACCACGCCTGAACAAATGAAAATGTTTTTGACACGTCTGGGCTTTGGTTCACGTGCAGTGATTACTGGTGACATTACACAGGTCGATTTGCCGCGCGGTCATAAGTCAGGCTTAGCGCAAGCGATGGAGATCTTAAAAGACATCGAAGAGATTCATATCACAAAGTTTGATTCAAAAGACGTGGTACGCCATCAGTTGGTACAACAAATTGTTGAAGCTTATGATGTGTACGATGAAGAGCAAATGGCTTTAGAAGAAAAACGTAAGTTTGAACGTATCAAAGAGCAAGAACGTAGACAAGCTGTGGCTAATGCTGCTGCCAAACTGTAATAATAATGCTAGAACAATTCACTATAAAGATTTATATTGCATAGAAAAACCGGATTACTAAAGTAGTCCGGTTTTTTCTTGGCAAAGATTGCTTAGGTTTAGTATTACTTGGATGAGGCATGGTCTAGATCGAGTATAGCCGACTAAACACGCCCATTCATAATAAAACAGGACAACAATATGAACCAATTTGACAGTAATAATAGCCACCAAGATCATAGCGCCACTAATGATGATGACAGCTTGGTAGCACTAGATATTAATGCAGCCGATAGTATCGATAATGAGACGCTTGATACGTTTTATGATCGTAAGTATCTATTATCTGTCATGATGGCAACTTTAGATTATATAAATGCGCGCATCAATCAAGGTCTGACACTACCCTACTTTGCAGATATCGATTCTGAGCTGTGGCAAGAAAAACCTAAAACCTTGGATATATACATTACAGATGAAATCGAAGGCCAAGCCCTCAATTTAGAGGCGCGCGGTAAGGACTACGCGACCAATATTTTGTCTTATCCAAGTGAGTTGCCTGTCGCCATCATTGGAATAATGCCAACGCTGTCTCTTGGTGAGCTTATTATCTGTCATGGAGTCATGGTACGAGAGGCACATGAGCAAGACAAAACCGTGGCACAGCACATCAGCCATTTGCTGATACATGGCGTGCTGCACCTACTGGGTTTTGATCATGAGCTCGGAGAGGCCGAGCAAGATGAGATGGAGCGCTTTGAGATTGAGATTTTGGCAGGCCTAAACCTACCAAACCCTTATCTTTGATTCGGTCTTAATCAATCTTTAGTGGTCGGCAGCTTTTGCGCTTGACCCATTTGATTGATCATTTGATCCAAGCCTTTGACATGGACGCTACGCTGCGGGAATGGAATCTCAATCTTCTCGTCATCCAACGCGTGTTTGAACTGCTCAAGTAATTGGCACTGCATGGTCCACCAGTCAGCATTGGTTGTCCACACGTTCAATGTCAAATCAACTGAATTGTCACCAAGATTGGTCACTCGTACAATAGGCTCAGGATCGGTAAAAGACAACGGGTTATTTCTGGCGAGGCTCAGCATCAGATCTTTGGCTATTTTGATATCCGCATCATAGCCAATACCCACTGTGATATCGACGCGGCGATTGGGCAACGCGGTATAGTTGACAACTGGTGAGGTTGTGATATCGCTATTCGGAATGATGATGTCGTGATTGTTAATCGTTGTCAGATGCGTGTTGACCAACGTAATCTCAGTCACCGTACCCGTATAGCTGCTGATTTGTACATAATCACCACGCACAAACGGGCGAAAAGTCACAATCATGATGCCAGCGGCAAAATTCGATAGCTGATCCTTTAGTGACAAACCAACCGCCACCGCGGCACCACCTAAGATAGCAACGACCGAGGTAGTCTGTACGCCAACTTTGCTAAGTGCGGCTAAGACTACGACTACCAATAGCACGCCATACAACAGGCGGCTTAAAAAGCCAGAGACTGTTTCATCTAAATGACTACGCGTCATGAGACGGCCAGAAAAGTCGACGGCTTTTTTGGCAAGCCAACGTCCAACGATAAATATAATTATTGCCAAAGCCACCTTGATGACTATCTCTAATGCATTGCTGGTAAGCGTTGCAACATCTATTGTAAAACCTAAAAATTCCATACTAACTCTTTACTCTATAGCGATGTGTTATAAATTTGGGTGTCGATTACTCTTAATTATTGTCATCAAATATTATGACGTATTCGTTGATATTCTATGTTTATTTATCGTGTCACTGATTTTTTATCGCTTTAGTTTTGTAGTTTTAGTTTTGTGGCGTTAGTAAGTAACATCCACTTTGTCGCTATAGCGATAAGTACGTATTAGTCGTAACTCAACAATATCATTCATCTCTTTGGTGAATTGTCCAAAAGGTGATGCTTGCCGTACTGACTGTTTTGCGGCCTCATCCAATATCGTCGAATTTGAGCTTTCTAGCAGACGAATGGCTTTGATATTGCCATTATTACTAATGATGACCATGAGCCGCACTTCACCAGTAATGCCTTGCGCCCTTGCTTGCACAGGATAATGCAGATTGCCGACACGCTCGACATGCTCACGGAAGGTATTGATATAGTCGGCTGCTGCCCCGCGTGTGGTCGAGTTACTATCCATGGTGACCACTTTGGATTTGGTTGCATAGACTTGCTGACGCTGAGACAATTGCGCTTCTAAAGTAGCGATTTGCTTACGCAGACGCTCTTCTTGCGCCATGATGTCATCTTGTGCTTGTTTGCTATCATTATCCGACTCTACGCTTGCCTGACGCCAGCTTAACGTGGTGCGCAGATAGCTCTCTTGATAGCGCTGCTGTCGAACTTGGCGCTGTAGATTGATGACGTCTTGTGTCTCGCTCATTTGCTCAGCAGACAATGGACTCATTTGGTCATTCTCTTGTCTCAGCCGCTCCTCTATGGTACCGCCGCCTTCTTGTGAGGCGTTGGCAATAAAATGCGCGTCTTCGTTTGGCTTCATATTATCGGTGAGCGCCTTTGCCACATCCTGCATCATGGCCGCAGGGTCTTTACCCATCGAAAAGCTGATGCCAAAAATAATCAACACGTGTATGGCGACCGCAATGACAATCGCTACAGGTAAGCTCACATCACGCTTGGGAGGCTGCGCCGAAAAATGGTAGCTTTGTGAGTCTTTGATATAGGCCACAATGGGTCTCAGCTGATAGGTCAGGCGTATGATTTATGAATGAGCATGTAGTGATATGCACGATATATGTTGGCGCTATCATAACATGACATAGAATTGTGTCGCTAGCCTAACCGTCAATGTCAAAATTTTGGCCCAGCCATTCGGTGTTTACGACCTTTCATCCATTTAAGAAAAAAACAGGTCATCGAAAATGTTATAAAACCAATATAGTGTTTATAGTGTCAAATGAATTGTCATAAAACGCATGTGTCCATTTTGAAGCCACTGTATTTGTTATATACTGTTTTAAAACGCTGGTGCTAAGCCCTATAATTATAAGGATAATAAGTTTGAGCGACTTTGATAACGTGAATAATTCAGACAGTTTTGACGAGTTCTTTGAGAACATCGGCTATCGTTTTGACGAGTCACTTGGTAGTGGTTGGGAGCGTATCGCTCAATCGGTTAAAGACATCTATCATAAAACGACAGACAAACTCGAAGATGAGATATCCCTACCAGTCGCACAAAAATACGTCAACGAGGCGCTACAAAGCTTTGTGACGGATAATGTAAAAGCCATACTAGAGCTGCGCGTTGAAATGCATGATGATTGGTTTCGCTTATACTGCACGGTTGATGCTGGCGGTATTTATGCTGAAGTGGCCAGTAATTTTAGTTTGGTACATGTGCAGCTAGATCGTAATGTTCAACGTTTTGTGTTTGGTCAGCAGACGTATACCGATATATTAAATCTACGCTGCGAGTCTTTTGTTAAGCGCCAAGGTGTCAAGCTGGCTATTTGGTTTTATCACAGCGTCCTCAAAAAAGACCCATTGGGTTTTATTCTCTCCTACGTCAATATTGCTCGCCCAAAAGACGAAGTGATTTACCTCGACATTAACCGCTGGCTAAAAAACAATAAAAAGATCATGAGTACGTTGTATAAAGTACAGATCAACTATGGAAAGCTTGAAGAAGAGCAAATGGTTTTGAAGGCACAGATTAACTATCGTGACTTATTGGCCTCAAGCAATAACGAAGATATCATTAGCGACGATGATGAGCCGCAATTGATGCAAGGCCCCATCAATCCAATAGACGATGCCACCGAACCAAGCCAAGAATAACTATCCAAGATAAATTATGTCTCCATAAAAAACGCTGCATCTGTAAGGCTAATAACCTTTAAGGTGCAGCGTTTTTCGTTAAACAGAATAATCGTCAGCTACCTCTACCAATAGTTCTCAACAGCGATATTACCCTCACCTCGGCGATTCATCACCAGACCCAATGTCTTCAATGCTTCTTTGGTGTCATCCACCATATCTGGGTTACCACATAGCATGACATGCGTCGTATCAACATTTAAATCGATACCCGCGCGCGCTTGCAACGTGCCTTCTAATAACAGCTTCGGCAGACGTTCTGACAATGCCCCGTCGACAGACTCTCGGGTGACGATAGGAATGAAGATCAGCTTTGCTGGATTATCCACCAAAGTGCCAAAGTCTTCTTGCAAGCGTTCGATTTGCTCGACGTAAGCAAGCTCATCCGTCGAGCGTGCGCTATAGGCCAGTACAATATGCTCGTAATCTTCCCATGTCTTTAGATCTTGTAGCATCGATAAAAATGGTGCAAGGCCAGTCCCTGTCGCGAGCAGCCACAAATCTTTTGGCAATGGTTTTTGATAACGCGCTAACGTTAAAAATCCAAATGGCATGGTATTAAGCAGTAACTCATCGCCCACTTGTAGATGTTGCAGCTGTGAGGTAAAAGCACCATCAGGGATCACAATAGAGAAAAACTCTAGCACCTCATCGAATGGCGAAGACACAATCGAATAGGCTCGAAAGATATCTTCATTCAATGCTTCATCAGAGGCTTCATCACTTGCCTCAACCTGTTGGTAATATTTCAACTGGCTGGGATTGACACCCAAACGGACAAACTGTCCGGCAGTAAACTTAAAACTATCGGGACGGCTGACGGTAAAACTAAATAAATTTGGCGTCCATGTGGTTTTGCTGAGCACCGTTACCGTTTGAATATTGTCACTCATAACTGTTCATCACTCATATTTTATTAAATAGTATTTTTATAAGATAAGTTTGCCGAAGACAAAAATTAAGCAAAAAAAGATGCGCCAAGCTTATCATAAAGCGGGCGCATCTTGGTTTTTTAACCGTAACAACAGATAAGCAACAAATGACTTATCTTATCGCATAAATCATTGAATTTACCAAATACGAGCCAAGCTCGCCCATTCGATCATACTGTTTGGCAAGATACCAAAGAATAGGATAATGGCCGTCACCGCAATAACCATAATACCACCGGTACGAATACCCCATTGTCCAGACACGTCAAACTCGATGAATTGCTTAGGACGTTTGAACAGTGTGAGTAACACGCGCAAGTAGTAGAATAGACCAATTGCACTACCTAGGATAATCATCGCCGCTAAGAACCAGTTGGTACCTTGTACAGCAGCCAATATCGCAAATAGCTTGGTGATAAAGCCAGCGGTCAATGGAATACCAGCCAGTGACAACATCATGATAGTCATCACCGCGGTCAATACTGGACGACGCCAGAATAGCCCTTGATAATGTGTCAGCTCATCAGCCTCACCAGATAGGCGATATGGACTCGACATCAATGTCACCACACCAAAAGCACCGATAGACGTAAAGGCATACACCGCCATATACATACTAGAGATGCTATCAGCAGCAGCGCCAATACTGACGATAACGATCATCACATAACCCATATGGGCAATGGATGAATAACCCAATAGACGTTTGAGGCTGGTCTGACGCACAGCCAACAAGTTACCTACCAAGATAGACAAGGTTGCCATCACCATCAATAACATCTGCACCGATGGCAATGCCAATAAAGAGGTATCGATTAAGAATCGAACCGCCAGCGCCATCATGGCAACTTTTGATACCGATGCCAAAAAGGTCGCAATAGGAACAGGCGCGCCTTCATAAACATCTGGCGTCCACATATGAAAGGGAGCAGCCGAGAGCTTAAAGGCAATACCAAACATCATCATCGCCGCACCCAATATCAGTAGTGGCGATTCAAACAAATTGCCTAGCACCATACTGATTGGCTTAAATGCTAGTGAGCCTACTTCTGCATAAATAAAGGCCATACCCATGAGTAAAGTCGCTGACGCGGTCGCCGACAACACTAGATACTTCAGCCCCGACTCAAGCGAGCGGTTACGCATATAAGTGTAAGCGAGCAAGCCATATAAGGGCACTGACAACATCTCTAGACTCATAAAGAACGACGCCATGTGCTGCGCGCTTACCATCAGTAGTGCACCAATGGTCGATAGCAGCATGAGCAAGTACAGCTCTTCTTTATTGTCTTTGAGGTTGGCCAAATACGCATACGATAGCGTACAACAAGCCAATGCGCAGATCAGGATCACCACCATATTGAACTGAGCAAAGTTATCAATCACAAATAACTGCTCAGCATTTGGCGCGATAGCGCCGCTTTCGATAAAGCCTGTCATTTGCCCAAGTAACGTAACCAGCGCAATATTCAAACCGACCACGGTAATTGTACCAGTGACCATATGCGAGCGCTTGATAGTGATGGCAATCATCACCACGAGTACCGTAATCACTACGGCGATAATCGGCGCGTAAGGCACAAGCCCTATCAAATCATTCATTGTAATCTCATTCATGACTTAACGTGCCTCCATTACATCAAGCAGTTGCGACGCATCTACCTGTGTCACTTGACTGTATATATATGCGTTATTGATCCACTGCATCGCGTGACTTGAGGTATCAAGGAACGGCTGTGGATATAATCCGAGCCATACCAAACCAGCCGCTAACATCAGTAGTAATGACAGCTCGCGCTTGCCCAAATCTTTTAATTTGCGTGCAGGCAAGCCATGTGACTTAGTCTCTCGCTCTGCTAATGCGGCAATATTATTTTCACCAAATAACGCGCGATGAATCAAAATGAGCGAGTATAAGCCTGCTAGTACTAAGCTGAATGTCGCAAATACCACAAACACAGGATATTGAGCAAATGAGCCGAATAGAATCATGAACTCGCCAATGAAGTTACCTGTCCCTGGAATACCAAGCAACGCTGCACAGAAGAACATCAATATCGGTGCGTAGTAACGGAACTGTCCCCACATACCACCCATCAAGGTCAGATCGCGTGTATGCAGACGCTCATATAGCTGTCCTGCCATGATGAATAGTGCGGCTGAGCTCAAGCCATGAGCAAGCATCTGGATCATCAGACCTTGTAAGCTGAGCAATGTTCCAGCATAAATTGCTAGTACCACAAAACCCATGTGCGAGATACTGGTATACGCGAGCAAACGCTTCATATCAGTCTGCATAAACGCAAGCCAAGCACCATAGAAGATACCAATCGTACCTAAGGTTATCGCTATCGGCGCAAACTCTTGTGACGCTACTGGAAATAATGGTAAGACAAAACGAATCAAGCCATATGCAGCCGTCTTAATGAGTACCCCTGCCAAATCCACCGAACCTGCCGTTGGTGCCTGCGCATGCGCATCTGGCAACCAACCGTGGAAAGGAATGATTGGCAATTTCACCGCAAAACCAATAAAGAAGCACAGCATGATGGGATATTCCCAGCCGCCAAGTGACGTACCGAGCAAGTCATTATAGTTAAAGCTCACTACCCCTGTTTGGGCGTAGCTGATAATGACCAATACCAAAATACCGATGAGCATGATAAGCCCAGATGCTTGAGTATAAATAAAGAACTTGGTTGCGGCGTATTCTTTGGTTTTGCCAACCACATCATGACCCCAAATGGCGATCAAGAAGTAGATAGGAACCAGCATCATCTCCCAAAAGAAGAAGAATAAGAATAGGTCAATCGCTAAGAAAACCCCGATGACGCCGCCCAAACTCCATAGCAAGTTTAGGTGGAAGAAACCAACGCGGCGCTGAATCTCATTCCACGAACAGGCAACAGCTGCCACACCAAGCAAGCCTGTTAAGGCTACCATCATCAGTGACAAACCATCTAGCGCCAAGTGAAAGCTAATACCAAAGCTCGGTATCCACGGCACACTAAATTCTGCGACCCAAGGCACGGCAGCATCTGGCGCGATAACCTGCTTACTCATACCGCTAAAATCACCCTGCTGCCAAAGCACCAATGACAAAGCAAAGGTCAACATCATACCGATCAAGGCAATCCAGCGCGGCAGACGTTTATTAAATCGCTCCACCAACCAGCATAGCAATCCTGCAATAAAAGGAATTGCGATTAATGCTGGTAGCATCCACGTTTGTTGTAACTCAATCATCTTTACACCACCGTCATCATTACCAGCACCAGCAATACAGCCATACCCAAGCCAAAGCTTGTGGCATAACCTCGAAGTGACCCTGTTTGCGTCGCAGACAATACTTTATTACCTGCTGAGGCCAGCTTAGGCAAGATATACCACGTTTTATCGATAGGGTCGGCTTTTAATAAGCGGCCGATGAACAAAAAGGGTTTTACAAAAATTATATCGTATAGCGCATCAAAACCTAGGCCATGATAGCACCAGTGATATAGCGCCCCGCCGATACGTGAGCGCTTAAAGCTCGTGAGCATACGTCCTTTATTAACCACATATAGTAGTGCAGCTATTATCAAACCTGCTGCCATTGCACCCATCGCGATATACTCTGCGGTGTGCTTGGCATGATCTTGACCAGCAACTTCTAATAGATGGCCAACGCTCTCTGGCAATACACCGTCTAATGGTGGCGTGATCCAAGCACCAACGGCGGTAGATAACACTAGCAATACAGTCAAAGGTAACCAATAAGACACCCCTGATAGCTTATGCGCATGGGTTTTTTCTTCACCGAAGAATATAATCCAAATCATACGGAATGTATAAATTGCCGTTAAGAATGCGCCGAATACACCCATATAGAATAGTACTAAGTGACCTGTTGCATAAGTTTCCCAAAGAATGGCTTCTTTAGAATAAAAACCAACGGTAACCCAAGGTATCGCAGCGAGCGCACCACCACCGATGATATAACACCAAAATACCAATGGTATCTTTTTGCGCAGACCGCCCATCTTAAAGATGTCTTGCTCATGGTGTACCGCAAGAATGACCGCACCTGATGATAAGAACAGCAATGCTTTAAAGAAAGCATGGGTCATTAGATGGAAGATTGCCCCTTGCCATGCACCCACGCCAAGTGCTAAGAACATATAGCCAATCTGACTCATGGTTGAGTACGCAAGGATACGTTTAATGTCTGTTTGCGCGAGCGCACAGAATCCAGCAACGACCAACGTCAATGCCCCGACGCCGCCAACCCAATACAATAAGATACCTGGGGTCAGCTCAAACAATGGATGTAGACGGGCGATCAAATAAACCCCTGCCGTGACCATCGTTGCCGCGTGAATCAATGCCGATACTGGTGTCGGGCCTGCCATCGCATCCGCAAGCCATGTGTGTAATGGCAGTTGCGCTGATTTACCCATCGCGCCACCGACCAACATCATAGTGGTTAGCATCATCGTTGGGTTATTGACATCAAACACTTCTGGCGCGCGCGTAATAATCTCTTGGATATTAAGCGTGCCGAATTCGCGGAATAATAAGAACAAACCAAAGGCTAGGAACACATCGCCGACACGCGTGACAGTAAAAGCTTTCATAGCGGCACGGCCGTTGGCTCTATCATGGTAATAATAACCAATCAGTAAGTACGAACAGATACCTACGCCTTCCCAGCCAAGATATAGCAAGAACAAATCATCTGCTAGCACCAGTAATAACATACTGGCCACGAACAAGTTCATATAGCTAAAGAAACGGGCAAAGCCAGTGTCGCCTTTCATATACCAAGAGGCAAACAGATGAATCAAAAAGCCAATCCCAGTGATGACGCCTGTCATAGTCAATGCTAAGCCGTCAAAGCTCAAGCCAAAATGCGGCGCAAAGTCGCCAACTTGGAACCATGTCCATAGCGGAACTTCAATTACCGTTCCAGCTGGATTGGTGGTCAAAAAGGTATAACTAACCACTAGCGTACATAGAGCTGATAGCAGCATGCTACCCACACCAACAATCGCTGCGACCGCCTCTGATAATTTGTCACGCATAAAGGCTAAAATCAAAAAGCCAATGAGCGGGAATATAAAGGTTAATGGTAATAAACTCATGACATCATCCTTTCATCTCATTGGCGCTATCGACATCTAGATGCCCACGCTGATGATAAAAACGCAATAATATTGCCAGACCAATTGACGCTTCAGCCGCGGCTAAGGTCAAAATAAAGATAAACATAATTTGCCCGTCTGGATCGACCCAGCGACTACCTGCCACGACAAATGCCAATGCTGCCGCATTCATCATGATCTCAAGGCTCATGAGCATAAATAAGAAGTTACGTCGTACCATGACGCCGCATAGACCGATGGCAAATAAAATCCCTGCCAAAATCAGTCCATGGCTCATGGGTATCATACCCAGTACATTTTGCGCCTCAGCAACTGGCTGTACTAAGCCTGCCACCTCGTGGGCAAACGGCACGTTTGACACATCTTGTGCCACGCTTGCTGCTAGTACCATTAGTCTGACTCCTTGCGCGTCACTTTGTTCGCACCTGTTTTCATGCCTACCTTCATACCAACATAGTCATGCGGGTCAACATCTTTATATTCGTAGGGCTTAGCCATTTTTACGGCGTCACTATCTGTATAGTCGTTGTTTTTGTAAATACTGTCATTTTCGTATTGCTCAATACTACCCACGCTTGGCTGAAAGTCTTGGCTTGCATGACCGACGATCTCTTCATCGATTGACTCTTTGCCCAAATGGTAAGCAGCAACCAAGGCTGCGAGTAATAACAAAGCTGCAATTTCAACCAGCATGATATATTTAGTAAATAGCACCGTACCTACTGCTTTGGCAGAGATAGTCGTGCCACCCATCATAACCGCTTCGTCGTGATTAAGACCAATCATCGCGTATAGCACAACGGCAATGATTATCGTCAATCCTGTCGGTATCGCCCAAGTGCCTGCATCGAGCCAACGCTCTTCGCGCTCGTCATTACTCATGCCCAAATTAAGCATCATAATGACAAAGACGAATAGCACCATAATGGCACCAGCATAAACGACAATCTCTAACGCACCCGCAAATGGCGCACCTAATACAAAAAATATCCCAGCGATTGCCAGTAACGATACAATCATCGATAAGATAGCATGCACTGGATTGGCCTGAGTCACGACGCGCAGACTGGCAAATATTGCCACTGCTGCAAGCGAATAAAACCCAGCTAGTTCAGGATGGTTCAAAATATTCATCATGGTAGCAAGCTCCTTAGATCAATCGGTGCAGACTCATTTTGTGCTGCGCCTTTTGGTTTATCTGCTACCGCCATACCTGTCACACGATAATAGTTATAATCAGGGTATTTACCTGGTCCTGAAATAAGCAAATGCTCTTTTTCGTAGACCAAGTCTTGGCGCTTATATTCACCCAGCTCAAAATCTGGGGTCATTTGAATCGCTGTCGTTGGACAGGCTTCTTCACACAATCCGCAAAATATGCAGCGCGAAAAGTTAATCCGAAAAAACTCTGGATACCAGCGTCCATCGTCGCGCTCGGCTTTTTGTAATGAGATACACCCGACCGGACAGGCCACCGCACACAAGTTACAAGCCACACAGCGCTCGTCTCCATCAGGATCACGCGTGAGCACAATTCGTCCGCGAAAACGCGGCGGTACCGGTACCGGCTCTTCAGGATAAAGAATGGTGTCACGCGGTCTGAGCGCATGACTGTTGACCATCCACATGCTGCGGACAATGGTAAATATACCAATGACGGTCTTTTTTATGGTAGTAAACATGGGATTATTATCCTTATCAGCTTTACCCTAGTTCATCAATGATGGCTAATGACGGCTACTAGTAATGACTATAACGTTGGGGAAAAGATCAAAATGACCGCAGCAGTGATTAATAGATTAATCAGCGTTACTGGCAGACATACTTTCCAGCCAAAATTCATCACTTGATCATAACGCGGACGCATGAGTGAGCCTCGAGCCAAAATAAACATGGTCATAAAGAACAGCGTTTTAATCATGAACCAAAAAGCTGGTGGAATAAATGGAATATCTAAATTGAAGGGCGCAAGCCAACCACCAAAGAACAAGCAAGTCATCAAGGCAGAAATCAAGACAACGTTGACATACTCACCAATGAAGAACATACCGAACTTCATGCCAGAATATTCGACATGATAACCTTCAGCCAGTTCTTGCTCTGCTTCTGGTTGGTCAAATGGATGCCTATGGGTAACGGCCACGCCAGCGACCACAAAGGTTAAAAACCCAAAAAACTGCGGAATGATATACCAGCCGTCCGCTTGGGCTTCGACAATAGCACGTAAGTTAAATGAGCCTGTTAATGCAACCACACCCATCAGCGATAAACCCAAAAACACTTCGTAACTGATCGTCTGTGCCGCTGAACGTAGGCCGCCCAATAACGAGAACTTATTAGCAGACGCCCAACCACCGAACATCACCGCATAGACAGCAATACCAGCCATGGCAAAGAAAAACAGAATACCAATATCCCAATCAACCACGCCAAGCGTTGGCGAGATAGGAATGATGGCAAATGAAGCTAAGGCAGTAAACATCGCGACCGCAGGTGCCAACGTGAACATAAACTTATCGGTAAAGTTTGGTGTCCAATCTTCTTTAAAGAAGATTTTGAGCATATCGGCGACTAACTGCAATGAACCAAAAGGCCCGACACGGTTTGGACCATAACGATCTTGCCATAAGGCCAACATACGGCGCTCATAGATAATCATCATCGCGGCAACCAATACCACGACTAAAAAGATGACTAGCGATTGACCCACTAAAAACAGAATAGACCAAGTATCAAAGCTCATGCTATTGGCCAAAAAGCTTGGCACATCAGGGATAATACGGGTAACTTGCATATTACACCTCCTGTGTGGTAGTCGACGCTGCGTTTATTTGCGCTGTATCGTTATTGTTCATCATATCGTTAGCCATGCTACCCATCATCGTTACTGGTGCATCTACTTTACATACCGACGCTGGCATTGATGGGTGAATGATACTCACCTGCCCAACTGGGTAACCGATACAGCCTTCTGCTAAATAACCGACCAGCTGTACTGGCAAGGTGATTTGTTGCTTGTCAATTTCAATCGCTAGGTAATCACCAGCAGCGATATTCCAGTCTTTGGCATCATCTATACCGATACGCCATGCAGCAACGGGTAGTTGCTCTGCGACGATTGGGCTACGTGATGCCATCATTGAGCTGGCATAGATATTATGAATCGGCACCAGTTTCGCTTGACCTTGCTGCAAGTCAGTTGTATTCGAAGACATCGCTTCTGGCGCCACATATTGACGAGTGGCTAGGCGCTCTAGCTGATCGAACAAACGCACACCTGGATCACCATTTTTCAGATGACCGCCGACTTTGTCTTGGTACTTGTTCCACGCTTGCGGTGAGTTCCAACCTGCTGCATTGGCAAAAGGAATCATCGAGCTTGGCGTTTCTTTACCGCTATAACCTTCCATTGAGAAAGTCAAACCAGTGTCTAAATCTTTTGGCTGCATTGGCTCGTGCACGGATATTGGCGCCCGCATAGCAGTACGACCTGAATAACGACGTGGCTGACGAGCAATTTTCAGACCTGTTATACGGTAATCAGCATCAGGCGCAGCACCTTTGATACCTGCAAGTTTAGGATGGGTGGCGATCAATGCATTGATGACATCATCTAATTGCGTCCAGTCGACATCACGACCTTCAATGCTGCTATGCACAGCATGTATCCAACGCCAGCCTTCTTTGATACTGCTCATTGGATGGTAGTATTCGTTATCGTAAACTTGGAAGAAGCGCTGCGCACGACCTTCAGCTGATATCAATGTACCATCCGCTTCTGCAAAGCTTGCCGCTGGCAATACGATATCGACGTCTTTATGCCAATCAAGGAGCTGATGATCTAATGCAATGACCGTTTTATCAGTCAATAGTTGCGTCAATTTATTGGCATCAATCGCATCTGTTAGCTGGTTTTCTGCAACCACAACCACATCGTAATCACTGGCTAACAGCTCTTCAACTGACTGACCGCCAAGCATACAAACGCCCATGCTATTGGCATCAGGAACCGTTAGATAGATACTTGCTTGTGCCTGATACTTGTTATTTACTTCTTTTAACTCAAGGTTTTCAGCAGGCTCACGTTCGACATCATCCTGAGCTTCTGTATTTACACCCGTTTCAGGTTTGTTTGGCTTAGCAGATAAATCTTGGTCTTCTTCAGGCTGGTCATTAGCTGCTTTTGCTTGGGCTGCCTGTACTTTGGCGTTATGTGCCTCGACCTGCTTTTGCTCAGTCGCTTTGATTGTCGCGCGTTTTTGGGTCAACGCTTGGGTAATCTGTGCCGCTGCTTCTATCAATGCGGTAGAAGACAAGCTACTACCCGAGACAACTAACGGCTTATCGGCTTGAATCAAGTCATAAGCGATTTGCTGCGCCAACGCTTGCATATCATCAGTTTCAGCACTTGCATCAGCTGCTTGTGGATCTGCTATGTCTGCTAAATCATCAGCGAAATTAGCAATTTCATCAGCAACCTTGAAGCCAAGTTTAGTGATGTCTTCAGGGGTCGCAACTACGCTCACTTTACTGATATCTTCTAGCTTAGTTTGCGTCACATCAATGACATAGACTGGGCTTAGCGCATCTTGAGCGATACGCTTAACAGGTTCAGCAAGCCACGGCTGCGTTTGCAGCGCCGCCGCCATTTTCAAGCCTTCATTTTTTGCGGCTTGACGTACTGACAGCGCAACACGTGATGAAGTTTGCGTGATGTCTTCACCTAATACGAGCACTGCATCATGCGTTTCGATATCGGTCATGCTAGGGTTATAAATGCCTTCAGTGCTAAGCACTTCGATGCATTTATTGACCAGTGCTTGCTGCTGATGATTCAGACCTGTTGAAAAGTTATCAAAACCGACCAGATTTTTTAGCGCAAAGTTAGTCTCTAAACTGGCACGCGGTGAGCCAATTCCGATGACTTTTTTATCTTTGATACGTTTGATGGTTTCATCAAGTGCATAGTCAATATTGATTTTGACATGCTTGTCATTGATACGTTCAAGCGCTTGGGTTGGACGATCCTCACGATTGACATAGCCATAACCAAAACGGCCACGGTCACATAAGAAATAACGGTTTACTTCACCGTTATAGCGGTTTTCGATACGGCGCAATTCACCATAACGCTCGCCTGGTGAGATATTACAACCAGCTGAGCAACCATGACAGATGCTTGGCGCATACTGCATATCCCATTTACGGTTGTAGCGCTCAGAGTGGGTTTTATCAGTAAACACACCGGTTGGGCAGACTTCAGTCAAATTACCTGAAAATTCGCTTTCAAACTGCCCATCTTTATCACGGCCAAAGTAAACGCGGTTGTTTGAGCCATAAACGCCTAAATCTTCGCCGCCCGCGTAGTCTTTATAAAAACGTACACAGCGATAGCAAGCGATGCAGCGGTTCATCTCATGCGCGATGAATGGGCCAAGCTCTTGGTTGTGATGCGTGCGTTTGGTAAAGCGATAGCGACGACGGCTATGACCTGACATATACGTCATGTCCTGCAAATGACAATGACCACCTTCTTCACAAGTTGGACAGTCATGTGGATGGTTGGTCATGAGTAGCTCAACCATCGACTTGCGGAATGCTTTGGCTTCATCGTCAGTCACAGAGATGTACATATCATCGCCAGGAGCGACCATACAAGACATCACAAGGCGACCTTTGCCCGCTTCCATGTCGTCTTTATTCTGAAATTGCTTGACCGCGCACTGACGGCACGAGCCTACTGAGCCAAGGGCTGGATGATAACAAAAATACGGCACATCAATGCCGAGGGATAAGCAGGCTTGTAGCAAGTTATCTGCGCTATCTACTTCGACAGTGGTTCCATCAATATGTATGACTGCCATGCCGCTCTCCTTATTTCACTACTGGCTGTTGGTTGGCTGCAGCATCAATAACATCGACACCAACCGCCTGCGCGATTTTTTGATCAAACTCTGGACGGAAATATTTAATCGCACTCATTAGTGGTTCCATCGCCCCTGGGGCATGCGCACAGAATGTTTTACCAATCCATAAGTCACGCGTCAGACCTTCTAGTTTTTCTACATCGCCCACTTGCCCTTCACCATCATTGATGGCGGTAAGCAGTTTAACGCCCCATGGCAGACCATCACGGCATGGTGTACACCAACCGCACGACTCACGCTGAAAGAAAATCTCAAGGTTGCGCAGTAATGGCACCATGTCTTGTGATTCATCGACGACCATAATTAGACCAGTACCCATACGGCTACCAGCGTTTTGAATGGTGTCAAAATCCACCACCACATCCAAATGTTCTGCGGTCAAAAAGTCAGTCGAGGCGCCGCCCGGTAGCCAAGCTTTCAGTGTTCTACCATCTTTCATACCACCCGCTAAATCTTCAATGATTTCGCGTGCCGTATAACCAAACGGTAATTCCCAAAGGCCTGGATCATTGACCAATCCTGAGCAGCCAAATAGTTTGGTGCCCGGCGTTTTGCTTTTGCCTTTGATTTCAGATAACGACTGATACCACTCAACGCCATGATTCAAAATCGATGGCATATTACACAGGGTCTCAACGTTGTTAACAACGGTTGGACGACCCCATGCACCAGAGATTTGTGGAAACGGCGGCTTGGTACGTGGGTTAGCACGGCGGCCTTCTAGACAGTTAATTAACGCTGTTTCTTCACCGCAGATATAACGTCCAGCGCCCGTATGCACATGCAGATTAAAACTAAAATCTGAGCCTAAAATATTGTCGCCCATGAGATTATTGGCCAAGCACTCTTCGATAGCAGCGACTAAACGCTCAGCGGCCAAGATATACTCACCGCGGATAAAGATATAACCGTCGGTGGCGCCAATCGCATGAGCGGTAATTAGCATACCTTCGATCAGCTGAAACGGTAGACGCTCCATGAGCAAACGGTCTTTAAACGTGCCCGGCTCCATTTCATCAGCATTACAGATGAGATAACGCGGCAAACCATCCGGCGGCGACATAAATGACCATTTAAGACCAGCGTTAAAACCTGCACCACCGCGACCTCGAACATTAGCCGCTTTAATCATATTGCCGACGTCTTTAGGCGATTTGGATAGCGCTTCTTTTAGACCCGTAAAGCCTTTTAGAGACTCATAAGTGGCTAAATCAAGCACGGCATCATGATGCGCTAAACGCCAAGTCAAAGGCTTGGTTTCGCTAGTGGCTGTCGCTTTATCACCATAGATTGGAACACGCTGTGCATTTAGCTGGCTTGGCGCTTGGCCTTGACCGCGACGAGCAATTTGCTCTGAAATCGTTAAACTCATGCGTATAGCTCCAATAATTGCGCGACCTCAGATGGCTGGACAGGGCCGTAAGTGTCTTCATCAATCAGTACCGCTGGCCCTTTATCACAGTTGCCCAAGCAGCAAATTGGCAATAGGGTAAAACGTCCATCAGCAGTGGTTTGACCATACTCAATACCCAGCTGTGATCTGATTTCAGCTGACAGCGCTTCATAACCTGTCAAATAACAAGCCACGGAGTCACATATGAGAATCACATGGCGACCGACAGGTTGGCGATAAATACGGTTAAAGAAAGTCGCAACCCCATCCATGTCTGACATCGGGATGTCTAAGATGTTGGCAATGGCGTTTGCTTGCGCATCATCGACCCAACCGTTGCGCTTTTGCACAATTTTTAGCGCATCTAATGAGGCAGCACGCGCCTGTGGGTAATGGTGCATAAACTCATGAATGGCAGCAATTTCATCACTAGTAAGAATGCTTTCCACATGTACTTTTGGCATTTTGTCGGAAACAATTTTCATAATCTTCTGTCTTTCCTCACTCATCCTGCTCTATCACAAGCCAATATCAGTCTGATTAAAACTGTGGTTATATTGGCGAATGACAGCATTTTGGTGTGCCATCAGGCAATAATATATTGATGAACAAATACTTTTGAAGCAGCGGCTCTAACGATCACAATCCGCCATCACAATATCAATCGATGCTAGGTACATAATGGCATCAGAAACCAGCGAGCCATTGATGACCGATGGCATCTGCTGTAAATGTGCAAATGTCGGTGTGCGGATACGGGTACGATAGCTCATCGTGGCCTTGTCTGAGGTGATGTAATAACTATTCAGACCTTTAGTCGCCTCGACGATCGTCGTACATTCGCCTGCTGGCATCACAGGACCCCAAGATACCGAGATAAAGTGATTAATCAGCGTTTCGATATCATTTAATGTACGGTCTTTTGGCGGTGGTACAGCCAGTGGATGATCCGCTTTATAAGGGCCTTGTGGCATATTGTCCATGCACTGGCGAATGATACGCAATGACTGACGCATCTCTTCGACTTTGACCATACAGCGATCATAAGCATCACCGTTGTAGCCAACTGGCACTTCAAAGTCGTAATTCTCATAGCCCATGTATGGACGTGCTTTACGTAGGTCGAAATCAACGCCTGTCGCGCGCAGACCAGCGCCAGTCACGCCCCAAGCAAGTGCTTGCTTGGCATTGTACTGAGCAACCCCTTGAGTACGGCCTTTGAGCACGCTGTTTTGCAATGCTGCTTTGACATACTCGTCCAAGCGTTTTGGCATCCAATCTAAGAACTCACGAACCAGACGCTGCCAACCACGTGGCAGATCAGCAGCTGTACCGCCGATACGGAACCAAGCTGGATGCATACGATAGCCAGTCACGGCTTCGATCACGTCATAGGCTTTTTGGCGATCGGTAAACATATAGAATACAGGGGTCATACCGCCCGCATCCTGAATGAACGTACCGACGAATAGTAAGTTATTGGTGATACGGAAAAACTCACTCATCATCACACGGATGGTTTCCGCACGCGGCGGCACGGTAATGCCTGCCAGCTTTTCGACTGACATGATATATGGCAGCTCATTCATTACACCGCCAAGATAATCAATACGGTCGGTATAAGGAATAAATGAGTGCCACGTTTGACGCTCCGCCATCTTTTCTGCGCCGCGGTGGTGGTAGCCAATATCTGGAATACAATCGACGACTTCTTCACCATCTAGCTGTAGTACCAAACGGAAGGCACCGTGAGCAGAGGGATGGTTAGGACCGATGTTCAAGAACATAAAGTCTTCGTCACGACCTGAACGCTTCATGCCCCACTCTTCTGGGACAAAACGCAAGTTTTCTTGCTCGTATTGTTGCTTGGCGGTATTCAAAAAGTACGGAGTAAATTCCGTCGCGCGCGCATGATACTCTTTACGCAGTGGATGACCTTCCCAATATTTTGGCAATAAGATACGGGTCAAATGCGGATGACCTGTAAAGACAATACCGAACATGTCCCACACTTCACGCTCATACCAGTTGGCGTTTGGCCAAATATTGGTGGCGCTCGGTACATTGACATCGTCTTCGCTCAGCGCGACCTTAATACGTACATCACTATTGCGCTCAAGCGACATCAAGTGATAAAACACCGTAAAGTCACTGTCAGGCAAACCCGCGCGATGCTGGCGTAAACGCTCATCTATCGCTGACAAGTCAAATAGCATGACATACGGTTTAGGCAGTTTGCGCAAGAATAAGAGAATATCTAATAAATCAGCACGCGCCACCCAAACCGTTGGAATCTCATCCACAGTCTGCTGCACGACAAATTTACCAGCATACTTTTGCTCCAGCTCTGTGATAACTGCTGGGACGGGCTTGATCTTAGGATCTATGTTTTCGACTACCGTGACCATGAATGATGTATTCCTTCATTAATCATAACTGAACTATGTTAGTCATAACCGAACTATGTCAACCATAACTGAGCTATGTTAATCATAACCGAACTATGATAAGCGCATAAAATATTGAAACTGTTGCTACAAGTCTAAATGCTGTTTGAAACTTAAATACTGTCTGGGCTGCGCAAGTTTTTGACAGCGATACGATCTGCCTGCTTGCGGTCACGCTCAGGCGTCATTTGCGGCTGATAGATACCCTGCTCATTGACATGGATACCCAGCGGACGACGCTCTTTAGTAATAGATTCTTGTAACAACATCAAACCCTGAATAAGCGCTTCTGGACGCGGCGGACAACCTGGCACATACACATCAACAGGGATAATCTTATCGACGCCTTGTACGACAGAATAAATATCATACATGCCGCCCGAGTTGGCACAGGCACCCATAGAGATAACCCATTTTGGCTCAAGCATTTGCTCATATAGGCGCTGTATGACAGGGGCCATTTTGACAAAACAAGTACCAGCGACGATCATGACATCCGCCTGACGAGGCGAGGCACGAATAACCTCTGCCCCAAAACGTGACAAATCATGGACGGCGGTTAAGGTAGTAGCGTATTCAACATAACAGCAAGAGGTACCAAAGTTAAATGGCCAAAGTGAGTTCTTACGCCCCCAGTTTGCTGTTGAATGAACGAGGTCTTCGAGACGACCCATAAAGACGTTTTTATTCACTTCATCTTCGATAGGATCATTGACCGTTTGACTGGTCTGTGCAGGATAGGTATCTGCATCGGGGTTGGCTTTTGTTAATGTGTATTTCATAACATACAACCTTCATATTAGGCTTGGCGTGGCAATCATCTTGCTCGCGCTGTCGCCATAATTTTATTATTAATAAGTGGCTAATCATCAGCGATCATTAATACAAACAGAACTGACGCCTTCATGCTTTGCTGCTCGTTTTTACAAACGCTACAAGCTGAGCATCAACTGCTATTAACGTTCAGTTTTGTCCTGCTGAGCAGACGTCGCAAAATCCACAGAAGTAACGTTACCTGTGGTATTAATATGATCGATGTTTTGTAGATGACGACGATTGGTCTCAATATTGTTTGAGACATTGATTTGACCGGATGACTGCGCTGGCACTTTACCTGTCGGATCGACCATTAGCTCATGAGCGCCATCAAACTTGGTGATGTCTGCCAAATTAAAGCCTGCAGGCGCCGCATATAAGCGTGCTTTTTTGCGTAGCTTGTCAGCAGGTGCCCAGTTCATCGCACCCAAGCTCAGCTCGTAAATCAAACCGATAATCAGAATAGTGATAAACGTGCCAGCGGCGGCAAAGCCAAGCCAGCCTGCCTCGCGTACCGAGACAGCATAAGCGTAGAGATATAGCGCCTCTAAATCAAAAATCACAAAGAAGATTGCGACCAAATAAAATTTGGCAGACAAACGAATACGGGCGTTGCCAGATCCGACAACACCCGCTTCAAATACTTCTTCCTTTTGTGAGCCTTGAGAGCGACCGCCAAGTAAGCGCGGTACGACCAGCATAAAGACAACTAGCCCAATGGCGGCTAAGATAAAAGCAATGGCTGACCAATTAAAAGCAGACATGATAATACGTGCTCCTCACCCAATCGAGTGTTAGACACAGCGCAAGCACTGACCCACTCAGGCCATGTTGCGACAGGTATAACGCAGACGAAAACACAAAGTGACTTTATTTAAAAAGTGACTTTATTTAAGTAATTGTCACTGTGTTTAAGTAACTGTCATTGAGTCACATGTTAGGTATTTTGCTGGTAACAACCAATTATCAAGCTTATTGACGACGATGTCAGACGTGACCAACTGTAGAGATTCCGGTATGCGCGCGGATAAAGGCTGGTCGCCCAACGCATCTTCTAACAACGTAAGATCAACGTATTAAATCAATATCATATCTGACTGCTTACTTAATTGATTTAATAGCTCATTACACGTGGTCAACAATGACGTGACAACTGGCATAAATTATTTACGTACTATACGCATATCAGTGCCTAAAAGCTAGTTTTTAACTGTATTGAACGGTCACTTTCTGTGTAAAAAAAATGTGTTTTTTTTACTATGAATTATGATATAGACCTTACCTTATATTAACCCCAAATCCGTACTTTTGGCTATGAGCAAACACTGTCACGCTATTTGTCAAAAATCAAGTGTCCGAATACCCCACTTTCATCACCCAAGTCCTCCCCCAAAGTGAGCATTTTTGCTTTATAATGACCCACCAGATTTTTACGATATGCCATCATCAAACCTTAAACTCTATTATTCTTATAATAAAGATTATTAAAATATCGCAACGATACGAGTTTTGATGATGCGCGCTGCGTTTATCTATATTTGTCATATCAGCGCTACCCTCTTTTTTGCTTTTGTCTTACAGGTCACGTTATGAGTCAACTCAATCCCAAACAACAAGAAGCCATGCTCTACGTATCTGGTCCCTTACTCGTCCTTGCAGGTGCAGGCTCCGGTAAGACCTCGGTGATCACACGTAAGATCGCTTACCTGATCCAAGAATGTGATATGCCAGCTGAGCGTATTACTGCTGTGACCTTTACTAATAAAGCGGCACGTGAAATGAAAGCCCGTGTCAGCAAACTACTACCAAGTGAGAAAATGCGCGGGCTGACGGTATCGACCTTTCACCAATTTGGTCTACAGTTTTTGCGCTATGAGTTGATTCATACCCCGCTAAAGGGCAATTTTTCTATCATGGACAGTGACGACAGTAAGCGTTTGCTCATGGAGCTTATGATGCGCGATAACTTGAGTGGCGCTGAGAGTCGCGAGCTCGTTGGCAAGGCTGTCAAGATGATCTCTGATTGGAAAAACGATTTGGTCGAGCCCGATCAGGCGATGGAAACGCTAGACGATCCAGAAGAGATGATTTTTGCCACGCTTTATGCGCTTTATGAGCGTAACTTACGTGCGTATAATGCTGTCGATTTTGATGATTTGATTGTATTGCCAACTAAGATATTACGCGAAAACAGAGAGCTGCGTGACAAGTGGCAAAACCGTATTCGTTATCTATTGGTCGATGAGTATCAAGATACCAATACCGCTCAGTACGAAATGATTAAAAATCTGGTTGGGCCACAAGGACGGTTTACCGTAGTGGGTGATGACGATCAGTCTATCTATGCGTGGCGCGGCGCAAAGCCTGAAAACATGGCATTGCTAAAAGAAGACTTTCCAAAACTGAAAATCGTCATGCTGGAACAAAACTACCGCTCGACTACGCGTATTTTGACTTCTGCTAACGCGGTTATTACCAACAACGAGCATTTATTTGAAAAGAAACTGTGGTCAGATAAAGGCCAAGGCGAAAAGATTCGAATCATCAACTGCCGTAATGACGATGATGAGTCTGAGCGCGTCGCCAAGGAAATCGTCACGCACAAATTGCGCTTTGGCAATGAGTGGGAACAGTATGCCGTACTGTACCGCAGTAACTTTCAGGCACGTATGCTAGAGGCACAATTACGTCAACTGCAAGTGCCTTATAAATTATCAGGCGGTCAGTCATTCTTTGCGCGTAGTGAAATCAAAGACATCATGGGGTATTTGCGTCTGATTTTGAACCCTGAGGATGACAGTGCGTTTTTGCGTATTATCAATACACCTAAGCGCGGTATGGGACCCGCCACGCTAGAAAAACTCGGTTTGTTTGCGCAAGAGCACAGCATATCGCTATTGGCCTCTTGTACCCACGCTGGTCTGACTCATGTATTGCCGTCAAAGGCTTATGGTACGATAAAAGAGTTTGGTGAATTCATCGAGCACTATACGCGTGAGCTGGATCAACACCCAGACCCTGTGCCGATCGTACGCCAGATGATTGATGAGACAGGTTATATTGACTTTGTCCGTAGCGATGCCAAAACGCCGCAACAAGAAAAAAACCGTATTGATAATATCGATATGCTGTACACCAGTATTCAGTCCTTGATTAATCGCGCTGAAGAAGATGAAGACCGAACGATTGATACCATCATTCGTAAGCTGGTTCTGCTTGATATGCTTGAGCAACAGCAAGAAGAAGAGAACACTAACAAAGTCAACTTGATGACCTTGCATGCGGCAAAGGGCTTGGAGTTTGATTTTGTTTATATCATGGGGCTTGAGGAAGAGATGCTGCCGCATCGCAACTCTATCATGAGTGAAACGGTCGAAGAAGAGCGCCGTCTGATGTACGTGGGCATTACCCGTGCGCGTCGTGAGCTGACATTGACGCTCGCGACTCAGCGCCGTGCCGGTGGTCAGATGCGCGTTACCTCAGAATCAAGATTTTTGGACGAGCTGCCTGAGGATCATATTGATTGGCCCGCCAAGGCCAAAAAGAAAAAAGCGACCAAAGACCCAGAAGCCGTTGCTGACGAATATCTGGCCAATATTCGAGCGTTATTGGGTAAGCGTTAATCTTAATCAAAACACTTAAACACCTAAGTAATAAGTACCTAAGTAAAATGCTTGCGAAAACACGCTTTAGACACTGTGCAAAAAGCGATTGTTATAATCGTTATTGTTATTGTTCTTTATATACTGTAAACACTTGACTGTAAAAACTTGGAACACTTATGCCTACCCCGACGCCCAATCAGGAACGAACAGCCATGCTATCAGGAGACTATAATTCGGCTGAATATAGTGCCGAATATAAGCTTCTGTATCTGCAAGGGTTGGTTGCTGATAAAGCATACGAGGCCATTACAGAGTTTTTGGAAAAGCAGTCCGAATATGAGATTGCCAACCTGCTAGAGTCCTTCCCAACTCAAAACCGTCTGTTGATTTGGGCGCAGGTGCCAGAGCACATCAAGGGTGAGGTACTTGCCGAGCTAGATGTCGATACGCGCCAGCCATTGATGGAGAATATTTCTTCTCAAGAAATCTCCTTATTTACCCAAGATCTTGATGCTCAAGACATCTCTGAGATTTTGGACACTGTCACTGAGAGCGTACGTACCTCAGTTATGGCAACGCTCGACGAAGAGACTCGGGTCCAAGTCAATAAGCTTGATACTTATGCCGACTGGGAAGTGGGTAGCTATATGGATCCCGATATTATCCAGATAAGGGATGATATCTATTTGGCAGATGTGCAAAAATGGCTGCGTGAAAACGACGACCTGCTCGATGACGAGAGCCAAGAGCTGCTAGTTGTTGATCAAAGCCAGCAATTGCTAGGGCTACTGAGTCTAGTAGATTTAATTAAGCATAAACAAAACACCTTGGTCTCGGAGCTGATTGACACTGCCATTACGATTAATGATCGCTTGGATATCCAAGATGCTGCGGCGATTTTTCGTTCAGAGGATATTCGTTTTGCGCCTGTCATCAATAGCCATGGCGAGCTGGTTGGTCAACTAAACGGTGAAGATATCATGGAGATTATCCAAGATGATGTCGACAGCACCATGAAAAACCTCGCTGGTGTTAGCCAAGATGAAGAGCTATTCGCGCCTATTCTAACCAGTGCTAAAAGCCGTAGTGTCTGGTTGGGCATTAACCTCTGTACCGCGCTTTTAGCGGCAGCAGTGATTGGACAGTTCGAGGAAGTGTTGGCAGAAGTGGTGGCGCTGGCGATATTGATGCCAGTTGTCGCCAGTATGGGCGGTATTGCAGGCTCGCAAACCTTGACAGTCGTTATCCGCGGTATGGCAATGGGTCAAATCGGTGGTTCTAACCGAGTCTGGCTCCTGAACAAAGAGCTGTGGGTTGGCGCGATAAACGGTATCATTTGGGCGATAATCATGGCATTTATTGCCCAATTATGGTTTCATGACATCAAAATTAGTGCTGTCATTGGCTTTGCCATCGCGATTAATATGACGGCGGCTAATGTCTCAGGAATTAGTATACCGCTGATGCTAAAACGTATGAATATCGATCCTGCACTATCCGCCTCAGTGATTCTAACCACTGTCACAGATATTGTCGGTTTTATGTCATTTTTAGGCTTGGCGAGTGTGTTAATACTCTAGTGAATTGCTGGATAATAAAGTATCCAATAAAAATATAGCATTGCTATTTATATATCGTTGTTGTTTATACAATATTGTTGGATAGTCTTAATTTATAAAACTTCTAAATCGTTAAGTGAGTGTGTTATGCAAGCTGTGCAAGTGAAAGTAGTCAACCCTAAAATTACAGAAAATGAAGCATTTTCTCTACCGACTCGTGCCACCGATGGCAGTGCTGGTATCGACTTACGTGCTTGTATTGATGAGCCTTTAACGATCAAAGCAGGCGAAACTCACTTGATAGGTACAGGCCTTGCCGTTTATATTCAAGACCCTAATTATGCCGGTATGATTCTGCCGCGCTCGGGACTTGGCCATAAGCATGGTATCGTCTTGGGTAACTTGGTTGGGCTGATTGATGCCGATTATCAGGGTGAGCTGATGGTTAGCATCTGGAACCGTAGTGAGAATGACTTTGTTCTCAATCCAAGCGATCGCATGGCACAGTATATCGTGGTGCCTGTTGCCCGTCCTGAGTTTGAAGTGGTTGCAGAATTCAGTGATGAAAGCGTACGCGGTGCTGGCGGATTCGGACATTCGGGTCGTCAGTAACCATTCCTTAGCAAGTAAGTTTTGGACAGCGACTTAAATCGTCACTAAGCTAAATCGTAACCAAGATAGCGACTAGAATTTATTTTTTTACATTAATAGAATATTGCGCTGTCCATTTTCTATTCATAATCACCTATTTACCACGTCAATAAGGAGAATAAGCCATGCCATCTTTTGCGGCGCAGCAATCCTTATTTCGTGCTTATGACATCCGTGGTACAAACACGCATTTCACCGATGAGTTTGTACAAGCGCTGGGCCATCGTTTTGCTCAGCTCTATGGCTCTCAACGCAGCCAATTCACAAAAAATAGCGATACCAGTATTGATACCAATGTTATTACCGCTAGCGATAGCAATGCCGATACGCCCATAGACACTACGCAAAATAATAATGGCGTTGATAATATTAGTATGAAAAATATCGTCGTTATTGGCTATGACATGCGTCATGGCAGCGAATCGATTGCACGTACACTCTCTACTATATTAACCCAACGGGGTTTATGCGTTATCCAGCTTGGTCTTGTTACCACACCCATGATGGCATTTTGGGCAAAGCAGTATCAAGGCCATGGCATTATTGTAACCGCCAGCCACTCTGCCAAAGACATATTGGGTATCAAGTGGTTGGTCAATCATAAATCTCCCAGTAATGTAGAGATACAAACTCTGTATCAACAAATAATCTCTCATACTCATTACTCATCTAAAAATCAGGTCGAGCAAGCAACCTTCTCAAAATCAGACTTACACTATACAAATATTAGTAACAATACTGAACTATCTAGAACGTTGCTTAAAGAGCTACCTGCCAAACAAGTGGCAGACGTCTATATCGCGGCTATCGAGCAAGTCTTTTGTCAGTTGCCTCAGGATAATCAGACAGCACCTACAAAAACTCAAAAAACAGCAGCTAAGCTTGATCTGGTTGTGGTTATTGATTGTATGCACGGTGCCACTGGCAATATTACACAGCGCTTATTTGACCGTTTTTGCCAGCATGTCATTGTGCTCAATGACACGCCAGATGGCAGCTTTCCTCTTGGTAATCCCGATCCAGCCGAGCCCAACCGTCTGACAGCGCTGCAGCAAGCTGTTGCTTCTCATCATGCCGATATTGGTCTGGCATTTGATGGTGATGGTGATCGTTTGATGATCGTTGATAATGATGGCAAAGTGGTCATGCCTGATCACCTACTCTACTTATTAGCACGTATTGCCATTACAGAACGTCCTGATTCTTTGACCAGCTCTTTAGCGTCTGAGGTGCTATTTGATATTAAATGCGCACATCATCTGCCAAAGCTACTGGCGGATCTTGGCGCGATGCCAGTGATTAGCAAAACCGGTAGCAGCTTTATGCGCCAACAGGTACAGCATCCTAATAGTCAAATTGTCTTTGCAGGTGAGCTATCAGGACATTTTATCTTTAATGATGGCCGCTTTATCCCTTATGATGATGCCATATATGCTGCATTACGCTTACTGCATTGGTTTGCCAAGTCTCGTAATATCTCAGATGATAAAAATGCGCTATCAGATATTCTTCAACGCTTGCCCGCCATGGTCAGTACGGCTGATCATTATTTGCCGATGCCGCAGACTGCTAGGACAGATTGCTCAATCATGGAGCAATTAACGAGGGTTTGTACCTATTTGCAAGATTTAGCGAGCGTGACTACTCATGCTGATTTGTTTGATATTTCTGATTACCGACTAGACGCCGCTAATCTACCAACTGCTTTATGTGCGTCACCAGTCTGTACTTGCTCCACCGTCAGATCACATATAGCCGTCGAACAAGCCAAGTCTTTATTACCAGCTGGTACTAGGCTTAGCTGCATTGATGGCGTCCGCTTGGATTTTGCGCACGGATTTGGGGTATTGCGTCAATCAAATACCAGTAATAGCCTGACAGCACGCTTTGCTGGTGACAGCATGGATGACCTAAAAGATATTCAAGCGACCTTTGCCGCGTTGTGTCGCCCATTTAATGCAGAGCTGGCAACACAGATTGTCGCCATGCCTGCTGAATAACTGCATTGAACCTGTATAAATTAAATATGCTAAAAAGAACAACCCATTTAAAACCCGCCCTTTAGGAGTTAGGAATGACACTTAATTTAGATGACGCCAAAAACACCGCCGAGGTATTAACCACCGCACTGCCCTATATTCAGCGCTTTGTTGATAAACTCATCGTAGTGAAATACGGCGGCAATGCCATGACCGATCCTGAGCTTGAAAGCTCATTTGCACGCGATATTGTCTTGCTAAAAACGGTCGGTATGCATCCAGTCGTTGTACATGGTGGTGGTCCACAAGTTGATAACTTACTAAAAGAGTTGGGTCGTCAGTCTGATCGTATTGACGGGATGCGTGTGACTGACAAAAGCACGATGGATATCGTAGAGATGGTGCTTGGCGGTAGTGTCAACAAATCGATTGTTAGCTTAATTAACAAGCACGGCGGGCGCGCGATTGGCCTCACGGGTAAAGATGCCAACTTGATTCAAGCCAAAAAACTGATGATGGAAAAAATCGGTAACGACGGTGTCGCTGTCCCTGTAGATTTAGGGTTTGTGGGCGACGTAGTGAGTGTTAATAAAGACGTCATCAATATGCTCATTGCCTCTGATTTCATTCCCGTTATCGCACCGCTTGGTGTTGATAAAGAAGGCAATACTTACAATATCAATGCAGATCTAGTCGCTGGTAAAGTGGCTGAGTTTTTGCAAGCTGAAAAGCTGATGTTATTGACCAATATCAAAGGTGTATTGGGCCGTGACGGCGAGGTAGTGACTGGGCTAACACCCAAGAAAGTCGATGCCTTAATCGAAGATGGCACGATCTCAGGCGGTATGATTCCCAAAATACAGTGTGCGCTTGATGCGGTACGTAGCGGTGTTAAAAGTGCCGTTATCGTCGATGGACGCGTTCCTCATGCCACGTTACTGGAGATTTTCACCAACGAAGGGGTCGGTACACTTATCAGCCGTGAGATAGACTCATCATTGAGCTAGCAAAATATAGCAATGCTAAATGTAGAAAAGCCCGAGTTAATATGAACGCTCGGGCTTTTTTGTGCAGTTTTATCTTTAATGATGAGACTGGCTTAATTTTTATGAATTAAATTCACGAAAAAACTTTATCAAACTCTGCTTCATCAAAACCGCACAGCAATATTGCTTGATCTTTATCTGCCAACTGACCTTCTACAATCGGACGTTTGATCATGCTGGTATTTTCTACGAGTAAATCTATCGCGGTGTCTACACTAGCATCAGCCGCTTGCTTTTGACTGTCGTCTAGCTTGCGCCATGTCGTTCCACGCTTATTAAGCACTTTATCAATCCCTAACGCATTTACCCAGCGCTGTACCATTTCTTTGTCGACACCTTGTTTTTTATAATCATGAAACTCATAGCTAACGCCTAGCTCGTCTAGCTTGGTAAAGGCTTTTTTCATCGTGCTGCACGACTTGATACCGTAAATACTGATGGTCATTGCGACTCCTTATAGTTACTCATAAATACTTGCGGATGTTTCTATTATACCTAAGGCTGACGGGATATAGAGAATGCTTTACTTTTAATCGTCAAACCTAATAAGCAACTACATCATATCGTCGCAATTTTTGCCAAATTACGCTATGCTATGGCATTGTCAAATTCCACCTATTTTGAACAGTATTAAACAAATCCGTATTAAATAAATCAGTATCAACCAATTTCGAGCCGACTATGAGCAACGCCGTGACAGCAGACCAATCAGAAAACAACTATTATAACCCGCAAGCGATAGAAGCCGCGCAGCAGACCAAATGGGCCACTGACAAGCGCTTTGAAGTCAGCAATGAGCCAAGCGATAAACCAAGTCGTTATATGCTATCGATGTTCCCTTACCCAAGCGGCAAGCTGCACATGGGCCACGTACGTAACTATACGATTTCTGACGTATTAAGCCGTTATTATCGCCTCAAAGGGTATGAAGTCATGCAGCCAATGGGCTGGGATGGTTTTGGCTTGCCAGCTGAAAACGCCGCGATTGCCAATCAAACCCCGCCTGCTGCGTGGACGTTTGCCAACATCGACAACATGCGCGCACAGCTTAAATTACTTGGCCTATCTATTGACTGGTCACGCGAGTTTGCCACTTGTAGCCCTGAGTATTATCAGTGGGAACAATGGCTGTTCTTGCAGTTGTACAAAAAAGGCTTGGTTTATAAAAAGCTATCGACGGTTAACTGGGATCCAGTGGATAATACTGTCTTGGCAAACGAGCAAGTCATCGATGGTAAAGGCTGGCGTAGTGGCGCGGCCGTCGAAAAACGCGACATCCCCATGTATTACTTCAACATTACCGACTATGCTGATGAGCTATTGGATGATTTGGATCAGCTAGAAGGTCACTGGCCATCTGAAGTATTGACCATGCAGCGCAACTGGATTGGTCGTAGTGCCGGTATGGAAGTACATTTTCCTTATGAGCTGGCTGGTGAAGAAAACACGCTAGATGTATTCACCACTCGTCCTGATACGTTGATGGGTGTGACTTATGTTGCTGTTGCCGCAGAGCATCCACTTGCCCAATACGCTGCTGAAAATGATGACATGATCGCTCAATTCTGTGCATTGTGCAAAAAAGGCTCAGTGGCTGAGGCTGATTTGGCCAAAGCTGAAAAAATCGGTATGGATACGGGTCTGACCGTCACTCATCCACTGACTGGTGAAGAAGTGCCAGTTTGGGTCGCCAATTACGTATTGATGAGCTATGGCTCAGGCGCAGTGATGGCGGTACCTGCTCACGATGAGCGCGATTACGAATTTGCGGTGAAGTACAACCTACCGATCAAGCAAGTCATTAATACGCCTGATGGCTACTTTGACGAGCTAAAAGCAGATGCGAAAGCAAACGAGACTGAGGTCAATCTTGCTTATACTGAGCGCAACACTTTGGTCAACTCAGGTGAGTTTGACGGTCTAGACTTTGAGCAAGCGTTTGAAGCAATGCTTGCCAAGCTTGAGCCAAAAGAACTTGCTAAGAAAAAAATCCAATATCGCTTGCGGGATTGGGGTGTGTCGCGCCAGCGCTATTGGGGTTGCCCTATCCCAATGATCAACTGTGAGCATTGTGGTACGGTGCCTGTTGAAGAGCAAGATTTGCCAGTTGTGTTGCCGACTGATGTTGTGCCTGATGGTCGTGGTAATCCGCTTAAAAACATCCCAGAGTTTGTCAATACCACTTGTCCTAAATGTGGCAACCCTGCCGAGCGTGAGACCGATACCTTTGACACATTCGTAGAGTCAAGCTGGTATTACGCGCGCTTTGCTAGCCCAAATGATGCACAAAACATGGTCAACAAGTCTGCTGCCAATAAATGGCTGCCTGTCGATCAATACGTTGGTGGTGTCGAGCATGCAGTGATGCATCTGTTGTATGCGCGCTTCTTCCACAAGCTCATGCGTGATGAAAACCTGGTTACTGGTGACGAACCATTTGCCAATCTAATGACGCAAGGCATGGTGCTCGCTGGTACGTTCTACCGCGTCAATGCTGATGGCAGTACGACCTACTACTTTGCAGAAGACATCGATATCGACTTTAACGAACGCGGTCAACCAATCAAGGCCATCCTAAAGTCAGACGGCCAGCCAGTCACGATCGGCAAAATCGAAAAAATGTCTAAATCAAAAAATAACGGCGTAGATCCACAGCTAACCATTGATAAATACGGTGCTGATACGGTTCGTCTATATACGCTATTTACCGCACCTGCTGATCAAACGCTTGAATGGTCAGATGATGCGCTGAAAGGTCCTTATAACTTTGTGAAAAAAGTATGGCGCATTGCTAACGACCATATGCAAGCGCTAATAGCAGCCAATATCAGCATTGATATGCTGAACGGTGCTATCTTGAACACAGAGGGTCTGAGCAAAGAAGCCAAAAACTTACGCCGTAAAACGCACGAAACCATCGCAAAAATTGATAGTGATTTGGGTGATCGTTTAGCATTGAATACGCCTGTATCAAGCCTGATGGAACTTGCCAATGAGTTATCTGCCTTTAACGCCAGTAGCGAGCAAGAGCTACACGTTAAACACGAAGCGTTGACCAATCTGCTGATTATGCTATCAGTCTATGCGCCGCACGTTGGTGAGCATTTGCTTGAGCAGCTAGGCCTTGATACCTTGACCCTAGACTACCCAGCCGTTGATGAAAGTGCGCTGGTACAGGACATGATCACAATGGTCGTTCAGGTCAATGGTAAAATGCGCGGTAAGATGGATGTCGCACCGAACAGCGATCCTGAGCAACTAAAAGCACAGGCTCGGACGATGGAAAGTGTGGCAAAATTCATCACAGGCGAGATTAAAAAAGAAATCGTCGTACCCAACAAGCTGGTTAATATCGTGGTTGCAGGCTAGTCGCCTAGGCTTAGTGCTCTAAGCCTTTTTATCATATGAGGATAGCGTTTATGTCGTATAAGCATCGAGCTGGACAATCACAACCAACGCCAAGCGCACTGCACTTTGGTACAAAACAATCTGGTGGAAAGAAGATTGCGGCGGCATTGCTCGCAGCATTACCCATGTTTGCGATATTGGGTGCAACGGCGGGTCTAAGTGGTTGCGGTTTTCAACTACGCGGTTATGATACCCCTATGCTACTCAATGATAGCAAGACAGCCGTCATTATCGAAGATAATCGCACCTCATTTCCTCTAAAATTACCATTGACACGCCGCCTAATCACGTTAGGTGTCGATGTCATTGACAATATGACAGTTGATGATGTGATTCGCAGCAATCAACAAGCTGATGCTAAACCGATTGCAGCGATCGATATCAGTAACGTGCGTTTTAAACGTTACGAGTTGGTGGGTGTATTAACAGAGATTCGCTTGGTACTCTCCGCCGATGTCAGCTACCAAACGATCGAGAATGGCAAGCCAGTCACACTTACCAATCCCATTCAAGTCGAGCGTAGCTATCAGTACAATGAAGCCTCCGTCAGTACTGACGATCAGCAAGGCGACCAGATTCGTGATTGGCTCTATGACAGCTTAGCACGCCGTATCACGGATCAATATGTGGCGATTTCTCTACCGAAAGTCGCACCTGCTGCCAAACAGTCTGTACTGCTAAATAAAGGCGCAACGCCAACCGTTGTTGTCGTACCTGAGAAGTAACTTTTAACAAATACTGTTATGAAGCTCTACCATTTGCAGCCATTTGAACAAAAAAATAACGAGCGGGCGTACTGTACTTAATTCATTAGTCAGTCAGCTAAGCAAGTTCGACAGCGCTCGTAATATTTTTGCAAATGCTATCATCTGTTTACCAACCTGTGTCCTACCATGCTATGCAAAATACCTTTATACAAGCTTATCCAAAACTACTGCAGCCTTCGGTTTCGGTAGCGGGCTTGTGGCTGGCGCATGGTGATGAGCCATTACTCAGTCAATGGCTGATTGATGCGCTGCGTCCGCATTGGCGCGCGCAAAACTATGCGATCAAGCGCATAGAGCTGATATCAGTGAAGAGTTGGCAAGAGGTATTGTCAGAGCTTGGCAGCCAGTCTCTATTTGATGATGCCAGTGCGGTAATCGTGACTGGCAATCATAAGCCTGACAAAGCGGTTATTGCTGAGCTTGAGCGCTTTGCTGTTGAGGCGCAAACAGGTACGCACAGTCATAGCGTATTATGGCTAACACCCAAGCAAGACAAACGCAGTCAGAGTAGCAAATGGTTTGCCCCTTTTGCTCAATACGGCACTGTTATTGATTGCAATTTATACAATGAGCAGCAGCGCCAGCAGTTACTACAGATACAGGCGCAGAAGTTTGGATTACGACTGTCGCAAGAAGCGTGGCAGCTCCTCATGTCACACACTGAGCATCATCTACTCAGTGCCTACCAAACGTTATGGCGATTGTCTTATCTGTTTGCACCACAATTAGCTGTTAGCAATAGTGATAATAATGAAGATAACGACCAATCCAATAACTTTACGCAGCCGGTAAATAACGTGGCGTTGGACATCAAAGACTTGCAAGTTGCTTTGGTCAGTGACGCTCAATTTAGTGTGTTTGATTTGTCTGATGCGATGCTCGCGGGTAATAGCACGCAAGTTGCAAAAATCATGTTTCAGCTAAAGGCGACCGATGAGCCAACGACTTTAGTGTTATGGGCAATCAGTAAAGACATGCGGCAAATTATACAACTGATGGATGGACAAGACCCACAAGCACTGGGCATTTGGCGTAGCAAGCAGGGTCTCTATCAACAAGCCTGCCGTCGTCAGTCAAAGTCCCAAACGACCGAGTGGCCTGCTCTGCTCTATCGCTGTGACCAAGCCATCAAAGGCCTTATTCGCCAGCCAGCATGGGAGCTGTTATTGCAAGCAGCATTAGAGCTAGCAGGTAAGCGCTTGTTTGCGATGCGATAGACTATATACTAGTAGTTAGGCACGTCTTTCTGTCTTTGTCCTGCCTATTGCTTTCTTTGTCAAACTTATCCTACTGAAAACTCTTTCTAAAACACACCTCTTTGTTATCCATTGCTAAATATATTCTTTCTAATATTCAACCATTAGCAGCCACTTATTTTCTGTCATGTTATTTGTTCTAAACAAGCCTTAACCTTTCGTAAACTAATTATCATTCCCTTTTGCACATGAAGTCTCTACTATATCTACACTTGATTTAATTGTGATTGGATTGTTGTCATGCGCAAAATGAGCAAAAAGTCTGCTATCAAATGGGGCGTTATCGCCTTAGTCGTCGTAGCGCTAGGGGCTTTAGCCTATACCTTCTTAAAACCAAAAGAGACCACCCCCAACTATTTGACCGCGACAGCTGAGATTGGTGATATTGAAAACAATGTCATGGCGTCTGGTAAGGTCAAAGCCTTAAATACCGTTGATGTCGGCGCACAGGTATCTGGCGAAGTAAAACGCTTGTACGTTGAAGTTGGTGATGAGGTAAAACAAGGCGATTTGATTGCACAGATTGATCAAGTGACCCAAAAAAACAACCTGAGCAACGAACAAGCCAGCCTTGAGCAAAGTGTGGCTGCCATCCAAAGCGCACAAGCAGAATCGTTAAGCAAACAAGCCAGCCTAAAAAGTGCGTATGCCGATCTTGCCAGTCGTCAATCTGAGCTCAAGCAAGCGCAATCTGATTTTGCGCGTTTGCAAGACTTAGTCGCTATCGATGCCATCTCCCAGCAGGAATATGACACACAAGCGACTAGCGTTGAGACCGCAAAAGCAGCCGTTGCCAATGCTCGTGCTGCCATCGACACGGCCAAAGCCGCGATTGCGACCACAGAGGCCAATATCAATAGCCAACAAGCGGCGCTACGTAAGTCACAAACCAATGTCAGCACAGCTGAAGAAGATCTGAGCTATACCACTATTCGTGCCCCAATATCAGGTACTGTGGTATCGATCACAACGGAGCAAGGCACCACTGTCAATGCCAATCAGACCGCACCAACCATTGTCACATTAGCAGATCTATCGACCGTGCGTATCAACGCGCAAATCTCCGAAGCAGACGTTATTAACGTCAACGCAGGTATGCCCGTATATTTCAACATCATTGGTAACCCTGACCAAAAATTTGACTCTGTACTCAAAGCCATTGAACCTGCCCCTGAACAAATCAGCGATACCAGCTCCACCGATTCTGCTATCTATTATGTCGGCTATATCGAAGTACCCAACACCGATCGCCGCTTTCGTATTGACATGACGGCACAGGTTTATGTCGTGATTAATCAAGCAAAAAACGTCTTACTTATTCCTGCTGCTGCCCTACAGCCTGTCGGCAAAACCGAAAAAGCAGTCACAACTAACGATGATCCAAATGCAAAAACAGCCAAGGTTCGTGTCTTGAAAGCGGATGGCAGTGTGGCTGAACAAGTTGTCAAGACAGGTATCAACAACCGCGTCGATGTACAGATTTTAAGTGGCCTGAATAAAGGCGATGAGGTGATACTGAGTGAAGAAGGCCCAGAAAAAGGCGGTAAAGGTGGAAGACCGTTTTAATACCTAAGTAGATAAACCAGCGTCCAATCATGATAGATAAGCGTTTTATAATTTTATATAAGTCATTATACAAGCAGTACTGATATAGGCAGCAGCGTAAATGAACACCAAAAGCCCCAACCCTAATGCCGCAGCAGACACTCCATTGATGCAGGTCAAAGGGCTGATCAGAGAGTTTAAAGCTGGTGAACAAAACATTCGCGTGCTCCATGATATCGACTTGACCATCAATCAAGGCGAGATGGTCGCTATCATCGGCCAGTCAGGCTCTGGTAAGTCAACCTTGATGAACATCTTGGGCTGCTTGGATCAAGCAACGGCTGGTGAATATAAAATCTATGGTCAATCGGTCAGTCGCTTAGACGCTGATGAACTGGCAAAACTGCGCCGTGAGCATTTTGGTTTTATCTTTCAGCGCTATCATCTACTCGGCGATATCAGTGCCAGAGATAACGTCTCAGTCCCTGCGGTATATGCAGGAATGGACGGTCAAACGCGTAGTGATCGTGCCGAAAAACTCCTAGCAGACTTAGGATTGGCAGAAAAAGTCAATAACCGTCCAAACCAGCTCTCAGGCGGGCAGCAGCAGCGCGTTTCCATCGCGCGAGCGCTGATGAACGGTGGCGATATTATCCTTGCAGATGAGCCAACAGGTGCGCTTGACAGCAAATCTGGCGAAGATGTGATGAAAATACTACATGACCTCAATGATCAAGGTCATACCATCATCATGGTCACGCATGACCCCAAACTTGCGGCGCAAGCTGAGCGCGTCATTGAGCTCAAAGACGGTTATGTGATCGCTGATTATAAAACTGAGCATTATCAGCAGACCCATAATGAACCAGAACCTATTTTAGACAACAATCGTAAAAGTGTATTCAGTAGCTTTATTGATCGCCTGCTCGAAGCATTCAAAATGTCCTTACTGGCGATGCGTGCTCATAAAATGCGTACTCTGCTGACAATGCTCGGTATTATTATCGGTATCGCTTCAGTCGTGTCAGTGGTTGGGCTTGGTAAAGGCTCACAGGCGCAAATTTTAGAGAATATCAGTGCGCTTGGCACCAATACCATTACCATCAGTGACGGCTACCCTTACGGCGACCCAAGGCGTCAATACAATGATGATAATCTGACTCCGCAAGACGCTGAGGCCGTCGAAAACCAGCCTTATGTGATCAGTGTCAGCCCCCAACTCGATAGCAATATGAATGTGCGCTACCGCAATGTACAAGAGGCAGCTAGTGTCAGCGGCGTTGGTAAAGACTACCTGACGGTCAGTGGTGAGACGCTAACACAAGGTCAAGGCTTTGATGCGCAAAGTATCGACCGCCGTATGCAGGACATCATTATTGATGACAGTGCCAAGCGAACCTTTTTTCCGGACAATGCCAACCCCATTGGCGAAGTGCTGCTTATCGGTAGCGTACCTGGACGTGTGATCGGTGTTCTTGCACCTAATGATGGTGGTTTTGGCCCCAGTGTCGACACCCCAACGCTCTATATGCCCTACACCACGATGATGTCGCGCATCAAAGGCGGCTCGAACATCGAAAGCTTTGTGGCGTTGATTGATGACAATATCTCTTCTTCCGCTGCTGAATCTGCTATCTCACAATTGATGATAAGCCGTCACGGTACTGATGACTTTCGCATACGCAATTCAGACTCTATTCGCCAGACGATTGAGTCAACGACGACTGCCATGACTTTACTGATCTCATCCATTGCCATCATCTCCTTAGTCGTTGGCGGTATTGGCGTAATGAATATCATGCTGGTGTCTGTCACTGAGCGTACCAATGAGATTGGTGTACGTATGGCCGTTGGTGCGCGCCAAAGTGATATCATGCAGCAGTTCTTGATTGAGGCAGTCTTAGTTTGTATCTTGGGCGGTTTACTGGGGATTGGACTGGCCTTCGCCATTGGTGAATTGATCAATCGTGTGGGCGGCGACAGTTTCAAAGTCATCTATTCACCGACATCTATTATTGCCGCGTTTGTTTGCTCGACACTGATTGGCGTTATCTTCGGCTTCTTGCCTGCGCGTAATGCAGCAAAACTTGATCCCGTCGAGGCACTTTCTCGCGACTAACAAACAATGATCATCACTATTTGAGCAAATATTCAGGGCAAAATAATAGTTTAATGATAAAAAACTAAAAAAAACATGTGATTTTACGAGAGATTTGCACTTTTTTTATCATGTGGGGTTGTAATTGTCAGAATTATATATATAATGTGCTCTCACGTTTAGGGATACAAACACTTTAAACGTTAGGGCTGTTAGCTCAGTTGGTAGAGCAGTTGACTTTTAATCAATTGGTCCCGCGTTCGAGTCGCGGACAGCCCACCATATTTTAGTTTGATCTTTATTAATCGTTCTACCCTATCCGGTAGTTATTTAATAAAGTTAGTTTAAAAAGTTCTTTCACGAGAATTTTTACTTGCAGTAAAATGCAAACCTAGTTTGGATACAGTGTTTTTAGAATTTACGAAAATGTAAATTCTCTTGCACTCAGATGAAGTAATAATTCATTTAATCCTCGCTTAGGGCTGTTAGCTCAGTTGGTAGAGCAGTTGACTTTTAATCAATTGGTCCCGCGTTCGAGTCGCGGACAGCCCAC